>NZ_CP023747.1:3546875-4245000 GCF_008704995.1 Streptomyces nodosus
GCCGTTGCGCTCGAACTCGTCCAGGCCGTCGGGCCCGGTGGTCGCGATGGCGACCTCGAAGCCCTCTTTGCGGAGCATGTAGGACAGGGCGTCGGAGAAGGACTCCTCGTCCTCGACGACGAGCACTCGGGTCACGGAAGGACCTCCGGGGCGGGAAGCGGTTCGTACGGGGATGAGACGGTGGTCGTCCCGTCGGGTCGGCCGTCCTCTTCGTCGAGGCCGGACGGGTGATCGGTCGCACGGTCACGGGCCGCACCCGCCTCCGGCAGCCGCAGAGTGAACGTGGAGCCCTGACCTTCGGAACTCCACACGGTGACCTCCCCGCCGTGCGAGGCGACCACGTGTTTGACGATCGCGAGACCCAGTCCGGTACCGCCTGTCGCGCGGGAGCGGGCCGGGTCGACGCGGTAGAAGCGCTCGAAGATGCGCTCCTTGTCCTTGTCGGAGATGCCGATGCCCTGGTCGGTCACGGCGATCTCGATCAGATCCCCGCCGGGTCCCGACACCCTGCGGGCGGCGATGCCGACGCGGGTGCGGGCGGGGGAGTAGTTGACGGCGTTCTCCACGAGATTGCCGAGGGCTGCGGCCAGCTGGCCGCGGTTGCCCCACACGCGCAGACCGTCGGCCCCGCCCACGCGTCGCCCGGCACCGGCCTGATCGGTTCCGTCGGGCAGGCCCGCGTTCGAGGCCATGGTGATCTGCTTGGTGCCGGCCTGGTGGCGGCAGCGGTCGACGGCCTCGGCGACGAGTTCGTCGATGCGTACGGGCTCGGCGTCCTCCAGCGGATCGTCGTTCTGCACCCGCGACAGGTCGATGAGCTCCTGCACCAGATTGGTCAGCCGGGTCGCCTCGATCTGCATCCGGCCCGCGAACCGTTCCACGGCCTCGGGGTCGTCGGAGGCGTCCATCACGGCCTCGGAGAGCAACGACAGGGCGCCCACCGGAGTCTTCAGCTCATGGCTGACGTTGGCCACGAAGTCGCGGCGCACCGCCTCTATCCGACGGGCCTCGGTGAGGTCCTCGACGAGCAGCAGCACCAGCCGGGAGCCGAGGGGCGCCACCCGCGCGGAGACGGCGAGGGCCTCGCCGCGCCCGGTGCCGCGGCGCGGCAGATCCAGTTCGACCTGGCGTATCTCGCCGTCGCGTCGGGTGTCGCGGGCCATCTGCAGCATCGGCTCGACGGCCAGCTTGCCGCCGCGCACCAGGCCGAGGGCGTACGCCGCCGAGCTGGCCTTGACCACGGCGTCGGCCTCGTCGAGGACCACGGCCGAGGAGCGCAGCACGGACAGCACCGTGTCGACGCCCGGCGGAAGCACCGCGTCGGTGTGCAGGGAGGTGCGGGTGGGGCGTCTCTGGTCGCGCTCGCTCCAGCGGAACGCCAGCATCGCGATGACGCCGGTGAGAACTCCGGCGATCGCTGCCGCTGCGGCGACCGCCGCGTTCACGTCCATGCACCCAGGTTAGGCACGTCCGGACGCGTGCCCACAGCCATCGGAGTGCGACCTCGAACACTCGTCGCCCAGAGTTCACCTTGGAGCCAGTACTGATTCATTTGGGATGCCGGAAACGGTCGCGTAGGGGCCGGAACGTGGGAGCGTGGGGTGCGTAGGCGCCGCGTGCGCCATGGTGACGACGGGCCCCGGCCCCCGAAGCAGACCTAAGAGAGGGACACCTGATGCGGGACGCGTATCACGAGGAACTTGACTCGATCGGCGAGGGCCTGGTCGACATGGCCCGGCTCGTCGGGTCGGCGATCGGGCGCGCCACGACGGCGATCCTCGACGGCGATCTGAAGCTGGCGGAAGCCGTGATCGAGGCCGACCAGAAGGTCGACGATCTCCAGCACGATCTGGAGGCGCGCGCGATAGCCCTCCTGGCCCGGCAGCAGCCGGTGGCCACCGACCTGCGCATCGTGGTCACGTCCCTGCGGATGAGCGCCGACCTCGAACGCTCCGGCGACCTGGCCCAGCATGTCGCCAAACTGTGCCGACTGCGCTTCCCCGAGCGCGCCGTCCCGCACGACCTGCACGCGACCATCCTGGAGATGGGCCAGCTCGCCCAGCGTCTGATGGCGAAGGCGGCGGAGGTCATCATCACCAAGGACGTCGACCTGGCCCTCCAGCTGGAGCAGGACGACGACGAGATGGACCTGCTCCACCGCACCCTCTTCCAGCACCTGATGGACGACCGCTGGAGGCACGGCATCGAGACCGCCGTCGACGTCACCCTGCTGGGCCGCTACTACGAGCGCTACGCCGACCATGCGGTGGCCGTGGCCAAGCGGGTGGTGTTCCTGGTGACCGGCGAACACGCGGACGAACTCCAGTCCGCTTCGAACGTCGAGGGCGCCTGACCCACCGGACCCGCCGCTCCCCCGGCCACCCCGGTTCACGGGGTGCCCGTGGGGAGCGCCGGCCCGAGGGAGGCACCCGGCGCCGGGCTGCCGGGGGCTTGCGGAACCCGATCCGGGGTGAGGGGCGAGCATCCGTGCGCCGTTGATGCGCCCGCCCATGGGGGCGTCCAATGGGTGGAGCACCGTCTCGTCGAGGAGGGACCCATGGCCGAGACCCCCAGCACGCCCGACCCCACCCAGCAGCGCGAGACCCAGCAGCCCGCCGAGATCACAAGCCTCCCGCTGGTCGGCGCGTGCGGTTGCGGCTCCGGCTGCGGATGCGGATGCCAGTCGGGCGCGCCCTGCCAGTGCGGCTGACGGCGCCCGACGGCACGCCCCCCCCCCGCCGCAACACGACGACGAAGGGCCCCGGCAGCACGCTGCGCCGGGGCCCCTTCATGTTTCTGACCGCCGTTTCCGACCGCCGTTTCCGACGGTGTGTTTCTGACCGCCGCCGGGCTCGGCCCGGAAGCTCAGCCGTCGAGGCCGGACGGTGGGGAGGAACGCCCCCGGCGCCACCTGATCACATGGCGCACCAGGAGCACCGCCCAGGCCACGAAGAGCACCAGCCACCCGATGCGCCGCCACACCGAAAGGCCACTGCTCGCGGCCGACCATCCGGACCACACGAGGCAGAGCACCATCCACCCCGGACGGTCGACCAGAGCCCGCTCGTCATCCCGCGCCATCCGCTTTTCCCCCATCCCCAAGAACACCCACGTCCCCGCGTCCCGCCACCCGGGCCCGTTACGCCACGATCCGGGCCCGTACGCCACGAGCCGCTGATTACCTGACTGCCGCTCACGACCGTGTGGCGGTCCCGCACTTCGAGTCGCCGGACTGCCGCGTACGCGCTTCCATCGATGTGCTCCGGTCGAAGGGGTCGACCTCGGGCCCGTCTCCCGGGGGCGTGGTCGCGCGGTCCGCGCCGAACTCGGGGGTGAGGTAGCCGGTGAAGGTGTCGCAGCCGCTGTTGGTGGATTCCATCGTGTAGAAGACGAGGGAGAACGTACCCGGATCGATGACGACCTCCGCCGGGTCGTCCCAGCTCATCACGACCTCACGGCGCACGATGGTGCGCACCACCTCGTCGCTTCCCGCGGCAGCGCGCACCACGGGATACACATAGGTGACATCGGTGGTCACCTCGACCGCACCGCGTTTGCCCTCTCGGTAGGTGATCCGCCCCCGCACCTTGATCACGTCCCCGACCAGCCGGACCTTCCTGCTGTCGAAGCGGCTGAACAGCAGCAGCGGATCGTTCTCCCGGCCGGGCGAGCGGAACGCGGTCGTCAGAAAGCCCTGGACGTCCGGCTGATGAGGATTGATCAGCGCGATCGCCTTCTTCGGCCGCTCCCCGCGCAGCACACCGGGATCCAGGCTGGACGCCGCGAGGAAGTCCCGGGACTTCTCCAGCGCCTGCGCGACCTGTTCCTTGCTCATCCAGCCGGTCGCCCGCGCCTCGGGCAGACCGATCCCGGCCGTCCCGTCGCTCCACCGCGCCGCGGGCGACCCCCTGAACGGCTTCTCCACGGTCGGCTTCAGGGCCACCGCTTCCGTCGGCGGCGGTTGGTCCGGACGTTCCGACTCCACGGCAAGCGGCGTACTCTCGCCGCCCCCTCCTCCGAACCATCCGGCCACCCGCCCCGGATCCAGCGCCACGACCAGCAGGGCGGCCGCGACCAGCAGACCGATCACGTACCAGCCCTTGCCTCCTCGCGGCCGGGCCGGCCGGTGACTCCGCCACGGTTCCGGAGGGCCGGACTCCTCCCGCAGCCGCCGCGCCACCATCCGGGCCCGCGCCGACGGCTCCTCGGGCGCACCCCCGGCCCCCGCCTCGGCCTCACGGAGAAAGCGCTCCCACTCCTCGTCCGGTATGGACTCCCCGCCCTTGCCCACGATGGGCCCCGCCCTTCTTTCACTCCTGACCCGCCCCAGGGCCGCTCATTTTTCGCGCATCATCACACAGCTCTGATCACCGCCCGGTGACAGCAAACGGCGCTTGTCCGATTACATAGCTATTGACCTGCGTAGATCCACTGTGCTTCCCTCCCCGTGAGGGGCCTGGGGCACCGCTACCGACCGTGGCTGTCCGCTCTGAAGGGCACACCAAGGGGCACGAGTGGCGTGCAGGGGGCGGATCGAGGGGGTATGAGGTGTCTCGGGGCTTTGACAGACGCATCGGGATCGCGGACGACATGACCGCTCCGCCCCTGCGCACGCCTCCGTCGGACCCGCCCCGGTCACGGGCGGGACTCTGGGCCGTGGCGGGTGTCGTGGCCCTCGGATTCCTCATCGGACTGGAGTTCACCGCGCGTCGCTACGGTCTGCCGGGGCCGATCACCAACCAGGTACGAGAGGTGGTGGCCGCCCCGAAGTCGGGCGGCCTGCTGTATGCCGCCCTGGCGCTGATGATGGTGGTCCTCACCTGGCGGCAACGGTTCATCGCGGTGGGTGCGGCGATCACCATCGACCTCGCCTTCTTACTGGTCCGGTGGGCGGTGGACGCCCAGGCGACCGACGGCCAGCCCTTCGGGAACGGTGCATTGTGGGTGATTCTGGGCTGTGGGGTGATCGCTGTCACCCGCCGCACCGGCTCGGAACGCGTCCTGCTGCTGAAGGGCGTCGGCCTGGGCCTGCTGCTGGTGGCCGGCCGCAAGACCGGCGACACCTGGCTGCTCATCACCTCGAAGACCCGCCCCATGGTGCTCGACCAGTACGTAGCGACCGCCGATCACGCGCTGGGCAACCCGTCGTGGCTGGTGGGCCGGGCCGTCGCGGCCACCGGCCCCGTCGGCTTCAACTTCCTCGACATCGTCTACGGCCAACTCGCGGTGGCCGCAGTGATCGTCGCGCTGTACCAACTGCGCGGCGTGGCGGCCGAGCGCCGCTTCCCGGGCCATCACCTGGTACGCACCTTCCTGGTGGTCGGCCTTCTCGGCCCGGCCTTCTACATGATCTTCCCGGTGGTCGGACCGATCTTCGCCTACGGCACCGGCACCGAGTACTGGGCGACGGTCAGCCTGTGGTCGCCGGACATTCCGTCCAGCGCGCACTGGGCGGTGGCCGACCTGTGGCCCCGGACGCTGTCGCCGATCACCACCCCGCACCCCATACCGTTCGACGGGATCACCCCACGCAACTGCATGCCCAGCCTGCACACGGCGTGGGCTGTCACGATCTTCATCCACTCCCGGAAGGGCCCCCGGGTTCTGCGGTACGCCGGCACGTTCTGGCTGATAGCCACACTCACCGCGACGCTGGGCTTCGGCTACCACTACGGCGTGGACCTCATCGCCGGCGTGGTGTTCGTACTCACGGTCGAGGCGGCTCTGCGGTCGTACGACCGTGGCTGGGATCGATCAGGGATCCGGCTGGTCGCTCACGGGGCGACGGTCTTCACCGCGCTGCTGGTGTCCTACCGCTTCCTGCCGCTGACGATGGCCGAGCATCCATGGGTGGCCGGACCTCTGCTCATCCTGGCGATGGCCTCGGTGATCCACGGCTACATACGCACCACCACGGCCTGGGAACCGAGCGCCGCACCGGCCCCGCATCCGGAACCACAACCAGAACCGGCCTGAAGCGTGTCGCACCGCGTTCCCGGCCATGCGCGCCGCCCGCTTGAGACCCGGGCGAGGAAGATACGGAGATGACCGCCCAGGTGCCCGCCGTGATTCCGGCACCGGCTTTCGAAGAGCAGCACATGCCCGTGCTCGTCGGCGACCCGATGACAGCCGGGCGCTTCACGACGGGAGGCGCCGACGTCCTCCTGGGCCCGGCCGGAACGCTGATCAACACGGAAGCGGATGACGAACCCGCCAGAAGCGGTGTGTGGAACGCCGAGGAGTTCCGTCTGATCGGGCCCGCACCGGCACCGGTCACCGAGCGGCTGCTGGAACCGCCCTGGGGCGCGGACCAGAGCTCGTTGCCGATCCGTTCGCCCTATCGAAAATTGGTTACAGCAATGCGATCAACGCCCCACCCTTCACCTGCACTCGGCAGCGAATGGACAGCGACCTTGGTGATCGACGCTCTCTGTACGCTTGTGTCAGCCACGACCCTGACCGGAATCGGTGTGCTGATACCCGCGTTTGACGAGGACTACGACATGCCCATGGGCAGGCATGTGTCCGAGGCGGTGCCCTTCTTCGGGGGCATGGCCCTCCTCGTCACCTCTCTCATCATCACGACTCTCATGGTTCGGTCCAGCTCGGAGCGCCGACGCCGGACCGGTCTGGTGACGGCCACCGTCCGTCTCGGCTGTCTGGTCACGGCAGCCATTGCCTTCGTCGTGTACGGCACGGTCACGTACGGAGTCTGAACCCGGTACCCCCGAGCTGCCCGAAGCAGTCGCGTGCGGGCTGGAAAGAGCGTGACGGAGCGTCCCTTACTCTTCCTCGACATGGACGGTCCGCTCATCCCGTTCGGATCGTCGTCCGGTCACCTACAGACCGCTGCCGTCGACTCCTCGACGTCTCCCGGTCAGGGGAACCCGCTGTTGAAGCGGCTCGATCCTGGGCTCGGAGCACGCCTCATGGCTCTGGGCTGCCATCTCGTGTGGGCGACGACCTGGATGGAGGAGGCGAATGAGACTGTCTCCCCACGCATCGGGTTGCCGAGGCTGCCCGTCGTGGAATGGCCGGACTTCCGTGCCGACGAAGGTCCGCGCGGATTGCATTGGAAGACCCGTCACCTCGTCGAGTGGGCCGACGGTCGGCCGTTCCTCTGGGTCGATGACGAGATCAGTGCCATGGATCGCCTGTGGGTCGACGCCAGCCACCCTGGACCATCACTGCTTCATCGCGTCGACCCGACCAAAGGCCTCATGAACGCCGACTTCTCCACGCTCACCGGCTGGCTCTGCGCTGCTGCGCCGAGGTGAGCACAGCTTTAGGAGTTCGATCTTCCCTCGGCCTGGTCGGGGCCCGCCTTGTGTACTGGTGCCAGACGTGGTTGCCGTGTGTCACCGCCGTCCGCGGTCGTTGATGTCAGCGTTGGATGTCAGCGGAACAGCTCCGGCACCGGGCAAACCTCCAAAGGCTCATCCGACCGGTCGGCCCAACGCCACCAGACATGCCGACCGTTACACCTCCACAACGCCCGGCAGGTCCGCCGACCATCGTCCTCCCTCCTGGAGACGACGAAGCCGCCAAACTTCATGGGCTGGCTGCACTCGGGACAGGCCGGGGCGTCGGACATGCGGCGCACCCTAACGGAGCGACCGCTTCGTCCCGAAGGAAGTTTGCTGGGCACTTGACCTTGGGCTGGTATGTCTCTCACCTGCTGCGACGGTCCGTAGACGTCTGCGGTTGTTCGCCGCTGTGCGTTGGCGTTGTCACGCACTTAAACACTCACTGTTGCTGCCCGTTGTTTTCCGCTCAATCCGGCATACGGTGGATACGACGGAGTCGCCAGGCGTGGATCTCGCCATAGAGCACGGATACCGCAAGCACGAAGAGCATGGCCTCTATGCTCGCTGACCACGGTTCAGGCACCCACCAGTGACCTATGACCACGCACCCAGCGGCGATCGGGACGGCAAGGAAGTAGCCGCGCAGACGCACACGCAGCGGACGCACATCGTGCCGCGGTTCAACTGCCATGATGGCTCTGTGCCATCGCAGGATGATGCCTGATCACAAGCGCATGGTGCTCACCTGTGCCCGGTGGGTCAATGCTCCAGCAGGGACTCGGTGTTGGATCACGTATCGGCTAGTTCTTCTGGAAGTGATGAGCCGAGTTTCCCACGTGCACCGCTTCCCTGTCGCCTGCCTTCTGACCAGCGAAGACCCGGTGACTAGTTGTCATCATCTGTTAACGTCGCTTCGCCTCGCACGGCCCAGGGACGGCCCAGCGATGGTCACCGACGGCTCATGCGGGGGCTGCTGGGCTCAACCCGACTCTGTGGCGGTGTGGCCGTTCCACCAGGCGTAGATCCACCCCGACACAGCGGCCGCCGACCGGCCCTTACACCCTACCCACAGCTTCATGGCAATCACCTTGCCCTTCTTGAGCCACTTCGAGAGATCGAATGACGCACAGATGATGGTGGCAGCGATCACGCACATCGCGATGGACCTACGGATCACCACATGCCGACCCGTCCAAGACGATCGGCCATCAGACACCGCCCGACGTCTTATCGCGCCATTAGGAGGCAGGCCGCGCCGCAGCGGCGGCGCGCGCCCGCGCCGTGCGCGGGCCTTGATGAAGTAGGGAAACTCTTACCGCATGGTGCACAAACGGAGCGGACCGGCTCCCTTGGGCTCCGGTCCGCTCCGGATCGAGGCGGTGGGAAGCTCTGTGCTCTGGACCGCGGGGTCTCGATCATCTACGCCGGCATCTTCGCTCCGAACAAGGACGCCGTCGGCTTCTACTTCGCGTCCGGTTTCGGACCACGCGGGATCTTGCTGAGCAAGGAGCAAGAGATTCCCGGTGCCAGCTGATGCCCAGGGCAAAGGTCGCCTGATGCGGCACTAGTAGTGACAGAAATCAGTAACCGCGCTCGCCGTGGCCCCTGTGGCCTCACGTCACCGACCCCGCACCCGACAGCACTGTCACCCGAATGGCGCAACATGCCGTGCCACCCACATGGGTGGAGATCAAGCTGACTAGTGGCCCAGCCGAGGCAATCCGTGAAAGGGGAACCAAATGCGCATTCGACGAATCCTCGCCGCTGGCATCGCCACGGCAGCCCTCGCCGGACTCGGCCTCACAGGCGCCGCCACCGCCACCGCCCAGGGTGCCCCATCCGCCGTCAGCCCTTCTGAGTGCAGGCAGGGCGGCGGAGAGCCCCGGATCGACTTGCCGGGCAACCCCTGCGTGGGCGGTACGTACGACGGTCAGGCGGTCGACTAAACCCCCACAAGGCGCCCCGCAGCCACGCGCCGCGGGGCGCTCCCGCGCGAGCGTAGCCGGGAGAGTCGCAGGGACTGTGCCGACCCGTCGGGCACGCCGCCTGGTCGGCCACATCGCGCTCACAGGTGCCAAGTACTGAGCTTCCCCAACGCTTCTGCGCCTTCCTCAATGATCTTCATTCGGGCACGCCGCTCGGCTCGTGGTGATGAGCGTCCTGAGCAGTGCTCTGGCCGGGCCACTTGCGGTAGAGCAATCCGCACTCCTCGATGAACCACCCTGTGCTGACGGCGTTCAGGGCCATCAAGAGGCCGGTGTCCTCAGAGGATGGGAGCGCCATCCATCCGCCCAACGCGCTCACAAGGTCGCGCCGTGCGCACGGCGTCGCCGGATGCACCTGCGCCCTGTAGCCGTGCGTTCGCCACGTTCCAGGACTGCGCCTTGGGTGATCGGTCCGGCGGGGGGCGCCCTCGAAGCCAACGGTTGATCCGTCCGGCAGTAGGTCGAGGACGCGTGATGTCGTCCACGCAGCCTCGCTCTGCTTGGTCAGGACCGTGATGTCTCGGAGTAGGGCGCCTGGGCTGAGCATGTCGTCGGCGTCAGCCCTACGCCGAGTCCCGCGAGAACGGCATGCACGCGCTCCGCCACTTCTACGCCTCGGTGCTCCTGGACGCGGGCGAGAACATCAAGGCCCTCGCCGGGTACCTCGGTCACTCGGACCCGGGCCTGACGTTCCGCGTGTACGCGCACCTGATGCCGTCGAGTCAGGAGCGCACCCGCAAAGCCGTGGCCGCCGTCTTCGACACGGCCCAGTCCTCTCCGTCCAGCACCTGACGGCCCAGAGACGGCCCAGCTGGGCAGGCGGGCTGGGTGACCTCCGTTGTCAGTGCGTGCGGCTATGGTGCGTCCGCCATCAAGGGCAACGTTCTAGGGAGGGGCTTTGGGAGCCAAGACGGGACTGCTGGTGTACGCCGACGGCGACGTGCCGGGGTTGCTGCGACGAGTGGGGGCGGCGGATCTCGACCGGACGACCACCATGATGCGGCGGCTGTACCCGGGCGGGGAGATCGAGGGGTGCGAGGGCTCGAATCTCTGGGACGGTGTGTACCCGCCGAAGGGGACGGTGTACGCAGCCAGCTGGCCGGGCCTGGATGTCATAGGTGATCAGAGGGTGATGATCGACGCCCCTTCCCAGCTCCCGGAGCACCTCGTGGCGGCAAGCGTCGGCCGGCGGCTCGTCCTGCACGCGATGCACAGCGTCGTCGACTGGCTGGCGTTCGCCGTGTGGGAGGACGGGTGCCTCGTCCGCTCCCTGAGCCTGTCGCCGGACAGCGGCATCATCGAGAACATCGGCGAACCACTCCCCTTTGAACTGCCCTACTGGGCCGGGGACCGCCAGGCTGACATCGTTCCCTGGCCCGGCGAGGAGGAAGAGCCGTACGCACTGCCTTTTCACCCCTTGGACTTGGGCGAAGACGCGCTGCGTGCGCTCTGCGGCTTCATCCAGGAGGGTCGTCCCGAGCCCGATGACGTCGACGCGGACGCCATCGAGCTGTACGGATTCCACGTGCGTGACCCGCACGGGCCTGACCCTGCAGAACAGGAAGCGGAGCTACGCAGAGCCATGGAAGCCATGGTTCCGCCGCGCTTCTACGCACTGAGCCCTGACGGCTCGCTGATCGAGCGCGACGGCCTTTAGCTCACGACCTCTTCGTCCCGAAGCAACTTGGACCGGTGCGCCGCCTTGGGCTGCTGCGCGTCTCACCAGCGCTGATGGTCCACAGACTTTCGCGCTCGTCCGCCGATGTTCGTCGGCGTTGTCACGCAGTTAGACACTCACCGCGGCTCCGGTTCACTTCTTGCGGCGCTTGCTCGTCCTCTTCTTCAGCTCGGCTTGGCCGCGCTTCGTCCAGTCACCTTGGTGGAGGTAGCAGCGCGATGTGCCCTTCACTGTCTTGTTCTGGCAACGATCGCCGGCCGCCGTTGGCCAACCACACTTCCCCTGCTTCCACTCGCCCACCGTCCACCCCCGGTAGTCCGGCTCACCTGTCAACGACCAGCGTGCGTGAACGTGCAGACGTGGGGGAGGGCGCATGGCTGGCGGCACCCGGGCCTCAGGCGTACGCGGTCAGTACATCCGGCGCTCCTCCTTGATGTGCACGCTTTCCAATTGTGGTGGTGGGATGGTGGGGTGTGCGCGGGGGCGTTCACCTGGGTTCGTGGGCGGCTCGCGACGAGGTTGGAACCGTCACGGCGGCTCAGATGAACCTTGCTGAACGGGGCTGAATGAGACGGAAACTGAGAGGGTCTGCCCGCCCACCGCTGTCAGAGGCCTCGTCCAGCCTCCGGCCATGAGCATGATCGGTGAGTACCTGCGCGTTACGGCTGCTGAGCTCGACCGGGCGATTCAAGACCCTGACTGGGCGCTGGATTTCGCCGAAGAGGTCCAGGACGCCGAGGAGGAGTCAGAACCAGCGCCCACCAAAGCGCGTCATTTCAGCACGTCCAAGACCTGGGACATGCTGGGCTTCCTCTTGACGCGTGCCGACTTCCCGGTGGACGTCATCCATGGTGAGGAGCCGTTTGCCGAGGATGAGGACTGGGGTTACGGGCCGCCGAGGTACCTGCGCTCGGAGCGGGTGCGTCTTGCATCGCGGGCGCTGCGTGCCACCACTTATGACCAGCTCGTTAGCGGCGTGAATCCGGCCGACCTGACCAAGGCTGATGTGTATCCCCTGGCTGGGGCGTATCCCCTCGGATGGGATCCGAAGCGGACATGACGCGGGACAGTACATCGACCCCCGCGCGGCCCGGATCACCTTCCAGCAGTACGCCGAGAAGTGGGTGACTCACGCGCCGGACCCGAACACTCAGGCCTCGATGGAGTCGCAGCTCAGGTTGCACGCCTATCCCTACCTGGGGTCGCGTTCTCTCGGCTCCTTCCAGCCCGCTCACATCCGCGATTGGGTGCGACAGCTCCAGGAGAACGGCGTCCGTGGCTCGTATGCCCGGACGATCTACTCCAACGTGCGCGCCGCCCTCGGCGCGGCTGTGGATGACGGGCACCTTCCCCGGAACCCGTGCGCCGCCCGCTCGGTCCGGCCGCCGACCGTGGACAACAAGCGCATCGCCCCCTGGACGCCGGAACGGGTCTTCGCCGTCCGGGCCGGCATGCCCGAGAGGTACCAAGCCATGGTCGACCTGGGCGGCGGCTGCGTCCTCCGGCAGGGCGAAATCCTCGGCTTCGCCGTCGACGCGATCGACTTCGAGTCGGAGACGCTCCACGTGGTACAGCAACTCAAGCTGAGCCGCAGCAAGCCCGTGTTCGCCCCTCCCAAGGGCGGCAAGCTGCGGGACGTCCCACTCCCCGGCCCGGTCGCCGATGCCCTCCGGGCCCACATGACACGGTTCCCGCCGGCCGAGATCACCTTGCCGTGGAAGGTGGCGGACGGGCCTCCGGTGACCAAGCGACTGATCTTCACCGGGCCGCGTGGCGGGCACGTCTGGCGTACGTCGCTCAACGAGGAGGTGTGGAAGCGAACACTCGCCAGTGCCGGTGTGATCCCCGAGCGGAAGCCGGGCGAGTCGTACGCCGAGTCACGCGAGAACGGCATGCACGCACTGAGGCACTTCTACGCCTCGGTGCTCCTGGACGCGGGCGAGGACATCAAGGCCCTCGCCGAGTACCTCGGTCACTCGGACCCGGGCCTGACGCTCCGCGTGTACGCGCACCTCATGCCGTCCAGCCAGGAGCGCACCCGCAAGGCCGTGGCCGCCGTCTTCAGCAGCGAAATGCCCGGTGCCTGAGAGGGCCCAGACACTTACGCTCCTGATCAGAAGCGGGAGGAGATCCGGGATGACGGTCGAGTACTTCACGTTGGTCTGCGACGAGGTGCCCCACGACCTGGTGCTCGTCCACCCCGGTGCCTGTCCACTCGACGTAGCCCAGGTCGTACGTCGGCTGACCGGACTGAGCCTGTGGCGCAGCAAGGTCCTGGTGGATCAAGCCCCTGTTGTGATCCTCGATCGCGTTCCGGAGGAGATCGCCGAGAGTGCGGTCGCGGCCCTCCGCGATGCGGGAGGACGGGCAGAGGTGAGGCAGCGGCCGGAACCACACTCTCCCGGTCCTGTCGCCTGACGGCCCGGTCGAGCAGCTCACGGCCCAGAGACGGCCCCAGCACAGCAACAAGCCCCCTGTCCGCGAGGGATCCGCAGGCAGGGGGCTTGAATGTTCCCGCTTACTTCTTCTTGCCCTGGTTCTTGACCGCCTCGATGGCGGCTGCCGCCGCGTCCGGGTCGAGGTACGTGCCGCCCGGGGTGACCGGCTTGAAGTCGGCGTCGAGTTCGTAGGAGAGCGGGATGCCGGTCGGGATGTTCAGGCCCGCGATATCGGCGTCCGAGATGCCGTCGAGGTGCTTGACCAGGGCGCGCAGGCTGTTGCCGTGGGCGGCGATCAGGACCGTGCGGCCGGACAGGAGGTCGGGGACGACCGAGTCGAACCAGTAGGGGAGCATCCGGACGACGACGTCCTTCAGGCACTCCGTCTGCGGGCGCAGCTCCGGCGGCAGGGCCGCGTAGCGCGGGTCGGAGAACTGGGAGTACTCGGCGTCGCGGTCCAGCGGCGGCGGCGGGGTGTCATAGGAGCGGCGCCACAGCATGAACTGCTCCTCGCCGAACTCCTGGAGCGTCTGCGCCTTGTCCTTGCCCTGCAGGGCCCCGTAGTGCCGCTCGTTCAGGCGCCAGGAACGGTGGACCGGGATCCAGTGGCGGTCGGCTGCCTCCAGCGCGAGCTGCGCGGTGCGGATCGCGCGCTTCTGGACGGAGGTGTGAACCACGTCGGGCAGCAGGCCGGCGTCCTTCAGCAGCTCACCGCCGCGGACCGCCTCCTTCTCGCCCTTCTCGTTCAGGTTGACGTCCACCCAGCCGGTGAACAGGTTCTTCGCGTTCCACTCGCTCTCGCCGTGGCGGAGGAGGATCAGCTTGTACGGTGCGTCGGCCATGGCCCCGAGCGTAATCGACCCGCTTGATCGTCCGCGCGCCCGCCCGGCAGGCGGACCGCGGCCGAGGGGGCCGTCCGACAGTTGACGGCTTCTGTTAATCGAGTAGCCGCCCGGGCAGCCGCTCTCGTAAGTTGTGCTCACCGCCACAGCCGCTTACATCCGGGGGGATCCCGTCATGCCCGTCGCCGCCCTCAGGCGTGCCGTCCGCGAGTCCGTCTCCGGGCTTCCCCGCGAGTTCTGGTGGCTGTGGACCAGCACGCTCGTCAACCGGCTGGGTGCCTTCGTCGCCACCTTCATGGCGCTCTATCTGACCCTCGGACGCGGCTACTCCGCCTCGTACGCCGGTCTCGTCGCATCCCTGCACGGCCTGGGCGGTGTCATCTCCTCCCTCGTCGCGGGCGTGATGACCGACCGGCTCGGGCGGCGGCCGACCCTGCTGATCGCCCAGTCGTCCACGGCCGTCTCCGTCGCCCTGCTCGGATTCATGCACGACCCGGTGGCCATCGCCGCCGTCGCCTTCCTGGTCGGGATGGCGAGCAACGCCTCCCGCCCCGCGGTGCAGGCGATGATGGCCGACATCGTCCGGCCCGAGGACCGGGTGCGGGCCTTCTCCCTCAACTACTGGGCGATCAACCTGGGTTTCGCCGTCTCCGCCATGGGTGCCGGCTTCATCGCCAAGTACAGCTATCTCGCCGGGTTCCTGATCGAGGCGGCGATGACGATGGCCTGCGCGATCGTCGTCTTTGTGAAGCTGCCCGAGTCACGGCCCACCCGGATCAGCAAGGGGTCGGCCGAGGAGGTCGGGCTCGGCACCGTGCTGCGCGACGGCCGCTTCATGAGCGTGGTCGGGCTGTCCTTCCTGGTCGCCGTCATCTTCCAGCAGGGGTCCGTGGGCCTGCCGGTGGCGATGGGCAGGGCCGGTTTCACCCCCGCCGACTACGGCCTGGCGGTCGCCGTCAACGGTTTTCTGATCGTGGCGCTGCAGCTGCCGGTCACCCGGTTCATCGAGCGTCGTGACCCGCGTCAGCTGCTGATCGTCTCGTCGCTGCTCGCGGGCTACGGCTTCGGACTGACCGCCTTCGCGGGCTCGGTCGCCGTCTTCGCTCTCACGGTCTGTGTGTGGACCATGGCGGAGATCGTCAACGCGCCCGTCCAGACCGGTCTCGTGGTCCGCCTCTCCCCCACCCATGGGCGCGGCCGCTACCAGGGCATGTACACCCTGTCCTGGGCGGTGGCGGCCCTGATCGCCCCGCTGATGTCCGGCCTGGTCATCGACCGGTTCGGCGCGAAGTGGCTGTGGGGGATGTGCGCGGTGGTGGGCATGGTCGCCGCGGCCGGGTACGCACTCCTGATGCGCCGCCTCCCGGCACAGGAGAAGGCCGGGGAGACGGCCAGGGAGACAACCGAGGTGACGGCGGCGAAGACGGATGCGGCGACGGCGGAGGCCGGGGCCGAGGCGGCGGTCAACAGGGTCTGAGGACCGGCCCCCACACGGCCTCATGGATGCAGCCGGGCCCCCTTGACGACCTTGTCCACCGCGTTCCTCGGCCCGTACACCGCGAGCCCCACCAGATCCAGCTCCCCCGTCGGCACTGCCCGTACGGCCGCCCGGTTGTCGCGGTCGTTGCCCGTGCCGAACAGGTCCGAGGTGAAGACCGAGCGCGGCAGGGAACGGGACAGGGCCCGGGTGTGGGCGGACCTCAGCGTCTCCTTGCCGCCCTCGAAGACCAGCACCGGCTGGCGGAACATCGGGAGGTACGGCACCTGGTCGGCGTCCTCGTAGGGCTCGCCGATCACCTCCGGGATCTCCGGGCCGAGGCCGCTGACCAGGAAGGCGGTGACATTCAGCCGCTGCCAGGTCTCCAGGTCCTCACGCAGCAGTACGGCGATCTTGGTGTCGAAGCGGATCGGTGGGGCGTCGTTCATATGCTCAGCCTGCTCCGCGGGGCACGGGACCGTCTTGTACGTTCTTTGCATGTCCGCCCAGCGTGAAGTCTCCGCCTGGCGCCCCCGGATCCCGGGTGTCGTGGAGGTCTTCCACGCCCACTTCACCGAGTACGCCTACCCGATGCACGTCCATGAGGCCTGGACCCTGCTCATCGTGGACGACGGCGCGGTGCGGTACGACCTCGACCGGCACGAGCACGGTACCCCGCACGACACGGTGTCCCTGCTGCCGCCGCACATCCCGCACAACGGCGCCCCGGCCACCCCGCACGGCTTCCGTAAACGCGTCCTGTATCTCGACGGTACCCGGCTGGCCGAGGACCTCGTCGGACCCGCCGTCGACGCACCCGATCTGCGCGATCCGGTGCTGCGGCGGCGCGTCGGGCAGTTGCACCACGCACTCACGCACCCCGGGGACGAGCTGGAGGCCGAGAGCAGGCTGACGCTCATCGGCGAACGGCTGCGCGCCCATCTCCAGCCGCGACTGGTCCGTACCGGTCCGCGCCCCGACCCGGCGCTCGCCCGCAGTCTGCGGGAACTGCTCGACGAACGGCTGACGGGAGGCATCTCACTGGACGAGGCGGCGGCGCTGGTCCACGCCCATCCGGCCCATCTGGTACGGACGTTCAGCGGGGCCTACGGCATCGCGCCGCACCAGTATCTGATGTCCCGCCGCGTCGACCGCGCCCGTCGGCTGCTGCTCGCCGGGCTCCCGCCGGGCGAGGTGGCCTCGGCGACCGGCTTCTACGACCAGTCCCATCTCACCCGGCACTTCAGAAAACTGGTGGGGGTGCCCCCGGGGCGGTACGCGCGAACGGCGCGGAAGTGAGCGGCCGGTGGGAAGCCGGCCGCGGGTCAGCTTCCGGGGCGTTCGGTCAGATGACGGAACGCCTCCAGATTGCGGGTCGACTCGCCACGTGACACCCGCCAGGCGTACTCCTTGCGGATCGCGGTCGCGAACCCCAGTTCCAGAAGGGTGTTGAAGCCGCCGTCCGCCGCCTCCAGGACCGAGCCGAGCAGCCGGTCCACCTCGTCCGCGGTGACCGCGGCCAGCGACAGCCTGCCGGTCAGATAGATGTCGCCCAGCGGATCGACGGCGTAACCCACCCCGTACAGCTTGAGGTTGCGCTCCAGCAGCCAGCGGTGCACCGCGGGCTCGTTCTCGTCGGGGTGCCGGATCACAAAGGCGTTGAGGGAGAGCGAGTGCCTGCCGACGATCAGCGAGAGGGTCGTCGACAGCTTGCGCGTCCCGGGGAGCTTCACGACGTACGAACCGGGCTGCGGGCTCTCCCACTCCAGCTCGGCGTCCTCGAGGACCCCTTCGATGACCCGCCCCGCCGACCGCTGTTCGTCAGACATGCTCGGAGCGTACGTGACGGGTGTCAGCCGTGGTATGCGCGTGCCCGGTGATGGGTGTCAGCCGTGATATGTCCGCGCCCGGCGCCGGTGCGCCTGTACGGCCGCCGTGTACACCCCGGCCGTGGCCGAGGCCGCCGTGTCCCAGCCGAACGACTGGGCGTGACGGGCGGCGGCCGCGCCCATGCGGGTGCTCAGTTCCGGACGGTCGGCGAACTCGCGCAGCACGCGGGCGTAGGCGGCCGGTTCGTGTCCCTGGACCAGAAAGCCGGTCCGTCCGTCCCGCACGGCGACGGGCAGCCCGCCGACCGCGGCCGCGAGCACCGGGGTACCGGCCGCCTGGGCCTCGATGGCCACCAGCCCGAAGGACTCGTTGTACGACGGCATGACCAGCACGGAGGCGGCGCGGAACCAGTCCGCGAGCCGTTCCTGTTCCACGGGCGGGCGGAAGCGCACCACATCCGCTATGCCCAGCCGGGCCGCCAGCTTCTGCAGGCCCTCGGGCTTGGTGAGGCCGCTGCCGCTGGGGCCGCCCACCACGGGCACCACGATGCGGGAGCGCAGTTCGGGACGTTCGTCGAGGAGGACGGCGACGGCGCGCAGCAGTACATCGGGCGCCTTGAGGGGCTGGATGCGGCCCGCGAAGAGGGGGATCAGCGCGTCCTGCGGCAGCCCGAGCCTGGAGCGGGCGGCGGCCCGGCCGTCGGCGGGCCGGAAGCGCTCCAGGTTGACGCCCGGGTGCACGACGGCCACCTTGCCCGGGGCGGCGGCGTAGTGCCGGACGAGCTCTCCGGCCTCGTCCTCGGTGTTGGCGATGAGCCGGTCGGCCGCGGAGACGATCTGAGTCTCGCCGATCACCCGGGCGGCGGGCTCGGGGGTGTCGCCCTCGGCGAGCGACGCGTTCTTGACCTTGGCCATGGTGTGCATGGCGTGCACCAGGGGGGCGCCCCAGCGCTGGGCGGCGAGCCAGCCGACATGGCCGGAGAGCCAGTAGTGGGAGTGCACCAGGTCGTAGTAACCGGGGCGGTGTCCGGCCCAGGCCTGCATCACACCGTGGGTGAAGGCGCAGAGCTGGGCGGGGAGGTCCTCCTTGGCGAGCCCCTCGTAGGGTCCGGCGTCGACATGCCGGACGAGCACGCCGGGGGTGAGTTCCACCACGGGCGGGAGGGCGGCCGTGGTGGCCCGGGTGAAGATCTCGACCTCGATGTTGATCGCGGCGAGACGCTGGGCCAGCTCCACGATGTAGACGTTCATACCGCCGGCGTCGCCCGTGCCGGGCTGGTGGAGCGGCGAGGTGTGCACGGAGAGCATGGCGACGCGCCGCGGCCTGCGGTGCGGCAGCCGCAGCCGCGGGGGAGCCGCTGTGGAACGACGCCCGAGCCTGCTGACGTACTGGCTCACCTGGCGCTCCTCCTTGTTGCGGGCATGCCGGACGGGAAGGCGCTCACCTCCCCCAAGGAGTGCGAACGCCGGAGGGGGACGCTCCATTTCCCTCCAGGATGCCTTTGCTGAATCATTACCTTCTATCGCTCAACCGTTCGAGCCGCATGGGCGTACGCGGGCGCCGGTACGCCAGCTGCACACGGGCGGGCGGTCGAGCGGCCGGGCAGCCGGGGCGGGCAGTCGAGCGGCCGGGCCGGGCGGTCGGCCCGCCGGTCGGTCGCCCCCCGCCGGTCACCCAAGGCTCGGGTTATCCACAAGGCCCGGGTTGTCCACAGGCTGCCCACCCCCTCCTCGGGGCCGCTTACTCTCATACGCATGTCAACCCGCGCCGCGTCCCGCCCCGTGGGTACGGTGACGCGCGGGACCACCAACCCGAACCGGCTGCGCCGGATGGACCGATGGATCGCCGCGGTCCACGGCTCGGAGCTCCGCCGCACGGCGGATCCCGTGGCCGTCGACCTCGGATACGGGGCCTCCCCCTGGACCGCGGTGGAGCTGCTGGGGCGGCTGCGCACCGCGGCACCCCGCACCCGTGTGGTGGGCGTCGAGATCGAGCCCTCCCGGGTCGCCGCCGCGCGTCCGTACACCCGCGAGGGCCTGGTCTTCCGGCACGGTGGCTTCGAGGTGCCGGTGCCGGTGCCGGGCCGGCCGTCCCTGATCCGTGCCGCGAACGTCCTGCGGCAGTACGAGGAGCACCAGGTCGCCGCCGTCTGGCAGCGGCTGTGCGCCCGGCTCGCGCCCGCCGACCCGGTGAGCGGCTCCCGCGGCGGACTGCTCGTCGAGGGCACCTGCGACGAGATCGGCCGCCGCCATGTATGGGTCGCCCTCGGCCCCGAGGGCCCGCGCACGGTCACCTTCGCCACCCGGCTGGGCTCCCTGGACCGCCCGTCCGACCTGGCCGAGCGGCTCCCGAAGGCGCTCATCCACCGCAATGTCCCCGGGGAGTCCGTGCACGCCTTTCTGCGGGACTTCGACCGTGCCTGGGCCGCCGCCGCACCCTATGCCTCCTACGGCGCGCGCCAGCGCTGGATACGCACGGTCCGCCGGCTGACGGCGGACTGGCCGGTGACCGACGGCCCCGCGCGCTGGCGCCAGGGAGAAGTCACCGTGGCCTGGGGGGCGTTGGCACCCCGGCACTGACCCGTACCGATCCGCGGGGAACGATCCCCCTGAGCCGTTCGTCACATTCGCGGGGAGATCGTCTACGGGGGCATCCGAAGGGGGAGGCAGATCGTCGCACTAGGTGCGGCAGCAGGAGGAGTTTTCCGCGCGCTCAGTCCTGCCTCTGTCACTCTGCGCGCCGGCGTGGCACGATCCCCCCGGCGTCTGCACGTTACTGACGAGACATCAGATATGGGGGCGAAGTATGGGAACGGGAAAACGGGTCCTGGGCACGGCGGCCGTCGCTCTGGTCTGTGCGGTCACCGTGCTGGGCACACCGGGTGCGGCGCTCGCCGACCCGGGACGGCCGGCCCCGGCGCCCACACCCTCCCGGGGGACAGCCGCCTCCGGGGATCCGGCCATGAGGCCGGACGAGGACCTCGAGGCCGTCCGCGCACAGTTGGACACGCTGTATCACGACGCCGCGGTCGCCACCGACGCGTACAACGCCGCCCAGGAGAAGACCGAGAAGCAGTCGGCGCAGATCGTCCGGCTGGCCCAGGAGATCGTCGAGGGCCGGGAGAAACTGGCCGAGTTGAAGGACCGTGCGGGCGCCGCGGCCCGCGCCCAGTACCGCGGCGAGGCACTGCCGCCGGAGGTCCGACTCTGGCTCAGCGACAACCCGCAGGAGTTCCTCGACGATGTGGGCACCGTGCGCCAGGGGCAGCGTGCCACCGAGGGACTGCTCGCCGAGATGACGCGCACCCAGCAGGACTTGGAGCAGTACGCGCACGACGCCTCCGACCGCTGGACCGAACTCGAGGCCAACCGCAAGGCCAAGGCCGAGGCCAAGAAGAAGATCGAGAAGCAGATCGCCGCCGCGAAGAAGCTCGAGTCGCGGCTGAAGAAGCAGGAGCGGGAGCGGCTGCGGCAGTTGGAGCGGGCGGCCGCCCGCCGGGCACAGACGGCCTGGCTCGGCACCGGGATACTCGAGGAGATCCGCGGAAAGGCCTCCTCGCAGGGCGCGAAGGCCGTAACCTTCGCGACCGACCAGATCGGCAAACCGTATGTATGGGGCGCCGTCGGCCCCGCCTCGTACGACTGCTCGGGGCTGACCTCCAAGGCGTGGGCCGCGGCCGGCCGGGGCATTCCGCGCACCTCGCAGGAGCAGTGGCGACAGCTCAGACATGTCGACGTCAAGGACATGCGCCCCGGCGACCTGATCATCTACTTCCACGACGCCAGCCATGTGGCGATGTACATCGGCGACGGAGCGATCGTCCACGCCCCGCGTCCGGGACGCACGGTGACGATCGCGGGCGCGGGCTCGATGCCGATCCTGGGGGTCGTACGCCCCGACGCATGAGCCCCACGGCAACGGGCGACGACCGGAGCGGAGGCCGAGTCCGGCGCCACACAGGGGCCGAGGGGGCGGGCCCATGGTCGAGGCGAGACGGAGCCAGGAGCCCTCCCTGACCGGGGCGGGCGAGGGCACCGAGGGTGCTCAACGGCCGTGCCGACGCACCGTTTCGGGCGATATGCCCCATCTCATGGGACACCGTGGGTGACGAGGGTCATGCACGTGAAGAGGGCCATACGGACGACGGGCGCCCCACTCAGGCACCTCTTTGCGCGACGGGCCCCATCGTGGGGCAGACCCATAGGGGCGGACCCGGGGCAGTCCCGCCCCCGAAGCCCCCACCCCTGCGTGACTTTCGTCATCCCCGACGGGGCCCCCGGTGTCCAACTGCGATACCGGATGCGGCATATGCCACCGGCCGGATGCACCACGGCATCCCGTCGGGCATTCCGTTGGGGGCCCGGCTACCGCTAGTGTCCCCGTCGGTGGGTCGAGGTCCCTCGCCCCACCGTGTTCGGGGGGAGGGAAGGAACCCGACGACAATGCCCGCACCCGTACCGCGGCAGAGAGCGATCCCGGCCGTGGAGTGTGCTCAGGCTGAAACCGAGTCCCCGCCGGGGACACAGGCCGTACCGGGGTCGGCCGCCCGCGGCAAGACCCCGACCGACACGCTCACGCTGCTGGTGATCGAGGACGACCCGACCGGTTCACCGATCGTGCCCGAGATGCTCGACTCGGCCGGCCGTCCCATCCGGCTGCGCACCGCCCGGAATCTCACCGAGGCCGAGCGGCTGCTCACCCATGACGTCCACTGCATCCTGCTGGACCTCGCGCTGCCCGCCCCCGGCCGGTCCGCCGTGGAGGACGACGAGCTGGCCGTGTTGCGCCATGTGCTGGAGATCGCGCCCCGTCACGCGGTCCTCGCGCTCACCACGTCCGGTGACGCCGAGCGCGGCGCCGAGGCCGTACGCGTCGGCGCCCAGGACTACCTGTTCCGGGACGAACTGGACGGACGACTGCTGAGCCGCGCCGTGCGGTACGCGGTCGAACGGAAGCGGTCCGACCGGGCCGAGCGACGGCTGACCGAGTCCAGGCTGCGGGCGCAGGAGAACGCCCGGCTGGAGCGTGGTCTGCTGCCCAACCCGCTGCTGGACGGCTCCTCGCTGCGCTTCGCGGCCCGCTACCGCCCCGGCCGCTCCCGTGCGCTGCTCGGCGGCGACTTCTACGACACGGTCCGCACCCCGGACGGCACGGTGCACGCGATGATCGGCGACGTCTGCGGACACGGTCCGGACGAGGCGGCGCTCGGTGTGGAGCTGCGCATCGCCTGGCGCGCCCTGACGCTGGCGGGGCTGTGCGGCGACGAGCTGCTCGCCACCCTCCAGCAGGTCCTGGAGCACGAGCGAGACAGCGAGGAGATCTTCGCGACGCTGTGCACGGTGGACATCGAGCCGGACGGCCGCCGTGCCGGACTGTGCCTGGCCGGTCACCCCTCCCCGCTGATCGCCCGCCCGGACCGGCCCGCCGAGCTGCTGCCGTACGACGCCAACGGCCCGGCGCTGGGTCTGCTGGGGCACGCCCGCTGGCCGCGCATACAGGTCGAGCTGGGCCCCGTATGGAGCCTGATGCTCTACACCGACGGGCTGATCGAGGGCCGCGTCGGGAACGAGGGGGAGCGCCTCGGCCAGGACGGCATGGTGGATCTGGTCCGCCGCCGACTGGCGGAGGGACTCACCGGCGAGGCGCTGCTGCGCGCCACGGTCCGCGAGGTCCGCGACCTCAACGGCGGGGAGCTGACCGACGACGTGGCGGTCGTCCTGCTCGACCGCGCGCCCTGAGCCCGCCCGCTGCCGCCACGCCCCCGCCGGGCCTCACAGTCGTACGGCGGCACCCGGCTGTGCCGGCACGAAGTCCCCGCACCGCACGAAGTCCCGGCCTGTACACAGACCGGGACCGTGGGACGCAGGGCCGCGGGGCCCGTCGGGGCTACCGTCCGCCGTTGTAGGGACCGTAGGGGCCGTCGCTGCTGCTTCCGCGGTGGCGTCGGCCGAAGCCACCGCCCGAGATCTGCCTGACCGCCGGGCGTACGTCCACGAAGAAGACGATCGTCGCGATCAGTCCCGCGATCTGCAGGAAAAGTATCGGCACCAGCAGATTCACCGCGACCGCGATCCCCAGGATGATCAGCCAGAAGCCCTTGTTCTGTTTGTCGGCGGCACGGTACGCGTCATCCCGGTACAGCGCGGCCATCACCAACGCCACCACGGCGAGCACCAGCATCGCCAGGTAGAGCAGCGACAGAAAGCCGCCGAAAGCCGTCATCAGCACAATGCCCACCACCCGGGTCGAATCCTCTGTAGGGCCACCGTACCCGTGTCCGGCCGCCGTGTATCCGTAAGAACGGGTCGGGCTCTCCCGGAGTGCCCGACCCGTCGTTCCGCGTCCTTCGACGGCGTCCCGGCTACTTGGCCGGCGGCGTGCTCTTCTTCGCCACCGGCTTCTTGGCCGGAGCCTTCTTCGCGACGGGCTTCCTGACCTGGGACGACTCGGCGTCGGCAGCGTCGGCCGACCGAGGCTCGTCGTTGACCACGACGGGTTCCGGCCTGCCCTCGACGGCGACGGCCAGGTCCTCCATGCCCTCGGCGGCCTCACCGCGCCAGGTCTTCACGGCCTGCTCGCCGTGCTCGGCGACCTTCTCATAGGTCTCCCGCGCCCTGACCGCGTACTCGGCGGCCACACCGACGCCGCGCAGGGCGAGGTCCTGGGCGGTCTCGCCGAGCTTCTTCAGGTCGGCGTCGAGGTTGCCGCCGAACTTCTTGAGGTCCGAGTCGAGCCCGTTGACGAACTCGCTGACCTTCGCCTGGAAGGTCTCCTGGCTCTCCTTGACGCGGACCCGGGCCTCCTTGGCGCGGGCCGCGGCCCGCTCCTGGACCACCTTGGGGTCGGTGTTGCGCACGGCGTCGAAGCGAGCCGGCGCCTCGGCCCGCAGCTGCTCCACCAGGCCGGGCACCTTCTTGGCCTGCTGGAGGGCCAGGTCGGCGGTGCCGGCGGCGAAGTAGAACGGGGTCGGGTCGCTGAGGGTCTTACGCAGATCGTCGGTGATGGCCATGGGAACGGTCCTCCCGGTTTCGGCTTTCGGCTGAGGGTTTTGGGGTGGTCCGTGGGACGTCGTCCGGTCGCCCCGTCGTCTGCCGGTCGTCCCGGGGCATCCCGGGGCGCGCCCGTCAGCCGTCGGTGTGCCGCGGACCGGCATCGCTGCCGTCGACCGTGCGAGGGCCGGGGCCTGCGGTGTCCCAGGGGCCGTCCGCGTGCTGTGCCTTCCGGGCCGCCGGTCCTTCAGCCGGGTCCGCCCGGACGATCTCGAAGCCGTTCTCCTTGCGAAAGGACTCGTAGATCTGGAGCAGAACCTGCTTCTGCGGCTCGGTGAGCGTGGGATCGGCGAGGAGGACGGCGCGCGTCTCCACCTCGTCCCGGTCCCGCTCGGCGTCGAGGATGCCGGCCCGCACATACAGCGTCTCGGCGGAGATCCGCAGCGCCTTGGCGACCTGCTGCAACACCTCCGCGCTCGGCTTGCGCAGCCCGCGCTCGATCTGGCTCAGATACGGATTGGACACGCCGGCAGCCTCGGCGAGCTGCCTGAGGGACAACTGCGCATTGCGGCGCTGCTCCCGCAGGTACTCACCGAGATTGCCGACGTTCAGCGATGCCATGCCTCCACCTTGCCCCAACCGCGCTAACAATTGCAAGCACATCGCTTGCAAAAGTGCGCCACCTCACCCCCTGCGGCGGGCATGTGGGATACGAGTCAATGGCTCAGCCACCGATGATGCTCCTATTGCTGTCAAGCGGCTTGGAGCCAGTTGCGGTAGGCGTGGGCGAGGTCGTCGTCTCGGCGGATTCCGCGTTCGAGGGTGGAGATGGTGGCCGGCCAGACGCCGAAGTGCTTCGCTGCGGCGGTGAGCGTGATGTTCCTGGACTGCCGCAGAGGCCGCAGGTCGGCGATGCCGGGGACGGCGACCGTGGTGGTCAGGCAACGGAACATCTCCCGGGCGATGGCCCGTTTCAGCAACCGGATGATTTCCTTCTTCGTCCGGCCGGCGGTGGTCTGTCGTGTCACGTACTCGCGGGTGCGCAAGTCGTGGGACATACGGACGAGAGCGATGCGGTAGAGGGCCGCGTTGGCGGCCCGGTCGCCGCCTCGTGAGAGGCGGTGCCGGTTCGTCCGGCCGCTGGAGGCGGGGACGGGTGCGACTCCGCAGAGGGCCGCGAAGGCCGCCTCGGTCCGCATGCGTTCGGGGTTGCCTCCCGCCGTGAGCAGGAGCTGGGCGGCGGTGTCGGGGCCGACTCCGTAGGAGGCCCGCAGTCCGGGGTTGTGGACGGTGACCTCGCTGTCCAGGGCCTTGGTCAGGGCTTCGTGCTCGGCGGTCAGTTCTTTGACGCGCCGGGCGAGGCTCCTGAGCGCGGTGAGGACCGCGGTGTGGACGGCGTCCCCGCAGGGCCGCAGTCGGGCCAGGGCGTCGGTGCGGTCCGTTCCTTTGAGCTGCCCGTACTTGGCGCGGACGGTGTCGGGGGCGGTGATGAGGATGTGGCCGATCTGGTTCAGGGCTGCGGTGCGGGCCTTGACGGCGGAGCGGGCGGCGTTGTGCAGGGCGCGTATGCCGGCGACGGTGTCGTCCTTGGGGGCGCTGGAGGCCCGTCCGGACAGGGCGGCGCGGGCCGCGGCGTAGGCGTCGATGGGATCGGACTTGCCGATGCGGCGGCGTTCGGCCCGGTCGGGCCGGTTGACCTCGACGACCTGGTGGCCGTGCGAGCGCGCGGCGCGGGTGAAGCCGGCGCCGTAGGAGGCGGTGCCTTCCACCCCGATCGCGATCACGTGGCCGTGGGCGGCCACAAAGGCCAGGGCCGCGGCGTATCCGGCGCCGGTGGTGGTGAACTCGGCGTCGGCGAGGTGACCGCCGTTGTCGCTGATGACCGCGACGTGGATGGTGTCGGCATGGGAGTCGACCCCGCCGAACACATCCTGGTCCGCCGTGTCGTCTACGACCGCTGATGTCATGCTGATGATGCCTTCCCAGCCGAAGGTGGGCGCCGGCCGGGTGGCGCAGACAGGACATCGAGGGGGCTTCTGACCAAGCTCCTATCAGGTCATGTTCCGCCCGGCCGGAGCCATGAGAACAGGTCCCGGCGGCCGGACAGAACAGTGGGAAGACAGCCCAGCAGGGCGTCAGTCAGTGGCAGAGCCACGACCACCGGAACCTGAGTATCAGCATCGATGTCAGTGGCGTCAGCGAGGATCTCGGGCATGGCTTCGACTGCTGCCGATCACGTCGACATCAATGGCGTCGACTCGTTTCGCATCACACCAGAGCTCCTTCGGGAAACGGTCTTCACCTGCGGCAGCGCAAAGGTCAGGTGATCCGGCCATGGCCTCCCTTCTTGACGACGTGCGCACGAGCGCGGCCCGGATCGCCCGTGCCCTCGGCAGCTCCGGCTATCGGGCGGACTTCACACCCGAGAGCCTGCCGGACATCGAGCGCTTCATGAGCGAGCACTCCGACCACGGGATCGCGACGGACGGCGGCCTGCTCGCAACCGATAGGGGGCCGCGGCTGTTCGCCCTCGGCGCCTACCTCGGCGAGACCGTCCGGCAGGGCCTCGGCGGGGTCTGGGAGGTCGATGATCAGGACCCGCACGGCGAGATCAACATCGTTCTCCGCCTGCCCGACGGCTCGATCATCTGGCCCGTCCAACGCGTGATCAAACGCTTCCAGAACGGCCCCGAAGACAGCCTCGTCGGCTACGCGATCGGGCTCGGCCTGCGCCTGTCAGCTCAGAGCCCCGCCCGGCCGCATCGCCGACGGTCATGGTTCCGCCGCGGCTGACCGGCACCGGCATATGTCCAGGACGAGGCCGCCCGCACTTGTCGGAACAGGACACGACCGGTCAGGTTCGTCTCCAGTGGCTGAGGGAGGCCCTGACCTCGCTCAGCGGGGGAACGGGGTGCAGGGCGAGCGGTTCGGCGGCGGCGGTGAGTGCTCGGTGCACCTTCGTCGCCTCCTGCTCCAGGACCGTTTCCCCGGTCCCGGGGCGGGAGTCGAGGAGCTGGGTCGCCCGGACGATGTCGGTGAACACGGACTGGGCCCGCTTGAAGTCGAGCAGTCGGGGGAGGTCCTCCTCCCAGCCGTTCGAGCTGCCCTCCCGCTCCTCCTCCATCGCCTCGCACCAGCGCTTCGCCATCAGATCGTGCCGGGCGCTCGGATAGCGCATCAGATAGAGATGGGTGGCCAGGTCGTAGAGCGGGTCACCGAGCATCGCCAGTTCCCAGTCGATGGCCCAGAGGCCGCCCCGGTCGTCGACGATGAAGTTCTCCCGGTGCAGATCGGCATGGAGCAGGCAGAAGGGCCGCCTTCGCAGACCGAGGACATGTTCCCGGAGCCGGTGGAAGGAGTCCCCGTCCAGCCCGAAGGAGGCGTACAGCCCCGGGAACCGCGTCACGTTCTCCCGGTAGACACGCTCCTCGGCGAAACAGATCAGGCGCTCCAGGAACCCCGTGGTGTCGCCGTCGGCGGGCCGGTCCTCGGGGCTGCAGACGCGGTCCGCCTCGAGCGACGGCGGTGTCACCCGCGCCATCTGGCGGAACAGATCGAGGATCTGGTCGGCGATGTCGTCGGGGATCTCCTCGCTCGACCCGTGGAGCGCCCCCAGGGTCCGCCCCTCGATGAACCTCTGCAGGCGGACGCCCTCGGCCACCTCGAGGAGATCGGGAATGCGGGTGAGACGGCCCTGCAGGGCGAGAAGCAGCGTCTCCTCCGAGGCGAAACAGCGGCGGTCGAACCAGAGCAGGCCGTTCCGCGGTTCCCGGCATTTCCCGCGCACCGGAGCCGGGCCGGCGACCGCGGTGGACACGGTGGGCAGCGGGATCACATAGGTCTCGTGGTGATAGCCCTCGAGCGGCCCCTCGACCGCGCCCGGATCGCCGCTCATCCCGGCGGCACGTTCCCGCGCGGAAGAAGGGACACATTCGGCTGACATCGTTCGTTCCCTGGCTGAGAGCGCACCCGTGGTGCGGAAGCGGAACACGGTGGTCCACCGCGGATGAGCATGGTGCCAGAAAAGGATCTTCCGATGCCCTGGACGCTTCCGTAGCGGATACCGACGGCGCTCGCCCGGCGGTGGATCAGGTCCGGCCCCGTGGCACCGGCAGCATCCGCAGCACCGGTTCCAGCGAGCGCACGACCGTCTCGGCGCCCGCGGTGCGCAGCCGTTCCTCCACGCGCTCGTCGCGCGCATAGCCGAGGAACCGCACCCCGGCCCGCACGGCGGCCTGGAGGTCCGACGGAGAGTCCCCGATCATGAGGGCGGCGGCCCCGGGAGCCGTCCCCATCGCCCGCAGGGCCCGGTTCAGATGGTAGGGGTCGGGCTTCTGCCTGCGGAGTTCCCGGGTACGGCCGTAGATGTGCGGGGTGAAACAGCCGGCCAGGCCCCGGTTCACCAGGTATTCGTGGGCCGCCCGCGCCGAGTTGTTGGTGGTGACGGCCAGCCGGGCGCCGGCCGCGCTCCAGGTGCGTATCAAGTCGTCGGCGTGCTCCGTGGCCTGTGCGCCGGTGACGGCCTTGAGCTCCCCCTGGGTGAGCCTCTCCTCCAGATCGGCCACCACTTCGCTCCCCCGGCGGCGCCGATCGACCGCGTGCAGCACGGCCTGGGGGTCGGGGTCCCGCCGCTCCTCCTCGGTCAGCAGCCGCAGCAGGCCCTGGCGCTCCAGCCGCTGAACCAGCTCCCGGGCGATCCCGGCCGCCGAGTAGCCCGCGAACAGCCGGCAGATCGGCCCGTCGAAGTCGAAGAGGACGAAGCGTGCGTCCATGATCAGTGCGCGCAGCTCTCCCGCGTCTTTCTCCGCGTCCTTCTCCGCGTCTCCCTCCGCGTCTTTCTTCGTGTCTTCTTCCGTGTCCTCATCCGTGTCTGCTGTCGCCGGGTCGGGCCCCGGGGTATGAGAAGTCACGAGGAGAGTGTCAGCTCCGTCGTGATGGTTTCCCAGAGGGCGTCGAACCAGTTCTGGGACTGGTCGACGAAGGCCGCGTCCCGTCGGCTCGCCCCACGTTCGAAGGAGAAGAGCAGGGACTTGGCGCCGAAGGCGTCGTACATCTCCAGGGTCCGGCTCTCCACCTCCTCCTCCCGCCGGGTGAGCATGTAGTACCCGATCAGCGCCTCCGCCCCGTTGAGGAGATAGAGCTTCACCGGCGGGGTGAAGGGCAGCGCCCGGAAGGTCACCCGGACGTCGATGCCGTGCGTCGAGCGCAGGGCCAGCAGGTTGTGCCGCAGCACATGCCCCTGGGCGTTGCGCTGTTCCAGCCAGCGCCGGTGGACCGGGTCGTCGCCTCCGGGGCTCTCGACCGAAGTCGGGAACGCCAGGTCGATCTCCCGTGAGGGCAGCAGGATCCGTACGTCGATGGACCGGGGATGGAGGCGACCCTCGTGGATCAGCCGCACCGGTTCCCCGAGCGCCAGCATCAGCGTCTCCGCGGTGAGACAGGCGGCGTCCACCCGGACCTGCGGCACGGCGAACGCCTCCACCAGCCTCGGTGCCAGACCGACCATCGTGGGCTGCGGCTCGTCCCTGACCGGCCGGGGTACGGCGACCCTGGGCGGGCTGCCCTTGCTGACGTCGCTGAGCAGTCCGTCCTCCTGGAGCGCGCGCAGGGCCTGGCGGACCGCGCCCCGCTCCACCGCGAACTCCGCCGCCAGTTCGGCCTGGGTGGGCAGGCGGTCGCCCGCCTTCAGCGCACCGGAACGGATACGGTCCCGCAACGCGTCGGCGATCTCCCGGTACGAGAACCTTCGACTGCCGTTCACTGCGACGTTCTCCTGAGTCACGACCGAACGTTACAACCATCCTTCGCAGGAGAGGCGCCCCTATGTCCCGAACTCCAGGTCGGAACTGATGGTCTCCCACAGCGCGTTGAACCACAGATGGGACTGCTCCACAAAGGTGGTGTCCCGCAGCCCCGCCCCCTGGGCGAAGGGGAACAGCATGGACCGGGTGCCCTCCGCGTCGTACATCTCCAGGTGCTCGTGGTCGATCTCGGCGCCGCGGCGGGTCACCGTGTAGTACGCGAACAGCGCCTCCGAGCCGTTGAGCAGATACAGCTTCACCGGCGGGGTGAAGGGCAGCGCCCGGAAGGCGACATGGACGTCGATGCCGTGCGTACCGCGCAGTGCCAGCAGATTGTGCCGGAGGACCTGACCCTGGGCGTTGCGTTGTTCCAACCAGTTCCGGTGGACCGGGTCGTCCTCCCCGGGGCCCTCGACCGGCGCGGGGAACGCCAGCTCGATCCGGCCGCTCGGCAGCAGCACGCGTACATCGATCCTGGCCGGTTTTATGCGCCCCGCGTGAATCTCACGCAACGGCTCGCTCATCGCGAGCGTCAGCGACACGGAGGTCAGACACAGGGCGTCGATCTCCACATGCGGGGCCGCGAAGGCGCTGGACATCCGCGGGGCCAGTGCGACCGTGGTGGGCTGCGGCGGGGCCTCCGGGCCGGACTCCGTCCCGGGCGCATACCGCGCGACGGTCGCCGGGCTCCCCTTGGACATGTCGGTGAGCAGATGCTCCGACCTGAGGATGCGCAGCGCCTGCCGTACGGCGCCGCGCTCCACGCCGAACTCCTCCGCCAGCTCGGCCTGGGTCGGCATGCGCTGACCGGGGCGCAGGACTCCGGAGGTGATCCGGCTGCGCAGTTCGTCCGCCACATCGTGGTGGGACGCCTGTGGCCGTTGCGCCTTCTTCCGCCCATTGACGGCGGCATTTTCCGGCTCCACGGCCAAACGGTACAACTTCACGCCATCTTTGGGCAGTTCAGCGAGAGGTGGTTATGAGACGACTCCAAACGGAGATAACTGAGATGAAGTTGGTCGCCAACTTCGGCAAGTTGAGCAATCTTGAGCACAGTTAAACAACATGGTCACCTTTTCGGGAGGTTGGTGAACGTTCCCGGGCAGGGGACACGGTGGCGCTCAAGGCCGGCGACACGGACGGCCGTACTCCCCTCCGGAGGGGAGCCGGGAGCTCGGTCGGTCCGCCTCGCAGGCAGCACATGCGGTACATGCAGCACCCGCACCACCTGCACCATCACAACGACAACTGAATCACCGGCGAAACAACCACAACTGAATCGCTACGGATGAACAGCACAGAAGACATACGAACCAGGCCCGGAGGGAAGGAGCGCCACCCGGGGGATCCCGCAAGGGTTCAGAAGACGTCCGGGCACCACGGTCGCCTGGACGTACGCAGCAGGGCGTCGGCGACACGGGCGGCGCCCTCTTGCTGTTCCCGCACGCGTCCGAGCGCCGCGAGCCGCACGGCGGACTCGTCCCCCAGCCACAGGGTCGCCAACTCCGCGACCGACAGGGTCAGATGCGGCTCCCGATCGGTCGGTGTGCAGGCGGCGCCGTCCGGGCCCGCCTCCAGCAGATAGCGGCCGCCGGCCAGCCCGGCCTCGTCCACGACCTCCAGCACGAGCGCGCCGGAGCCGTCGTACGCACGTGCCTCCAGGGCTCGTACGACGTCCAGGATGCGCACCCACAGCCAGTCCGCGTAGCTCGTGAGGCGGGCGGCGCGCGGGTCGGGCAGCAGATGCGGCAGCAGATCGTCGGGCGCCCGGTGGCCCGACTTGACCGTGGTGACCCAGTCGATCGAGCAGAGATAGTGCCACAGGGCCCGCTCGGCAGCAGGGTCGGTGGTGATCAGGCTCGTGACCTGCGCCGTGTTCAGCGGCCTCTTGTCGTCGCCCCAGTGGTCGTCGCAGGTGTAGACGGCGAGGCCGTCGATCTCGCCGGTCGGGGAGCGGCGCACGGCGTAGTTGGGCTCGGTCCAGGTATGGGAGTCGCGATGTATCGCACCCGTGCTGAGCTGCCACCAGCGGTCGTTGCGGGTGACCACGCCGTGCTGTGCACGGCGCAGCCGTTCATGGAGTTCGGGGCCGAGCTTGCGGACGTCGGCGCCGTCCACCAGGTCGATGCGGCCACCGTCGTCCACCGCGGGGCGGCGGCGGTCGAGGCCGCTGCGGGGGACGTCCACGGTCCACTCGGCGGTGTGGGCGGCCGCACCGAAGCCGTAACGGCCGTAGATCGGGTATTCGGCGGCGATCAGCGTGGCGACGACATCGCCGCGCTCCTTCGCCGCCCGAAGGTCCTGGGCCATCATCCGGGTGAGCAGGCCGCGACGGCGGTGGGTGGCGGTGACGGAGACATTGGTGATGGCGTCGGCGGGCACCGGCGTGCCGCCGACGGCGGTGAGCTCCTGGTCGAAGGAGCGGAAGGTGGCCACGATCGGGCTGGCCTCGCCGGTGCGCAGCCCGGCGTCGTCGAAGGCGGCCAGGGTCCGGGACGGCACGACATGGGTGGCGAGGTCGGCGGCGTCGTTGTCCGAGACGACCGGCGGACGCAGAAAGCCGGTGAAAAGGGCACGGCCCCAGTCCCTGATCTCTGATTCGTCGATCGGGCGTATGTCGATGTCCTTGTGGCGGCGGCTCATGGACACACGCTAGAACGACGGGGGCGGGGGTGTCGCGGGATTTCCGGCGCCCCCCCCGGCCGGCCGGCCGTGCCTCAGAACGCCGCCCGTATCTCCCCCACCTCACGGCCCCCGCCCAGCAGCGGTGCCCTGCCGAGGCGTTCCACCACCGGGGCGTCCACCCCCATCAGGGTCAGGGCGCGGGACAGGACCGGGCCCAGCGCCCGGGTCGCCCCGTCGTCGACCTTGAAGGCCAGGGCCCGGCCGTCGGGCAGCGCCACCGCCTGGACCGCCTCCGCGCCCATCTTCGAGAGGGTGCCGGGCAGTTCGCGCATCAGCCAGGTGTCGGGGCGGCGGGTCCCCGCGACGTACTCGGGGTGGGCGCGCATCGCATCGGCCACCCGGCGCTCGGCGGTGCCCGGTGCGGCCAGGACGAAGGAGCGGAAGGCACGGGCCAGGCCGGTGAGGCTGATCGCCATCAGCGGGGCCCCGCAGCCGTCCGTACCGACCGCCGCGACCGGTTCCCCGGCCGCCTCCTCCACCACCGAGTGGATCAGCTGCTGCAACGGATGCCCGGGGTCGAGGTAGGAGTCCAGCGGCCAGCCGCGCAGCGCGCACACCGCCAGCATCGCCGTGTGCTTTCCCGAGCAGTTCATGGTCACCGGCTCGCGCACCGCGCCGGACGCCAGATAGGTCTCGGCCTCCACCGGGTCGAGCGGCAGGTCGGGCGGGCACTGGAGCTGTCCGGCGGTCAGCCCGTGCTCGGTCAGCATGGTGCGGACCAGGTCCAGATGGAACGCCTCGCCCGAATGACTCGCGGCGGCGAGCGCCAGCCGTTCCCCGGCCAGTTCGAGGCCCGCCCGCAGCACGCCGGCCGCCTGCATCGGCTTGTTGGAGGAGCGCGGGAAGACCGGTGCCGTCGCATCGCCGAGGGCGAACTCCACGGAACCGTCGGCGGCGAGCAGCACGAGGCTTCCTCGGTGCCGCCCTTCGACGAACCCGGACCGCACCACCTCGGCGAGCACCGGGGTCGCGGGAGGCAGGGCGGGGGTGGTGAGTGTGGTGTGCTGAGCGGAAGTCGACATGGGTGGTGGCCTTCGGGACGGGGACCCGCCCCCGGAGCCGCTCCGCCCGGGCGGTTCCCGTCCGGGCGGGCCGGGCCCCCGGACCGGGGGAAGGCCTTCACCCGGCGGGTTCCGCCGGCACGGCACCGCGGGCGGCCACGGTCTCTCCCGGGCCGCCGCGACCGCCGGGGTGTCCGGGGCCGGGGAGGCCTCCGGAGCCCCGGGGCCGCCGTGCACACTCGGGGCCCCGGGGTCACCGGGGCCCTCTGCGTCACATGAGCAGGTCGTCTACTTGTGCTTCTCCCTCACGGTACCTCCGGGCGATCTCGGCACTGCACCCGTCCGCGGTGCGCTGCAACTGCTGCCGCCGCCGGGAGACCGCCCGCTCGTACCGCACCAGACGGCCCATGCCGGCCCCCAACTCCTCGTCCGTGCGCGCCTGGAGGTCCGACAACTCGACCTCGGCGAGCATCTCGGCGGCCAGCCGCCGGTACTCCTCGCTGCGCGGTGTGCCGACCGTCACATGGCGGGCCGAGGAGCGCTGGCGGGCCGGAGCGTCCCTGAGGATCTCCGGGAGCCGCTTGACGACCTCGTCGGGCACCCGGCCCCCGCGCCGGGCCAGTTCCGCCCGCAGGATGTCGATACGGCCCTGGATCAGGCGCCGTACATAGCTGAGATCGGCCTCGTCCCGCTGGGCGTCCCGGCGCAGCACGCGCACCTCGGCCAGCCGCAGTGCGGTCAGGTCGTGCCGCTGCGGGAACCCCCTGCCCGAGAAGCCCGGAAGAAGGTCCGCGGGCAGCAGCGGGCTGTCCGTGCGCTGCACGGGCGCCCGGCACTCCCCCACGCCTCCCGCGAGCGCGGGCGCCGCGACCCCGGGCGGCTGCCCGGTGCTCGGTGTTCTCATGTACGTACCGTCCCCTCGACCGGCGCGGCACCCCCCACGGATGCGCCGCAACACAGGCATCGTGCCACCCGAAGTGGCCGCTATGCGCCTGAGTGCCCCTGATCTGCCCCGGATGGAGGGTTAAGGGGCGATAAGAATGCCCTCGTAAGAAATCACCGCACAGGCGGGGGCGGGCCCTCGTTCAGGGGCGCGCGAAAGATCCCCGGGGCGCGGTCACCGGCTCTGCGCCGTCGCGCCCTCGGCACCGGCGTGCGGCCGGCGTGACCGATGCGCCCCGGCCCCTTCCCGGGGCCCGGGGCCAGGGGGCGGCACGGCATGATGGTCCCCATGCGTGCGGTGGTGCAGAGGGTGGACGGCGCGAGCGTCGTCGTGGACGGCGAGACGGTCGGCGAGATCAGCGGCGAGGGGCTGTGTGTGCTCGTCGGGGTCACCCATGAGGACACCAAGGAGAAGGCGGCCCAGCTCGCCCGCAAGCTCTGGTCGATCCGGATGCTGCACGACGAGAGGTCCTGCTCCGACATCGACGCACCGCTGCTGGTGATCAGCCAGTTCACGCTCTACGGCGACGCCCGCAAGGGCCGCCGTCCGACCTGGAACGCGGCCGCCCCGGGCGATGTCGCCGAGCCGCTGGTCGACGAGGTCGTCGCCCGGCTGCGCTCGCTGGGCGCGACGGTGGCGACGGGCCGGTTCGGTGCGTCGATGCGGGTGGCGCTGACGAACGACGGCCCGTTCACCGTGCTGCTGGAGATCTAGTGCCGCGACGGACAACGTTTGCCTGTCGGGGCACTGGTGCCGCGGCGAACAGGGCCGCGACGGGCCCGGTGACGGGGACCCCCTAGGGTTCGACGATCACTTCCTGGGCCGCGGCCGTCGAGTCGGCCATCAGAGGGGCGTCGACCGGAACGTTCCGCTTGATCAGGGCCAGCGCCACAGGCCCCAGTTCATGGTGGCGCACCGAGGTCGTCACAAAGCCGATCTTGCGTCCCTCGGGGCCCTCGTCCGCGAGCCGCAGCTCGGTGCCGTGCGGGGGCAGATGGACCTCGCTGCCGTCCAGGTGGAGGAAAACCAGCCGGCGCGGCGGCTTGCCCAGGTTCTGGACCCGGGCGACCGTCTCCTGGCCGCGGTAGCAGCCCTTCTGCAGATGCACGGCCGTGCCGATCCAGCCCAGTTCGTGCGGGATGGTGCGATGGTCGGTCTCGAAGCCGAGACGGGGGCGGTGGTGCTCGACACGCAGCGCCTCATAGGCCAGCAGCCCCGCCGCGGGGCCGTTCTTCCCGGCGTACGACTCCAGGTCCGCGCGCGGGAGGAAGAGATCACGGCCGTAGGGCGTCTCGCGGACCACCACGCCCTCGGGGGGCTCGGCGATGGAGCCGGCCGGCAGATGCACCACGGCGATGTCCCCGGTCCGGTCGGCGACATCGACGCGGTAGAAGAACTTCATGGACTCCAGATAGGCGATCAGCGCGTCCTGGGTGCCGGGCTCGACATGGGCCCAGACCGTCTCACCGTCGTCGACCAGATACAGCGCATGCTCGATATGGCCGTGCGCGGACAGCACGAGCGCCTCGGTCGCCTGGTGCGGGGGCAGTTCGCTGACGTGCTGGGTGAGCAGCAGATGCAGCCAGCTCAGCCGGTCCTCGCCGCTGACGGTGAGCACGCCGCGGTGCGAGAGGTCCACGAACCCGGAGCCGTCGGCCAGGGCACGCTGCTCACGGAACAGATCGCCGTAGTGGGCGGCGACGCCTTCGTCCACGCCCTCGGCGGGGACGGCGCCGGGCAGGGACAGCAGAGGACTCTTCATGGGTCCAGCCTACGATGGGGTAGTTGAACCCTTGAGGGAACAGTTACGGCAGCGGCCGAAGATCGCGAAGTGCTTCATGTCCGTGTCGAAGCCGAAGCTGTCCCGCAGCTTGGCGATGAACTCGGTCGCCACGTCCAGGTCGGCCTCGATGACATCGGTGCAGTCGCGGCACACCAGATGGATGTGGTGGTGCCGGTCCGCGAGATGGTACGTCGGCGCGCCGTGCCCCAGATGGGCGTGGCTGACCAGCTCGAGCTCCTCCAGGAGCTCCAGGGTCCGGTAGACGGTGGAGATATTGACCCCGGACGCCGTCTTCCGCACCTCGCAGAGGATGTCGTCGGGGGTCGCGTGCTCCAGCGTGTCCACGGCTTCTAGCACAAGCTGTCGCTGCGGAGTCAGCCGATAGCCGCGCTGCCTGAGATCGCTCTTCCAGTCGGTGCTCACCACGGTCCCAGTCTAGGACCGGCGGCCGTGTCGTGGTCCGGTCATGGACACACCGGTCCGGGAACGGATGCCAGCGCCGCCGCCTACTTGAAGAAGGCGATGCCGTCGTCGGGCATGTCGTCGGGGAGGGCCTTCGCCCAGCGCTCGACGTCCTCCGGGGTGACGACCTTCTTCAGATGGGCCGACATATAGGGGCGCAGCGGGACCTCGGGGGTCTGCTTCTCGCCGACCCACATGAGGTCGCTCTTGACATACCCGTACAACCGCTTGCCGCCGGTGTAGGGGCCCGAGGCCGCCGTCCGGGCGACGGCGTCCGTGACGAGGTCGATCTGCGGCTTCTTCTGCGCCATCTCGCCGTACCAGACCTCGACGACCCCGTCGTCGCGGACCATGGTGACCTCGACCTTGCGGTCCGCGTCGATCCGCCAGAAGCCCGCCTCGGACTCCAGCGGCCTGACCTTGTTCCCGTCGTTGTCCAGCACCCAGGTGTGGGAGTGGTACTCCAGGAAGTCACGCCCGTCGTGGGTGAAGGAGACCTCCTGCCCGAAGTTGCACTTCTCGGAGCCGGGGAAGTCGTGCACGCCGGCACCGGCCCAGTTGCCGAGCAGGAAGGCGAGCGGGACGAGGTCCTTGTGGAGGTCGGACGGGATCTCGATCATGAGCAGCTTTTCGTCGTGGGCGGCGTCGTGGATGTCGTGTACGTCGGGGACGCGGGGATCAGCGCTGGCCCTGGTACAGCTTCTTCACGGTCAATCCGGCGAAGGCGAGGACGCCGACGCATACCAGGACCAGCAGGGTTGCGAAGAAGATCTCCACGGGGTGCTCCTTGTCGAGCGCGGTGGTACGTACGGAGGGCCGGACCCCAGCTTAGTCGGCCGGGGTCCGGCCCTCTTGGCGAGGTACGCCCACCCGCTCAGGCGAGCAGTTCGCCCTGCAGGGCCACCGTCTGGTGGAAGGGGACGGCGCGGGCGGCGCCCGTGCGGGACTGGAGGATCACCGCGAGGGTGTCGCCCGCCAGCAGATAGGCCTGCCGCACCTGCTCGGCGCCGTACGGCTTGGCCTCGGCGTAGACGGAATACCAGACGCCGTCGACGCGGGCCTCTTTCGGGAAGTCCTCGTCGACGGTCGTCTCGGCTCCGCGCACCTGATAGCCCGGACTGTTGAAGGAGGTGAGCCCCTCTCCGACCAGGTGGTCCACGAGCGCGGCACTGTTGAACTGGAGCAGATAGATCCGGGTGCGGGTGCCGTCCGGCGTGGTCCAGCCGCGGGCGGCGATATGCCGAAGCCCGTGGTCGGTCAGCTGCTGCCCGAACTTCTTGCGCTCGTCCCGCAGCGCGTACTCCGCGAGGAAATCCTTGGTCGGGAGCCAGCCGTCCGCGCCGCGCAGGGCCTTGTCCTCGCGGGCCCCCTCGGGCGCGGGCAGCACCAGGGCGCGCAGGTCGGCGTGGTGCGCCCCGGCCTTGTTGGACTCGGCGCGCGGGGCGGGGCTGCCGGAGGGCAGCGGCGGCCTGACGATCTCCGGGTAGTCCCAGCGCCCGTCCGAGGCGGTGGCCAGGCCGGGCACGTCGGTGCGCTCCATGCGGACGATGCCGTACGCGGTCCCCGACCCGGCCACCGCGAACACCACGACGGCCGCGGTCCAGCGCAGTACGGCCCGCAGGACCCGCCGGTCCTTCCGGGGTGCGGGCTGCTCGGGGAGGACGGCGGCGGCCGGAGGCATCTCCGGTACCGGCGGCATCTCCGGCAGCGACGGTACGGCGGGGTCCTGAGGCGCCTCCGGAGCCGGCGGCACCTCCGGTATCGGTGCTGCGTCGGCGGCCGGAGGTGTGTCCGACGTCGGCGGCGCCTCCGGCACCGACGGTGCGGCGGCGGTCTCCGGTGTCTGCTGCTGCTCGCTCATACGGCCTTCCCCGGGTCCTTGATGCGGTCGAGCTGGTCGCGGAGGAACCGGGCCGCCTCCTTGGTGTCCATCGGCTTGAGCCCGTACCCGGTGGCGCTGACCAGGACGTCGCCCACATAGCCGCTGCAGAACAGGTACTCGAGCTTTTCCTTGGAGTCCTTGGGAGGCAGGAAGCAGCGGGCGTTCTTGTGGCCCTCGATCCTGGGTCCGGCCCGGAAGATGTCCAGCGCGGAGAGGAACTCCTGCTGGACGGCCGTGAGGGAGCGCACGGCCCCCCGGTTCTCCATCCGGGACAGCACGATCTCCATGACGAAGGCGTCGTCGGTGTCCTGGTTGACCGGGTCCTCGACGCTGAGATAGCTGCGCATCGCCATGCCGGTGATGTGCTGCTTGTCGATCTGCTTCTCCATCAGCCGCCGCTGGGAGCGGGGCAGGTTCCGCAGCGACTCCTTGCGCAGTGCGGTGGCCTGCGCTCCGCTCAGCTCGGCGTCGGCGCCGTACTGGCCGAGGTCCGGGCCGCGCCCGTATCCACTGGCGCCGAAGGGCAGCAGCATCCCCTTCAGTCCGGCGTCCTCGGGCTGCTTCTCCTCCGAGGACGCCTTTGCGGGCAGCCGCCAGACGGGGTCACCGGGGTCGCGGTCGGCGTCGCGGACGGTCACCACGGTGAAGCCGGTGCCGCCGACGAGCGCGGCGAACAGTACGGCGCATCCGGCGATCAGACCGATCCGGCGACGCCGGCGCGGCTTCACGGCGGCGCCCGCCTCCGGTTCCGCCGACGGCCCAAGCCCGGCCGGCTCGGTCCCGGCCACGGGAGTGCCGTCGACCTGACCGGCCTCACCCGCCGACCCGGCCGCTCCGGCGGAATCGGTCCCGCCGACCGGATCGGCCCCGGCCGCATCGGCTTCGCCAGCCGCTTCCGCCTCGTCGGCCGTAGCCTTGTCGACCTTGCCCGCCCCGCCGGCCGCAGCCTTGTCGGCCATGTCCGCGTCGTCGGTCGCATCCGTGTCGGCCGTGCCCGCACCGGCCGTGTCGGTCGTGCCGGCGCCGTCGGGCACATCCGCCCCGTCGGCCGCCGGGCCCCCGCCGACCACATCCGTGCCGTCGACCGGTCCGGACCCGACCGCGGTGTGCGGGGGAGCGTCGGACGGCGCGGGCCCGGCGGCCGGATCGGTGGTGGGGGACGGTTCCGGCGTCTCCCTGTCCGGGTGCTCGCTCACAGCCGCCCCACCTGCCGTTCGGCCAGACTCATGATCTCTTTCTCGGGTATCGGCTTGGTGTCGTAGATGTAGATGTCCATCGCGATGTCACCGCGCCAGGCGTGCGCCTGGGCCGAGTACACGGGGAGATAGCCCGGCTTGCGCTCGGGCGTGCTGTCCACGTACGTCATGCCCTCTTCGGTGCCGGGGATGGGCCGGCTGTGATTGCCGGAGTCCCGCTCCGCCCAGTACATCCCGTTGTCGGCATGCTCCTGGGCTCCCGCCTCTTCCTCCTGGTGGAACTGCACGAGGTCGATCTCGACGAAGTGCGTGTCGGTGGTCTCCCAGGCGGCCACGGCGACGCGGCGGAACTCGATGTCGACCAGATGCTGGAAAGCCACGGCCGGCTTGTCGAAGGAGTGCATGTATTCGGCGAGGTCCAGCCAGCCGTCGGATTCCAGCGCGTTCCGCGCCCCGCTCGGCCGCGAGAGCAGCAGCTTGCGCAGGTCACCGTCGGTGCGCACCCGCCGGTCCTGCGCGGCCGACAACGGCTCCACCTCGCCCTTGGCCTGCTTCACGACGGGCTGCGACAACGGCGGCAACGGGGTCGGGGTGCGGCCGACCTGCACCAGGTAACCGGTGCAGGTGCCGGCGACGACGCCGAGCACGGCCGCGGCGGCGATGAGCAAGGCGGTACGCCCACGTCGGCGGGCGCGGGGCACCTCGACGGCGACCTGCGCCCCCTCCTGGACCTCGGGTGTCTGTTCGGGTCTTTCAGGTACTTCCAAGGTGGTCCCCCACACAACGGGAAAGCGCGTTCTCGTTCACGCGCCGGAGAGAAGACACCAGGGCAATGCCCAGAGTTGTAAAGGATCTGATTACGATTCAATCATGGCGAAGAAGCTCGTGATCAAGGTGACGGCCGGGGCGGACGCCCCCGAGCGCTGCTCCCAGGCGTTCACCGTGGCGGCCGTGGCCGTGGCCAGCGGAGTCGATGTCTCGCTCTGGCTGACCGGGGAGTCCTCGTGGTTCGCGCTGCCGGGCCGTGCCGCCGAGTTCGAACTGCCGCACGCGGCACCGCTGCCCGACCTGATCGAGTCGGTGCTGGCGGCCGGGCGCCTCACCCTGTGCACCCAGTGCGCGGCGCGGCGCGAGATCACCGAGCAGGACGTCATCGAGGGTGTGCGGATCGCGGGCGCACAGGTGTTCGTCCAGGAGGCGCTGGCGGACGACACCCAGGCCCTCGTCTACTGACCCGCGACCGGGCGTATCGATTACCGACCCGACGACCGGGCGTACCGATACGGACGCCGTGCGCCTCCCGCGGAACCGGGAGGCGCGCTCACCTCAGCGCCGTTTCTTGCCGTCCAGCTCGTCCCACCAGTCGTCCGACTTCGGATCGCCGGACGGGTCGTCCCACCAGCGGTCCTCGGGGCCGCGGCGATTGGCCACCATCGCGGCCAGCGGCGGGATGACCATCGCGACCAGGCACATCCCCACGGCCGCGGGAACCGACCACAACCGCACGACTCCCCAGGCCAGGACGAACAGCCCGATGCAGGTACCCATCATGGCGAAGTAGAGGTGACGCCGCCGTGCGTACATACCTCCAGGCTATGCCGGTGCACGCCGAAGGGCCGCACCCCGACCGGTAAGCGTCCAACCCCCGGGGGTGCGGCCCTTCGACCGTGCGCATACGGTCCCTGGGACCGTCGTGGAGAGTGCCGTCAGACGGCGATCGCGACCTCCGCCAGACCGCCCTTCTGGGCAACGACCGTACGGTCCGCGGTGGCACCCGGCACCAGGGCGCGCAGGGTCCAGGTGCCCTCGGCCGCATAGAAACGGAACTGTCCGGTCGCCGAGGTCGGAACCTCGGCGGTGAACTCGCCCGTCGAGTCCAGCAGGCGCACATAGCCGACGACGGGCTCGCCGTCGCGGGTCACCTGGCCCTGGATCGTGGTCTCACCGGGCTTGATCGTCGAGGCGTCGGGGCCGCCGGCCTTCGCTCCACACATGGTTCTTCCTTCGGGGTAGGTCCGGGGTCCGGGATTACTTCGCGGGGCCGAGCTCGATCGGGACACCGACGAGGGAGCCGTACTCGGTCCAGGAGCCGTCGTAGTTCTTGACGTTCTGGACGCCGAGCAGCTCGTGCAGGACGAACCAGGTCAGCGCGGAGCGCTCACCGATGCGGCAGTAGGCGATGGTGTCCTTGGCCAGATCGACGCCCTCCGCGGCGTAGAGCTCCTTGAGCTCGTCGTCCGACTTGAAGGTGCCGTCGTCGTTGGCGTTCTTCGACCACGGGATGCTGCGGGCGGTCGGAACGTGCCCCGGACGCTGCGACTGCTCCTGCGGCAGGTGGGCGGGGGCCAGCAGCTTGCCGGAGAACTCGTCGGGCGAGCGGACGTCGACCAGGTTCTGCACGCCGATCGCGGCGACGACCTCGTCACGGAAGGCGCGGATGGACACGTCCTGCGGCTTGGCCTCGTAGTCGGTCTCGGTGCGCGCGGGCACCTCCTCGACCAGCTCGCGGGCGTCCAGCTCCCACTTCTTGCGGCCGCCGTCGAGAAGCTTGACGCTGTCGTGGCCGTAGAGCTTGAAGTACCAGTAGGCGTAGGACGCGAACCAGTTGTTGTTGCCGCCGTAGAGGATCACCAGGGTGTCGTTGGCGATGCCCTTCGAGGACAGCAGCTTCTCGAAGCCGGCCTGGTCGACGAAGTCACGGCGGACCGGGTCCTGGAGGTCCTTCGTCCAGTCGATCCGGATGGCGTTCCTGATGTGGTTCTTCTCGTAGGCCGACGTGTCCTCGTCGACCTCGACGACGGCGATGTTCGGGTCGTCCAGGTGCTCCTGCAGCCAGTCGGCGTCTACCAGGACCTCGCTGCGGCTCATGCTTTCTCCTCCGGGGCAGTTGCGGCAGGGCGTGCGAGTCGAATGGGGTGCGGGTACGCGGCTCGACAGGGGCGTACGCGACACACAGTGGCCCCGTGTCACAAGGTCAGGGCCGGCGAAATACGGGAGTCGGAGCTCCCGCTCAGGACGTGCGACAGAGCATGGCGGCGACGCGGCACAGGTCTACTGCCCGCCGCTTCGTGAGATCCGCCTGTCGCTGCATGGGGTCGATCGTAGGGACGGACCGGTGCACATGTCACCGGGGTGTCGCATGGTGAGATGCGATCGTCCACGATGCGGGACGACAAGAGCCCCGGGACGGCCGCGGAACGGCGGGCGGGCGTCCGTTTCCGCCGTTCCATCTGCGGTACGGACAAGGGCGTCTCGCTCTTCGGACACTCGTCCACCGCACCACGCACAGGTACCCGTACCCGCCGTAGGTAAGCCCGCTCGCACAGGATTCCCGGTCCGGCGAGTCCGGAGAAAGCCGAAGCGCCCGGGCCGGCCCACGGAAAGCGAGTCCGAGGGAAGCCCGAGCGCTCAGGAGAGTCCGGGGAAAGCGAGTTCGGGGAAAGGACGGATCCTCAGCCCACGAGCCTGACGTCCGATCCCTTCACCGTGATCTCCACCCCGTCCTTCGCCGCCTCGACCTTGTCGAGCCGGATGCCACCGGGGAGCCGGTCCAGCTTCTGCTGGAAGTCCGTGATCGACCGGATCCGGCCCTCGGCGAGCTCGGCGGGGCCGAACGTGGGCAGGGTGTCCGCGTTCACCTTCACGCTGTCCCCCTGGACGGTCACCGAGCTGAGCACATGGATCGGGGTCGGCACCTTGATGCCGGCCGTCTCGACCTCGACCGCGACCTTGATCTTGCCGTTGCCGCCGTCCGAGAGACCGATGACCCGGGCGGTGATACCGGGGGCCACCTGGGTGGTCTCGGAGTTGGCGGTCTTGAGCAGCTCGGCGTAGGTGATGAGCGCGGTGCCGGTGGCGGTGGACGCGGTGGCGGAGCGGTAGTTCCCGGAGAACTTCACGCCCTTCATGTCCGCGTTCAGATCGTCGATGCGGATCTTCTCGTCGCCCTTGCCGGTCGGCGCCTCGTAGTCCTTGATGCCGACCTCGATGTCGTCCAGCTCGCCGCCGGCCACCTGGGTGAGGAAGGGGAAGCCCTTGATGGACACGTCCGGCGTCCGGGCCAGGTTCTCGGAGGTCTTCAGCCTGCCGGCCGCCTCACTCTCCGCGAAGTGCACCGCCACGCGGTCCACCAGCACGAAGAGGCCCCCCAGGATCACGGCGACGATCAGAAGTATTCGCAGTGCGCGCATGCTCGGTGTTTCCCCCACCTCGACGGTCGACGACGGCAGTCGCTGACCTGCTGTGAAAGGGTGCAGCCCGGCCGCCTGCCGCCGCGACTGTAACCCCGTGGATCCTTGCCGCAGCAGGATTGTCGATCAGTTGTGACATGCGCCTAGTGCTGTGACCGGGAAGGTTTGCCGGTCACAGCACTAGCCGAGGGCACGTCCCAGCAGATAGAGCACCGGCGCCGCCGCCGTCAGGGGCAAGGCCACCCCCGCCGTGAAGTGGACGAAGCGGGACGGATAGTCGTAGGAGGCGACCCGGTGCCCGATCAGGGCGCAGACGCCCGCGGCCAGTCCGAGGAAGGCTCCGGAGGTGCCCAGGCCCGTGGGGCCGCCCATCGCGATGCCCGCGCCCGCCGCGGCCAGCAGGGCCACCACCACGGAGACCGCCGTCGGCAGCGGCAGCGCCCGCGCCAGGACCGTCACGGCGACCGCGACGGCGCCCACCGTGACGGCGTCCGGCACGGCGGCGAGATAGCCGGTGGCGACGATCGACAGGGCCGAGGAGGCGACGGTCGCCATCAGCCCCTGCATCCGGGTGTCCGGATCGGCGTGCGAGCGCAGTTGCAGCACCAGGGCCAGCAGGACCCAGACGCCGAGGGTGCCGAGGATGGCGGCGGGCGCGTTCTCGCGGCCGGCCACCAGCAGCGCGATGTCCGCGGTGACCGCACCCAGGAACGCCAGTGCGATGCCCTGCCGGGCGGGCCACATGCCGTTCAGCCGGAACCATCCGGCGGCCGTCACCCCCTGGAGGATCACCAGCGGTACCACCAGGGCGTACGTCCCGAGGGCCGCGGCCCCCGCGAGCAGCGCCCCGAGGACCGCGGTGAGGACCGCGGGCTGCAGCCCGGGTTCGATGATCGGCGAGCGTCCCTCCAGCCGGGCGCGCTGGTTGGCGGGCAGGGCGGAGAGGTCGACCGGGGGCGCCTCGGGTGCCGCCGTCCGGGTGGCACCGGCCTCCGGGGCCGCGGTGTGGGCGGGGTGGCCGAGGCCGTCGGCGCCGGCCGCCGCCCAGCCGTGCTGCGGCCCGTACCCCGGCGTCCGCGGCGGCATCGGCTGCCCGGGCTCGTGGGGCTGCCCCTCCCGGCGCTGCGCATAAGGCTGCTGCTGGGGGTGCGGCTGCGGACGACCGGCCTGCGGGCCGTGGGCGTTCGGGTCGTACCACCCCTGCTGGGGCCCCGACTGCTGCGGCCGGCCCTGCTGCCGGTAGGGGTCGTACCCCGCGTCGTAGCCCTCGTACGGCTGGTTGCTCATCGCTTCGCTCATCCTCCTGCGAACGGCGGGAGCACCTCGACCGTGCCGCCCTCGGCCAGCCGTACCGTCTCATGCGCACGGGTCCCGACGGGATCACCGTCCACGAGGAAGGAGCATCGCCGCAGGACGCGGACGAGTTCGCCGGGGTGTCGACCGCGGGCGGCGTCCAGGGCCTCCGCCAGCGTGGTCGCGTCGTACGGCTCCTCGTCGGTGCCGGCCGCGGCCTTGGCGGCGGCCCAGTAACGCACCGTGCCCTTTGCCATCTGCTTCCTCAACTCGGTTGTGGTGAACACGGTCAGGCTAGTGCCTCGCCGGGCGCCTGCCCGCGCGCGAGGCCGCCCATCCGCCGATCCGGGCCAGCAGCGCGTCGTCGCTGGCGTGCTCGGCATGACCCATGCCCGGCTCCAGCCACAGTTCGGCGTGGCCGGCGGCGGCCTCGGCCAGCATCCGGGGGTGGTCGAGGGGGAAATAGCTGTCCTGGTCCCCGTGCACGATCAGCAGGGGCGTCGGCGCGATCAGGGGCACCGACTCCACGGGCGAGGCGGGTACCGGGTCCCAGACGCGGTGGTCGATCCGGGTGCGCATCCCGTAGCGGCCCACCAGACGTCCCTCGGGCCGCAGCACCAGCCAGTGCAGCCGCCGCATGGGGGCGGTGCCCCGGTAGAACCACCGGGCGGGGGCGCTGACGGCCACCACCGCGTCGGTGCCGGCGCCCTCCTCGTGCCGTGCCGCATGCCGCAGCACCACCGATCCGCCCATCGAGAAGCCGACCGTGACCACCCGCGTATGACCCAGCTCGCGCGCCCACCGCACCGCGGCCGCCAGGTCGAGCACCTCGCGGTCGCCGACCGTCGATCTGCCGCCCGACGCCCCGTGGCCCCGGAAGGAGAAGGTGACCACCGCACCGTAGCGGGCCAGGACGTCCGCCGCCCGGCGGACATGGGGCCGCTCCAGATCGCCCGTGAAGCCGTGCGCGACGACGATCGCAAGGTCCCCCGGGGCGTCGGAGGCAACGCCTCCGGTGCCGTGCGCCACGGCGGCCCCCGGGTCGTGGGCGGCGTCGATCCGCACCCCGTCGGCCGTGCGCAGAAACGTCCGCAGACGGCCGCGGTGGTACGCCCCGGGACGCGGACGAACGGCGAATCGTCCGATATGACCTGCCGGACCGTTACTCATGTGGGCTATTCTGCTGGGCAGAGGACTCGGGCAGCGCAGCCCCCGGGTCCTTTTGTGCTTTCGGAGGTGCCGCGCCGAGGCGGGAGACCGCTCAGGTACGGGACACCGGGACACGGGAGGTGCCCCCATCGCAGGGACCGAGGAGGAACCAGACGTCATGGGTGAGCGAACCGCGCACGGACAGAAGACGGCTCGGGCAGGGGGATCCCCCCGGCTCGGACACGGCCTGGAGGCCCGGGGAGGGATGCGATGAGTTCTCTGCTGCTCCTCACCAACGCCCTCGAGCCGTCGGCCCAGGTGCTCCCCGCCCTCGGCCTGCTCCTGCACCAGGTGCGGGTGGCCCCGGCGGAGGGCCCCGCCCTCATCGACATCCCGAGCGCCGACGCCGTCCTGGTCGACGGGCGGCGCGATCTCCCCCAGGTGCGCAGCCTGTGCCAGCTGCTGCGGTCCACGGGACCCGGCTGTCCCCTGCTCCTGATCGTCACCGAGGGCGGACTCGCGGCCGTCACCGCCGACTGGGGCATCGACGACGTCCTGCTGGACACCGCGGGACCCGCCGAGGTGGAGGCCCGGCTGCGGCTGGCCCTGGGCCGCCGACAGATCACGGACGACTCCCCCATGGAGATCCGCACCGGCGACCTGTCCGTGGACGAGGCGACCTACAGCGCCAAGCTCAAGGGCCGCGTCCTCGATCTGACCTTCAAGGAGTTCGAGCTGCTGAAGTACCTCGCGCAGCACCCGGGCCGCGTCTTCACCCGCGCCCAGCTCCTCCAGGAGGTCTGGGGCTACGACTACTTCGGCGGCACCCGCACGGTCGATGTGCATGTACGGCGGCTGCGCGCCAAGCTCGGCCCCGAGCACGAGTCGCTGATCGGCACGGTCCGCAACGTGGGCTACCGCTTTGTGACCCCCGAGAAGCCGGACCGCTCAGGTACGGGCGGCTCCCGGTCGGGCGGCGCCGGCCGGGAGGAGACGACGAAGACCGAATCGAGCCACCCGAAAACGGAGGAATCGGACGAGACGTCACCGCGCTCGGCGACCGAGGTCGCGGCCGAGGCCTAGAAGTCACTGTCGCCGGGCCCCGGAATCGGCGTATTCCCTGCCCAGAGCCGGTCCATCCGCGTAGACTCCGCGCGTGGCCAAGGTGACTCGGGACGATGTGGCACGACTGGCGGGGACGTCCACCGCCGTCGTGAGCTATGTCATCAACAACGGACCCCGGCCGGTGGCACCGGCCACGCGAGAGCGGGTCCTCGCCGCGATCAAGGAACTGGGGTACCGGCCCGACCGGGTCGCCCAGGCCATGGCGTCGCGGCGCACGGACCTCATAGGCATGATCGTGCCCGATGCCCGCCAGCCCTTCTTCGGGGAGATGGCGCACGCCGTGGAGCAGGCCGCCGCCGAGCGCGGAAAGATGGTGCTGGTCGGCAACTCCGACTATGTGGCCGAGCGCGAGGTCCACTATCTGCGGGCCTTCCTCGGCATGCGCGTCTCCGGGCTGATCCTGGTCAGCCATGCGCTCAGCGACCACGCCGCCGCCGAGATCGAGGCATGGGACGCCCGGGTGGTGCTGCTGCACGAGCGGCCCGAGGCGATCGACGACGTCGCGGTGGTCACGGATGACCTCGGGGGCGCCCAGCTCGCCGTCCGCCACCTCCTGGAGCACGGCCACCCCTATGTCGCCTGCATGGGCGGCACCGCGGAGACCCCGGCGGTCGGCGACCCGGTCTCCGACCATGTCGAGGGCTGGCAGCGCGCCATGCAGGAGGCCGGGATCCCCACCGAGGGCCGGCTCTTCCAGGCGCCCTACAACCGCTATGACGCCTACCGGGTGAGCCTCGAACTGCTGTCCGGACCGAACCGTCCCCCGGCCATCTTCTGCTCCACCGACGACCAGGCGATCGGTGTGCTGCGGGCGGCGCGGGAGCTGCGCATCGACGTCCCCGAGGAGCTGGCCGTGGCCGGCTTCGACGACGTCAAGGAGGCGGCCCTCACGGACCCGCCGATGACGACCGTCGCCTCGGACCGGTCCGGGATGGCCCGCGCGGCCGTCGACCTGGTGCTGGACGACGGGCTGCGGGTCGCGGGGTCGCGCAGGGAGCGGCTGAAGCTGTTTCCGTCGCGGCTGGTGGTACGGCGCTCCTGCGGATGCGACTAGGGCGTCCTCCCGTGACCCGCCGACGGGTCACGAGCGTCGCGTGTCACCACGGCGTCCCCAGGGTCCGCAGGACCTCGGGTTCCGCGCGGCCGAGCCGCCTTTACATCGGACATACGCGGTTCTGTCGGGCTTCTCAGGGGTGATTCAGCCGGTTCTCATGATCGCGGGACATTCTCTCTTACATGACCGAGAGCTTCCGCAGCAGCGGCGAGAACGAGTACCCCCAGGGGGCCGGGCAGCAGTTCCCGCACCCCGACCAGCAGTACGTCTCGTCTTCCGTGAACCCCACCTGGCCGCCCCCTCCCTCGTACGCGCCGGCCCAGCCGGTGGCCACACCGGAGAAGCGCGCCAGGGGTCCGCTCGCCCTCCTCGCCGCCGTGGCGATCGTCGCCGCGGCGATAGGCGGCGGCACCGCCTACGGCATCCAGGAGCTGACCGGCAAGAACACGGTCACCTCCAGCTCCACCAGTGCCGCCGTGGTGCCCACGGGCAAGCGGGGCACGGTGGCCGGGGTGGCCGCGGCGGTCAGCCCGAGCATCGTGGAGATCAGCGCCACCTCGGCCGACGGCAGGTCCACCGGCTCCGGAGTGATCGTCACCGACGCCGGCGAGATCATCACCAACAACCACGTGGTCTCCGGCGCCTCCACCATCAAGGTCACGACCAGCAGCGGCGCCTCCTACACCGCACAGGTGGTCGGCACCGACAGCAGGAAGGACCTGGCGCTGATCAAGGTGCGGGGGGCCTCCGGTCTGAAGGCCGCCACGCTCGGCGACTCCGACGGGCTCCAGGTCGGTGACCAGGTCGTCGCGATCGGCTCCCCCGAGGGCCTGTCCGGCACCGTCACCAGCGGCATCGTCTCCGCCCTCGACCGGGACGTCACCGTCTCGACCGACGAGGGCCAGGCACCGAGCCAGGGCGACGGCCGGTGGCCCTTCGAGTTCGGTGGCCGCCAGTTCAACGGCGACACCGGCAACTCCACCACGACCTACAAGGCGATCCAGACGGACGCGTCCCTGAACCCGGGCAACTCCGGCGGCGCCCTGATCGATATGAACGGCAACATCATCGGCGTCAACTCGGCGATGTACTCGGCCGGTTCGGACTCGACATCGTCGAGTGCGGGCAGTGTCGGCCTGGGCTTCGCCATCCCGATCAACACCGTGAAGGCCGACCTGGCGACGCTGCGCTCCGGCTCCCAGAGCTGAACGCGCACCCGCCGGGCGTTGGGTAAGGAGTACGACATGATCAAGCAGGTTCTCCACGAGGCGACCGCTCCCGTCGGCCCGGCCCGGGTCTCCCTGGCCCTCGCCGTGGCGTACGAACTGCACGCGCCCGTCTCCCGCACGCTCGAGACGGACGAGCTCTCGGCCCCCGAGACCCGGGTGGCGGAGGTGGCGGTCCCGCAGCTGATGGGCCTGCGCACCAGCGCCGCCCGCACCCACCGCCGCAAGGTCCCGCTGAACCGCCTGACCGCCGTACTGGGCTGACCCGTACGCCGTACGGTCCCCAGCGGTCCCGAGTCGCTCCTTGCCGTCCGAGCAGGGAAACGTGCGAGGCTGAAAGTGTCCAGCCCCGACCGATCGCACCTTGAGGAACTCCACATCCATGAGCCCCGCCGAAGGCGACCGTGAATCCCAGCGCATCCTGATCGTCGACGACGAGCCGGCCGTGCGCGAAGCACTCCAGCGCAGCCTCGCCTTCGAGGGCTATGCCACCGAGGTCGCCATGGACGGCGCGGACGCGCTGGAGAAGGCGACCGCATATCAGCCGGACCTGGTCGTCCTGGACATCCAGATGCCGCGCATGGACGGTCTGACCGCGGCACGCCGGATGCGCGGCGCGGGCAGTACCACGCCCATCCTGATGCTCACGGCCCGTGACACGGTCGGCGACCGTGTCACCGGCCTCGACGCCGGAGCCGACGACTACCTGGTCAAGCCGTTCGAACTGGACGAGCTGTTCGCCCGTATCCGCGCCCTGCTGCGCCGCAGCTCGTACGCGGCCGCGGCGGTCGGCGCCTCCGAGAACGAGGCACTGACCTTCGCCGACCTCCGGATGGACCTGGCGACCCGCGAGGTCACCCGGGGCGGGCGGCCGGTGGAGCTGACCCGCACCGAGTTCACGCTCCTGGAGATGTTCATGGCCCATCCGCGCCAGGTGCTGACCCGTGAGCAGATCCTGAAGGCGGTGTGGGGCTTCGACTTCGAGCCGTCGTCGAACTCCCTGGACGTCTATGTGATGTATCTGCGCCGTAAGACCGAGGCGGGCGGCGAGCCGCGACTGGTGCACACGGTCCGCGGGGTGGGCTATGTCCTGCGGCAGGGCGGCGCCGAGTGATCCGACGGTTCCGTTCCCTCCCGCTCCGCTCCCGGCTGGCCCTGCTGGTGGCGGCGGCGGTGGCCTTCGGGGTGGCCGCGGTGTCGATGAGCTGCTGGTTCGTCGTCCAGGGCAAGCTGTACGAGCAGGTGGACAACGATCTTCAGAAGTCGGCGGCCAGGCCGCAGGAGTACTCCAAGGTGCTGGGCACCCTGGCCAGCTGTCCCCAGTCCCCCGAGTCGGACGCCGGTGACTTCCGGGTCCGCGAGAACTACTACCTCCAGCTGGTCAAGGCGGACGGCGCCAGCTGCCTCTCCGCGCAGTCCATGGGCATGGTCAAGATCTCCGACGCCGACAAGGACGTGATCCGGAGCGCGGCCAGCGGCAAGGGGATCCTCCGCAACGGCACGGACACCAAGGGCAACGACGTACGGGTGCTGACCGTGCCCCTGGTGGTCACCACCGGCAGCATCGGCCAGCCCCGGCTGTACCCGGACACCGCGCTCCTGGTGGCGGTGCCGCTCAAGAGCACCCAGAGCACCCTCAAGGACCTGGCCCTGCTGCTGCTGGTCGTCTCCGGCGTGGGAGTGATCGGCGCCGGTGCGGTCGGCCTGGCCGTGGCCCGCGCGGGACTGCGCCCCGTCGACAAGCTCACCGAGGCCGTCGAGCACATCGCCAGAACCGAGGACCTGACCACCCACATTCCGGTGGACCGGCACAGCGAGGACGAGATCGCCCGGCTGTCCCGCTCCTTCAACTCGATGACCTCGGCCCTGGCCAGCTCCCGTGAACTCCAGCAGCAGCTGATCGCGGACGCCGGCCACGAGCTGCGTACGCCCCTGACCTCGCTGCGCACCAACATCGAGCTCCTCACCCGCAGCGAGGAGACGGGCCGCCCCCTGCCCCCGGCGGACCGCGCGGCACTGCTGGTCTCGGTGAAGGCCCAGATGTCCGAACTGGCCGCGCTCATCGGCGATCTGCAGGAACTGTCACGGCCGGAGCAGGGTCAGCACGCGGAGCGGACCCAGGTGCTGGAGTGGCAGGACATCGTCGAGGAGGCGCTGCGAAGGGTCCGGCTGCGCGGCCCGGAGCTGACGATCACGGCGGATCTCAAGCCCTGGTACGTCCGGGCGGAGCCGGCCACGCTGGAGCGGGCGATGGTGAACATCCTGGACAACGCGGTGAAGTTCAGCCCCGAGGGCGGCACGGTCGAGGTCGCCCTGGCGGACGGTGTCCTGACGGTCCGCGACCACGGCCCCGGCATCGCGGCCGAGGAACTTCCGCATGTCTTCGACCGCTTCTGGCGCTCCCCGAGCGCCAGGGCACTGCCCGGCTCGGGTCTCGGACTGTCGATCGTGGCCCGCACGGTCCAGGGGGCCGGCGGTGAGGTGTCCCTGACCCGCGCGGACGGCGGTGGCACGCTGGCGACCGTACGACTGCCCGGGGCGCCCGTCCCCCCGCCGGACACGCCACCGGAGACGGTGCCGGGCGGACTTTCCTGAGCCGCGGCCGGCGCTCCGCGGGTTCGGCCCGGCCCCCGGCGGCTAGGGGCGAAGGCCGCTTCGGCGGCCCCTGATCTCCGGATCGTGCCGGGCTGGCCGGCGCCGGAGGCGCTCTCCTCGGGGCGGAAACGGCGCGGCCCGTCCCCGCCGACGGACGCCGGCGGACGCGAGGAGCGTCCGGGGAACGTCATCGGACGGGGACGGGCCGACGATCACTTGACGATCGTGATCCGGTCCGCCTTCGGGACCGCGTACGGCGCCGTGGCCGAGGAGTTGCCCTTCAGGTACGCCTCGAGCGCCGCCAGGTCGTCCGAGCCGATCAGCATGTTCTTGCCGTTGCCGAGCTCGGTGAAGCCGTCGCCGCCGCCCGCGAGGAAGGAGTTCATCGCGACACGGTAGGTGGCCGCCGGGTCGATCGGCTTGCCGTTCAGCTTGATCGAGTCCACGGCCACACGCGCGGCACCCGACTTGGTCAGGTCCAGCGTGTAGGTCAGGCCCTCGGAGATCTGCAGGATCTTCGGCGCGGCCTCGTTCGCACCGCTGACCTGCTGCTGCAGCGCGGTGATCACCTGGGCACCGGTCAGGCTGACCAGGTTCACGGTGTTGGCGAACGGCTGGACCGTGAACGCCTCCCCGTACGTCACGACACCGTCTCCCTCGGCACCGCTCGCGGGGTAGGTGAGCGGGGCGCGGATGCCGCCCGGGTTCATCAGGGCGAGCTCGGTCGTGGGGTCGAGCGACTTGGCGTGAGCGAGCTGCGCGTCGGCGATCAGGTCGCCGAGCGGGGACTCGGTGCCCTCGACACCGATCTCACCGGCGATGTAGCCGATGGGCCGCGACGCGATGGGAGCCGCGATCACGTTCCACTTGTTGATCAGGGCGGTGATGTCGGCCGCCTTGGCGACGTCACGGGTGACCACGTGGTTCGCGGAGGCGACCGCGGTACGGGCGATGTCGCCGGTCTTCCGGTCGTACGTCAGCGTGGTGTCGGTGTACAGCCGGCCGAACGAGGACGCCGAGGTCACCATGCGGGGCTGGCCCGCCGGGTCTTTGATCGTGCAGACGTACGCCTGGTGGGTGTGGCCGGTGACCAGCGCGTCCACCGCCGGGGAGACACGCTTGGCGATGTCGACGATCGGGCCGGAGATGCCGTCGCCCGGGCCCGGGCTGTCGCAGTTGTAGTTGTAGTCGCCCGACACGGGCACGCCGCCCTCGTGGATCAGGGCGACGATCGACTGGACGCCCTTCTTCTGGAGCTCCTTGGCGTACTTGTTGATCGTCTCGACCTCGTCGCCGAACTTCAGGCCCTTGACGCCCTCCGCGGTGACGATGTTCGGCGTGCCCTTGAGCGTCACACCGATGAAGCCGATCTTGACGTCCTTCTTGTGCCAGATGAAGTACGGGTCGAGGAGCGGCTTGCCACTCTTCTCGTCCGTCACATTGGCGGTCAGGTAGGGGAAGTCCGCTCCGCGGAACTTGTCCTTGCCCTTGGTGTAACAGCCGTCCTGCGGGTGGCAGCCGCCCTTCCGCAGACGGGCCAGTTCCTTGGCGCCCTCGTCGAACTCGTGGTTGCCGACGCTGGTGACGTCCAGGTTCAGAGCGTTGAGCGCCTCGATGGTCGGCTCGTCGTGGAAGAGCCCGGAGAGCAGCGGCGAGGCGCCGACCATGTCACCGGCCGCGGCCGTGACGGAGAAGTCGTGGCCCTTGCGGGCCTTCCGCAGGTGCGTGGCGAGGTACTCGACACCGCCCGCGTCGATGGTCTTGACGGTGCCGTCCTTCTGCACCTCGGTGACCCGGCCCGAGGAACCGGCCGGCGGCTCCAGGTTGCCGTGCAGATCGTTGAAGGACAGCAGCTGCACGTCCTGGTAACGCTTGTCGTTCTTCGGCCCGTTGCCGTTGGCCATGGCCGGCAGCGCCGCCACCAGGGCACCGACGGTGGCCAGACCCGCTCCGACCCCGAGAACGCGGTGGAGCCGTCGTCTACGACGGGATGAGGGAGGCATGAGCCCTCCTGTGTGAAGTGTGTATGTGGGTAGCCCGGGATGCAGGGCCGGGCCGCCCGTGTGAGCTGTCCGAAATTGCGCTGCAAAGGCCCTGCGCAGGATAGAGTCAACGCGCGTAGCAAAACAGGGGTTTCCGGGTTACGAGCAGATTGCCTTTGCCTCCCCTTTCCGGTGTGCGCCCTTTACCCTCGTACTCATGACCAGCGACGACACCGCCCGCCCGGCATCGCCCCGCTCCATCGACACCGTCCTGGAGCTCTCTCCCGAGCAGGCCGAGGCCGTGCTCGCGCTGCTCGCGGAGGCCGCCCGCGTCGACGGACAGCAGGCCGTGTCCGAACAGGGGCGGCTGCAGCTGCGCGGCGGGCGACGAGAAGGCGTGTCCCATCTTCTGCTGACGGTCGGCGACATGCTCGTCGGATACGCCCAGCTGGAGGACACCGATCCGGTGGAGGCCCCGGCCGCCGAGCTGGTCGTGCACCCCGCCCACCGTGGCCATGGCCACGGCCGGGCGCTCGGCTCCGCCCTGCTCGCCGCCTCCGGCAAGCGACTGCGGGTGTGGGCGCACGGCGGCCACTCCGCGGCCCGGCATCTGGCCCAGGTCCTCGGACTCACCCTCTTCCGCGAACTGCGCCAGCTGCGCCGCCCGTTGACCGGTCTCGACCTGCCCGAGCCGAAGCTGCCCGAGGGCGTCACCGTGCGCCCCTTCGTCTCCGGCCGGGACGACGAGGCCTGGCTCGCCGTCAATGCGGCGGCCTTCGCCCACCACCCCGAGCAGGGCTCCCTCAGCCAGCGCGATCTCGACGACCGCAAGGCCGAGGCGTGGTTCGACCCGGAGGGCTTCTTTCTCGCGGAGCGCGAGAACGCCCGGGGCACCGAACTCGTCGGCTTCCACTGGACCAAGGTCCACGCGGAGGAGCAGCTCGGCGAGGTGTACGTCCTCGGCGTCCGCCCCGGATCCCAGGGCGGGGGCCTCGGCCGTGCCCTCACCACGATCGGTCTGCGCCACCTCGCCGCCCAGGGCCTCCCGACCGCCATGCTGTATGTGGACGCGGACAACAAGGCGGCGCTCGCCGTCTATGAGCGGCTGGGCTTCCTCACCCATGAGACGGATCTGATGTACCGGACGGAGACCTGAGCGACGGCCGCCGAGGCCGTGGGTGCCCTCAGCGGTGGGCGACGTCCGGCAGCCTCATCCGGCGTATCGGTTCCGGCAGGAGCAGCGCGACCACGGGCACGGTGAGCAGCAGCAGTACCGCCCACCGCTGATGGGCCTCCGCCCACTGGGTGCTGCCCAGCCGGGCGAACAGGCACCATCGCTCGGGCAGCAGCAGCGCGAGCGCCGTGCCCATCAGCAGCAGTACCGCCACGCCCGGTCCCGGCTGCGGCGCCTCGGTGAACCGCACGGCCGCCGCCGCACCGGCGAGCGCCAGGGCCGTGAGCGCCGCCGCCTCCAGGGCGAGGTCACCGGCCGGGGGCCGTATGTCCCCGGGCACCAGGAGCAGGGCGGCCGTCCAGCTCAGTGCGGCGAGCGGCACCGCCTGTGCCATCCGCAGTGCGCTCCGCACCGACCGCCGGGTCGGGACGGTCGCGGTGGAGTGCCGGGCCGGATCGTCCAGCACACACGCCAGGCCCAGGGCCGGCACGAGCGCGGCGCACCGCATCAGCACCAGGGCGAGTGCTCCGTCGAGTCCGCCGGGGATCAGCCGGGCGAGTCCGACGAGGACAGGACCCAGCCCGCAGGCGGCGCCCAGGGCCCACCGGGGAAGGCCCCGCCACACCGGAGGCGCCAGCTCGCGGATCCCGAGGTGACCGCCGCCTATCCCGCGCACGGTTCCTCCAGCCCGGCCCCGCGCGCCGCCGGCACCCCGAGCAGCTCCGCGACCCTCGCCTGCGTGGTCTTCGGGGACGTCAGCTCCGTCCAGTGAGCCTTGACGCGGGCCGTGACGCCGTACCGCGGACGTTCCAGCAGTTCCCGGACGATCCGGGTCTGTTCGGCACTCATGATGAGCGGATTCGTGGGCGCCAGGACGGTGGCGGAGCCCTCGAGGCTGTCGCTCAGCCGGACGTTGCGGAAGGCCGTCATCGGGTCGTCCTGCGCGGCCATCGCCAGCCACATCACGGTCACCATCCGCGCGTCGCACAGTCCGCCGGCCGCCTGCTCGTCACCGGCGACCAGGACCGCGGCGACCCCGACGGCGAACTCGGGGACCCGGTTGCCGCCCCAGCGTGTGCCGACCGTGACCTCGCCCGGTGTGTCCAGGGGATCGATGGCGGAGTCGCCGCCCAGGTCGTAGACGACCGGTATCCGCTGCCGGATCGTCAGCCCCGCCCCTCCGGCACCGCCGCCCGCGAGGCCCTGGACCCGGTCGACGACCTGTGCCCACTGCTTCCGCCAGCCGTTCCACTCCGGGAAGGAGCAGTACGTCGAGCGGCCGGACACCGTGCACGACTGGAACTCCGCCGGAGTGCCGCTCAGCTTGGCGCGGTCGGCGACCAGGGCGGCACCCGGGCTCGGGGACTGTCCGGCGACTCCCGCGGCCGTGGCGGCCAGCGTGACCACCGTCAGCGCCTTCAGCAGACGGGCGCGTCCCCCGCTCAGCAGGACCGCCAGGCACAGCAGCAGTGCGGTCAGGCCCACCAGATACAGGGCGTGCCAAGCGGCCGGGCGGCCCATGATCCCGGAGGGGATCGGATCGAGGCCCTGCTCGGTGACGACCGGGTACAGCCACTGCAGCCAGTGCTCTCCGTCCCCCACGGCCGCGAGGCCGAACATCATCAGGGCGAAACCGACGACCACGACCAGCGGACCGCCGACCGGGCTCGGAAGCAGCCGCGCGATCAGCACCCCCACGACCCCGGACAGAAGCACCACCAGCGGCCCCACCACGAGTTCGGCCATCGATCCCCGGCCGGCCGCACCGGGGGTGAGCGCCGCGGCACAGAACTCGACGCCGACCACCAGCGCGGTGACCGCCGCGAACGGCACCGCGGACAGCACATGGGCGACCGTACGCCGCCAGGGCTCGACGACCAGGACGTCGAAGTGCTGGTCCAGGCCGTGGCGCCGGGAGCACACCGCGGCGGCGTTCACCCCCATGAGAACGGGGATACCGAGGAGCATCGAGCCGGACTGGGTGGCACGGTCGACGTCCTGGAGGACCGGATAGTCGAGCATGCCGTCCCCGGGGAAGAACAGCTTCCAGCCCGTGTAACCGATGTACAGCGTGAAGAACACCAACACCGGGATCTGCAGGAGGAGTTCACGGGCCTCGAACCGGGCGAGCGCAAGGACCGCGGCGGCCGAGCGGCGGCGGCCGGGCCGCACAGGGGCGGAGACCACGGGGGCCTCCTGGACGACGGTGCTCATACGGGCGCCACCTCCGCGGGCTCCGAGTCGAGGACCAGCAGATAGCCGTCCTCCAGGGTGGGGTCGAGAAGGTCGGCGCCCTCGGGCGGTTCGCCGACATTGCGGAAGGTGCCCAGGCCCGTGCGCCAGCTGGCCCGGGCCGCCGGGTCCCGCTCCGTACTGCTCCACACCCGTCCCGCCGCCCGTGCGGTGAGCTCCGCCGGAGTGCCCTCGAAGAGGATCCGGCCGCGGGCCAGGACGATGACGCGATGACAGAGCATCGCCACGTCCTCGGTCTGGTGGGTGGACAGCAGCACCGTCCGCCCCTCGCCCGCATGGGCGATCAACTCCCGGAAACGCATGCGCTGTTCGGGATCGAGACCGACCGTCGGCTCGTCGAGCAGCAGCAGGCCCGGGTCGCCGATGAGCGCCGCCGCCAGGGCGATGCGCTGGCGCATGCCGCCGGAGAGCCGCTTGATGCGGGTGCCCCGCACATCGGAGAGGTCCACGGCCTCGAGGACGCGCCGCACCTCGCGATGGCGGGCCGCCCGGTCGGTGAGCTCCTTGAGGATCGCCACATAGTCGACGAAGGTGAACGCCGTGAAATCCGGGTGGAAACCGGGGTTCTGCGGCAGATAGCCGAGCAGCCGCCGCACCTCCTGGCGGCCCGCGGCCGTGCCCGGGTCGTGCCCGAGGACGGTGAAGGCGCCGCGGTCGGCGGGCACGGCCGTGGCGAGCACCCTCAGCAGGGTCGTCTTGCCGGCGCCGTTGGGCCCGAGCAGACCGGTGACACCCTCCCGGAGACGGAGGGAGACATCGTCGAGCGCCGGGGTGCCGCCGTAGCGCAGGGTCAGGCCGGAGGCCGAGACGGTGGGGGCGGTGGTCATCAGGCACTCCTGTGAACGAAGTCGAGGGCGAGGGACGGGGCCGACGAGGTGTCGAAGGTGTCGCGCAGACGGTGCAGCAGAAGGGCCCCGGTCACGGCGACCGCCGCCGCCACGCCCTGGCCCGCTCCCGTGAAAGGCGAGAGCTCCCCGTGGCCCGTCGTCGCCGCCACCACCAGCAGGGCGATCCAGCCGCCGCCGACCAGGACGGGGGCGAGGACCTGACCCAGCCGTGCGGCCAGCGCCAGCCCGGTCGCGGTCAGCGCGAGCGCGGGCAGCAGCCAGGCGAGCGCACGCAGCCCGTACCCGGGCAGGGCCAGGGTCGCCAGGCCGTTCAGCCCCAGGCTCGCGACCAGCACCGCGACCGTGCGGATCATCAGCAGACGGAAGCCGTGCAGCGGGGCGACGAGCGCCATCTCATAGGTCGGGTCGAGGGCCGGACCGTACGACAGCGCGACACCCGCCAGCGGCAGCAGCGGAGCGAGGGCGAGAAAGAGAGCGGGGGAGTCCACCGTGTACACAGTCGCCACCGTCATGGCCACCACCAGCAGGACCGCGCCGAGCCACGAGGCCCGCAGCACGGGGGTCGCGGCCAGCAGCCGCGCGGTGTGGTCGGCGACGCCGCACCGCATCAGCAGCGCCTCCAGAAGACCCGGCCGGGGGGCGTCCAGCTCGGCGTCCAGCCGCTCCCAGCCCAGCTCCAGCACGCGTGGATCGTCGGCCTCGGCGAGGGCCAGACGGCAGGGCGCGCACGCCAGCAGGTGCGTGTCCACGGACCACAGCCGGGGCGCCTCCAGCTCGCCGCGGAGATAGGCGCGAAGGTCTTCGGCGTCCGCGTGCCATCCGGTGCCGTCGTGTCTGTCGTCCCTCATGCCAGCTCCTCCCGCAGCCGCTTGCGCGCCCGCTGCGCCCGTGTCTTGACCGTGCCGGGGGGAATGCCGAGCAGGACCGCGGCCTCCCTGGTCGTGAGTCCGTCGACCACCGTCGCCTGGAGGACGGCCCGCAGCTCGGGCGAGAGCCGGGTCAGCGCCCCCGCCAGATCGCCGTGCTCCACTCCTGCCAGGACCCGCTCCTCCGCGGAGACCTCAGGGCGGTGCCGCAGTCGCGCCAGCGTCTGGCGCAGCCGTCCGCGTGCGCCGTCGCCGCGCAGCGTGTCCACCAGCCGGCGGGCACCCACGCGCCAGATCCAGCCGGCCACATCGCCGTCCTCGCGGTAGCGCGCGGTGCCGCGCCAGATCGCCAGGAACGTCTCCTGCACGACGTCGTCCACGACTCCTCTGTCGGCGCATCTGCCGCGGAGCCGTGCCGTGAGCCAGGGCGCATAGCGCCGGTACAGCTCCTCGAAGGCCCGACGGTCCCCGTCCGCCGCCGCACGCAGCAGCTCCCCGTCACTTCTCGTTTCCCTCACGCCCCTTCATCGGACGAGCCCCCGCGATCGGTTCGCCCTTCCGAGAAGAATTTCCGCGAGGCACCGGACGGGCCGCTCCCGCAGGTGACGGGACCGGACGGTACACGCTCACTTCGAGCCCCCTCACGCTCCGTGGCGCCGCCTGGCACTCCGTAGCGCCGCCCCGCACTCTCCGGCGCCGCGCCGCGCCCCACGGCACCGCACCGGACGTCGGCGAGCCCGTCCCCGCTTTCCCGTACGTCATGTCGCCGTAACCATTGATTCAGACGGGCTTGCGACGCTCGGCCAATGCATCCCGCCGCCCCAGAGCCCCCGCCGCCCCCGGAGAACAGACCCGGCGCGCTCCCCGGGCCCCCGGAGACCGGGTCCGGTGCGGAACCCGGGCATCCCCCCGCCGCGCTTCCCGCTCCCTCCGACGCGCCCGTCACCCGGTCGGCGCGGAACAATGGGTTTATGAGCCAGCAGAACGCCCAGGCACCGGCGCACCCTGCCCCCACCCCTCCCGGCGGAGAGCCCTCGGGTCGCGCGACCATGCAGAACCAGCGGCCCTCCGTGGGGTCCATCACCGCGCACCGCCCGAACATCGTGCCCGGGGCGGTCTCCGATCTGGAACCGGACATCGACGCCGATCTCGACGTGTACGAGGAGGCCGAGGGCGCCCAGCTGCCCCCGGGCCGCTTCCTCGACCGGGAACGCAGCTGGCTCCAGTTCAACGAGCGCGTGCTCGAACTGGCCGAGGACCCGAACACGCCCCTGCTCGAACGGGCGAAGTTCCTGGCGATCTTCGCCAGCAACCTGGACGAGTTCTTCATGGTCCGGGTGGCGGGCCTGAAGCGCCGTATCGCCACCGGTGTGGCCACCCGCTCGGCCTCCGGCCTCCAGCCCCGCGAGGTGCTGGAGATGATCTGGGCCCGTTCCCGGGAGCTGATGGCCCGGCACGCGGCCTGCTTCCAGGAGGACGTCGCCCCCGCGCTCGCGGAGGAGGGCATCCATCTGGTCCGCTGGAACGAGCTGACCGACAAGGAGCAGGCGCGCCTGTTCACGCTCTTCCGCCACCAGATCTTCCCGGTCCTCACCCCACTGGCCGTCGACCCCGCGCACCCCTTCCCCTATATCTCGGGGCTCTCGCTCAACCTCGCGGTCGTCGTGCGCAATCCGGTCTCCGGCCACCGCCACTTCGCGCGCGTCAAGGTCCCGCCGCTGCTCCCCCGCTTCCTGGAGGCATCCGCCCAGCGCTACGTCCCCATCGAGGACGTGATCGCCGCGCATCTGGAGGAGCTGTTCCCGGGCATGGAGGTGCTGGAGCACCACACCTTCCGGATCACCCGCAACGAGGACCTCGAGGTCGAGGAGGACGACGCCGAGAACCTGCTCCAGGCGCTGGAGAAGGAGCTGATGCGGCGCCGCTTCGGGCCGCCGGTGCGCCTGGAGGTCGAGGAGTCCATCGACCGCTATGTCCTCGATCTGCTGGTCCGCGAGCTGAAGATCTCCGAGGCCGAGGTCTACCCGCTGCCCGGCCCCCTGGACCTCACGGGCCTCTTCGGCATCGCCAACCTCGACCGTCCCGAGCTGAAGTACCCGAAGTTCATCGCGGGCACCCACCGCGACCTCGCCGAGGTCGAGTCGGCGTCCGCGCCCGACATCTTCGCGGCGCTGCGTGAGCGGGACGTCCTGCTGCACCATCCGTACGACAGCTTCTCCACCTCCGTCCAGGCGTTCCTGGAGCAGGCGGCCGCCGACCCGGACGTGCTCGCCATCAAGCAGACGCTGTACCGCACCTCGGAGACCTCGCCGATCGTCGACGCGCTCATCGACGCGGCCGAGTCCGGCAAGCAGGTCCTGGTGCTGGTCGAGATCAAGGCCCGCTTCGACGAGCAGGCCAACATCACCTGGGCCCGCAAGCTGGAGGAGGCGGGCTGCCATGTGGTCTACGGGCTCGTCGGGCTGAAGACGCACTGCAAGCTGTCCCTCGTCGTACGGCAGGAGGGCGAGACGCTCCGCCGCTACAGCCATGTCGGCACGGGCAACTACCACCCCAAGACCGCACGCCTCTACGAGGATCTGGGGCTGCTGACCACCGATCAGCAGGTCGGCGCGGACCTGTCCGACCTCTTCAACCGGCTGTCGGGCTACTCCCGCCGGGAGACCTACCGCCGGCTGCTGGTCGCCCCCAAGTCCCTGCGCGACGGTCTGATCTCACGGATCGACAAGGAGATCCAGCACCACCGGGCCGGCCGGCCGGCGTACGTCCGCATCAAGGTCAACTCGATGGTGGACGAGGCGATCGTCGACGCCCTCTACCGGGCCTCGGATGCCGGCGTCCCGGTCGACGTATGGGTGCGCGGCATCTGCGCGCTGCGCCCGGGCGTCCCGGGGCTGTCGGAGAACATACGTGTACGGTCCGTCCTCGGCCGCTTCCTGGAACACTCCCGGGTCTTCGTCTTCGGCAACGGCGGCGAGCCCGAGGTGTGGATCGGCAGCGCCGACATGATGCACCGCAATCTGGACCGCCGCATCGAAGCGCTGGTCAGGGTCACCGACCCGGCTCACCGGGCGGCCCTCAACCGGCTGCTGGAGACCGGCATGTCCGACACCACGGACTCCTGGCACCTGGGCCCGGACGGCGAGTGGACCCGGCACGCCACCGACGCGGACGGCCAGCCCCTGCGGAACATCCAGGAGATGCTCATAGACGCCCGGAGGCGCCGGCGTGGCACAACGACACCTTGATCCCCCGACCGGCCCCCCGGCCGGGCCCTCCCCCCAGTTCCCGGTCTCCGCACCGCTTTCGGCGCGGCGGGGTCCCGAGGAGCAGGCGGGCACCCCGACCGGGGACGCCCTCGCGGACTATCTGCGGGCCCAGGCCACGGAGTTCCTCCGGTCGCTGCGAGCGCACCGCGAGAGCGGTGGCGCGGCCGGCGGGGCGGAGGATCCCGGGGAAGCGGCGCTGGCCCTGCGCCGCTCGGCCCGCCGTATCAGCGGCACCCTGCACACCTTCCGTCCCCTCCTGGACGCCGAGTGGTCCGAGCGGATGCGCCCCGAGCTCGCCTGGCTCTCGGGCACACTCGCCCGTGAGCACGCCTGCGCGGCCCGGCTCGAACGGCTGCTGGCGGCGCTGCACCGGCTGTCGGGTTCCTCGGCACTTCCCCCGCAGCCGGCGGGCGCGGCCAGACCCGCCGGCGGTCCGCGCGCCCAGCAGGCCGTCGCGGACCGGGGCAGTCTGACCGTCGGCGCGGCGAAGGCGGGCGCCCTGCTGGAGCGCCAGCTGACCCTGGCCCGGACGCGTGCCCACTCGGCGGCCCTGGGGGCCCTCGGATCGAGCCGCTTCCACGCGGTGGCGGACAGTGTCGCCGTCCTCGCCAGCGAGGTCCCGCTCGCCCCCGCCGCCACCGGTGCCGACCTGCGCCCGGCGGCCGACGCGGCCGGCGAGCGGCTGAGCGACGCGGTGGCCGCGCTGCCACTGCTCACCGCGGGCCATCCGTACAACGCCGAGGCCCTGGTGCACGGCCTGTCCCCGGACCCCGCCCCGCACCCCCAGGACGGCCCCTGGCACCAGGTCAGGCTGCTGCTGCGGCTGCACCGCTACGCCCAGGAGGTGCTCTACGGCGAGGACGCGGCCGTCGACGCCCGGCTCTCGGCGGCGGGCCAGGCCCTGAACCGGCACCGGGACGCCTCGGAGGCCGCCGCCGCCGCGGCCTCGGCGGCGCGCACCCCGCGCATCGCCCCGGCGACGGCGTACGCCCTCGGCGTGCTGCACGCCGATCAGCGTCATGAGGTGGAGGCGGCTCGGTTCGCCTTCCAGCAGGCGTGGCAGAAGCAGACCGTGGGGACCCTCTAGGCCCGTAGCGCCGTAGGCCGGGTGCCCCCGCAGAGCGCAGCAGCACCGAGGCACGTCACGGACACCGGAGAGGAGCAGGAGCGGCCCCATGAGCGACGACACCGTCCACGCCGCGGGCTGTGTCCTGTGGCGCCGCTCCCCAGTCGACGGCGCACTGGAGATCTGCCTGGTCCACCGGCCGAAGTACGACGACTGGTCCCATCCGAAGGGCAAGCTCAAGCGCGGTGAGGATCCGCTGGCGGGGGCGCTGCGGGAGGTCGAGGAGGAGACGGGCTGCCGCGCCGTTCCCGGGGTGCGCCTGCCCACGGTCCGCTATGAGGCGGGCGGCCGGCCCAAGCAGGTCGACTACTGGGCGGCGGAGGCGACCGGCGGCTCCTTCCTCCCGAACAGCGAGGTCGACCGCCTCCTCTGGCTCCCGCCCGCGGACGCCCGCCACCGGCTGACCCAGCCGCGGGACCGGGACCTGGTGGACGCCCTCCTGGACGCGCTGGACCCGAGGTAGCGGGTCACCCTCTTCTCACCTCTCCGTGACGACGAGAGGGACATCACGGGGCATATTTCCTGACACAGTAGGGAATGAGCGGGCACGATACGGGCACGATCGGCTGCGTGGAGTCACATGCCGCAGGGTCACCAGCCGGAATCACCCCGTGTCCTCGATGTAAGCGTTCCGTGACCTAACCGCACCGTCCACAGGGGTTCACCCTCCGTTCATTTACGGCCACAGGCGGCTTCATCTGATCTGCCTAATTTCGGCCTTACCGGATGGGGACACGGCCTGACGGACGCGCCCCCTTCACCCCACACTTCGCACGCCGCCGAATCAGGCCGGCGGCTCCTGGAAGGAACTCCTCGAAAGTGAAGCTTCAGCGCATGAACCGGCGGGCCCTCACCCTCGGTGCTCTCGCCGTCTCCGGCGCCCTGGCCCTCACGGCGTGCGGCTCCGACGACACGAGCAAGGGCAGCGGCGACAAGAGCGCCTCCTCCTCCGCGTCCGCGAACGCCAGTTCGATCAAGTGTGACGACGCCAAGGGCCAGCTGCTCGCCGACGGCTCCTCCGCGCAGAAGAACGCCATCGACGCCTGGGTGGCGCAGTTCTCCCAGGCCTGCCCCGGCGTGCAGATCAACTACAAGGGCGGCGGCTCCGGCGCCGGCGTGACCGCGTTCACCCAGGGTCAGGTCGCCTTCGCCGGTTCGGACTCCGCGCTGAAGCCCGAAGAGGTCGACGCCTCCAAGAAGGTCTGCACCGACGGCCAGGGCATCGACCTGCCGATGGTCGGCGGCCCGATCGCCGTCGGTTACAACCTGCCGGGCGTGGACCACCTGGTGCTGGACGCCGAGACGCTGGCCAAGATCTTCAACAGCGACATCAAGGTCTGGAACGACAAGGCGATCCAGAAGCTGAACCCGGACGCCAAGCTTCCGTCCACCAAGATCCAGGCGTTCCACCGCTCGGACGAGTCCGGCACCACGGACAACTTCACCAAGTACCTCAAGGCCCAGGCCCCGTCCGTCTGGGGCAAGTACGCCGGCGGCAAGGCGTGGGAGGCCAAGGGCGGTCAGTCCGCTCCGCAGTCCTCGGGTGTGGCCTCTCAGGTCAAGCAGACCGAGGGCGCCATCGGCTACTTCGAGCTGTCGTACGCCAAGGACATGACCTCGGTCGCCATCGACACCGGCGCCTCCGCCCCGGTCGAGGCCAGCGTCGAGAACGCCACCAAGGCCATCGCGGACGCCAAGGTCGTCGGCACCGGCAAGGACCTCTCGCTCGAGCTGAACTACGCCACCAAGGCCGACGGTGCCTACCCGATGGTCCTGGTCACCTACGAGATCGCCTGCGACAAGGGCAACAAGGCGGACACCCTGCCCGCCACCAAGGCGTTCCTGCGCTACATCGCGAGCACCGAGGGCCAGGGCGTCCTGGCCGACAACGACTACGCCCCGATCCCCGACAGCATCATCTCCAAGGTCCGCACCACCATCGAGGGCCTGAGCTGACATGAAGTGCGGTCCGGCCCCCACACGGGGCCGGACCGCACCCGTCCGGTGCACCGCCGCCTGGAGCCGCACACCGCGTGTGGCTCCGCAGACCGGAGATCCCGATGGACATAACGACAGAGAACACAGAAGCGCCTCCCCCCACCCCCCGGCCCTCCGCCGCCGGGCAGAACCACGCGCGCCGCAGCACCAGCCGTCTCGGAGACCGGATCTTCCTCGGTCTCTCCCGCGGCTCGGGCATCCTGCTGCTGGTACTCATGGCCGCGATCGCGGCCTTCCTCGCGTACCGTGCGTCCCTGGCCATCAGCAAGGACCACGGCAACTTCCTGACCACCCTCGAGTGGAACACCGGCACGCAGCCGCCCGTGTTCGGCATCGCCGTGCTGGCCTTCGGCACGGTGGTCTCCTCGGTGGTCGCCATGGTCATCGCGGTCCCGATCGCGGTCGCCATCGCGCTCTTCCTCACGCACTACGCCCCGCGCAAGGTGTCCGGTCCCATCGCCTATGTGATCGACCTGCTCGCCGCCGTGCCGTCCATCGTCTACGGCCTGTGGGGCGCCCTGGTCCTCGTACCGCAGCTGAACGGACTCTTCGGCTGGCTCAACGACTACTTCGGCTGGACCGGCGTCCTCTCCTGGGAAGGCGGCCCCCCGCGCTCGATGCTCACCGTCGGCATCCTGCTCGCGATCATGATCCTGCCGATCATCACCAATGTGAGCCGCGAGGTCTTCCGCCAGGTCCCGCGGATGCACGAGGAGGCCGCCCTGGCCCTCGGCGCCACCCGCTGGGAGGTCATCCGCATGGCCGTGCTGCCCTTCGGCCGCTCCGGCGTGATCTCCGCCTCCATGCTGGGCCTCGGCCGTGCGCTCGGCGAGACGATGGCCGTCGCCACCGTGCTCTCCCCGGACTTCCTCATCCACGGCAGCCTGCTCAACGCGGGCGGCGGCACCTTCGCCCAGAACATCGCCAGCAAGTTCAGCGAGGCGTCGGAGTTCGGCCGTGACGCGCTGATCGCCTCCGGTCTGGTCCTGTTCGTCATCACCCTGCTGGTCAACGGCGCGGCCCGCATGATCATCGCCCGCCGCAAGGAGTACTCGGGGGCCAACGCATGAGCACCGCAGCCGTCGCCGACAAGCGCCCCAGCACCCTGCGCGGCGCCAGCCTTCCCTCCTGGTCCCCCTGGGCCATCGCCGCCGGTTCGATCGCCGTCGCGATCGGCATCGGCACCGCCGCCGGACTGCACAGCCACGTCCAGTGGGGTGTGATCGCGGCGATCGTCTTCGTTCTCGCCACCTATGGCATCGCCGCACGCGTCGAGGGCCGCCGCCAGGCCAAGGACCGCATCGCGACCGCCCTGGTGTGGGTGGCCTTCCTGCTCGCGTTGATCCCGCTGGTCTCCCTGGTCTGGGTGACCGTGAAGCGCGGTGTGAAGGTCCTCGACATCTACTTCCTGACCCACTCGATGGGCGTGGTCGCCGACTCCCAGCCGGGCGGCGGCATCTATCACGCCATCCTCGGCAGCCTGGAGCAGGTCGGCCTCGCCACCCTGATCGGCGCGCCGATCGGTGTGCTCACCGCGGTCTACCTGGTGGAGTACGGACGCGGCAGGCTCGCCAAGGCGGTCACCTTCTTCGTCGACGTGATGACCGGCATCCCGTCGATCGTCGCCGGTCTGTTCATCCTCAGCCTGATGCTGATCTTCGAGATGCAGCCCTTCGGCTTCGCCGGTTCGCTCGCCCTGGCCATCCTGATGATGCCGGTCGTGGTCCGCTCCACGGAGGAGATGCTCAAGCTCGTCCCCAACGAGCTGCGCGAGGCGTCCCTGGCGCTCGGCGTGCCCAAGTGGCGCACCATCCTGAAGGTGGTCCTGCCGACCTCCCTCGGCGGCATCACCACCGGCGTCATGCTGGCGATCGCCCGTATCGCGGGCGAGACCGCGCCGGTGCTGCTGCTGGTGTTCGGCAACCGCTTCATCAACGCCAACCCCTTCGAGGGTGCGCAGGCGTCGCTGCCGCTGTACATCTACCAGCAGTACGGCGCGGGCGGTGACGCCGCGTACGACCGTGCCTGGGCGGCATCGCTGACGCTGATCGCCTTCGTGATGATCCTCAACCTGGTGGCCCGCGGCATCGCCCGCTGGAAGGCCCCGCGCTAACCCTTGCGGCCCCCGCCGCGTGGCCGGACCGCCCGAGGCGGCGATATCCGGCTCCGGCGGGCGGGGCCCTCAGCGACTGATACTGGAAGTGAAGTAGTCATGGCCAAGCGAATCGACGTAAGCGGACTCACCGCCTACTACGGCTCCCACAAAGCGATCGAGGACATCTCGATGACGGTCGAGCCGCGATCGGTGACGGCGTTCATCGGCCCCTCCGGCTGCGGCAAGTCCACGTTCCTGCGGACGCTCAACCGTATGCACGAGGTGACACCGGGCGGACGTGTCGAGGGCAAGGTGCTGCTGGACGACGAGGACCTGTACGGCCCCGGGATCGACCCGGTCTCCGTCCGCCGCGAGGTGGGCATGGTCTTCCAGCGCCCCAACCCCTTCCCCACGATGTCGATCTTCGACAACGTGGTGGCGGGTCTGCGCCTGAACGGCAGCTACAAGAAGTCGGAACTCAACGACGTCGTCGAGAAGTCGCTCAAGGGCGCCAACCTCTGGAACGAGGTGAAGGACCGCCTGAACAAGCCGGGCTCGGGCCTCTCCGGCGGCCAGCAGCAGCGCCTGTGCATCGCCCGCGCGATCGCGGTCGAGCCCAAGGTCCTGCTGATGGACGAACCCTGCTCCGCCCTCGACCCGATCTCCACCCTCGCCATCGAGGACCTGATCGGCGAGCTGAAGGAACGCTTCACGATCGTCATCGTGACGCACAACATGCAGCAGGCGGCACGTGTCTCGGACCGCACCGCGTTCTTCAACCTGGCGGCCGTGGGCAAGCCCGGGAAGCTGATCGAGATCGACGACACCGAGCGGATCTTCTCCAACCCCTCGGTCCAGGCGACGGAGGACTACATCTCGGGCCGCTTCGGCTGAGATCCCGGACCGTTCCGGCTCGAGCCGACGGTCCGGCAAGACCCCTCGCGGTGCTGCATGGCGGTGCCACCGCGAGGAGGAAGAGGGCCCGCCCCTGGCTCCCGGGGGCGGGCCCCGCCGCATGTCCGGAAGGGCTGCGGACCGGCTACTCGGCGGTTTCCGTCCGCTCCCACCACCGGTAGACCGTGACCTTCTCCTGTTCGACCTCCTCATGGCGCGTGGTGACCTTGTAGTGCTCATAGCCACCACGGTGCGGGATCTTCAGCTCCTGCCCCGGAGGAACGATCGGCACCACCGTGCCCGCCAGTTCCTCCGGCCCGTCCTCAAGAAGTGCCTTGGTGCTCATAGCTCCAGTCTTGCCCCCGCGTCCCGCCTCGCATCTCGAGCCGGGTGCGGCGCCGGGGCCGGACCCGGCTCGAGATGCCACAGGCAGCCGAAGGGATGCCACGGGCAGCCAAAGGGTGTCACGGGGCATCCGAGGGGGTGTCACGGGTCGACGAGGGGGGCCACCCGGAGGAGAAACCTTTCTGCACCCGGGCCGCGCCCGAGGTCGGAGGTCAGAGGAACGCCAGGTTGATCAGCCAGAAGCCGCAGGCCGCCACGAGCGCGGCCGCCGGCATCGTGATGAACCAGCCCAGCACGATGTTCTTGGCGACGCCCCAGCGCACGGCGTTCACCCGCTTCGTGGCTCCCACACCCATGATCGCCGAGGTGATCACATGCGTCGTCGAGATCGGGGCCTTGAAGAGGAACGCCGTGGCGAACATGATCGACGCGCCGGTCGTCTCCGCCGCGAACCCCTGCGGCGGGTCCAGTTCGATGATCTTGCGGCCCAGCGTGCGCATGATGCGCCAGCCGCCGGCGTACGTCCCCAGTGAGAGCATCGCCGCGGAGACCAGCTTCACCCACACCGGGATCGGGTCCCCGTAGTCCTCGACGTCCGCGATGACCAGGGCCATCACCACGACGCCCATCGTCTTCTGCGCGTCCTGAAGACCGTGGCCGAGCGCCATGCCGGCCGCCGATACGGTCTGCGCTATGCGGAAACCGCGCTTGGCCTTGTGCGGATTGGTCCGGCGGAAGATCCACATGATCGCGGTCATCACCAGATAGCCGACGACGAGGCCGACCACCGGCGACAGGAACATCGGGGTGACGATCTTGTCCAGGACCCCGGACCAGTACACCGTCGTACCGCCCGCCATCGCGGCGCCCACCATCCCGCCGAACAGCGCGTGCGAGGACGAGGAGGGCAGGCCGAAGTACCACGTGATCAGGTTCCAGACGATGGCTCCGAGCAGCGCCGAGAAGAGGATCCCCATCCCTTTGCCGCCCTCGGGCGTCTGGATCAGTCCCTCGCTGACCGTCTTCGCCACCCCGCTGCCCAGGAACGCACCGGCGAGGTTCATCACCGCCGCCATCGCCAGCGCCGCCCGCGGCGTCAGCGCACGGGTGGAGACCGAGGTGGCGATGGCATTGGCCGAGTCGTGGAAGCCGTTCGTATACGCGAAGAAGAGCGCGACCAGGACGGTCAGGATCAGAGCAAGGGTGTCCATCGACCGCTCAGGACTCCTTGACCGCGATGGTCTCCACGGTGTTGGCCACGTGCTCGAAGGCGTCCGCGGCCTCCTCCAGCACATCCACGATCTGCTTGAGCTTCAGCACCTCGATCGCGTCGTACTTGCCGTTGAACAGATGGGCGAGCAGCTTGCGGTGGATCTGGTCCGCCTGGTTCTCCAGGCGGTTCACCTCGATCCAGTACTCGGTGAGGTTCTCCATCGTGCGCAGATTCGGCATCGCCTCGGCCGTGAGGTCCGCGGCTCGGGCCAGCACCTCGATCTGCTGCTCGACGCCCTTGGGCAGCTTCTCGACGTTGTAGAGGACGACCAGGTCGACGGCCTCCTCCATGAAGTCCATGATGTCGTCCAGGGAGGACGCGAGGGAGTAGATGTCCTCGCGGTCGAAGGGCGTGATGAACGAGGAGTTCAGCTGGTGGAAGATGGCGTGCGTGGCGTCGTCACCGGCGTGTTCCGCGGCCCGCATACGCTCTGCGATCTCGGTCCGGCCGGAGGCGTCCGCCCCGAGCAGTTCCATCAGGAGTTTCGAGCCCGTGACGATGTTGTCCGCGGATGCGGCGAACATGTCGTAGAAGCTCGTCTCCCTGGGGGTCAGACGAAAGCGCACGTGGGGTCCTCAGGATGCTTCGGTTTCGGTCAGGCTGATGCTAGGCGCATCATCCGTTCACGGCTAAGGGGCCGTCCCCCAGTGTCGCCCATCGGGCACCGTGGTCGGCACGGGGGCGGTATGGAGAGGTCACAGGCGTGGTACGAGCCTGGTGCCGGACCTTGGCCGGGTAAGCGGGCAAGCGCCGCATACCCGGCAAAATTCGTTACCATATACCCGCCGGGGGTATATGTCCGCTGCGCGGGCACAGGGAAGGCGGGTCCAGAGGCCACCGGTCCCGACCCGCACCCCGGACCACCGTCGATCAGGAGGACGCGATGACCACCGAGGCCGGCGCGACGGCGCCCTCCGAGGACACCGGGACCGTGGTGACCGACCACGACCGCGGCATCCACGGCTACCACCACCAGAAGGACGAGCACCTCAAGCGGCTGCGCCGTATCGAGGGCCAGATCCGCGGGCTGCAGCGGATGGTCGACGAGGACGTCTACTGCATCGACATACTCACGCAGGTGTCCGCCTCCACCAAGGCCCTGCAGTCCTTCGCGCTGCAGCTTCTGGAGGAGCATCTGCGCCACTGCGTGGCGGACGCCGCGCTCAAGGGCGGGTCGGAGATCGACGCGAAGGTGGAAGAGGCCTCCAAGGCGATCGGCCGCCTGCTGCGGACATGAGCCGACGATGGCGGGTCCGGGCGTGACGGCCCGACCCGCCGCCGGCGCGGCACCCCGGACGTGACGTTCTTAACATTTCGCGAGACCGGGACCTTCCGGACACCCTCCGAAATCTTTCGACCACACTGCGGGACTCCGCCCACCCTGCGGAAACCGCTGGACACGGCGTGAACACGGCCGGACGTCGGCGGAGCCTTCCGGAAAACGGCCCGCGGAAACCGGCGGCCCCGACAGCCGCGCGGGCCGCCGGGTGGTCACCCGCACCGCGGCGCACCCGCCCTCGCCTCGCCGCTCACCCGCGAGAGGCGTGCCGTTCCTCGGCCACCTTCAGCACCTCGTCGATGCTCTCCAGGCTCAGCCGGTCCTCCAGCGCGGACGAGGCCGCGATGATCAGGTCGCCGCACAGCTCGATCTCGGCGAGGGCGACGTGGTCCTGAACTGCGGTACCGCCGAGCGAAGCCACGTGCATCACCTCTTCCTGCCGTCACCGGCTTCCTAGGGTAGGGAGCTTGTGACGGGCGGCGCATGGCACGGACGGACCATTTCCCGCCCCTCAGCGGCACCAGTTCACGGCCGCGCCCCGACCCGGGCCCCGGGCGTTTCCGGCCGGTAGCGGCATCGATGCTCGGCGGCACGGCGCCGGGAAGCGACCCGCTCCCCGGCCCGGGTCACTGCGCCGCGATCTCCCCGGTGAAGATGTCCCCGGACGCCGGCAGCCGCACCTCGGCAGGGACCCCGAAGCCGTAGAGCAGGGTCGTCGAGGTCACCTCGACCGCGGTCTTCCGGCGGCCGTTGACAAAGCTGAAGCGGTGGCGGACCTTGCGGACCCGGCCCCGGTCGTCGAGGTAGGCGTCGAACGGCACCTCGGATGTGGCGAACCCCTTCGCGGCCGCCCGCAGCGGCTCCCGGTCGCCGGCGGACGCCCTCCGGGCCGCGAGCCCGATGTCGGCGACCCCCCGGTAGTGCCGCACCGACGCCCCCTCGACCTCGGCCCGCCCCACATAGGTCGCCGCCCGGACCCCGCGGAGCAGTTCCACCGCCGTGTACGGGTCGGTGGCGCCGCCGGTGACCAGATTGCCGTCGCTCAGCGTGGTGGTGTCGACCCGCACCCATTTGTCGGCGGGCACCCCCGCACCCCGGTTCTTCATGAACAGGGCACCCGGTGCGAGCAGTTCGGTGATGGGGAGATGCTCCTCGGCGCCCGCGGGGTCCTGCGGCAGCGTCACGGTCAGGCGCCCGAGCCGGTCGCGGTAGTCGTAGACACCCTCGCCCCGGATGGTGACCCGGGTACCGCCGGTGGCCATCTCCATCGACGTACGCGCCCGGGAACTGCCCTGCCGCACCAGGACCGCGGCGGACCGCTCGAGCACCCCGACGGCCCCCGTACCCGGACGGGCGTCCTCGGCGGCGATCCCGAGGCTCGCACATCCGGTGAGCAGGGCACCGCAGAGAAGGAGTCCCGCCAACGCCACGACCGCCGCACCGACCCGAACCTGCTGCCGCACCACCATCGCCCGCCTACCCCCCGCCGGTCCGGTCCCGGTGCCCCTCCTGTCGTTCCGCTTAACGACGGGTGGGAGCACCCGTCACGCGCATCGCATGGCGGCCCACCTGCCCTGGGTAACGTTGTCGAAGTGGAACAACAGGACGCCCCCGCCGGTCCGGAAGAACACCGCACGACAACGGTCGAACAGGGCCGTTTCTGTGTGGCGCGGTGCACATGCGGCTGGCGGGGCCCGGCGCGCAGAGCTCGGAGTCTGGCCAGGACGGACGCCGAGGTGCACACTTCCGGCTAGGACGTTTTCCGAAAGTCCGGTCGAACCGCCCTTCGGAACACGCTCCCGTCGAGACCGGAACAGCCGGTCTATATCGGATGACCCCATTACATACCTACTGATGTCGTAGCGATTCTGTGGCACTTCCCTACGGACCCCCACCTGGGGGCCCGTCTCGTTCCACGGAACCCGAGGGAGGCGCATATGCAACGACGTACCTTCATGGGCGGAGCCACCGCCGCGGTCGCGACGGCGGTGACCGCCGCATGCAGCGGCGGCGCACACGGTGCGAGCGGCGCGGCAAAGGACGCGAGCGGCTTCGCGTCCGCCACCGCGACAGCCCTGCGGACGACCCCGCCCGCGACCGCCACCGGCGCCACCGCCGCCTCCTGGACCGCGCTGGCCCGGGACCTCGACGGCACCCTGGTCCGCCCCGGCGACCGCTCCTGGTCCACCGCCCACCAGCTCTACAACACCCGCTTCGACTCCCTGAAGCCCGCGGCGGTCGCCTATGTGGCGCACGCGGACGACATCCGCACCGCGCTGTCCTACGCCCGCGCCCACGGCGTCAAGGTCGCGATCCGCAACGGAGGCCACTCCTACGCGGGTTGGTCCTCCGGGGACAACAGGCTGATCATCGATGTGGGCAACCTGCACACGATCCGCGCGAGCACCGGCGAGGCGGTCGTCGGCGCCGGTTCCCGGCTGATCGACATCTACCGCACCCTGACCGCGAAGGGCGTGACCATACCCGGCGGCTCCTGCCCCAGCGTCGGCGTCTCGGGCCTCACCCTCGGCGGCGGCCATGGAGTGATCTCCCGGGCGTACGGGCTGACCTGCGACAGCCTCACCCAGGCGACCCTGATCACCGCGGACGGCAAACAACTCGTGGCGAACGCCACCGAGAACAAGGACCTCTTCTGGGCCCTGCGCGGCGCGGGCAACGGCAACTTCGGCGTCGTCACCGAACTGCGCTTCAAGACCCACCCGGCACCCCAGGCGGTGTCCGCCTATCTGACCTGGCCCTGGTCGAAGGCCGCCGCCGTCCTCGCGGCCTGGCAGGAGTGGGGCCCCGACCAGCCCGACGAGATCTGGTCCTCCTGCCATCTGGAGAACGCCGGCACCTCCACCGTCTCCGTCGCCGCCTTCTCGCTCGGCACCTACGGGGAGCTCCAGAACGCGGTCGACCGGCTGGCCGCGCGGGTCGGCTCCCCGGCGAGCAGCGTCTCGCTCCGGAGGCGCTCGTACGAGGCGGCCATGGAGGTGTACGCGGGCTGCTCCTCCTTCACCTCCGACGCCCAGTGCCATCTGCCGGGCAGCACCCCGGGCCACTCCCCGCAGGGCGCCCTCGGCCGGGAGACCTATGCGGCCCACTCGGACTTCTTCGACCGCTCGATCCCCACGGCCGGCATCGCGGCGATCCTGAAGCAGATCGAGCAGACCCGGGGCGGCGCGGGCAGTGTGGCGTTCACCGCGCTCGGCGGTGCGGTCAACCGGGTCGCGCCGACGGCGACGGCCTTCGTCCACCGCCGCTCGCGCATGCTGGCCCAGTACATCGCGAGCTGGCGCGCGGGCACCTCGGGCACCACGGCCCGGTCCTGGCTGGCGTCCGCGCACGGCTCCCTGCGCACCCATGCCTCCGGAGCCGCGTACCAGAACTACACGGACCCGACCCTGACGAACTGGCGACAGGCGTACTACGGCGACGCCGCTCCCCGCCTCGCACAGCTGAAGCGGCAGTACGACCCGAACGGCTTCTTCACGTTCCCGCAGGCGCTTTAGGGCGCTGGGGGGTCAGGCTGCCAGGTCCCGTGCCTCGGGCGGCGACGACGTCCGGGCACCGGGGACCGCGCACTTCGCGGCCCCTGCCCCGCGTGCGTGGATCAGCCATCCGGCGCGCGGCGACCGTTCGATCGCCTTGGTGAGCGGGGTGAGCAGGGCGGCGGCGAGCGGGGAGAGCAACAGGGCGACGGCGGTACCGAGGGCGAAGCCGCCGACGACGTCCGTCGGGTAGTGCACGCCCATATAGACCCGGCAGAACCCTTCGAGGAGCGCCAGGCCGAGGCCGATGAGGCCGAACGTCCGGTGGGCGACGAAGAGTCCCGCCGCCATCGCCATCGTGAGCGTGGCGTGGTCGCTGACAAAGGAGTAGTCGGTCTTGCCGGCGACCAGGACGTCCAGTCCCTGATGGTCGACGAAGGGCCGGGGCCGTGCCACAAAGCCCCGGATCGGCACATTCACCAGCACCGCGAGAGCGGCGGCCAGCGGAGCCCAGATCAGCGCGGCCACGGAGGACGCCGCGCCCTCGCCGCCTCTGCGGCGCACGCCCCACCAGCACCACAGGACCAGCAGCACCATGGCGAGCAGCAGTCCGTACTCACCGACGAACCCGATGAGGCGGTCGAACCAGTGCGGGGCTTCCTTGGCCAGGCCATTGATGTCATAGAGCAGATCGACGTCGGGGTTCGACCCGGATTCGGCGAGTCCAGCCATCGTGCGCGGCCCCTTCGTCGTCTTTCCGTCGCGCGGACGCGCCCCTGTGCGCGCCGCTCCAACACCCCCGTGGTCGTAGACCCGCTCCACGCCGGGCCTTGCTGCCGGCGTCGAGGCGCTACGTCAAAAGGAACGTGCAGCCCTCTTCCCTACGTTCCACACTCCACCGAACGATCATGCAGACGTTACCGAAGCGAGACTCGTCATCGCAGATCAGGGGGTGCGTACAGCAGAGGGTTCCGGCCGCCGGCCTTCCTTTCGCACGTCCCTCACACCCCGATTCACACCGACGTGGGCAGCGCTTTCGCGCCATCTTCGGTGACACGCGTCGCCCCGAAGTAGTCGGAGGTGTCGATGGGGTCGAAACGGATCACGGCACCGGTCCGGGGCGCGTCGATCATGTAGCCCCCGCCGACGTAGATGCCGACGTGATGGATGGCGCGAGAATCGTTCGGGTCGTGCGAGAAGAACACCAGATCCCCGGGCAGCAGTTCGCTGCGTTTCGGGTGCGGTCCCGCATTGTACTGATCGTTGGCGACACGCGGCAACGTGATGCCCACGCTCTCGTACGCGGCCTTGGTCAGCCCGGAGCAGTCGAAACGCCCGCTGTCTTCGGGGGTACCGTTGCCACCCCAGAGATAGGGGGTGCCGAGCTTCTTCTGCGCGAAGTAGATGGCGCCGGCCGCCTGCTTCGACGGGGCGACCCGCTGCCTGGGCGCCGCGAAGCTCTCCTCCAGCGTCGTGATGGTCTTCACATAGTTCTGGGTCTCCCGGTAGGGCGGCACGCCCTGGTACCTGATGACCGCGTACGCCCCCGCGTTGTACGCGGCGAGCATGTTCTCCGTGGGGTCCCCGGGCGCGTCCTTCACATAGGAGGCGAGCTTGCAGTCGTAGGAGGCGGCGGACGGGATCGCATCGCGCGGGTCCCAGACGTCGGCCACCCCGTCGCCGTTGGCGTCGATGCCGTGGGTGGCCCAGGTGCCGGGGATGAACTGTGCGATCCCCTGGGCCTGCGCGGGGCTCTTGGCGTTCGGGTCGAAGCCGCTCTCCTGGTAGAGCTGGGCGGCGAGCAGCGCGGGGTTGATCGCGCCGCACAGGTCGCCCCACTCCTCCACGAGCGAGACGTATTCGGCGGGCACGGTGTTCCTGGCGAGCTGGACGGCCCCCCTCCCGACCCCGCCCGCGAGGTTTCCGGCGACCAGGTACACGCCGATGACGAGCAGCATCACAAAGCTCAGTGCGGAACCGACGGCGACGGTCACCCAGATCCACGCCTTACGCACCGTCAACCGCCCCTCGCCGCCCGGGAGTCCGCCGAGGATCAGTGTAGAGACGAAAACGGCGACCGGGCTCCGAGAAGTCCTGGTCCGGGCCCCAAACGTACGAGATCGGCCACTTCCCCGGCAGCGGCCGACGCCGAAACAGGCGGGGGCGGGGCCGTTTGTGCCGGTACTAGGAGCCCGAGGCGGTCCGGTAGAGGGCCGCGGCCTCGTCGCCCAGGACGGTGCTGTAGGAGACGTCCGGCGTGGAGCCGCCCTGCTCATGGCCGCCGAGGACGCCCACGACCTCACCGTCGTCGTTCACCCAGGGACTGCCGCTGGTGCCGCCCGTGAAGTCGGGGCACTCGATGCGCTGTTGTGTGTCGCTCTCGGCGGTCGGCGTATTGACGCAGACCAGCGGGGTGTCCTGGGAGCTGGGGTACCCGGTGACGGTGACGGCGGTGGCCCCGGTCTCCCGCCCCGTGACGAACTTGTTGGCCCCGACGATGTCCTCGGCCTGGGCGCCCTTGACGGATTCCAGCGTGGCGAAGGCGATGTCGCCGTCCTCGTTCTGGGCACCGCTCCAGGAGCCGCCGACGAACGTCTTGCTCACCTTCCACACCCCGTACGGCGCCCTGCCGTCCCGGTAGCCGGGGACGAACCACATGGCGCCCCGGCCCAGACAGTGCGCGGCGGTGACGATCAGGTTGCCCCGCTTGCTGTGCACCACGGAGGCGGTACAGAAGTGACCGCCCTCCAGGGCCCCGCTGGTGCCGAAGAGCGCACCGACCTTGACGCCGGCCGTGCTGCTGTCCGCCTCGGCGGACACACCGAGCGGTTCGGGACCACCGTCGGCGGCCGACACGGAAGAAGTCGCGGCGACCAGCAGCACGAGAGCGCCCAGGAACGCGTGCCGCTGGTGTCGAGAGGGGCCGGTGATGCGGTTCATCACCTCTTACTGTGACCCACCAAAGTGAGAAAAATCCCGTGCGTACTCTGAAAATCCTCTGTGAGGTTTCATCGCCGCAGGTCAGCACGGGCTTTCGAGCGGGATCTACTTCGCCCCTTCGGGCGCACCACCCGCTCCGGCCCGGACACCCCGGCAGACTGCGACCCCGAACATACGTGCGAGATGTATCCCATGGCCGTTCGGCCGGACCGAGCCGGACCGAGCCGCACCGCGGGCTCCCCCGAGACCTCATTGCCCGGCATGACCCGCCGTGATACACACAGGACGATACGCCCCACGATGCACCGCTCCATTCCCCCCGCTACGGCCCTCGGCGGACCGAAGGCAAGGGACAGCTACGAAACTCGCCAATCAATGACGCCAAGTCGACATGCGCAGGCGCCATTGTCAGCGACAATGTCCCTGGCCTCTGCGACCGTGGCAGGGGATACGGAACTACCCACTAGGGGCGGTGACTTACATGCATCTGGCGGCCGCAAAAGGTGACATCAACACGATCATCGGCGGTATCGCCCCAGACTGGGGTCCTTTTGGAAGCCTGGGCAACGAGGCTCGCGTGATGGTCGAGGTGGTGATGGCCGTCGCCATCCTGCTCTGCCTGGCGATCGCGATCTGGGGCGCGGCCAAACAGCGCATCGGCGCCACGGCTCTGCGCGACACGTTCAGCGCCGAACAGGGCAAGGGCCTGATCATCGCGGGCCTCACCGGAGTCTTCATCATCGGCTCACTGGGCACACTCTTCACGATCGTGTACGGCATGGCCGTCTGACCCCGGCCGTCCGGGCCGACCCCGGACCGCCGGGCCTGCCCGGCGCACCATCAGTGTCCGGCCGGGCGCGCCCGGTTCCTCCTCCGACCCATCCGTCCGTCGCGCCCACCGGCTGAGGTTGCGTTTCCCTGATGTCGAGTCACCACACCGCGCCCGCGCGGGAACCAGCACGGCTACCGTCGTACTACTACGCGTTTCGACGCGGGGTGCGGAACGGCTACGAAGTCGAGGGGGCGTGGCGGCGTGAGTCTCGGTGACGGTGCCTCCGGCGGAGGCGACAGGGAGTACGGCGGGGTCGGCCAGACCCGAACCCGGCTGCCCGACCGGGGCGGTGACGTGTACGGCGGGGCGCGGCGGAGCCGGTCCTCGTCACGAGGTCTGGTCACGGTCGTCGGGGTGGTCGTGCTGCTGATCGCGGCGATCGCCTTCGCCAACCGTGGCGGCGGGGACTCCCCGTCGGACGGCGCCCACGGCAAGAGAACCCCGGCCCCGACGGCGGCCAGCGGCACCCGCCCGGTCCAGTCCAAGACGAACGACATCCCCTCGGGCTTCGCCCATGACGAACAGGGGGCACAGTCGGCCGCGGCGAACTATGCGGTGGCGTTGGTTTCAGCCGACATCCTCAAGCCTGCGCGGCGCAGCGAGATCGTGCAGCAGGTGTTCGTCCCCGACCAGGTGTCCGCGCTCGAGGACAAGCTCAACAAGGCATACAACAAGGACTTCCTGGACAAGATCGGCCTGGACGAGAACGGCAACCCGGCCGCGGGCCATACCTATGTCTCGCGGGCGATGCCCATCGGCACCAAAACCCCTCAGTACGCGGACACCGCCGCGACGGTCGAGGTGTGGTGCACGGGCGTGTTCGGCACGGCGGGCGAGGACTCGACCAACCCGGTCAGCAGCGACTGGTTCACCATGACGCTCCAACTCCGCTGGTCCGGCGGAGACTGGAAGGTCGACACCTTCTCGCAGAAGTCGGGCCCAGCGCCGGTCAACGGCGACAACAAGATCTCGACGTCCGGCGAGATCTCAAAGGCCGTCGAGGAGTTCGGAGGTTTCACCTATGCCCGGTAGCCGACGCCGAGTACTCAAGGTCACCGCCGTACTGTTGACAGTGCAAACCGCAGCGGTCCTGCTGGCCACCCGAGCCGTCGCGGAGCCCTCCCCGACGCCGACTTCGCCGGATGGCAACTGCGACCTGATTCTCGGCCCCGCACGGCAGTACTGCGAAAAGGACAACACCTCCGGCACCCACGGCGGCACCGACAACCCCCTCACCAACGCCCTCGACCCCCTCTCCGCACTCGCCAAGGGCTGCGCCGAGGCCGCCTCCTGGACCGTCGACAAGCTCAACGGCGCCGTGAAGGAGACCGCGAACGTCGACTTCACCAACCCGAAGTTCCTCCAGCAGTACGCCATAGTCTTCGCGGCCTCGGCCATCCTCACCCTGGTGCTCTGGCTGCTCGCCGTCGCCAAGCGGGCGGTGCGGGGCGTCCCGTTCAGCACCGCCCTGTCCGAGGCGATCGGCTTCCTCTGGCTCACCGTGCTGGCCTCGGCCTTCACCCCGCTGATCCTCTACACGATCGTCTCGGCGACCGACGCGGTCAGCGATGTCCTCGCCAAAGCCACCGGCGACCAGACGGAGACGTTCTTCGGCACCTTCTCCGGCGCCCTGGACAAGGGCACAGGCATCGGTGGCGGCCCCATCATGCTGATCCTGATCTCGCTGGTGTCCATCCTCGCGGCGGGCGTCCTCTATCTGGAACTCTTCCTGAGGGCCGTCCTGTTGTACGTCGGCGCCCTCCTCGGAGTCGTCGTCTACGCGGGCCTCGTGGACAAGAACCTCTGGGGCCATGTCCGCCGCTGGGCCGGACTCATGATCGCCGTCATCCTGGTCAAGCCGGTCATCGTCATCGTGCTCGGCCTCGCCGGGGCCCTGGCCACCGACGACGGGCCCAACGCGGTCGCGGCCGTGGTCTCCGGACTCGCCATCATCCTGCTGGCGATCTTCTCCAGCGCCATGATCTACCGCTTTGTGCCCGGCTTCGGCGACGACATCGCGGCCGGCCGCAACAACCGCATCATGCAGGGCGCCGAACGCAAGGCCGCCGCCGTCATCAGTTCCCCCGCGACCCTCGTCGCCCAGGGCATCAAGGCACACAGCACCCGCGCCGACAGCAACGCCGGCGGTCACTCCGCGCCGCCCCGCCCCGCCAACTCCATGTCCGGCGGCGTGGCCGCACACAGCACCCGCGGCCCCGGCTCCGGCGGACCCACCGCCGCGCCCTCGCCGCGGTCCAGCCCGGCCGACACCCCCCATGCCGGCAACACCCGCAACAACAGCAGCAATCGCACGGGAGGTGAAGGGCGTTGACGACCACGTCCCATGTGCCCCATCAGGTCACGCCCCGCCGGGCCTATCTGATCGGCCGCGCCCGGCCGAACGCGGTCATCGGCCGCAACCGCGAGACCGGCGAGATCGCCCTGATCATCGCGGGCGCCTTCCTCGGCATGGTGTGCGGGCTCATCAGCCTCCCGCTCGTACTGCGCATCGGCCTGCTGACGGGCTTCCCGCTGCTCGCCCTGGCCGCCGTGTACGTCCCGTACAAGAACCGCACGTTCTACAAGTGGTTCGAGATCAACCGCAGTTACAAGCGGACCCTGCGGCAGGGCACCACCTATCGTTCGGGCGTCATGGAGGCGGGCACCGGGACCGACGGGCGTGAGGTCGAGATCGGGCCGCCCCCGGGCATCGGGCGGATCACCTGGCTCGCCGCCCCCTTCGGGCCCGACGAGATCGCCGTACTGCTGCACGCCGACCGGCGGACCGTCACGGCCGCCATCGAGATCGAGGGCCCCGGCGTCGGACTGCGCGACAGCGAGGACCAGGAGGCCCTCGTCGACCGCTTCGGCACCCTCCTCAAACACGTGGCGAACGGCGACGGCTTCGTCACCCGCCTCCAGATGCTCGCCCGGACCCTGCCCGCCGACCCCGACGCACACGCCAAGGACGTCGCCCAGCGCGGCAACGACCGCACCCCTGGCTGGCTCCAGCAGTCCTACGACCAGCTCCAGTCCATGGTGTCGACCAGCAGCGAGCAGCACCGCGCCTATCTGGTCGCCTGCATGCACTTCACCCGTGAACTGGCCGCCGAGGCCCACGCCATGGCGCGCGCCGCCCGACCGCACGGCGGCCGGAAGGTCGACCGGGACGCGGGACTCGCCGTCGTCATGGCGCGTGAGCTGACCGACATCTGCTCACGGCTCCAGGAAGCCGACATCCGGGTACGGCAGCCGCTCGGTCAGGGACGCCTCGCCTCCCTGATCCACTCCATGTACGACCCCGACCACCCCATCGACCACATCCAGGCCATGACCAAGCGCAACGCCTGGCCCGCCGAGCTCGACGCCATGGAGCCCACCTTTCTCCAGGCGAAGACCCGGGAGTCGTCCACGCGGGCGCCCTGGTGCCACGCCACCGCCTGGGTCAAGGAGTGGCCGATGACCCCGGTCGGCGTGAACTTCCTCGCGCCGCTGCTGGTCCACACCCCGGACGTGATCCGTACGGTCGCCGTCACCATGGACCTCGAACCCACCGAGGTCGCCATCGAGCGCATGCTGACCGAGAAGACGAACGACGAGGCCGAGGCCAGCCGCGCCGCCAAGATGAACCGCACCGTCGACCCCCGTGACCTCGCCGCCCACTCCCGTCTCGACCAGCGCGGCGAGGACCTCGCCAGCGGCGCCGCGGGCGTCAACCTGGTCGGCTACATCACCGTCTCCTCCCGCTCCCCCGAGACCCTCGCCCGCGACAAACGCACCATCCGCGCCTCAGCCGGCAAGTCCTATCTGAAGCTGGAGTGGTGCGACCGCGAGCACCACCGGGCCTTCGTCAACACTCTCCCCTTCGCCACCGGCATTCGGAGGTAAGGCCTCATGCGGGATCCGCTGTCCGTCCTGACCGAGGCCTTCACGTCCTTCCTCTTCGGCAAGGTCGAGACGACCCGGCTGCCCGTCCGCACCTCCACGGGCCAGGCGCAGGCCGTCTATCTGCCGACGGCCGCACCCGGCCTCGGCGACTCCGGTGTGATCATCGGCCGGGAGGTGTACTCCGGGAAGGGCTATATCTACGACCCCTTCCAGCTGTACGGCCAGCAGCTCCCGGCACCGCACTGGCTCGTCCTCGGCGAGTCCGGCAACGGCAAGTCGGCGCTGGAGAAGACCTATGTACTGCGCCAGCTGCGGTTCCGCGACCGGCAGGTCGTGGTCCTCGACGCCCAGGGCGAGGACGGGGTCGGCGAATGGAACCTCATCGCGGAGGAGCTGGGGATCACCCCCATCCGGCTCGACCCGATGGCCGCCCTGGACCACGGCATCCGGCTCAACCCGCTCGACCCGGCGATCACCACGACGGGCCAACTCGCACTGCTCCGCACGATCATCGAGGTCGCGCTGGGGCACGGCCTGGACGAGCGGTCCGGCTTCGCCCTGAAGGTCGCCCACGCCTATGTCAACGAGTCGATCGTCGACCGCCAGCCGGTGCTCACCGACATCGTCGAGCAACTGCGCCACCCCGAGCCCGAGTCCGCGGAGGCGATGAACGTCGCCGTGGACGACGTACGGGCCTGGGGCCTGGACGTCGCCCTGGTCCTGGACCGTCTGGTCGACGGCGATCTGCGGGGCATGTTCGACGGACCGACGACGGTCGGCATCGATCTGGACGCCCCGCTGATCGTGTTCGACCTCTCCCATATCGACCGCAACTCGATCGCCATGCCGATCCTGATGGCGATCGTGGGTGTGTGGCTGGAGCACACCTGGATCCGCCCCGACCGGAAGAAGCGCATCTTCCTGGTCGAGGAGGCCTGGCACATCATCAACAGCCCCTTTGTGGCCCAGCTGTTCCAGCGACTGCTGAAGTTCGGCCGCCGGCTCGGCCTGTCCTTCGTGGCGGTCGTCCACCACCTCAGCGATGTGGTGGACGGAGCGGCGGCGAAGGAGGCGGCCGCGATCCTGAAGATGGCGTCGACCAGGACGATCTACGCCCAGAAGGCGGACGAGGCGCGGGCCACCGGACTCGTGCTCGGTCTGCCCAGGTGGGCCGTGGAGATCATCCCGACCCTGAGTCCCGGCATCGCGGTCTGGGACGTCAACGGCAATGTCCAGGTGGTCAAACACCTGATCACGGAGATGGAACGCCCCCTGGTCTTCACCGACCGCGCGATGACGGAGTCCTCCAGCGACCGCCGGCCGGACGACGTCCTGCGGGCCGCGGAACTGGAGGCGGAGGAAAGAGCGGCGGCCTTCATGGAACAGCGGCTGAGCGACCTGAGCGGCCCGCCCGAGTCCACGGTGGCATAGGCAAATGGGGTCGATCCCGATGAGACCAGGCAAGGAGCGACGGGAGGGCCAGGGAGGCGTTCCCGACGGTCTGTTGGTGGGGGTGCTCGCCTTTCTGCTCGGCGTCACCCTGATGGTGTGGACGGCCACAGGCCTCGCGGGCTGGTTCTCGCGGGGCGCATGGCCGGACGGTCTCCACTTCAGCAGTACCCCGATGGCCATGCGCCATCTGCTCACCGATCCCCATGACCTCGCCGGCGCCTGGCCCGACGCCACCGCGGACCAGCTGTCCGGGTACGGGCTGTTCTGGGGCCTGTTCATAAGCGAACTGATGGTGTTGTTCGTGCTGGCCGTGTTCGCGATCGGCACGGTGGCCCGCTGGAAGGAGGTACGGGCCCGCCACAGGACCACGGCCTCCTCCGCTCCCCCTGCCTGCCCGGACGGCCCGGAGCACGGCGCCACACAGGCATTGCCGCCGACACCGGCGTCCGCACCCGGGCCCGCCCCGACACCCGTCGAGCAGGCGACCGCCGGCCTGCGGACCGTGAGCAACACGGGACCGGCCGAGGTGCACTCCGAGCCGGTGCCCGTGCGTCCCGAGCCGGCCGTGGCGGGCGTCGTCCCCGGTCCGCTCGGCGCGGGCGCGGCGCAGACCGGCACCACCGCTTCGCCGACCGCCACCTGGACGCGCCCCTCGGTCGTCCTCGGGCCACCGGACACCCGTCGTCCGCTCGCCGCCCAGGCCGTGCGGGACGCCGAGGGGCCCGCGCTGATCGTCACCTCGGACCCCGCCCTGTGGTCCGAGACCAAGGACGCCCGCGCCAAGCTCGGCCCCGTCCTGCTCTACGACCCCGCCCACCTGTGCGACACCCCGGCCAGGCTGCACTGGTCCCCGTCCTCCGGCTGCGAGGACAGGGCCACCGCCGCGGCCCGAGCCACCGCGCTGCTCGCCCCGGTCCGCCCCACGGCCCGTATCGACCAGGCGGTCGCCGATGTGGCGGAGACACTGCTGCGAAGCTATCTGCACGCCGCGGCCGTCGAGGGCCGCACCATCCGGCACATCCACCGCTGGGCCCAGGGCTCCCAGGTCCAGGACGCCATACGAGCACTGCGTACGAATCCCAAGGCGGCGTCCGGTGCCGCGGGCGAACTGGAGGCGGCACTCACCTCGCATCCCGAACGCCGGGACATGGCCCAGGAACTGACGGGACGGGCACTGTCGTCCCTCTCCACCGTCCATATCCGTGAGGCATGCACACCCAACCGAAATGACAGCCTCACCTTGGATTCCTTCGTCAACGAAGGGGGCACGCTTTACGTAGTGGGCGAATCCCTCGAGGACCCCAGGCAGCATCCCGGTGCGATGCCGCTGCTGACGGCCCTCGCCTCCAGCGTGGTCGAGCGCGGCCGGCGCATGGCCGAACGGTCATCCTCCGGTCGCCTCGACCCACCACTCGCCCTCGTCCTGGACGATGTGGCCGCGGTCGCACCGCTCCCCCAGCTCCCCGAGCTACTGTCTTCCGGAACGGACCGTGGGCTGCCCACCCTGGCTCTGCTGCGCTCCCGCGAACAGGGCCGGGCCCGCTGGCCGCAGTACGAACTCCCGGTCTAGGACCGCTCGATCACCATCTCCAGCTCCGAGTCCCCCGAGTCCGGCGTCAAAGGCACGGTGACGCCGGTCGGCACGAACCCCGCCTTTCGATAGAAGGCCCTGGCCCGCTCGTTGTCCTCATGGACGATGAGCCGTACGCGCTCCGCACCACGCCCCCAGGCCCATTCCAGGCCGGCGTCGAAGAGCGCCTTGGTGAGCCCGGTGCCACGGTGTTCGGGCCGTACGAACACGCCGACGACATGCCCCTGCGTACGCTCCACCGCGAATCCCGCCCAGTCCGTCGTCCCGGCCTGCTCCATCAGCACGGTGAGCGTGCCGGTCCAGGTGCCGTCCGGGGTCTCGGCCACGATCTGCTGTGCGTCGGCCACTCCTACGGCCGCCCCGGCCGCCCGCTCCTGCCAGAACGTGTCGGGCCTGGCCGCCGCCTCGTCGTAGGTCTCCAGATAGGCGAGATGGGCGACCGGGTCCCGGAGCGCGAGCAGCCGCAGCTCCTTGACCGCCGGCCAGTCCTCGGGACGTATGGAACGGATCATGTGGCTCATGCGGCCACGGTAACCTCCGCATACGGGACATGCCTTCGGTTTTTCGGTGCCCGGGCATGCGAAAGAGCCCCAACTCACGGGTTTCTACCCGGAGTTGGGGCTCTTTCTCAATATTTGTTCGGCGGCGTCCTACTCTCCCACAGGGTCCCCCCTGCAGTACCATCGGCGCTCTGAGGCTTAGCTTCCGGGTTCGGAATGTAACCGGGCGTTTCCCTCACGCTATGACCACCGAAACACTATGAAACACACAACCCGACCACCCGTCAGGGTGCGATTGTTCGTGGTTTCAGAACCAACACAGTGAACGCGAGCAACTGAGGACAAGCCCTCGGCCTATTAGTACCAGTCACCTCCACACCTCACGATGCTTCCAGATCTGGCCTATCAACCCAGTCGTCTACTGGGAGCCTTACCCCATCAAGTGGGTGGGAGTCCTCATCTCGAAGCAGGCTTCCCGCTTAGATGCTTTCAGCGGTTATCCCTCCCGAACGTAGCCAACCAGCCATGCCCTTGGCAGAACAACTGGCACACCAGAGGTTCGTCCGTCCCGGTCCTCTCGTACTAGGGACAGCCCTTCTCAAGACTCCTACGCGCACAGCGGATAGGGACCGAACTGTCTCACGACGTTCTAAACCCAGCTCGCGTACCGCTTTAATGGGCGAACAGCCCAACCCTTGGGACCGACTCCAGCCCCAGGATGCGACGAGCCGACATCGAGGTGCCAAACCATCCCGTCGATATGGACTCTTGGGGAAGATCAGCCTGTTATCCCCGGGGTACCTTTTATCCGTTGAGCGACGGCGCTTCCACAAGCCACCGCCGGATCACTAGTCCCGACTTTCGTCCCTGCTCGACCCGTCGGTCTCACAGTCAAGCTCCCTTGTGCACTTACACTCAACACCTGATTGCCAACCAGGCTGAGGGAACCTTTGGGCGCCTCCGTTACCCTTTAGGAGGCAACCGCCCCAGTTAAACTACCCATCAGACACTGTCCCCGATCCGGATCACGGACCCGGGTTAGACATCCAGCACGACCAGACTGGTATTTCAACGACGACTCCACAACCACTGGCGTGGCCGCTTCAAAGTCTCCCAGCTATCCTACACAAGCCGAACCGAACACCAATATCAAACTGTAGTAAAGGTCCCGGGGTCTTTCCGTCCTGCTGCGCGAAACGAGCATCTTTACTCGTAGTGCAATTTCACCGGGCCTATGGTTGAGACAGTCGAGAAGTCGTTACGCCATTCGTGCAGGTCGGAACTTACCCGACAAGGAATTTCGCTACCTTAGGATGGTTATAGTTACCACCGCCGTTTACTGGCGCTTAAGTTCTCAGCTTCGCCCACCCGAAAGTGAGCTAACCGGTCCCCTTAACGTTCCAGCACCGGGCAGGCGTCAGTCCGTATACATCGCCTTACGGCTTCGCACGGACCTGTGTTTTTAGTAAACAGTCGCTTCTCGCTGGTCTCTGCGGCCACCCCCAGCTCACAGCGTAAAGCTGATCACCAGAAGTGGCCCCCCTTCTCCCGAAGTTACGGGGGCATTTTGCCGAATTCCTTAACCATAGTTCACCCGAACGCCTCGGTATTCTCTACCTGACCACCTGAGTCGGTTTAGGGTACGGGCCGCCATGAAACTCGCTAGAGGCTTTTCTCGACAGCATAGGATCATCCACTTCACCACAATCGGCTCGGCATCAGGTCTCACCCACAAGGTGTGCGGATTTACCTACACACCGGGCTACACCCTTACCCCGGGACAACCACCGCCCGGGATGGACTACCTTCCTGCGTCACCCCATCACTCACCTACTACCAACTTGGTTCAGCGGCTCCACCACTTTCCATTCCCCGAAGGGTCCGGAACGGCTTCACGGCCTTAGCATCACTGGATTCAATGTTTGACGCTCCACAGCGGGTACCGGAATATCAACCGGTTATCCATCGACTACGCCTGTCGGCCTCGCCTTAGGTCCCGACTTACCCTGGGCAGATCAGCTTGACCCAGGAACCCTTAGTCAATCGGCGCACACGTTTCCCACGTGTGAATCGCTACTCATGCCTGCATTCTCACTCGTCAACCGTCCACAACTACCTTCCGGTGCTGCTTCACCCGGCAGACGACGCTCCCCTACCCATCACAGCAGGCGTTGGCCCTCATGCTGCAATGACACGACTTCGGCGGTACGCTTGAGCCCCGCTACATTGTCGGCGCGGAATCACTAGACCAGTGAGCTATTACGCACTCTTTCAAGGGTGGCTGCTTCTAAGCCAACCTCCTGGTTGTCTGTGCGACTCCACATCCTTTCCCACTTAGCGTACGCTTAGGGGCCTTAGTCGATGCTCTGGGCTGTTTCCCTCTCGACCATGGAGCTTATCCCCCACAGTCTCACTGCCGCGCTCTCACTTACCGGCATTCGGAGTTTGGCTAAGGTCAGTAACCCGGTAGGGCCCATCGCCTATCCAGTGCTCTACCTCCGGCAAGAAACACACGACGCTGCACCTAAATGCATTTCGGGGAGAACCAGCTATCACGGAGTTTGATTGGCCTTTCACCCCTAACCACAGGTCATCCCCCAGGTTTTCAACCCTGGTGGGTTCGGTCCTCCACGAAGTCTTACCTCCGCTTCAACCTGCCCATGGCTAGATCACTCCGCTTCGGGTCTTGGGCATGCTACTCAAACGCCCTGTTCGGACTCGCTTTCGCTACGGCTACCCCACCCGGGTTAACCTCGCAACACACCGCAAACTCGCAGGCTCATTCTTCAAAAGGCACGCAGTCACGAGAATGTGCAAGCACATTCCGACGCTCCCACGGCTTGTAGGCACACGGTTTCAGGTACTATTTCACTCCCCTCCCGGGGTACTTTTCACCATTCCCTCACGGTACTATCCGCTATCGGTCACCAGGGAATATTTAGGCTTAGCGGGTGGTCCCGCCAGATTCACACGGGATTTCTCGGGCCCCGTGCTACTTGGGTGTCTCTCCAACGAGCCGCTGACGTTTCGACTACGGGGGTCTTACCCTCTACGCCGGACCTTTCGCATGTCCTTCGTCTACATCAACGGTTTCTGACTCGTCTCACGGCCGGCAGACCGTGACAAAGAGATCCCACAACCCCCACAACGCAACCCCTGCCGGGTCTCACACGCCATAGGTTTAGCCTCATCCGGTTTCGCTCGCCACTACTCCCGGAATCACGGTTGTTTTCTCTTCCTGCGGGTACTGAGATGTTTCACTTCCCCGCGTTCCCTCCACACTGCCTATGTGTTCAGCAGCGGGTGACAGCCCATGACGACTGCCGGGTTTCCCCATTCGGAAACCCCCGGATCAAAGCCTGGTTGACGACTCCCCGGGGACTATCGTGGCCTCCCACGTCCTTCATCGGTTCCTGGTGCCAAGGCATCCACCGTGCGCCCTTAAAAACTTGGCCACAGATGCTCGCGTTCACTGTGCAGTTCTCAAACAACGACCAACCACCCATCACCCCGCTGAAAAACCAGCGAGTTTACTGGGGCCGGCACCGAAGGCTTCCGACCAAACGGCCGTGCCCTCAGACACCCAACAGCGTGCCCGGCCAAGTCCCGTCCGAAGATCATGCGTTCCACGCTCTCACGAGCAGTACTAGCAGCCTTCGACCCGAGGTCCTGACCGAGTAGTCAACGTTCCACCCATGAGCAACCAGCACCGGACGTTCGCCGATGTACTGGCCTCTGGACCGCCATGGCGGCCTAGAAGTGCTCCTTAGAAAGGAGGTGATCCAGCCGCACCTTCCGGTACGGCTACCTTGTTACGACTTCGTCCCAATCGCCAGTCCCACCTTCGACAGCTCCCTCCCACAAGGGGTTGGGCCACCGGCTTCGGGTGTTACCGACTTTCGTGACGTGACGGGCGGTGTGTACAAGGCCCGGGAACGTATTCACCGCAGCAATGCTGATCTGCGATTACTAGCGACTCCGACTTCATGGGGTCGAGTTGCAGACCCCAATCCGAACTGAGACCGGCTTTTTGAGATTCGCTCCACCTCACGGTATCGCAGCTCATTGTACCGGCCATTGTAGCACGTGTGCAGCCCAAGACATAAGGGGCATGATGACTTGACGTCGTCCCCACCTTCCTCCGAGTTGACCCCGGCGGTCTCCCGTGAGTCCCCAGCACCACAAGGGCCTGCTGGCAACACGGGACAAGGGTTGCGCTCGTTGCGGGACTTAACCCAACATCTCACGACACGAGCTGACGACAGCCATGCACCACCTGTACACCGACCACAAGGGGGGCACTATCTCTAATGCTTTCCGGTGTATGTCAAGCCTTGGTAAGGTTCTTCGCGTTGCGTCGAATTAAGCCACATGCTCCGCCGCTTGTGCGGGCCCCCGTCAATTCCTTTGAGTTTTAGCCTTGCGGCCGTACTCCCCAGGCGGGGCACTTAATGCGTTAGCTGCGGCACGGACAACGTGGAATGTTGCCCACACCTAGTGCCCACCGTTTACGGCGTGGACTACCAGGGTATCTAATCCTGTTCGCTCCCCACGCTTTCGCTCCTCAGCGTCAGTATCGGCCCAGAGATCCGCCTTCGCCACCGGTGTTCCTCCTGATATCTGCGCATTTCACCGCTACACCAGGAATTCCGATCTCCCCTACCGAACTCTAGCCTGCCCGTATCGACTGCAGACCCGGGGTTAAGCCCCGGGCTTTCACAACCGACGCGACAAGCCGCCTACGAGCTCTTTACGCCCAATAATTCCGGACAACGCTCGCGCCCTACGTATTACCGCGGCTGCTGGCACGTAGTTAGCCGGCGCTTCTTCTGCAGGTACCGTCACTCTCGCTTCTTCCCTGCTGAAAGAGGTTTACAACCCGAAGGCCGTCATCCCTCACGCGGCGTCGCTGCATCAGGCTTTCGCCCATTGTGCAATATTCCCCACTGCTGCCTCCCGTAGGAGTCTGGGCCGTGTCTCAGTCCCAGTGTGGCCGGTCGCCCTCTCAGGCCGGCTACCCGTCGTCGCCTTGGTGAGCCGTTACCTCACCAACAAGCTGATAGGCCGCGGGCTCATCCTGCACCGCCGGAGCTTTCCAACCAGGGAGATGCCTCCCCGGCTCGTATCCGGTATTAGACCCCGTTTCCAGGGCTTGTCCCAGAGTGCAGGGCAGATTGCCCACGTGTTACTCACCCGTTCGCCACTAATCCACCCCGAAGGGCTTCATCGTTCGACTTGCATGTGTTAAGCACGCCGCCAGCGTTCGTCCTGAGCCAGGATCAAACTCTCCGTGAATGCTTCCCCGTGATCGGGGTGAACACCACGAGAGCGGAACCAGAGGGGAGGAATAATCCCCTCGGTTCACAGCGTCCTCGCTGTGTTATTTCAAAGGAACCTCGTCCCGACCGAACCGGCCGGAGACGGGGTATCAACATATCTGGCGTTGACTTTTGGCACGCTGTTGAGTTCTCAAGGAACGGACGCTTCCTTCGTACTCACCGAGATTCTCTCTCGGCTTTCCTCCGGGCGCTTCCCTTCGGTGTTTCCGACTCTATCAGATCTTTTCTCGATCCGATTTCCTCGGTGCTTTCCAGGTTCCCGCTCTCGCGTTTCCCTTTCCGGCGGTGTCGACTGTATCAGATCCTTCGGTTCCCCTTGGGGCCTGATTCCCTGTCAACCGGGATTGTCCTCGCGGCCCTTGGGCCGTTCCGACGTCCCAAACCTTAGCGGATCTCTCCGGCGATTCCCAATCGGGTGCTTCCCCGACCGTTGCGAAGTCGCCGTATCCCCATGAAATCGAATTCCGGGCACGCCGAAATGAATCTCGTGAGGAGATCGTGCTGAGTGGTTTGGTGCCGCAGCTGCGGCGGAGGCGCTACCCGAGAACCGTTACGCTCTCGTGGCAACCCGGAGAACTGTACGGTTCGGCGGGTGGACTGTCAAGCCTCCCCCAGGGGACACGGTCCCAAACCTGGAGGGCGACCTGGCGGCCGTCAGTCGAGGTCGCTGAGGCGTCCGCCGGCGTCCGGCTGAGCGTGCTCCACACGGCGCAGCAGACGCGTCAGGACCTCGCCGAGGGCGAGGCGCTCCACCGGGGAGAGGTCCTGGAGGAGGTCCGTCTCGAACCCCGAGGCCAGACGCATGGCGTCCATCCACTTCTCACGGCCCTCGGCGGTCAGCTCGACGATGACCCGCACCCGGTTGGCCTCGTCGCGCTCCCGGGTGACCAGCCCCTCCCCCACCATGCGGTCGATGCGGTGGGTCATCGCGGCCGGTGTCAGGCCGAGCCGCTTGGCCAGATCGCTCGGGCCCATGCGGTACGGAGCGCCGGAGAGAACAAGGGCCTTGAGGACCTCCCACTCGGCGTTGGTGATACCGAGCGCCGCGGTCTGCCGCCCGTAGGCGACGTGCATACGGCGATTGAGACGGGAGAGCGCCGACACGATCTTCTCGACCTGGGGGTCCAGGTCCTGGAATTCGCGCTGGTAGGCGGCGATCTGCTCATCGAGGGTCGGCTCGCCGGCGCCGGGGGTGTCGGCCATGGGCGCAGTATGGCACGCGTTCACTAACTGTCGAAGTCCTTGAGGGTGTACTGTTTACCTTCGAACTTTAGCTTCTAAGTCTTCAGGGTTAACGCTTGAGGGACTCGGCATGCCCGCCGGGCCCCGGGCGACCCTCCTTCCTAAGGCAGGTGAATGTGACCAGGGCACGGGGTGCAGCCATGCGCCGGATCCATGTGGGCAACGCACTCAGCGCGTTCGGCCTCGGCTTCACCGTCCCGTACCTCTATGTGTATGTGGCGCAGGTCCGCGGGCTCGGTGCGATGACGGCGGGGCTCCTGCTCGCCGTCTTCGCCGTCGCCGCGTTGGTCGTGCTGCCGCTCGCCGGGCGGGCCATCGTCCGCCGCGGCCCCCTTCCGGTGCTGCTCACCGCCCTGGTTCTCGCCGCGGTGGGCGCCCTGGGCCTGGGGCTCTCGGCCACGGCGAGCACCGCACTGCTCTCGGCGTCCCTGCTCGGCGCCGGGCAGGCCGTGATGCAGCCGGCGCTGGCCACGATGATCGTGGACTGCTCCACCACGCAGACCCGGTCGCGCGCCTTCGCCCTGCAGTTCTTCCTGCAGAACCTGGGGCTTGGCGTCGGCGGCCTGATCGGCGGCCATCTCGTCGACACCTCGCGCGCGGCGTCCTTCACCTTGCTGTTCGCGATCGAGGCCGCGATGTTCCTGCTGCTCGTGGCGGTCATGGCGACCGTGCGGATGCCGCGCGCTCCGGAGATCGAATCCATGACCTCCCTGGACGGCGGGACGAGCTGGAAGCGGCTGCTGGGCAACCGCGCCATGGTGCAGCTCTGCGTGCTGGGCTTTGTGCTCTTCTTCGCCTGCTACGGCCAGTTCGAGTCGGGGCTGAGCGCCTACGGGGTCGAGGCGGCCGGTATCTCGACGTCCTCGCTGGGCACGGCGCTGGCGGCGAACACGCTGGTGATCGTGGTCGCGCAGTTCGCGGTGCTGAAGTTCGTGGAGCGGCGCAAGCGCACCCGGGTGATCGCCGCCGTGGGGCTGATCTGGGCCGTCGCCTGGTCCGTGGCGGGCTATGCCGGGCTGGGGCACGGCAGCCGGGCCATGGCGACCGCGGCGTTCATCTCCACCTATGCGCTCTTCGGGCTCGGTGAGGCGATGCTGTCGCCCACCGTCGCACCGCTGGTCGCGGATCTCGCGCCGAGCGGGATGGCGGGCCAGTACAACTCGGCCTTCGCCCTGGTGAAGCAGCTCGCGCTGGCGGTCGGCCCGGCGATCGGCGGGCCGATGGCCGCCTCGCTGCCGGCGCCGTACATCGTGACGTTCCTGCTGTTCTCGCTGGGCATCACGGTCCTGGCGCTACGACTGGGCCGCCTGCTGACACCTCTGCAGAACCAGCCCTCGACGGCGCGGAGCCGGGTGGTGGCGCAGGGGGGCGCTCCGGCGGAACCGGTGGAACCGGCGCAGGCGCGGATCTGACGGCCGGGGACGGACAGTACGGAGAAGAGGGCGCGAGGCGTTTGGCCTCGCGCCCCCTTGCATTCCCTGGTGTCCGTCCCGCGCCGGCGAGCACAAGGGCCGGCCCCGTACTCAGTCCTCGTCCCTCGGCAGGGTGAACTCGCACCACACCGCTTTTCCGCCGCCCGGCGTCCGCCGTGATCCCCAGGCGGAGGCGATGGTCGCCACGATCGCGATCCCCCGCCCCGCCTCGTCCACCGGTTCCGCACGGCGGCGGCGGGGGAGGTGGTCGTCGCCGTCCGTCACCTCGATGATCAGCCGGCGGTCCGTGCGCCTCAGGCGCAGCTTCATCGGCGGGGTGCCGTGCTGAAGCGAGTTGGCGACCAGTTCGCTCGCCGCCAGCACCCCCAGATCGTGCAGCTCCGCCGGGAACCGCCAGCTCGTCAGCACCCCGGAGGCGAACGCCCGGGCGCGTGGCGCCGCCTCCACCCCGCCGTGCAGCTCCAGCGCGGCGTTGCGGAAGAGGTCGCCGTCCGGGCCGTTACGCGCCGGGTGCTGGATGACCAGGACCGCCACATCGTCGTCGTGACCCGCCGTGACGCCCGCCGAGCGGAGCAGACGGTCGCAGATCACCTGCGGGGTGCCCGTGGCGCCCGCGAGCGCGGCCTCCAGTGCCTCGATGCCCTCGTCCAGGTCGGCGTCGCGGCGCTCCACCAGACCATCCGTGTAGAGGACGGCGGTGGAGCCGGGCGCCAGCGGCATCCAGCCCGAGGTGTGCATCCAGCCCCCGGTGCCGAGCGGTGGCCCGGTGGGGTCACCGGCGCGCAGGATCGCTCCGTTCTCGTCGCGGACCAGGATCGGCAGATGGCCCGCCGACGCGTACACCAGCCGGCCCTCGGTCGGGTCGTGCACGGCGTAGACACAGGTCGCGATCTGGTGGGCGTCGATCTCCGCGGCGAGGCCGTCGAGGAGCTGGAGCACCTCGTGCGGGGGCAGATCGAGGCGGGCGTAGGCACGGACCGCGGTGCGGAGCTGGCCCATCACCGCGGCCGCCCGCACGCCCCGGCCCATCACATCGCCGATCACCAGCGCCGTGCGGCCGCCGCCGAGGGTGATCACGTCGTACCAGTCGCCGCCGACCGCGGCCTCCGTGCCGCCGGGCTGATAGGTGGCGGCGATGCGCAGATCGTCGGGCTGTTCCAGCTCCTGGGGGAGCAGGGAGCGCTGCAGGGTCACCGCGGTCTCGCGCTGCTCGCGCTCGCTGGCGCGCAACCGCTCGGCGGCCTCCGCGTGCTCGGTGACATCGGCGGCGAAGACGAGCACGCCCCTGTCCCCGTCGTCCGGCATGTCCACGGGGGTGCAGGTGCACGTGTAGAAGCGGCCGCCGGGCCCCTTGCGGGACTTGACCGTGCGCGGCCGGGAACTGCGCAGCACCTGGTCCAGGAGCGGGAGCAGACCGAGCTCCTCCAGCTCGGGCAGCGCCTCGTGCGCGGGCTCGCCGGCCGATCGGATGCCGAACGCCGCCACATAGGCGTCGTTCACATAGGCGATGCGGTGGTCGGGGCCGTGGACCAGGGCGACGAGGGCCGGGATGCGGTCGAGTACGTCGCGCACCGGCAGCTCGTCGACCGCGGGCACCGTGTGCGAGCCGTCGGTGAGCCGCTCGGCACGGGCCGGTGGTACGGAGCCGTCCCCCGGCCGGTCCGCGGAGACCGTGTGCTCGGACCGCGCTGCCGCGCGGCGCTGCGTTCCGGGGAGCCGGGCGCTCCAGCGCGTGAAGTTCACCGAGTCCTTGCCTTGTCGTTGTCGTCGCCGGCCGGCTCCGGATCCGGTCGGGGTCCGGGGACCTGCCCCGGGGGTACGGCACAGGGGGAGAGTCTGCTGGATTCGCCCGGGTGAGGGTCACCCGCCCGGGGTCGTGGACCAGTCTGGCCGACGGAACCAACATCCGTCAGACGTCGGTCCCTCCGGCCGAGTTCCTGAATCCGGTCAGGACGACCCCTTCGGGTGGCCGGGCGGCTTGCCACCAGCCGCCAGTTCGAATTCCGCACGCGGATGCTCGAGGGAACCGAGGGACACGATCTCCCTCTTGAAGAGCCCGGCCAGCGTCCATTCGGCCATGACGCGGACCTTGCGGTTGAAAGTGGGCACCCTGCTCAGGTGGTACGTGCGGTGCATGAACCAGGCAGCGTAGCCCTTCAGCTTGCGCCCGTAGACATGCGCGACGCCCTTGTGCAGTCCCAGGGAGGCGACCGAGCCCACATATTTATGGGCGTACGTCTCCAGGGGTTCGCCGCGCAGCGCATGCGCGATGTTGTCGCCCAGGAGCCTGGCCTGGCGCACCGCGTGCTGGGCGTTGGGAGCGGTCTGCCTGCCGGGTTCCTCCGCGGTGACGTCGGGGACGGCGGCCGCGTCCCCCGCGGCCCACGCATGGGTGACGCCGTCCACGGTCAGCTGGGGGGTGCACTTCAGCCGGCCGCGCCCGTTCAGCGGCAGGTCGGTGGCCGCGAGGATCGGATGCGGCTTCACCCCGGCGGTCCACACGACCGTACGGGTCGGGAAGCGGGCGCCGTCGGAGAGGACGGCGACCCGGTCGGCGCACGATTCCAGCCGGGTCTCGAGGCGTACGTCGATATTGCGGCGGCGCAGCTCGGTGACCGTGTAGCGGCCCATCTCCTCGCCGACCTCGGGGAGGATGCGGTCGGTGGCCTCCACGAGGATCCACCTCATGTCCCCGGGCTTCACATTGTGGTAGTAGCGCGCGGCGTAGCGGGCCATGTCCTCCAGCTCGCCGAGCGCCTCCACCCCGGCGAATCCACCGCCCACGAAGACAAAGGTGAGCGCCGCGTCGCGGATCGCGGGGTCCCGGGTGGAGGAGGCGATGTCCATCTGCTCGATGACATGGTTGCGCAGGCCGATGGCCTCCTCGACGGTCTTGAAGCCGATGCCGTGGTCGGCGAGACCGGGAATCGGGAGGGTGCGCGAGACGGAGCCGGGAGCGAGCACCAGCTCGTCGTACGTCAGCTGTTCCGTCCGCCCGGTCTCCTCGCTGGCGAGCGTGCTGACGGTGGCGGTGCGCCGGGCGTGATCGATGGAGGTGGCCTCACCGATGATCAGCCGGCAGCGGTTCAGGACCCGGCGCAGCGGGACGACCACATGACGCGGCGAGATGGCGCCGGAGGCCGCCTCGGGCAGAAACGGCTGATAGGTCATATAGGGGTCGGTCGAGACCACCACGATCTCGGCCGCGCCCCGCTTGAGCTCCGCCTTCAGTCTCCGTTGCAGGCGCAGCGCCGAATAGAGGCCGACATAGCCGCCGCCGACGATGAGGATGCGCACACGCTTCCGGGGATCGGGGGGTGTTGCCCGATGGGTTGCAGCCGTCACCATCCCATGACGCACCCGTCTCCCGCGTTTGTCCACAGGCCGGACGAACTGTGTGACCGGAAGGCGGCACACCCCGGAGTTGGCCGGATTACCGGAGTAAGGAGAAGGGCAGCAGGTCAGCGAGGGTGAACGGGGTGAATGTCGGGGGTGCAATCGGGACGTAACCGCCCCGTACTCCGATCGGGGGGCGCTCCGTGCGGAACCTGCCCCTTCTGAATTGACTCCTGCTCAACTATGTTCGTGTCTCGACGGGGTGGAGGGGGCCGCGCTCGGCCGGCCCGCGAGGGGCGGGCCCGGACACGCAGGACGCTTTCCGTACGCTCCGGCTTCCGATGACGCGGAGAGTCTCCGGGGGGAGACGTCATGACCGGGGGAACGCTTATGCATATTCAGGATTCTCATTGGCCGTCTGCGTCCGCCGTCGCACCGGCGGGCCCGGTGAACGCGGCGGGCGGACTCGGCCGCGAGGACGGTCCACGGACGGCGCCGCTGCGCGTGGACGCACAGCGCAACCTGGAACATGTACTGCGCGCGGCACGCGAGGTCTTCGGCGAGCTGGGGTACGGCGCGCCGATGGAGGATGTGGCGCGGCGCGCCAGGGTCGGCGTCGGCACCGTGTACCGGCGTTTCCCCAGCAAAGAGGTGCTGGTGCGGCGGATAGCCGAGGAGGAGACCTCCCGGCTGACCGACCAGGCCAGAGCGGCGCTCGGCCAGGAGGACGAGCCGTGGTCGGCGCTCGCGCGATTCCTGCGGACCTCGGTGGCCTCGGGCGCGGGACGGCTGCTGCCGCCGCAGGTGCTGAAGGTGGGGGTCCCCGAGGACGCTCCCCAAAAGTCCGACGGGGCGGCGGTGGACGAGGCGCGGGTGCCGCAGCAGCGCACCCAGCCGGGAGGCGAGCTGCGCCTGGTCGAGCAGCGTCCGACGCCGGAGCCGGACGACTCGAGTGCGGGGACGCTGCTGGAGGTGGTCGGACAACTGGTGGAGCGTGCGCGCGCGGCGGGTGAACTGCGCGGGGACGTCACCGTCTCCGATGTGCTGCTGGTGATAGCGACGGCGGCACCGTCCTTACCGGATGCCGCCCAGCAGGCCGCGGCCTCGGCACGGCTGCTCGACATCCTTCTGGAGGGTCTGCGGTCCCGCCGGGCCTGAGTGGACCGGTCCGCCCCGAGGAGGGATCCAGCCGGAAGGACACGTTCGCCTGCCGGTTGCCGGGCCGACCCCGTATCGCCCGTTCCGGTGATCTCCTCCGTGCGGCGGGGCCGACCGCCGTTCCACCGGTGGGACGTCCCTGCCGGTGCGGACGAGCCCCCGTGGCCGTACGAAAAGCCCCGTACGGATGCTTCCGGCCGAGATGCCTGTGGCACCCTGACCGGTGTTCATGGGTGATGAAGCAGGCGGCGGGGGCTTTCCGGGATGAGTGTCGACGGACAGGACGAGTCGCTCGGTAGCGACGACGCGGAGACCGCGCGGCGGGTACCGGGCCAGGGCGGGCCGTCCCGGAGCGCCTCCGACGGCTCCAGCCCCGGTGGCGCACCGGGGCCCGCCGTGCCGCCGCAGCGCGACGGTGCCGGGCGGACGTCCTCCGGCGCGGGACTGCCGCCCTCGGACGCCGAGTTGATCCAGCGGATGCGCGGCGGCGACGACACGGCGTACGAGGAGCTGTACCGACGCCACTCCGGGGCCCTGCGCCGGTACGCCCGGACCTGCTGCCGCGACCCGCACACCGCGGAGGACCTCACCGCCGAGGTGTTCGCCCGCATGCTCCAGGCGGTGCGTGCCGGTTCCGGCCCCGAACACGCGGTACGCGCCTATCTGCTGACCACGGTCCGCCGGGTCGCCGCGACCTGGACCAAGACCGCGAAGCACGAGCAACTGGTCGACGACTTCGCGGTGTTCGCCACGCAGGCCGCGCGGCTGTCCGGGGCGCCCGGCGGTGCCCCGGACCCGGGTTCCCCCGGCACGGATGTGGAGCTGGGCGCCGATGTGCTCGCCCTGCACGAGGCCGAACAGTCCCTGGCCCGGCAGGCGTTCCGCTCGCTGCCCGAGCGCTGGCAGGCCGTGCTGTGGCACACCGAGGTCGAGGACGAGTCGCCGAGCGAGGTGGCCGCGCTCTTCGGGCTGGACGCCAACGGCACCCGTGTACTGGCCAGCCGCGCCCGCGAGGGCCTCAGACAGGCCTATCTCCAGGCCCATGTGAGCGCCGCGCTCGCCGGTGACGAGGAGTGCGCGCGCTACGCCGGCCAACTGGGCACCTATGCCCGCGGCAGACTGCGCACCCGGGCCGAACAGGGGCTGCGCAAGCATCTGGAGGAGTGCGCCGGATGCCGGCTGGCGGCGGCCCAGATCGAGGAACTCGCGAGCGGCATCCCCGCCGTCGTACCGGTCGCGGTCATCGGCTGGTTCGGCGCCGCCGGGTACGCCAAGGCGCTCGGTGTCATCGCCGGGGGCGCAGGAGCCGGGGCGGCGGGTGCCGCCGGAGCGGCTGCCACGGCGAGCGGTGGCGCCTCGGGAGGCGCGAGCTCGGGCGGCGCGGCCTCGGAGGGGCTGGGTGCGCCGTTGAAGGCCGCGGTCGCGGCGGGGGTCGTCGCGGTGGCGGCCGGCGCGATCGCCCTCGCGATGGTCGGCCACCAGAGAGCGGCCCACCCGCCCCAGGCCGAGGTGCCGGTCACCCAGGCCGTGGAGTCCCAGGTGCCCGCGCCGGTCCCGACGCCGGAGAAGCCGCCGGCCACCGGGCAGCCGGCGGTGCCCCCGGCACCGGCCGCACCGCCGACGCCCAGCGCCGCTCCCGCCCCGGTCGCCGTCGTGCTCCCCACACAGCCCGCGGCCTCACCACCCCCGGCTCCCACCGCACAGCCCACGCCCACGCCGACGCCCACATCGGCACCGGCACCGACATCGGCTCCCCCGTCGTCCCCCGCCCCGACGCCGACCCCCTCGCCGACTCCGGCCCCGACCTCGACGCCCACGGCGTCCGCCACGCCCACCCCGCCGGCCCCCGCGGTCTACCGGTGGAACGAACTGCCGTACGACCTCACCGGCGACGGCACCGGGCCCGAGATGCGGATCGGGGAGAGCACCTGGGTGTGGCAGCGCTGGGGGATGTCGATCGCCGACCGCTCCTATGCGTACGGGGTGACCGTGAGCGGCTCGTCGTCCGTCACCATCGCTCTCAACCGTCCGTGTGAGGCGTTCGACGCGCTGGTCGGCGTCGACGATCTGACCACGGGGCGGGGCAGGGTGCGGTTCTCGGTGTATGTCGACGGGGTTCAGGTGTGGCGGTCGCCGGTGATCGAGGACGGTCGCGTGGCGGTGCCGGTCCATGTGGGGCTCGGCGGGGACGACAGGACGGTCCGGCTGGTCGTGGAGCCCCGCGTCCGGCACCACGGCAAGACGTTCGCCGACTGGGCGGAGGCGCGGTTCAGCTGCCGGTAGTCGTATGACGGCGACACCGGCGATCGAGACGACGGCGATCGAGACAGAGGCATTCGAGACAGCGCGTTCGAGACAGCTGCTGTCGAGACGTCGGCGGTCGGAACGTCAGCGGTCGAGGACGTCGTCCGGCGTCGGCCGACCGGGCACCGGCCCGGTGCCGTCGCGCGCCCGGCGCGGGTCTACGCCCCCGCCCCTAGGACCCGCCCCCGGGGCGCGATGCCCGCCGGGACCGCGCGCGCCCGGGCCGGGGTGCCCGTCCAGCAGGTGCCGCGGCGGGCCAGCAGACGGCGCAGCCACAGCTCGAGGGAGACCAGGTCGGCGAGGCCGTCGAGGGGGAGCGGTGCGCCGTCCGCGGCGTCCCGCAGCGCCTCACGGACCACCCGGGCCTCCACCAGCCCCGCCTCCGCCAGCAGCGGTGTGTCGAAGAGGCTGATCAGGGAGTGCGCGGCGACCCGCACACCGGTCCGGGCCGCGGCCGCCGCGGAGGCGTGCGAGGGGGCGCCCCAGCCCAGGGGCAGCGGACCGACGCCCGCGCCCTCCAGCACCGTGCGCAGAATCGCCGCGCGCGCTCCCGGCCGCACCCGCAGCGCCTCGGGCAGCGCCCGGCAGGCGCGGACGACCTGGTTGTCCAGGAACGGCAGGTGCAGCCGCTGGGAGCGGATCTCGGCGGCCTGTTCCAGGACCCGTAGGTCCGCCGCCTGTCGGGCCAGCGCCGCACGCGCGCGGAAGTCACCCGGCCGCTGCCCCGGACCACCACCCGCGCGAGCCGCGGCTCCCTGGAGGCGAACCGATACTTCGGCGAGGGCCTCTCCGGTCAGCCAGCGCGCCGCAGGACCCGGTCTGGCCCAGGTGAGCGCGGCCAGCGACGCGCCCACGGCACCCCCGGGTTCCTCGAAGCGCCGCCGCATCAGCCGGTCGGCCAGGCCGTCGATCCCGGCCGGGTAGGAGGTGCGGGCCAGCTTCCGTGCCGCGCCGTACACCCGCGCGGGGACCATCACCGAGCCGTCCGCCTTCGCCAACGCGGCCACCGGGCGCACCAGATGGCGTCGCTTGCGGTCCATCAGCAGATCCGCGAGACGGGCCGGGTGGGCGTCGAGCACCTGGCGCGCGCCGTAGCCCGCGAGGTGGTCGGCGCTGCCCGCGGCCAGCCGGGCGCGGTGCCTGGCCGCCGTCACCAGGGAGGGGCCCGGTTCGTCCGTCAGCGGGCCGTCCAGGTCGGCGTAGGGGAGCATCTCCTCGCCGCCGGTCACCACCACATGGTGCAGACGGGGATTGGCCGCCAGGGCGCCGGCCCGCTCCAGCTCGGCCTCGCGTCCCCCGACGGCGAGGTCGTTGAAGGTGACGGCGAGCAGGCGCTCACCGGCCGCGGTGCCGTGCCCCAGGAGCGTTCCGGGCGTCCCGGGGAGACCGGCCGCGAGCAGTGCCAGCGTGCCCGAGGCCGGTCCCCCGGAGAGGTCGGCGCCGATCCCGGGGACGGGCATACCGCGCGCGGCACGGCGTTCCGCCGGTCCCATCCCGGGGACGGGGCCGGGGTCGACACCGCTGCCCGGGACGTGCCGGGGGGCCGCCAGACGGGCCCGTACCGCCTCCACGAGGGCGTCGCGCACCGCGTCCACCGCGGCGGACGGGTCCGCGGGCGGGGCCGCGACCGCCAGGGAGGCGACCGGTTCGTATCCGGCGATCTCCCGCGCCCCCGCGCGCAGGATGAGCGCATGCCCGGGCGGAATGCGCCGTACGCCGTCGTACGGGGTGGAGTCGTGCACCGCGGCCGGTACGTCGGGGGCGGCGAGAAGGGCCGCCAGATGCCCGAAGTCCAGGTCGGCCTCGATGAGATCGGCGAGCGGGAGCGCCGCGGTCGCATAGGCCGTGCCGCCCGCCCACGGGGTGTGGAACACCGGCCGCGCGCCCGCGAGGTCGCCGCACACCGTGGTCCTGCGTCCCACCCGCACCACGGCGGTGTAGCTGCCGGCCCAGGCGGTCAGATGGCGCAGTGCCCCTCCCCGGGCGGCGAACAGGCTGACGCGCAGCTCCTCGTCGGAGGCCCGGCAGGTGCCCAGGACCGCGATGCTGGTCTCCTCGTCGGCCTTCACGACGCGCACCTCGTCGGGGCGCCAGTCGCCGACCGCCCACAGCGGATCGGGGTCGCCCCACAGGAGTTGGGAGCCCACCGGGTGAACCGTCTCGCCGTCGTATCCGGTGGCTCCCGCCGAACCGGGTCCGGCGGTTGCAGCGGCGGTGCTGCTCCACCCCACCAACCACCGCATCGCCGCCTCCACAGGCTGTGGACAACCAGTGCACCGCACGAACGGACCCATGCTGCCACGAAGAAGGGGCGTGGGAGGGCGTCTGCCACGCCTTGTGCGCCCCGGGGTGCGCCCTTGTGAAGTCGCCCGTGAACCATTGAACTCCCGTGCGGGGCCCGGCGACGGACAGGCGGTCGAGAAGAGCGAGCGACGCGAATGCGCCCCCAAACGCTCCCTTTGAAACCCCGTTCGCGCCCTCAAGAGTGGTGGTCGGGGCCTTGATCGCTCCCGAGGGCCACCGCCTGTTTTCGGCCAAATCGGCCGCGAGTGGGCAAAGTTGCACACGCTCCGTACAGGCCCTGCGCAACGCACGGTCCGGGAGGCGGAATTCGCCCCCCGGACCGGTCCGCCGCCCGCGGGGATGTAGGCGGCGGTGTCCCCCAGCCCGCTGGATCCAGTGCAGCGGGCCGACCCACGCACGGCCCATGGAACCGCTCCGCCGACGGCCGGGAGAAGAGCGCACGGGCGGGCGCACGGCCACACACCCGGGGCACGCCACCACACTCCGTGCCGAGGTAACGGGCCACAATCCCGCCATCCGGATTTACGCCCCTTAACGCATGGGATGCGGCGAACTACGCTGGGTTTACGAATGCCGCGCGGTTATGCCACCGCCGCGGCAGCCGTCTGTGTCGAGGGGTGGCGCATGTCCAGGGAGCAACGCGGGCCGAACGACAAACTCGGCGCCGTTCTCGCCCTCGCGGGAATCAGCAACGCAGGACTCGCCCGGCGCGTCAACGACCTTGGTGCCCAGCGCGGGTTGACTCTTCGCTACGACAAGACCTCGGTGGCGCGCTGGGTGTCGAAGGGCATGGTGCCGCAGGGCGCCGCGCCGCACCTCATCGCCGCAGCCATCGGCCAGAAGCTCGGCCGCCCGGTGCCGCTCCACGAGATCGGTCTGGCGGACGCGGATCCCGCACCCGAAGTGGGCCTCGCCTTCCCCCGGGACGTAGGACAGGCGGTGAAGTCGGCGACCGAGCTGTACCGCCTCGACCTCGCCGGGCGCCGGGCCGGCGGAGGCGGCATCTGGCAGTCGCTCGCCGGGTCGTTCGCGGTGAGCGCCTATGCGACCCCTGCCTCCCGCTGGCTGATCGCCCCGGCCGACAGCTCGGTGGAACGCGAGTCCGGCTTCGGCGAAGGGGCCGTCGTCTCGCTGAAGGTCGGCCACAGCGACGTCCAGAAGCTGCGTGAGGCCGCCGAGGACGCCAGACGCTGGGACTCCAAGTACGGGGGCGGCGACTGGCGTTCCTCGATGGTGCCCGAGTGTCTGCGGGTGGAGGCGGCGCCGCTGCTGCTCGGGGCGTACTCGGACGAGGTGGGCAGGGCCCTGTTCGGCGCGAGCGCCGAACTGACGCGCCTGGCCGGCTGGATGGCCTTCGACACGGGACAGCAGGAGGCCGCCCAGCGCTACTACATCCAGGCGCTGCGGCTGGCGCGCGCGGCCGCCGATGTGCCCCTGGGGGGCTATGTCCTGGCCTCCATGTCGCTCCAGGCGACCTATCGCGGCTTCGGCGACGAGGGCATCGACCTCGCCCAGGCCGCACTGGAACGCAACCGCGGCCTGGCCACGGCCCGCACCATGAGCTTCTTCCGGCTCATCGAGGCCCGCGCCCACGCACGCGCGGGGGACGCCCAGGCGGCCGGCGCGGCCCTGAAGGCCGCCGAGGGCTGGCTGGAGCGGGCCCGTGACGGCGACAACGACCCGTCCTGGCTCGGCTTCTACTCGTACGACCGCTTCGCGGCCGACGCCGCCGAGTGCTACCGCGACCTCAAGGCCCCCCGCCAGGTCCGCCGCTTCACCGAGCAGGCCCTGTCCCGGCCGACGGAGGAGTTCGTGCGCTCCCACGGTCTGCGCCTGGTGGTGTCGGCGGTCGCCGAACTGGAGTCGGGGAACCTGGACGCGGCGTGCGAGCAGGGAGTGCGGGCGGTGGAGGTCGCCGGGCGCATATCGTCGGCGCGCACCACCGAGTATGTGCGGGATCTGCTGCACCGGCTGGAGCCCTACGGCGACGAGCCACGCGTGGTGGAACTGCGCGAACGGGCGCGTCCCCTGCTGATGGCCCCTGCCTGAGCCAGGGGGCCCGACGCCCTGAGCCCGCGGCGACCCGTCGACGGCCGGTGGCCCACGCCCCCTACGTCGACGGCTGTGCCCCAGCGGCCAGTGTCCCCCGCGGTCCGTGCCGCCCGCGGTCCGTGCCGCCCGCGGTCCGTGCCCCGGTGGTCTGTGCGCCGGTGGTCTGTGCGCCGACGGCCGCGCGTCGACGCCCGGTGCCCAGCAGCCAGTGCTCCGGCGATCCGTGCGTCGACGGCGGTGGCCCCACGGTCCGTACCCCAGCGGTCCGTGCGTCGACGGCCGCGCCGACGGCCCCGCGCCGGGCAGCCCCGCTCCCCTCGGACGGCCCCGCCGGGGTGGCCCCAGGGATCGCACGGGGCTGCCCAGGGGTCGCGCCGGGCCCAGCGGGCTCACAGGGCCGTACGGGCCGCACAGGGCCCAGGGGGCCGCACAGGGACAGGCCGCAGCCCCGGCAGCCGACCGGCCACCGAGGGCACGGACCACCGACGCGGGGCCGCCGCAGGGCCGAACCGTCAGGCGCCGTCCCTGCGGCGCGCCGACGGCGCGCCCGCGGCCGTGGCGAAAGGGTGCCGAGGTGTCGGCCTCCCCGCTTCGAGGGCATTGTCAGTGGCACGGTGCACCATCGGAACCGGGAGGTGGAGCAGGTGCGGAAGGTCGCCTACGACTGCGACGTCCTGGTGATCGGCGGCGGCATCGTCGGCCTGTCGACGGCGTATGCCCTCAGCCGCGCCGCGCCCGGCACCCGGGTGACGGTCCTGGAGAAGGAGGCCGGCCCGGCCCGCCACCAGACGGGACGCAACAGCGGGGTCATCCACAGCGGGATCTACTACCGCCCCGGCTCCCTCAAGGCCCGGTACGCGGTGGGGGGTGCCGCCGAGATGGTCAAGTTCTGCGCGGAGTACGGCATCCCGCACGCCGTGACGGGCAAGCTGATCGTCGCGACCGAGCGGGAGGAGCTGCCGCGGCTGCACGCCCTGGTCCAGCGCGGCCGGGAGAACGGCATCCCGGTGCGAGAGCTGGGCCCGGCCCAGTTGACGGAGTACGAGCCGGAGGTGCGGGGGCTCGCGGCCATCCGGGTGGGCACGACCGGCGTCTGCGACTTCGCGGCGGTCGCCCGGCAGCTGGGCGAGGCCTCGGGCGCGGAGCTCCGGTACGGCGCCGAGGTGGTGCGGATCGACCGGCGCCCCTCGCTGGGCGTCGCCGTGCGCACCGCCGACGGGACGGTCCTCCGCGCCCGGGCGCTGGTGAACTGCGCCGGGCTGCACTGCGACCGGGTGGCCCGGCTGACCGGGGACGACCCCGGCATGCGGATCGTGCCGTTCCGGGGCGAGTACTACGTGCTGGCCCGGCCCGAGCTGGTGCGGGGGCTGGTGTATCCGGTGCCGGATCCGGCGTTCCCCTTCCTCGGGGTGCATCTGACCCGGGGGATCGACCAGGAGGTCCACATCGGGCCGAACGCGGTGCCGGCCCTCGCCCGCGAGGGCTATGGATGGGGGGTCGTACGACCGCGGGAGCTGGGCACCACGGTGCTCTGGCCCGGCTCCTGGCATCTGGCGCGGCGGCACTGGCGGTACGGGGCGGGGGAGCTGCGGCGGTCCGTGTCCAAGGCGGCGTTCACCAGGGCGGTGCGAAGACTGCTGCCCCAGGTCCGGGCGGAGGATCTGGTGCGGGCCCCTGCCGGGGTGCGGGCGCAGGCCGTGCTGCGGGACGGCACCCTGATGGACGACTTCCTGATCCGGGAGGGAGCACGGGCGGTGCATGTGCTGAACGCGCCGTCGCCCGCGGCCACCGCGTCGCTGCCGATCGGACGTGAGGTGGCGCGCCGGGCGCTGGCCGCCCTGGAGCGCGGGTGACCGGGCCCGCCTCCCCGTAAAATCGGTACCACTGTGTCTGACTCCCTCGACTTCGCCCCCGAAAAGCAGCAGGCCGCCCCCGACGGTACGGGCGGCCGGCCGCCCGCTGCGTCCGTCCGGCACACCCGTGCCAAGGGTGAGCCCCGGTTCCCCGACGGACCGAAGGCCGACCCCGCCGGGTCGCACTTCGAGCGGCGGATCCGAAGCTTCCAGCCGCGGCGCAGCCGGGTGACGGCCGGGCAGGCGGACGCCCTGCAGCGGCTGTGGCCCGCCTGGGGGCTGGACATCGACGGGCAGCCCCTCGATCTCACCGAGCTGTTCGGGAACACCCGCCCCGTGGTGCTGGAGATCGGCTTCGGCATGGGCGAGGCCACCGCGCGGATGGCCGCCGCCGACCCGGACACCAACATCCTCGCCGTGGATGTGCACACCCCCGGTCAGGGCCATCTGCTCCAGCTGGCCGAGCGCGACGGGCTGACCAACGTCCGCGTCGGCAACGGCGATGCGATCATCCTGCTCCGCGAGATGCTCCCGCCGCACTGCCTCGGCGGGCTGCGCGTCTACTTCCCCGACCCCTGGCCCAAGAAGCGGCACCACAAGCGGCGGCTGATCCAGCCCGAGTTCCTCACCCTCGCCGCCACCCGCCTCCGGCCGGGCGCAACGGTGCACTGCGCGACGGACTGGGAGCCGTACGCCGAACAGATGCTCGAGGTCCTCACCGCCCACCCCGACTTCGAGAACACGCAGCCCGACGGCGGTTATGCGCCACGCCCCGGCTTCCGGCCGCTGACCCGTTTCGAGGGTCAGGGACTGGACAAGGGTCATGTGGTGAACGACCTGCTGTTCCGGCGCGTGCCGCTCCCGGATCAGCCTTCCACCGGCGGCTGAGCGCCGCGGGCCCACCGGGCGCCGCCACGGCGGCGCCCCTCCCCCGTTAGGGTCGATGCCTTGGCCAGCTGTCCCCCGTACCCGACGCACACCGGCGGCGATCCCGGTGCGGGCACGCTCGGGCACGCGCACTGGTGGCAGCGGCGGTGGGTGCGCTACGGCGCGCTGAGCACCCTTCTGGCGCTCTCCGGGCTCATCATCCTCGCCCTGGTACGGCAGCAGACCGGCACCGAGGGCTTTCTGGTCGGGCTGGGGCTCGCGGTGCTTCCCGTACCACTGCTGGTGGCGACCTTCCGCTGGCTGGACCGGGTGGAGCCCGGGCCCTGGCGGAACATGATCTTCGCCTTCGCCTGGGGCGCCTGCGCGGCCGCGCTGATAGCGATCGTCGCCAACAGCTTCGCGACCCACTGGATAGCCACCTCCACCGCCGATCCACACGGCGCCGACACGCTCGGCGCGACCGTCATAGCGCCTGTCGTCGAGGAGTCCGCGAAGGCCGCGGCCGTGCTGCTGGTCTTCCTCTTCCGCAGAAGGGACTTCACCGGGATCCTCGACGGGGTGGTGATCGCCGGGGTCTCCGCGACCGGCTTCGCCTTCACCGAGAACATCCTCTATCTGGGCACGGCCTTCGGCACGGACCAGCTGAGCGGCGGCAGCGGACTGGCCTCCGTGACGGCCGCGACCTTCTTCGTACGCGTGGTGATGTCCCCTTTCGCGCACCCGCTGTTCACCGTGCTCACCGGCATCGGCTTCGGCGTCGCCGCGCTGTACTCGGAGCGCCGGCGGCTGCTCCGGGTGCTGGCACCGCTGGGCGGTCTGCTGCTCGCGATGGGCATGCACGCCACCTGGAACGGCTCCTCGGTCTTCGGCGACTACGGGTTCTTCGCGGTCTACGCGTCCTTCATGGTGCCCGCCTTCGGGCTGCTGACCTGGCTGGTCATCTGGACCCGCCAGCGGGAGCTGCGCACCGTGCGGGAGGAGCTGCCGGCGTATGCGGCCGCCGGGTGGCTGGGGCCGGCGGATCCCTTCGCCCTCGGTTCGATGCGGGCCCGGCGGCTGGCCCGGGAGTACGCGGGCCATCACCTGGGAAAGGCCGCCGCGCGCTCGGTCGCCCAGTACGAGGCCTATGCGACCTCGCTGGCCTTTCTGCGGCACCGGGGCCGCCGGGGGCGGGCCGACGCCGACTTCGCGGTGCGGGAGCGGGAACTGCTCGCCGAGCTGTGGGCGCGGCAGGCGGTGGCCCGGCCCGCACTGGCGTACGCCGCACGGGCCGTGAGCCCCATGGTCCCGGTGTGGCCCCTCCCGCCCGGCCCGCCGATGTACGGGCACGCGCCCTACGGTGCCGCGCATCCCGCGCATCCCGTGTACTGGTCACCGCCGTACGGCTCCTACGGACCGCCCCACGGCCCCGCGCACCACGGCCCCGGGGCCCCGTATCCCCCGTACAACCCTTACCGCTCCCCGTGACGCGGTGCCCGCGGGGCCCCGGCGCGGGCCCTTGGCCGGCCTGGCGGAAGGCGCCCGTCCGTCACTCAGAAGCGGCCGTCAGCTGCGCCGTCTCCTCGTCCGTCAGGGTCAGGTCGGCCACCGCCAGCAGCGCCGGCAACTGCTCCGGCGTACGGGCGGAGGCAATCGGTGCCGCCACCGTCGGCCGGCCCGCCAGCCAGGCCAGGGCGACGGTCGCGACCTCCGCGTCCCGGTCCCGCGCGATCTCGTCCAGGGCGGCGAGCACCCGCTGACCCCGCTCGGTCTCCAGATGCTTGGCCGCACCCGCCGCCCGCGCCGAGACCACGGTGGTGCCGGTGCGGTACTTGCCGGTGAGGAAGCCGGCCGCGAGCGCGAAGTACGGGACGGCCGCGAGACCCGCGCGGGCGGCGACGTCCTGCAAGGCGCCCTCGTAGGTGTCGCGCGAGACCAGGTTGTAGTGCGGCTGCAGCGCCACATACCGCGCCAGGCCCTCGCGGTCGGAGAAGTCCAGGGACTGCTGGAGACGCTCGGCGGAGATGTTGGAGGCGCCGACGGCGCGCACCTTGCCCGCCTTCACCAGCTCGTCGAGCGCGCCGACGATCTCCTCGACCGGCACCTCGGGCTTGTCGTAGTGCGTGTAGTAGAGGTCGATGTGGTCCGTGCCCAGCCGGCGCAGCGACGCGTCGGCCGCGGCCTTGATGTTGGCGGCGCTCAGCCCCGGATGGTCGGGGTGCTGGCTGACCTTGGTCGCGACGACCACATCCGAACGATTGCCGCGCGCCTTGAGCCATGTGCCGATGACGGTCTCGGACTCACCGCCCCGGTGGCCGGGGACCCAGGCCGAGTACGAGTCGGCCGTGTCGACGAAGTTGCCGCCGGCCGCCGTATAGGCGTCGAGCACGGCGAAGGAGTCGGCCTCGTCGGCGGTCCAGCCGAAGACATTGCCGCCGAGACAGAGCGGGAAGACCTCGAGATCGGAAGCGCCGAGCGTGCGAAGAGAAGTCATGCTCTCCATGAAAGCTCAGACCGGAACAGAATCCTCCGCGCACGACCGGCAGCCCTGGCGTCGGGGGGGGTACGTCAGGGCTGCCGGGGTCGGGGAAAAGCGTCCGTCAGGGGGTGAGGCCCTTGCTCCGCAGCCAGGCCATCGGGTCGATGGTGTCGCCGCCGGGGGTGTGGAGCTCCAGGTGCAGATGGGGTCCGGTCACATTGCCGGTGGCGCCCACCCGGCCGATGACATCGCCGGTGGACACCTGCTGTCCCACGCTGACGCTGATCGACGACTGGTGGCAGAACCACAGCTCGGTGCCGTCGTCGAGGGTCAGGATGGTGCGGTAGCCGTACGCCCCGGCCCAGCCCGCCTCCGTGATGGTGCCGCTGTGGACGGCTTTGATGAGCGTGCCCGTGGGGGCGGCGAAGTCGAGGCCGGTGTGGTAGCCGGAGGACCACAGGGCGCCGGCGTCACCGAAGCGGGAGGTCAGGGTGTAGGACGAGGTCGGCAGCGCGTACTGCTTGGCGAGCTCGGCGAGCCGCTTCTCCTCGGCCTTCTGCGCGGCCTCTTCCTCGGCCTTCTTCTTCTCGGCGGCGGCCTTGGCCTTGGCGTCGTCCTGCGCCTTGGCCGCCGCCTCGGAGGCCTTCTTGGCCGCGGCGTCCTCCGCCGCCTTCGCGGCCTCGAGCGCGACCCGGTCCTGCTGGGACTCGGCCTGCTGCATGATCCGGGCGCGCAGTGCCTCGCCCGCGTCCTGAGAGCCCGCCTCGGCGTCGGCGGTGGTCAGACCCACGGTGCTGAGCGCGGTGGCGGAACCCTGGGGCTCCTCGGCACCGGTGTCCTCGACGATGAACGTCTTGGCGCTGTGGGTGAGCGAGGCGATGTCCGGCATGGATATGGACACCGGCGGCTTGCCGCTCTGTGCGGTGGCCATGCCGCCCGCGCCGACGGCGGCCATCACACCGACGCCGAGCACGGTGGAACTCCGAGCGAGCCCGCCCCCGCGCTGCTTGGCCACCCGGTGCTTGCCGCGGACCGGGCGGACGGACTCCTCGGTGGGGTTCCACTCCTCCCAGGGGCCGTCGTCGGCTCGGGGGGTGAAGGCGAACGGCTGCGTTCCGTCCGTGGTGAGCGAGGAGCTCTGGGCAGGCCGGTTGGACGCCACGTGGGCGCACTCCTTTCCTTCCGTCTCGCCTGCCGGGTTAGCTGACGGGTTCGGAGAGGAAGGTCTCCTACGCGCGTAGCCGACCGTGTCTCCACGGCGGCATCCGTGCGATTCACCCCAAGACGGTGGTTCCCCGGCTCCCTTGCAGGATTCGGCACATGCGCACGGCGCCGCCTCTTGTGACGGCTGGGACGACCGCGCTGCGTTATCGAACGTTAATAGACGCGAGCCCGGGATTCCAACCCGTTCCCCGAGATCCATCGCACTTTCGGCCAGGACTTTCCCGGCATGACCGATGGAAAACGGGCGAGTTGACCACACCTCTTGCGCCACTCGGAAGTTGACAGTGTGTCAGTTGTTATGCGTAGCGGGACCGCTCATGCACTCCTGGTGACAACGATCAAGGAACGGCCCGCCGGCGTACCGCCAGCAGCGCCATGTCGTCCACGGCCCGGCCTCCGGTGTGCTGGGCGACCTCCGCTGTGACGGTGGCCAGCAGTGCGCCGGGCCCGGCGAAGACCCGGCCCGCGAGGCGGACGGCCGGGTCGTAGAACTCCCCGTGCTCGTCCCTCGCCTCCGAGAGGCCGTCCGTGTAGAGAAGCAGCATCGCCCCGGGCGGGAAGTCCCACTCCTCGGCGCGTCCGGGGCCGTCTCCGAGCTCGCCCAGGCCGAGCGGCAGCGCGGGCTCCCGGGTCTCCAGGGTGCGCAGGGTGCCGTCGGGGAGCAGCAGCAGCGGGGCGGGATGGCCCCGGTTGACGATCCGGACGACCCCGCAGCGCGCGATCTCCGCGATGACCGCGGTGACGAACCCCTCGGCCTCCTCGAGCCCGCCGCGCAGAGTGCGCTCGCGCATCAGCGCCCGCTCGAGGCGCCGGGTCACAGCCTCCGGCCTCGACTCGTGCTCGACGGCCTCCCGGAAGGCACCGACCACCACGGCGACGGCGGCCACCGCCCCCATCCCCTTCCCCCGTACGTCCCCGACCAGCAGCCGGACGCCCTGCGCGCACTCCTGGACGGCGTACAGGTCGCCGCCGATGAAGGCGTCGGCCTGCGCCGCCTCGTACCGGGCGGCGATGTCGAGCCCGTCGATCCGCGCGGCGGGCTCGGGCAGCACGGCGCGCTGGGCCGCCCCGGCGATCTCGCGGGCCGAGGCGAGGCGCGCGACATTGCGGCGGACGAGCACATTGATGAGCACGGACAGCACGGCCGCGGTGAAGACGGTGACCGCCTCGGTGATCTCCTCCGTCTGCTGGAGCCTGCCGATCGCGAAATGGATCCCGACGACGGAGCCGACGGCCGCCGCGCCGGTGAGCACGGTGCCGCGCAGGGAGTAGAGGGGCGCCGCGACCAGCGCGGCGGCGGTGAAGAGGGGGCCCGCGGTGTTGGCGGGTGGGGTGAGGAGGTCGTAGCAGACTCCGGCGACGATCAGCAGCATGGGCAGGGCTCGTACGAACCCATGCGCGAGCGAGAACCGCCGGGAGGGAGTCCTTCCGCCCGGCGGCGAAGCACCGTCCGCGGTCCCGGCCTCGGAACCGGGCACATGACCGCCCGGGAGCCGGTCTCCGGGGCGGTCACGGTCGGGTTCGGGGTGTCGGACACGGCCGGGGCTACGGCCGCGACCTCCGGGACGCCCATCGCCGTACAGCCCCTGGGCACCGGTGCCGTCGTGCGAACTGTCGTACGAGCCCCGGTGCAGTCCCTCGGACCTCTCCGGCCCCTTGCGGACCGGTGCGCTGCCTGGTCCGGACATCTCCTGGTCCCGGCCATGCGGCTTCCCGGGCCACCACGCGCCTCCGTGCTGCCCCACAGGTCCAGTCTTGCCGCAAGCAGGACGGAGGGCGACCGCTGTGGGCCGACCGGCGCAGACGGGGAAGCACGGCGAAAAGGCCGAGGGCCGGAACCCTGTCGGATTCCGGCCCTCGGCCTTCAGTAGCGGGGACAGGATTTGAACCTGCGACCTCTGGGTTATGAGCCCAGCGAGCTACCGAGCTGCTCCACCCCGCGTCGGTGAAACCAGTGTACGCCATGCGGGGGACACATCGCGCACGGATTGCTGTGTGCGGTCCTTCACCGGCGGTTTCCCGTGGCTTCCGGTGGTTTCAGCGGTCCGCGGAGCCGACGCCTCAGGAGCGGCCGGGCGGGGGCGACAGATGGGCGTTCGGGGCCTTCGCGCGTTCCTCGTACTCCGGCAGAACGACCACCTCCACCCCCTCGGACGCCAGCACACCGCTGCCGTCGGCCGCCGTCACAAAGGTGTCCGGCTCGCGCCAGGCCGTCACCACCCGCCGCACCCCGGCCTCCAGGATCAGCCGGGCGCACGGTGCGGGCCGGGACGCACGGCGGGCGCACGGTTCCAGGCTGCTGTAGACCGTGGCGGCGGCCAGCCGCGGATCCGCCGGGTCCAGCTTCGCCAGCGCCGCCTCCTCCGCGTGGACCACGGGGTCACCGCCCTCCCGGGAGTACGCCCGTGCCAGTTCCGTGCCGTCGGCGGCCACGATCACCGCCCCCACGCTGAAGGCCGTCCGGGACGGGGGGCACAGGGCCGCGAGCTCGCATGCCTCGGCCAGCCACCGCCGGTCCGCGGCGGAGGCGAGACGCCCGGTGCCGGGGGCCACCGGCACATACCGCATCAGTACGACGTCCCCCACCGGCCGCGTCTCCAGCAGCCGCATCCGCCCCGGCGGATACGCCCCGGGCCCGAACATCCGCGGCGCCTCCGCCTCCCCCACGAACAGCGGTGCGACCGCGAGCTGCAGTTCGTCCGCCAGCCCCTGCCGCAGCAGCTGGGTGTGCACCTGGCCGCCGCCCTCGACCATCAGCCGCCGTACGCCCTCGACGTCCCCGAGATGAGCGAGCACGGCCCGCCACTCCACCTCGGGGCCGAGGGCGACCACCGCCACCTCCCCGGGCAGCCGTCCGCGCAGCCGCTCGGCGCCCCGGTCGGTGGTGTAGACGGTCTTGGCGCCGCCCGTGTGCCAGAAGCGGGCGTCCGGGTCGAGGTTCCCGGAGGCGCTGACCGTCACCTTCAGGGGGTACTCCGGCAGCCCGGCGGCGACGCGGTTCGCGCGCCGCTCGGCCGAGTTCACCAGGAGGCGGGGGTTGTCGGTGCGCAGGGTGCCCGCGCCGACGAGGATCGCGTCGCAGCCCGCCCGCACCTCGTCGACCCGGTCGAAGTCCCCCGGTCCGGACAGCAGAAGCCGCTCGGGTCCGGTGTCGTCCAGGAAACCGTCGAGGGAGACGGCGGCGGACAACAGGACATAGGGGTGGGCCATGGGGGTGCGCTCCAGGGGGTCGACGGTTCAACTTTTGAACCATAACGACACCGGTGTCACGGCCGCTCGTCCACCGCGTGCGGCGCCGGGCGGGGCACATCGCTCATCCGCAGGGCGCGCAGAAACGCCTCCGGCGAATCGACGGAGGTGTAGACCGTGCCGGCCGCCACGACCCCGGACTCCCCGAGGTCCACGGCGACCGGCGGATCGAGCCGCAGACAGACGTCGACCGTGCCGCCCACCGAGCAGGCCACCGCACGGGCGTCCCCGGCCACGGGGCGCAGCCCTCGGCCGGGGACGGTCCGCAGCACCCGGGACGCGGACCGGACGGCCCCGCGGGGAAGCACCAGTTCGCCCAGCAGACCCGTACGCAGGACCACCTGCGCATCCGAGACCAGGTGCGGGTGCCGTGCCGTCGCGGCCACCGCACCGAGAGCGGTGAGGACCAGCAGGACCTCGAACACGGCGTGGTACGGGCGCAGCACCGGCGGGATCATCAGGGACACCAGGAAGGCCGCGACGATCTCCAGCACGGCCAGAACCGTGATCATCTGCCGGGTGTCCGAGGAATGGGCCAGCAGGTGCTTCCCGTTGCCGGCCTCCCGGAGCGGCCGGCGTGCGACCCAGGAGGCCAGGGATCCTCCGAGCACCCGCAGGAGGCCCGCCCCCGAAGGCCGCGAGGAAGCGCCGGAACCGGTCGTGCCCGTCGTCCCCTCGGTCACGGTGGCTCGGGCGGCGGCGACCGGTGCGGGCCGAGCTTCCACCGCGGGCGATGTCGCCGGGGCTTCCACCGGCGCAGGGGGGCTCGCGACCGGCGTCACGGACGCTTCCACCGGCGTGGCCGGTGCCGCGGAAGCCCCCGCCGTCTCCGTCGGCGTCACGGGAATGCGTACCGTCAGCCGGAAGACTCCGCGGGGTTGTCTCTCCGCGCGGAGAACGCCCCCCTGGCCCGCGAGCCGCTCCCTCAGCCCGGCCAGCCCGGAGCCCTCGCGCACCGCCGACCCCGCCGGCCCCGAGCCGTCCTGCCCCGCCCCCTGCCCGGGCCTCGCCCCGTTGTTCTCCATGACCAGCTCCCACACCCGTCCCCCGGCCGCGGCGACCTGCCGCAGCCGGATCGTGCACCGATCGGCGTCCGCATGGCGCAGCACATTGGTGGTCCCCTCCCGGATCACCCAGCCGAGCTGCGCCGCGGTGGCCTCCGGCAGCACGTCGACACAGCCGTCCTTGATGCCGCAGTCGATACCGGCGGCCCGCAACACCTCGCCGGCACCGATCAGTTCGGCATGCAGATCCGCCACCCGGTAACCGCGGACCACCTCCCGTATCTCACGGTGGGAGTCACGGGCGATGCGCTGCACCTCGACCATCTGCGCCACGGCGGCCGGTGAGCCGCGCCGCGCCAACTGCACGGCCAGCTCGCCCTTGAGGGCAATCACCGTCAGGTTTCTTCCCATCACATCGTGCAGGTCCCTGCCGATCCGCAGCCGTTCCTCGGCCACCGCCAGCCGGGCCTGGGTCACCCGTGCGCTCTCCAGCTCCAGGACCACAGCCAGCAGCCATACGGAGAACCGGCTGGAGAACGCCATGAGCAGCCCTCCCCCCAGCGAGGCCATGCCCAGGACGACCGTCTGCTGCCAGGGCAACGACAAAACGGACATCAGCAGCACCAGCGCCACCGAGAAGGAGAGCACCAGCTGGGCGACCCGTCCGGGGCGGGCGACGAGCGCCGGCGCCATCGGACCGAAGATCACCGGCCCCAGCGCCACGGCGACGGCCATGGATCTCTGCGCCGGGTCCGTGCCGGCCCGCGCCAGCGTCACCGCGACCACGACGACCAGTCCGGAGAGCGCCATATGCGCGGCGACCAGTCGCATCGGCGGTTCCCGGTGGTCCAGGAGGGAGCCCAGCGCACGGGAGCACGCCAGCGCGGTGAGCCCGGAGTGCAGGGCGAGCAGCGTCGCCAGCACTGCCCGGGGGGCTCCGGGTCCGTCGGACAGCGCGACCGGGCCGGCGACGGCGAGCAACTGGATCAGGGCCACACAGTGGAAGGTCCACCGCGTGTACAGCTCGACCCGTGCCGAGGCGCCCTTGTCGCCCCACCAGCCCAGCGCCCTGCTCCAGGGGTCGAGGCCTCCCTCGTAGCGGCTCATCCCCGGCGTTCCCAGCGGAACCAGCGCCGCGCGGCCAGCAGCATCAGTCCCGTCCAGACCGCCGCGAGCGCCAGGGAGCGCAGGGTCACCGCCGCCTCCTGGCCTCCCGCCCAGCCGCCCCGGACGAGCTCCATCACCGGGGACAGCGGAAGGAGTCGGCACACCTCCGCCACCCGGTCCGGCATCACATCCAGGGGGATGAACATCCCCGATCCCATCAAGGACACCAGCATCACGGGCAGCGGCGTCACCTGCGCGGCCTCGACGGACCTGGTCGTCGCCGACGAGACAGCCGCCATCGCCGCCGTCATGACCAGCCCCAGCAGCACTCCGGCGGCCAGCAGATCCGGCCGGGACGGCATCGGCACCCGCAGCAGCGTCGGGCCCGCCACCACCAGCACCAGGACCTGCAGCACGGTGAGGACGGCGGCGGGCAGTGCCGAGCCCACCAGGATCTCCGGGTCCGTCGCCTCACCGGTGCGCAGCCGCTTGAGCACCAACTCCTCACGCCGGGCGACATAGACGCCGACGAGATTGCTGTACACGGTGAACAGCAGCATGAACCCCACCGCGCCCGGAAGCATGATCGTCCCGGGCGACAGTCCCGTCCCGGCCAGATCCATCTCCCCGACCGCGGACCACAGCCCGACCGTGAGCAGTACGGGCGCGGCGGCCCCCGTGAACAGCGCGGACTTCGCCCGCAGCAGCAGCGTGAGTTCGGCCCGGCCCAGCGCGCGCATCCGCGCCACGGTCATCGTGTTCACGCGGCGGCTCCTTCCCGCTCAGTGCGGTCCCGGGCGATCTCCAGGAACGCCTCCTCCAAAGACGCCGACCGCGCGTCCAGGCCGGTCAGCTCGATCTCCTGCCGTCGCGCCCACAGCAGGAGTTCGGTGAGGGTCTGCTGCAGCCGCGGGGTGCGCACCTCGACCCTGTCGCCGGTCACGGTCACGGTCGCCGTCGAGGTCACCGAAGGGGGAAGCCGGTCCGCGGCACCCTCGCCGGACAGCACGAAGCGGATGCGTGACGGCCTCGCCGCGGTCACCTCCGCGGGCGTTCCCCCGATGATGATCCGCCCTTGGTGCATGATCGCGATCCGGTCGGCCAGCTGTTCGGCCTCGTCCAGATAGTGCGTGGTCAACACGACGGTCGTACCGTCCCTTTGCAGGCTCCGGACCAGTCGCCAGGTCTCCTGGCGGCCCTCGGGGTCCATGCCCGTGGTCGGCTCGTCCAGAAAGAGCACCTCGGGCCGGCCGAGCAGGGCCGACGCCAGGTCGAGCCGGCGCCGTTCGCCGCCGGACAGATGCTTGACCCGTACGCCGGCCCGTCCGCCCAGTCCCACCAACTCCAGCGCCTCCGCCGGCGGACGCGCCCCGGACACGCACCCGGCCCACATCCGCAGGGTCTCCCTCACGGTCAACTCACCGGGAAATCCGCCTTCCTGCAGCATGACGCCGATCCGCGGCCGCACCCGGTGCCGTTCCCGGTAGGGATCACGGCCCAGCACCCGGACCCGGCCCTCCGCCGGGGCGGCAAGACCCTCCAGAAGTTCCACCGTGGATGTCTTCCCCGCCCCGTTGGTCCCCAGCAGCGCGAACAACTCGCCGCGCGCCACGGAGAGGTCGATGCCTCGTACCGCCTCGAAGCCGGCGCCCCGCTGTGCGCCATAGCGTCTGCGCAGTCCCCGGGCCTCGATCACCAGATCCTCGCTGTCCATGTGTCCAGCGTTCCGCCCGTGTGCCGAGGGCGACAGTGCGGTTTGTCATGACCGTCGCCCCTGACGGCCGCCCGGCCGCCCCCGCGCCGGAGCACCTTAGGGTCAAAGGCGTGAACCCGCCGAAGGGGGCCTTCCGATGATCCGCGTTCTCCTCGCCGACGACGAGCACCTCATCCGTGGTGCCCTCGCCGCGCTGTTGTCCTTCGAGGAGGACCTGACCATCGTCGCCGAGGCCGCCACCGGGCCCGAGGCCGTCGCCATGGCGCTGCACCAGGCGCCGGATGTGGCGGTGCTCGACCTTCAGATGCCGGGCAAGGACGGGATCGAGGTGGCCCGGGAACTCTCCCGCGCCCTGCCGGACTGCAGGTCCCTCATCGTCACCAGCCACGGCCTGCCGGGACATCTCAAGCGCGCCCTCAGCCACGGCGTCCGGGGCTTCGTGGCCAAGACCACCTCCGCGGAACAACTCGCCACGATCATCAGAACCGTGCACCTGGGCGGCCGCCATATCGACCCCGACCTCGCCTCGGACGCCATCAGCGCGGGCGACTCCCCGCTCACCCCCCGCGAGACCGACGTACTCGCCCTGGCCGCCGACGGCGCCCCGATCGAGGAGATCGCCGACCGCGCGGCCCTGGCCCCGGGCACCGTACGCAACTACCTCTCCGCCGCGACCACCAAACTGGGCGCCGAGAACCGCCACGCAGCAGCCCACCTGGCCCGCCGCCGAGGCTGGATCTGACGACCCCCGACGGGTTCACGGTGTGACATCGGCCATCTCCTGCTCGGCGGTGACCCCAGGCCTGCTCGGTGGATCTCTTCACGTCGCCTGATAGCCAGCCGGGTCCAGCGGCGGACCAACTCGGCCGCGGATCGCCTGCTGAGGGCAGCTTGCGCCAGAGCCCGCGTACGCACGCACGAGAGCACGTGCCTGGGAGAGGCGCCCCTTCATCGCGGTGTGCGCGCCCCTGGCGGTGCGGCGGTACGCCCGGACGCAACGGTTGGCGGGAGGGATTCGGCAGGACTCAGGGCCAGTCCTGGCCGGCTGTCACCTCACGTGCGATGCGACGCCACTGGCCCTCCCCTCCGGGCAGGGGCCAGGCCCAGGTCGGCTGTTCCGCGGTGTTCAGGTCGTGGAGGAGGCGCACGAGCTGTGGGCCGGCGGTGGCGGCGCCGTCGGGGACGGTGGGGCCGTGGACGGCGCGGAGTTCGGCGAAGCGTGCCAATTCGTTCTCGTAGAAGCCTACGGCCTCATTGATGCGCGCGGCCAGGTCATCGCGCGGCACCGTGCGGTGCAACTGCAGCAGCGGAGGGTCGACGGATTCGGCGATCGCCGCGGCGAGCCGCGCGTGACCGTCCAGGATCAGATGGCAGTCCAGGCCACTGACCCACCACAACAGGACAGGTGGGAGTGTCCCTTCACGGGCCTGTTTGCGGTACGCCTTGACTCGGCTGTCGTCGGCATCGGGCATCGGCCGCAGCGGAAGGACCTCCCACGAATGAGAATGGAAGAACCAGTCGATGTATCCGTCCGGATGACCGTCGACGAGCATCGAGCTCCAGTGTTCGGCATGCGAAGTGTCGGCGTGGCGCCAGCGTCGAAGCGGACTCTCGCGCGAGAGCAGCCACCGGCCTTCGTGCAACGGGCTGTCCGGCGAGTCGATGAGGTACTGCGCAAAGCGGTGAGCCCACCGTTCCGGGCTGCCCGCCAGGGCGCGGCCCACATCGGCGCGCAACGGCGGGACGAAGGAGCGGTACTCGTCGGTGCGCCAGAAATCCACACCCTCGAGTTGCTCGTCGACAACGGCGAGCAACACAGGCCGCGACAGCCGGGAGACCAGCAGTCGCGGCCCGGCACTGAACACGCACAGCCCCGGCTGGTGGCGGTCCTGTACGTCCAGGGACAGGCCCACCCACGTGCCGTCGTCCCGCGTGACATCACTGCGCTGCATGCCGAGAGCGTAGACGGCTGCTTTCGGGGCCCCGTGGACGCGCTCGGCCGTCCGACACGGCCCGCACACTCCACGAGCCGGTGGCCCCGACCGGAAACACGCGCTGTGTTCGTTGACGCTCCTCACCCCGTTGAACGCCGGACAGAGTCAGGCGACAAGCGGCCCTGGCCGATTTCAGGGCTCTGCCCGCAGTTCCGTGAACCCCCTGAGGCCGGCTGTACGTAGGGGCTGCCCTACCTCGTGCCCGGGGGATCGTCGGCGTGTCTGAGGCCAGCCGTGCGTGATCTGCTGTCCGCGCGTGAACCAAGAGAGAGAAGGTGACTAGTTGAAGACTCGGATCGGATATGCCGCGTGGGTCGCAGGTGTGGTGCAGTTCTTCGCCGTTCACGGAATCGTCGAGTCGGCCTGGGCAAGGCCGTACAGCTGGGCGCGGAACAACATCAGTGACTTAGGTAATGCACACTGCGCTATGCAGTCGGACCCCGAGCCACGCTACATTTGCTCGCCCGAGCACGGCCTGATGAACGCCTCGTTCATCGCTCTAGGAACGCTCCTCGTTGTCGGCGTCGCCTTCACCGGTGCTCTGTGGCGCAGAGGCGCGACCGCAGTCGTGACCCGGTGCCTGCTGGCCTGTGCCGGCATGGGATTCGCATTGGCCGGGCTGGCACCTGCGGACGTCTACGAGAACCAGCACGTCCTGGGAGCTTTGCTCATCATGGCAATGGGCAACATCGGTCTTCTGCTAGCGGGAGTCGGCCTGGCGGACACTGCGCCAGGTCCGCTGCGCTGGGCGACTGGTCTGCTGGGAGTAATAGCGATCACAGCCTTCGGGCTCTTTCTCTCCCACCGCTATCTCGGACTCGGGATGGGAGGCATGGAGCGGGTAGCGGCATTTCCCCTCCTGGTGTGGGCACTGTCAGCCGGGCTCCGGGGCCTACTCCAGCAAGCGCCTCGAATGCAGGATGCGCCGCCGGGGAGGCCTACCGCGCAGGCCACCCGCAGAGGATGAGGCTTCCTGCGATGCGGCTTGTCCACGGTCTGGCAGCCGCCCCGGCGGTGGGAGCGCCGGGGCCGGTCAGGCTCGGGTACGGGGGCGGCCGATGAGGCATTCGTAGTCATCGGGCCACTCAGTGGCGATCCGATACCACTCCCACGTGGTGAGGTGTCGCGCCTCGGCGAGGGAGGCCGGAGGCCGGAACACGCGGAACGCGGGCTGCTCGTCGGCCTAATGCTTGTGCTGCTCGCCAGTCACGGCACGGTGAACTCCGCACCGATGGCGGGGATCCTGGCGCGCATCCGGTCCATTCGGGACGTCATGCGCGCGCACGCCTGCTCGGTGGCCTTCACCGCGTACGGGTCGCCGGTCGGCATCGCCAGGGCGACTGCGGCGGCCACCGCATCCGCAGCGGACACGCCCCATACGGTCGTCGGCCTGGTCTTCCCTACCGCCACGGCCACTTCGTCGCTGCGGCTGCTCCGCCCGACGCCGTAGCGAGTCCGCACGTCACGGCCGGGGATGCCGGCGTGCTCGGCCTCGCGCCGGATCTGGTCGACCCGGTCACGCATCTCGCGGATGCGGCGTATCGGGCGGCGACCATGGCGTACAGGGCGGCGAGCGCGTCGACCGCGGCCCTCAACTTCGCCGCCAGATCCTCCGGGTCGTCCTGCTCGGCCAGAGCGAGCGCGTCGGCGGCCACGGCCTCGGCGCGGACGTGCCACGTGCCGGTCCGCCTCGTCCTGCTCGGCCTCGCTGGCCGCCGGGGTCCCCGAGGCGGTGGTCTCGAAGCGCCTCGGCCACTCCTCCATCGCGATCACGCCCGACACCTACTCGCACTTGCTCGGAGGCGTCGGGCGGGATGCCGCCGAGCGCGCCTCGGCCCTCGTACCGCGCGCCCGCAGGACCGCGCCGGACGGGCCAGCAGCGGGCCAGCGTGACCGCTTGGTGGCCACCTCGCCCGAAAATCCGGCCGCCGCGCCGGTCCCGCAAACGACAGAACCCCCGTCTGACCAGGTCAGCGGGGGTCCCGACCCCGAGGGGTCCGGTAGGCCCTGTGGGACTCGAACCCACAACCAATGGATTAAAAGTCCACTGCTCTGCCAATTGAGCTAAGGGCCCAGGCGATGTTGCCTACCCGAGCATAGCGGGAGGACGTGCCGTGTCCGATCGGGTATCGGGGGAGCCCGGCCGGAAGTGTGACGTGATCGGGTGTGATCGAGTGGCCGTTCCGGTCAGAAGATCCCCTCGGAGTCCGCCGGAGGAGTCGCGGAGGGCACGGTGGCGGCGGGATGCGGAAGGGCCCGTACGACGGTGGTCGTACGGGCCCTTCCGGAATCGGTTCAGCCGGCGTCAGCCGTTGCGCTTCCAGCGCGGCTTGTCCTCGCGGCGGCCGAAGCCGCCGGTGCCGCGGTGGTCGTCACGACGGCCGTACGGGCGGTCATGGGCGCCGGAGCGGAAGCCGGGGCGGTCGCCCTGGCGGTCACGGTTGAACGGGCGGTCACTGCCCCGGTGTCCACTGCGCTCGCCCTCGCGGCGGTCGCGGTCGAAGGGGCGACGGTCACGGTCACCGTCACGACGGAAGCCGCCCCGGTCGTCACGACGCTCGAACGAACGACCACCACGGTCACCGTCACGACGGTCGAAACCACGCTCACCGTCACGACGGTCGCGGTCGAAGGGGCGACGGTCACGGTCACCGTCACGACGGAAGCCACCGCGGTCGTCACGACGCTCGAACGAACGACCACCACGGTCACCGTCACGACGGTCGAAACCACGCTCACCGTCACGACGGTCACGGTCCCGGCCGAAGCCACCACGGTCGTCCCGGCGGTCACGGTCGAAGGGGCGACGATCGCGGTCACCGTCACGACGGAAGCCACCGCGGTCGTCACGACGCTCGAACGAACGACCACCACGGTCACCATCACGACGGTCGAAACCACGCTCACCGTCACGACGGTCACGGTCCCGGCCGAAGCCACCACGGTCGTCCCGGCGGTCACGACGCTCGTACGAGGACGAACCGGCCGTGCGCTCCTCACGCGGTTCCCCGCGCTCGGCGCGCTCGACGTCCTCGGCGGTCGGCTGCTCCGGGACGGAGATCTCGGCGCCCGGCGTCTCCACGGCCTGCTCCGCCTCGGCGGAGGCGGCCGCGATCGCCGTCTCCGGGTCCTCGCCACGCTCCCGCGCGGCGCGGACGACCAGCCGGTCGGCCTCGTCGCGCAGTTCCGCCGCGCGCCGCGTGGCCCGCTCCAACTGCTTGGTGAGCTGGGCGACCTCACGCTCGGCCTGCTGCGCGGCGTTCCCGGCGGACTCGGCCTGGACCTCGGTCATGGACCGGGCCCCGGTGATGTCCGCGACCTCGGGGTCGAAGGCGGCCCCGCCCTGGATGATGTGGCGCGAGGCGTCGACGCCCGCGTCCTCCATCAGCCGGAAGATCTGGCGCCGCTGGTGCGGCAGAGCGAGGGAGACCACGGTGCCTGTACGGCCGGCGCGGGCCGTACGCCCGGCGCGGTGCAGATAGTCCTTGTGGTCACCGGCGGGGTCCACATTGAGGACGAGGTCGATCCCGTCGACATGGATGCCGCGGGCCGCGACGTCCGTGGCGACGAGGACGTTCACATAGCCGTCCTTGAAGTCGGCCAGCGTCCGGGTGCGTGCGCCCTGCGTCATGCCGCCGTGCAGTGCGTCCGCCTTCGCCCCGGAGTCGCGCAGCTGCTCGGCGACACGGTCGGCGCCGAGCTGGGTGCGGACGAAGATGATGGTCCGTCCCTTGCGGGAGGCGATGGCGGTGGTGACCGGGGCCTTGTCCTTGGGCTTCACGATCAGGATGTGGTGCGACATGGTCGTCACGGCGCCCTGGGCGGCGTCGACCTCGTGGCTCACCGGCTCGTTCAGATAGCGGTCGACGAGCGTCTGGATCTCGTTCTCCATGGTCGCGGAGAAGAGCATGCGCTGGCCGCCGGCCGGCACCTGGTCGAGCAGCTCGGTGACCTCGGGCAGGAAGCCCAGGTCGGACATCTGGTCGGCCTCGTCGAGCACGGTGATCTGCACGTTCTCGAGGGAGCAGGCACCGCGGTTGATGATGTCGCGCAGCCGGCCGGGCGTGGCGACCAGGATGTCCACGCCGCGCTCGAGGGCGTAGATCTGGTTGCCCATCGAGGTGCCGCCGCAGACGACCTTCATCTTCAGGCCCAGCACATCGCCGTAGGGCTGCAGCGCGTCCGCGACCTGCATGGCCAGCTCACGGGTCGGGGTGAGGATCACGGCCCGCGGCTTCTTCTTCTCGGTGTGCCCGCCCGCCAGCGTGGCGAGGGTCGGCAGACCGAAGGAGAGCGTCTTGCCCGAACCCGTACGGCCGCGGCCGAGGATGTCCTTGCCGGTCAGGGCGTCCGGGATGGTCGCCGCCTGGATCGGGAAGGGGGCGGTGACGCCGTTCTGCGCGAGCTTGCGGACGATGCCCTCGGGCAGACCGAGGTCGGCGAATGTGATCTCGTGAGTGGTGTCGGTGCTCTCGGGGCCTTCAGCGCCTTCGGCTGCTTCGGCGCCCTCGGGCAGGACAATGTGGTCGGTGCTGGCAACAGACATGCGAAATGCGAACCTTCCGGAGTTCACGGCACGCGCCCAAACATCCGTGAAGTCGCAATCGACCGCCTCAATGCGGTCCGGCCACGGCAAGGGAGAGTACGCGCCACACGCGGCGCGTCAGGTAGGCGCCGGGCAAATGGGATCAAACGATCTACCACCATACGCACCCGCCCCCGCCGAACGCAAACCCAGCCCCGGGCCTGACGGGTGAGCCTCACCACACGGCCGGACGGCCACACCGCCGGTGCCCAGGACCGGGGCGCCGGTTCCCGCACAGCCGTGTGGTCTGCTCGTGCGTCGCGGGGGGCTGTTCGGTGGTCGGCGGGGTCGACTGCGACGGCTGCTCCGGCTCGCCGGTGGGCGACGAATCCGCCGGTGTCTCCGGGGCGCTCGGCTCCCCGTTCGGCGGCGCCGGCGGGGCGCCCTTGCCGTCTCCTTCGCCGCTCTTCGACGTCCCCTTGGCACTCGGCCCGCCGCCCTCGCCCGGGGCACCCGGCCGGGACTCCGCCGCGGAGGGCGAGGAAGAAGCCCCCGACCCCGACTCGCCCTTCTCGGACGAGCCGCCCTTCACGCCCGCTCCGCCCCGTCCCCCGGTTCCGCCCCCGGCCGGGAACCGGTCCGGCGCGTCGCCGCCGTGCCGCCCCGCCGAGTGCGACGGGGCGGGACGGCCCGCGTCGTCACCGACGCTCATACAACCGGCGGCCGCGACGACGGCCATCGCCGTGGCGGCCAGACGGACGGCTACAGGACAGGCGCGCACGGGCAGCCACCTCCGATAGGGGTCTCTTCCGCTCGAACGAGGCCGGGAGCCGGGGAAGGTTCGAGAAGTCCCCCTGCCCAACTCCCGCCGCCCGCGAGAGGACACGCACCCACGAGGAGAACGTCCCGACACGCCGAGAACTCATCGTCCCGAGCGCCCGCACGGACCGTCCGGGCCTCACCCGTACCCGAGTGCGTGCAACCGGTCGTCGTCGATCCCGAAGTGATGCGCGATCTCGTGCACCACCGTCACCTCGGTCTCCGCCACCACGTCCTCCCGCGATGCGCACATGCGCAGGGTCGGCCCCCGGTAGATCGTGATCCGGTCCGGCAGCACCCCCGCGTACCACTCCCCGCGGTCGGTCAGCGGTGTCCCCTCGTACAGCCCGAGCAGCTCGGGGTCGTCCGCGGGCGGCTCGTCCTCGACGAACACCGCCACGTTGTCCATCAGCCGCGTCAGCTCCGGCGGGATCCGGTCGAGCGCCTCGGCGACCAGTTCCTCGAACTCCTCGCGCGTCATCTCCAGCACAGGGCCATTGTCCGACACGGCCCCGGAGTCCGGGCAGCGCCGACCGGCCCGCATATCCGCCGGGGAACTGGGCATACGGGACCAATGGCCCGCGTCCCCGTCGCCGCTCCGCACCACATACGCCGGGCGTCCGCGACGCTCGCCCGGCGCTACCGCGCGCTCCGCCCCCGGCCGGCCGCCGAACTCGTCCCGACGCCCCGCTCCTGGCTCCGCACCCTGGGTATGGCCGCCGTCGTGCTCCTGGGGGCCTGGCTCGGCCTGCTGGCCGTGGGCGACGTGCGGGTTCCGGTGGGCCCCATGGACACCACCATGGCCCTGCGCCCCTCCCTCACCGGCGGCACGAAGATCAATGTCTCCCCGCTCGGGGACCTGCGGCTGAACAGCCATGAGGCCCCCGTCCGCCTCGATGTCACCGTCGACCAGCTCGACCCGGTCCGTGCCCAGGCCCTGGTCGACCACCCCGAGCGGATCTCGGGTCTCCAGCAGGAGATCGCCCACGATGTGGCGCACGGCACGCTCGACCTCGCCGTGCGCTCCTGCGTGGCCGTCGTGCTGGGCGCCACCGGGCTCGCGCTGGCCGTCTACCGCCGCCCGCGCCGTGCTCTCGCCGCCGGCGGACTGGCGCTCGCCCTCCTCGCCGTCTCCGGGGGCACGGCCTACGCCACCTGGAACCCCAAGTCGGTGCTTGAACCGAAGTTCTCCGGTCTGCTCTCCTCCGCGCCCTCGCTGGTCGGCAACGCGCGCAACATCGTCACCGAGTTCGACGTCTACCAGAAGGAGTTGGCGCGCCTGGTGACCAATGTGACCAAGCTGTACGACGTGACGTCCACGCTCCCGGCGTACGAACCCGATCCCACGACGATCCGGGTCCTGCATGTCTCCGACATCCACCTCAACCCGGCGAGCTGGAAGATCATCGCCTCGCTGGTCGAGCAGTACCGGATCGATGTGATCGTCGACTCGGGCGACACCATGGACCACGGCACGGCGGCGGAGAACGGCTTCCTGGATCCCATCGCCGACCTGGGCGCCCCCTATGTCTGGGTCCGCGGCAACCATGACTCCCGCACCACCCAGCGTTATCTGGAGCGGATGAAGAACGTCCATGTGCTGGACGACGGCCGTGCGGTCACGATCGCGGGCCTGCGCTTCGCCGGGACCGGCGATCCCCAGTTCACCCCGGACCGCTCGGTCGCACCGGGCGGCGACCGGGCCGAGGAACTGGCGGGGGCGCGCCTGGCCGCCGCACTGCGCGACCAGAAGGCCGCCGGCACCCCCGTCGACATCGCGATCGCCCATGAGCCGGTGGCCGCACGCGAGACGGACGGAGAGGTGCCCCTGGTCCTGGCCGGCCATGTGCACCATGAGGCGACGGAGATCATGAAGTACGGCACCCGGCTGCGCATCGAGGGCTCCACCGGCGGCAGCGGGCTGCGCGCGGTCGAGCGCCCCGACCCTGACCCCATCGAGACCTCGGTCCTCTATCTGGACCGGGACACCCGTCGCCTCCAGGCCTGGGACGAGATCAGGCTCGGCGGGCTGGGTCGGACCACGGCGGAAGTAGCCCGCCATCTGGTGGAGGACAACCGGCCGGGCACCGGCGCCACGCCCGGGGCCACACCGTCGGCCGCCACGCCCTCGACCCGCCCCGGAGCCGACCCGAGCGGTTCCCGCGGGACCCCCGTGCCGACCACGCCTTAAACCGTTTTGGCGAACCCTCCCCCCATCCCATATGCTTCTCACGTCCCCGAGGCGCCGGAAGGCGCCCAGGCGGGCCGATAGCCCTCATCGTCTAGCGGCCTAGGACGCCGCCCTTTCAAGGCGGTAGCACGGGTTCGAATCCCGTTGGGGGCACGCACCACCCTGTGCGACACTGTCGTACACAAAGCTTGGTCCTGTGGAGCAGTTTGGAGTGCTCGCCACCCTGTCAAGGTGGAGGCCGCGGGTTCAAATCCCGTCAGGACCGCTGAGGTTTCACGTGAAACCTCGTGGCTGGGTAGCTCAGTTGGTACGAGCGTCCGCCTGAAAAGCGGAAGGTCGCCGGTTCGACCCCGGCCCCAGCCACAAGAGCCCTATCAGGGCAAACACCCTCTCCGAGATCTTTCGGAGAGGGTGTTTTCGTATCTTCGACCCCTTGGCCACCTTGGCCTCGGCGATCGCGGCCGCCTCGAGCGATTCCATGCCGAAACTGCTCGGATCCGGCAAAGCCAGTGGCCTTCGCCTGCCGGGCGGTCTCCTTGTCCGCTGGATGGCGAGGGAAAGACACTGGAGTCCGTTCGGCGGGATGGCAAGGCACATCAAGGGGATGTGGCCGCCCGTACGGCAGGGGACTGCTCATACGGTGGTGTGCGCTGTCCGCCCAGGCCCCGCCAGGCCCTTCCAGACCAGGAGGTATCCATGGGAGACGAAGTCGAGTGGTTCGAGCTGACGCGACGCGGTTACGACCGCGTGCAGGTCGACGAATACTTCGCGCGACTCGCCGGGGGAACGGATCCGGGCGACCCGCCTCAGTTCGACATCGTCCGGCGCGGCTACGACCGGGACCAGGTCGACTCCCGGATAGCCCAGTTGCGAGCCCGCTGACACACAACGCCCCACCCTCCGCGCCGTCTTGGCATGTCCCCTCCGGGACGCTACGTTCGGCCGGTCGGATGATCGTGTGACGGGGGGATCATGAGTCAGGACAGGACCGGGGCCGTGCAGGGCGCCCAGCTGGAGAAGGACCGGGCCCGCTACGGCCTGCTCGCGGTGATCGTCAGCAACCTGGTGATCTCCGGCGTCGCGATCTTCGGCGTATGGCGCCTGGACGGCGACAAGTCGGTGATGATCGGCGTGCTCACCGCGGCCTTCACCGCCATGAGCGGATTAACCACCGCCTATCTCGGCATCAAGGCCGTCTCGAACACCGCGCAGTCGATGGCCCAGCGGCCGGTCCATCCGGAGCAGACCAAGCAGCCTCAGCCTGCGCCCTCGCTGCCTCAGCAACCGGGCGACCACTGATCTTCCGTCGGCGGACCGCGCCGCCCCCGGATCCCCGGGCACGGGAGACACTCCCCCGCCAAGCGCCCTCCCGCACACGCCCCACGGTCGCCCGGGACCCCCGGCCGAACCGCCGGAGTCAAATCGTTAGCCATGGATTTCGCCGGGATGAGATCCTGGGCGACGTATGTCTACGCATCCCGCCCCCACGCTCGGCACCCTCGCCCCCCGCCTGAGCGAGCTGTCACTGCGCGACACGCAGCGTCTCGGCCGCAGGCTCGAAGGCGCGCGCAAGATCCGCAACCCCGAGGCCCGGGCCGCCGTACTCGCCGAGATCGAGGCGGAGGTCGCCAAGGCCGAGGAGAGGATCGCCGGCCGCGCCGCCCGCGTCCCCGCCGTCAGCTATCCCGAGCAGCTGCCGGTCAGCCAGAAGAAGGACGAGATCGCCGCCGCCATACGCGACCACCAGGTCGTGATCGTGGCCGGTGAGACCGGCTCGGGCAAGACCACCCAGATCCCCAAGATCTGTCTCGAACTCGGCCGCGGGGTGCGTGGCATGATCGGCCACACCCAGCCCCGCCGTATCGCCGCCCGCACCGTGGCGGAGCGGGTGGCCGAGGAGCTGGACTCCCCGCTCGGCGAGGCCGTCGGCTGGAAGGTGCGCTTCACCGACCAGGTCAGCCCGGACTCCACCTTCGTCAAACTGATGACGGACGGCATCCTGCTCGCCGAGATCCAGACGGACCGGGAGCTGCGCGCCTACGACACGATCATCATCGACGAGGCCCATGAGCGGTCCCTCAACATCGACTTCCTGCTCGGCTATCTCGCCCAGCTCCTCCCCCGCCGCCCGGACCTCAAGGTCGTCATCACCTCGGCCACGATCGACCCCGAGCGCTTCTCCCGGCACTTCGGGGACGCGCCGATCGTCGAGGTCAGCGGCCGCACCTACCCGGTGGAGGTGCGCTACCGCCCCCTCCTGGAGGAGGACTCCGAGGACGCCGACCGCGACCAGATCACCGCGATCACGGACGCCGTCGAGGAACTCATGGGCGAGGGCAAGGGCGACATCCTCGTCTTCCTCTCCGGTGAGCGGGAGATCCGGGACACCGCCGACGCGCTGATCAAGAAGCAGTACCGATTCACGGAGATCCTGCCCCTGTACGCGCGGCTCTCCCACGCCGAGCAGCACCGCGTCTTCCAGCCGCACACGGGACGCAGGATCGTCCTGGCCACGAACGTCGCCGAGACCTCGCTGACCGTCCCGGGCATCAAATACGTCATCGACCCCGGCTTCGCCCGCATCTCGCGCTACAGCCACCGCACCAAGGTCCAGCGCCTGCCCATCGAGCCGGTCTCCCAGGCGAGCGCCAATCAGCGCAAGGGCCGCTGCGGCCGCACCTCGGACGGCATCTGCATCCGTCTGTACTCCGAGGAGGACTTCACCGCACGCCCGGAGTTCACCGACGCCGAGATCCTCCGTACCAATCTCGCCTCCGTCATCCTCCAGATGACCGCGGCCGGCCTCGGAGAGATCGAGAAGTTCCCCTTCATCGACCCGCCGGACCACCGCAACATCCGTGACGGTGTCCAGCTCCTCGAGGAACTGGGCGCACTGGACCCCGCCCAGAAGGACCCGCGCAAGCGCCTCACCGACACCGGCCGCAAGCTCGCCCAGCTCCCGGTGGACCCGCGGCTGGCGCGCATGGTCCTGGAGGCGGACCGCAACGGCTGTGCCCGCGAGGTCATGGTCGTCGCCGCCGCCCTGTCCATCCAGGACCCGCGCGAGCGCCCCGCCGACAAGCAGGCCCAGGCCGACCAGCAGCACGCCCGCTTCAAGGACGAGACCAGCGACTTCCTCGCCTATCTCAACCTCTGGCGGTATCTCCGCGAGCAGCAGAAGGAGCGCGGTTCCTCGTCCTTCCGCCGGATGTGCAAGCAGGAGTATCTGAACTTCCTGCGCATCCGCGAATGGCAGGACATCTACACCCAGCTGCGCACGGTCGCCAAGCAGATGGGCATCCACCTCGACGAGCAGGACGCACCGGCCGACCGCATCCACATCTCGCTCCTGGCCGGCCTGCTCTCGCACATCGGTCTGAAGGATGTGAAGGAGTCCAAGGACTCCGGCCCCGCCACGCGCAGGGACGGCGGGCGCAACGAGTACCTCGGGGCCCGCAACGCCAAGTTCGCGATCTTCCCGGGCTCGTCCCTGTTCAAGAAGCCCCCGCGTCTGGTGATGTCCGCCGAGCTGGTGGAGACCTCCCGGCTGTGGGCGCGGGTCAACGCCAGGATCGAGCCCGAGTGGGTCGAACCGCTCGCCGGCCACCTCCTCAAGCGGACGTACAGCGAACCGCACTGGGAGAAGGACCAGGCGGCCGTGATGGCGTACGAGAAGGTCACCCTGTACGGGGTGCCGATCGTCGCCCAGCGCAAGGTGAACTACGGCCGTATCGACCCGGAGGCCAGCCGTGAGCTGTTCATCCGCAACGCGCTCGTCGAGGGCGACTGGCGCACCCACCACAAGTTCTTCGCCGACAACCGAAAGCTGCTGACCGAGGTCGAGGAGCTGGAGCACCGCGCCCGGCGCCGGGACATCCTGGTCGACGACGAGACGCTGTTCGACTTCTACGACCAGCGGGTGCCGGACCATGTGGTGTCCGGGGCGCACTTCGACTCCTGGTGGAAGCACAAACGCCACGAACAGCCCGACTTCCTCGACTTCGAGCGCGAGATGCTCATCAACGAGAAGGCGGGCCGGGTCACCAAGGACGACTACCCCGACTCCTGGCGCCAGGGACGGCTGAAGTTCAAGGTCACCTACCAGTTCGAGCCGGGCGCGGACGCGGACGGCGTGACGGTCCACATTCCGCTGCAGGTCCTCAACCAGGTCACGGCCGAGGGCTTCGACTGGCAGATCCCCGGTCTGCGGGAGGAACTGGTCACCGAGCTGATCCGGTCGCTCCCCAAGCCGATCCGCCGCAACTACGTCCCGGCACCGAACTACGCGAAGGCGTTCCTGGACACCGCGGTGCCCCTCCAGGAACCGCTGACCGTGACCATGGCCCGGGAGCTGAGGCGCATGGTCGGTGTGCCGTTCGAGGCGGACGACTTCGATCTGTCCAAGGTGCCCGACCATCTCACGATCACCTTCCGGATCGTCGACGAGCGGCGCCGGAAGCTGGCCGAGGACAAGGACCTGGAGGCGCTGAAGCTGCGGCTGAAGCCGAAGGCGCGCCAGGCCCTGTCGAAGGCCGCGGCGGCCACGGCCGAACGGCAGGGCGGCGAGTCCCTGGAACGCACGGGGCTGACCGACTGGACCATCGGCTCCCTCAGCCGGGTCTTCGAGACCCGGCGGGCCGGCCACCCGGTGAAGGCCTACCCGGCCCTGGTCAACGACGGCGACACGGTCTCCGTACGGCTCTTCGACACGGAGGAGGAGCAGGCGCAGGCGATGTGGCAGGGCACCCGGCGCCTGATCCTGCGGAACATCCCGGTGAACCCGGCGAAGTTCGCGTCCGAGAAGCTGACGAACGCCCAGAAGCTCGCGCTGTCCGCGAACCCGCACGGTTCCGTCCAGGCCCTGTTCGACGACTGCGCCCGGGCGGCCGCGGACAAGCTGATCGGGGACTTCGGGGGACCGGCGTGGGACGAGGAGTCCTACCGGAAGCTGTACGACAGGGTGCGCGCGGAGATCGTCGACACCACGGTCCGCACGGTCGGGCAGGTGCAGCAGGTACTGGCCGCTTGGGGGGCCTGTGAGCGCCGTCTGAAGGCCGTGCGCAGCCCCGCCCTGCTGCCGAACCTGACGGACGTCCGCACACAGCTGGACGCCCTCGTCAGGCCCGGCTTCGTCACGGAGGTGGAGATACGGCGGCTGCCCGATCTGATGCGCTATCTGATCGCCGCGGACCGCCGGCTCCAGCAGATGCCGACCAATGTCCAGCGGGACACCACGCGTATGGCCAAGGTCCACGAGATGCGGGACGAGTACGCCTGGCTGCTGGAGCAGTTGCCGCAGGGCCGCCCCGTCCCCTCCGCGGTGCTGGACATCCGCTGGATGATCGAGGAGCTGCGGGTGAGCTATTTCGCGCATGCGCTGGGCACGGCGTATCCGGTCTCCGACAAACGGATCGTGAAGGCGATCGACGCGGCGGTTCCGTAGCGATGTGCGCACAGGGGGTGAGTTCGACCGGGCGCTCACCCTCCTGTACAGTCTCTTCTCGCAGCGCACCGCACACGGAACCGGTCTCCGGCACCAGGGCGGGCGTCGCGAGCTTGGTCCTGTGGAGCAGCTTGGAGTGCTCGCCACCCTGTCAAGGTGGAGGCCGCGGGTTCAAATCCCGTCAGGACCGCATCATGAGAGCCCCGCACCCTTGAGGTGCGGGGCTTCTTCGTGTTCCGACCCGACGGGCCGACGACCCGACGACGCGACCCGATGACCCGTCGGCCCGTCGGACGAGGACGGGGCGGACCGGAGGGACGCATGTACGGGTTACGCCGCCCGTTCGCCGTCCCGCCGCCAAGTCCCCCCGAGAGCACCCGAGAAGAGGGCTCCAGTGCCCTCCGACGGGTCCCATGATCAATTGGCGCCCGAGGCGGCCGGCGGCTGTCCTGAACGGCCACCCACGCCCGCCGAGCCGTCTTGACGGGACCACCCTCCGCCGCTACGCCAGAAGCATGGGGGTCCCGGCCGTCCGGGCCCCGGGGGGGGAGGTGTCGTATGGCGGCGTACGCCCGGCACGAGACGCGCGCCCTGCTCCGCGCCCACCTGTCCGCCGCCTCCGGATACCGGCATCTGACGCCCCGTTGCCCCGTCTGTCTTCAACTCCTGCGTCTGGCCATGGAACCCGCACAGCGCGGCGAGGACACCCCCGAGAGCGTTCCCCGGGACGACGACCCCTCCGGGGCGTGACCCAGGTCACCGCGCGCCGCCCCCGCGCGCCGGAAGCCGGCCGCGGATCGGAAGATTCGAAACCCCTCCGGGTGGGCACCTCTGACGTACGGGTTCCCCAACGCCCGCTCCACAGAGCCGTGTTCCTCTAGCAAAGACTTCATGAGCGCAACAAGGACTGTGACGTGTGACGGGTGTCACCGCATAAGTTTTGGGAAGCACAGAACTTACCCCCCTCCTACACACAGTCAATTTAATATGTGCAATTGCACCCTACTTGGAGGCCCGGGAACCCGGAGATCCGACACCCCTCCCCAGACTCCGACAAGGCCGCTCACGGACCGCCGTCGGATGCTCATTCCGAGCACAAAAAAGATCGCGCCGGACTCGGCTGAGTCCGGCGCGATCGACGACGCACCCTTGTCGTGCCTCTGATGACCTCGGGAGAGGGTTCTGTTGGGGCAGAACCCACGTCGCTTGGAGCTGGGGCCCAGACGTCGAGGTGAGTTGGGGACTTACCCCTCTGTCCGGTTATGCGATGCTTCAGGCCTCGCTGCGCTGCTGCGGAATGCCCGCGAGCAGAGCGCGGACCTCAGCCTCGCGGTAACGGCGGTGCCCGCCGAGCGTGCGGATCGACGTGAGCTTGCCGGCCTTCGCCCACCGCGTAACCGTCTTGGGGTCGACACGGAACATGGTGGCGACCTCAGCCGGGGTCAGCAGCGGCTCGGCATCGGGGGTGCGAGCGGTCATGAGCGGCCTCCTCGGGAGAACCGAACCTTCTCGGTTCTTTCCTCTAAATTCTGCACCTTGACCCGCGTTGCCCGAAATGGCGGACGCGGGTCGAGTCGGTTATAGGACGAACGGCTTGTCCTCGGCACTACAACTACACCATCTGTCCAGCCGCGTCGGCCAAACCGATGGAATTGCCCTCCCAGGTGTTCATCAGCGACGGATGCCGATGGACCATGCCATAGCGGACAGTCACGCCACTGTGACGATCAGTCACAGGGCGATCAGGAGGCGTCAGACCCCCCAAAGCGGGCAATGCGGAGCTTCCACCCATACATGAGCAGAGGGAGCCCTCCCCGGGCTCCTTGTCCTATTTTGGCACGAGGAGGGCCGTAAGACGCAAGGTCCGCGTAAGTGCGGTCCATCACGCTTGGCAGGAAAAGCCCGGATCGGGACCTACGTCCATCGTCCTGATCTTGAGTACGTCAACCAAGGGCCAAAGGTTGCGACTTCACTATGTCTTGTGGGTCACAGTTCGCGCATCCCCGCACCCGAACCTCGCGCCCGAACCTCGTACCCGAGCACCGTAACCCCGAGGACGGACCCGACCCGCGGCGCCCTCAGTTCGCCGACCGGCGGTCCCGTACGGCCCGCCAGCGCCCCGCCAGTCTGCCGTACGCCTCCCCCGCCGCGTCCGCGTCCCCCAGCCGCAGGGCCTCGATGCCCTCGGCGACATCCGCGGCCGAGTGGTCCTCGTCCAGTTCCGCCGCCGACAGCACATGGACCAGCCCGCCGTAGTCCAGCTCGACCAGCGACCGCGGATGGAACTCCTCCAGCCACCGCCCCACATCGACCAGCCCCTCGATGAGCGGCCCCTCGTCGATCGCCTCCTTGAGCGTCCGCAACGCCCGCGCGGTGCGCCGCCTGGCCTGCACCATGGGCGTGCGGTAGCGCAGCATCGGCGGCACCCCGGCGGACCCCGTGTCGTAGCGCCGCTCCTCGTCCGAGACCAGCACGAACCAGTTCAGCGGCACCTGCCAGGTCGCCGTGCGGATCCAGGGCCGCGCGTCCGGGTTGCGGGCAAGCCAGCGCTCGTAGTCCTGGGATGCCTGGCGGCGCACCACCGGCGGCAGCACCGCGTCCAGCACCGGCGCGGGCAGCTCGTGCGACAGGCCCTCCAGCGCCTGCCAGCCGCGCAGCCGGGTCCGCCAGGGGCAGACGCACAGGGCCCCGTCGATCTCCGTGACAAAGGCGTCGCTACTCTCGTGCACCGGGACCGGAACCGGCGGGGTCGGCACCAAGTCGGCCAGGGAGCGGCGCAGTTCGTCCTGGTACGAGGGACGGTCCGGACGCCGGGCGTATCGCTCCCAGTGACGGCGCTCCGGCTCCTGGAAGGCGGCCAGCGGTTCGTACACGCGCAAGTAGCACGCATACGGGACGATCACCGAGGACACCTTGGGCACGCCTTGCTCCCTCCCCATCGGACCTGCTCGGAAACCCGCGTCGGACCCGACCGGTACCCCGTCCGGGCGGATCCGGCCACGGTGGAAAACCATGGCAAATCGTCCCACGAACCCGTCCGGGCGTACTCCGAGGGAGGGTGTTCCCGGGCACTGCGCGCCGGGTGGCCGCGCAGACGCTCTACGCTCATGCCCAGGGGCGCCGCCACCCGCACGGGGTCCCTCCCACAACCGCCGCTACTCACTCGGGAGTCACCACAGTGACCGACGTAACCGACGGCGTCCTGCACACCCTGTTCCAGTCGGATCAGGGAGGTCATGAGCAGGTCGTGCTCTGTCAGGACCGGGCCACCGGCCTCAAGGCCGTCATCGCGATCCACTCCACCGCTCTGGGCCCCGCCCTCGGCGGCACCCGCTTCTACCCCTACGCCACCGAGGAGGCGGCCGTCGCCGACGCGCTGAACCTCGCGCGCGGGATGTCGTACAAGAACGCCATGGCCGGCCTCGAGCACGGCGGCGGCAAGGCCGTGATCATCGGTGACCCCGAGCAGATCAAGACCGAGGAACTGCTGCTCGCCTACGGCCGCTTCGTGGCCTCCCTCGGCGGCCGGTACGTCACCGCCTGCGACGTCGGCACCTATGTGGCCGACATGGACGTCGTGTCGCGGGAGTGCCGCTGGACCACCGGGCGCTCCCCCGAGAACGGCGGCGCGGGCGACTCGTCCGTGCTGACCTCCTACGGCGTCTTCCAGGGCATGCGGGCCTCCGCCCAGCATCTGTGGGGCGACCCGACCCTGCGGGGCCGCAAGGTCGGCGTCGCGGGCGTCGGCAAGGTCGGGCACTACCTGGTCGAGCACCTGCTGGAGGACGGCGCCGAGGTCGTGATCACGGATGTGCGGGCGGATGCCGTGCGCCGGATCACCGAGGCCCACCCCGAGGTCGCCGTGGCCGAGGACACCGACGCCCTCATCCGCACCGAGGGGCTGGACATCTACGCCCCCTGCGCGCTGGGCGGGGCGCTGAACGACGACACCGTCCCGGTGCTGACGGCGAAGGTGGTGTGCGGCGCGGCCAACAACCAGCTGGCGCACGCGGGTGTGGAGAAGGACCTCGCCGACCGCAAGATCCTTTACGCACCGGACTACGTCGTCAACGCCGGCGGTGTCATCCAGGTCGCCGACGAGCTGCACGGCTTCGACTTCGACCGGTGCAAGGCGAAGGCGTCGAAGATCTTCGACACCACGCTGGCAATCTTCGCACGTGCGAAGGAAGACGGTATTCCGCCGGCCGCCGCGGCCGACCGGATCGCCGAGCAGCGCATGGCCGAGGCGCGTTCGGGACAGGTCCTGGGGAAGACCGCACAGGTGTGACGGGTACCCGCCGATGGGAGGGGAGACAACTCTCACTCTTATCGGCGGGTCGTCCGCCGATAAGTGGTTAAAATCGGCCGTGACCAGCGAGGACGGGGCGCCTCGACGGTCCGGTGCACACGCCCGTCCTGCGGGCGACGTACCGTATGGCCGCGGGCTCAGGTACCGTGGAAGCCCTACGGACGGCCTCTCCACGGAGAGTCCGTTCCAGATCATGAACGCGTGTCAAGACTCTGGGGCCGTCGAGCCCCGTCGTTGAGGGGGTCGAGCCATGGGGCGCGGCCGGGCCAAGGCCAAGCAGACGAAGGTCGCCCGCCAGCTGAAGTACAACAGCGGTGGGACGGATCTCTCACGCCTGGCTGAGGAGCTGGGCGCATCGACGTCGAATGCCTCGCCGAACGGCGAGCGGTTCGAGGACGATGAGCACGACGACGACCTGTACGCACGGTACGCCGACCTGTACGGGGACGACGACGATGACGAGGACGAGGGTTCTCCGCGGCAACGCCGCGGTGCTTGACCCCTGCCTCAGTCTTCCGCCCGGTCCGTGGCCTCGCCACGGACCGGGTTCTGTGCTGTGCGGCGGGGATCAGCTCGCGTAGTCCCCCACCAGGGCTGCGCCGGTCCCGTGGTCGCCACGGTCGGTGATCTCACCGGCGACCCAGGCGTCCACACCACGGTCGGCCAGGGCGGCGAGCGCGACGTCCACGGACTGTCCGGGGACGATCGCGATCATGCCCACACCCATGTTCAGGGTCTTCTCCAGCTCCGCACGCTCGACCTCGCCGGTCTTCCCGACCAGGTCGAACACCGGTGCGGGAGTCCAGGTCGAGCGGTCGACCACGGCGTGCAGGGTGTCCGGGATCACACGGGCCAGGTTGGCCGCGAGACCGCCACCCGTGATGTGGCTGAAGGCATGCACCTCGGCGGTGCGGGTCAGCGCCAGGCAGTCCAGTGAGTAGATCTTCGTCGGCTCCAGCAGCTCCTCGCCGAGGGTGCGGCCGAGCTCCTCGATGTGCCGGTCGAGATCCAGCTTCGCCCGGTCGAGAAGGACGTGCCGGACGAGGGAGTACCCGTTCGAGTGAAGACCGGAGGCCGCCATGGCGATCACCGCGTCACCCGTGCGGATGTGCTCGGCACCGAGCAGCCGGTCGGCCTCCACGACGCCCGTACCGGCGCCCGCGACATCGAAGTCGTCCGGACCCAGCAGGCCCGGGTGTTCGGCGGTCTCACCGCCGACCAGGGCGCAGCCTGCCAGTACACAGCCCTCGGCGATGCCCTTGACGATCGCGGCGACCCGCTCGGGGTGGACCTTGCCGACGCAGATGTAGTCGGTCATGAACAGCGGCTCGGCACCGCACACCACGATGTCGTCCATGACCATGGCGACCAGGTCCCGGCCGATGGTGTCGTAGACGCCCATCCGGCGCGCGATGTCGACCTTGGTGCCCACGCCGTCGGTGGCGGAGGCGAGCAGCGGGCGCTCGTAGTGCTTGAGGGCGGAGGCGTCGAAGAGGCCGGCGAAACCGCCGAGGCCGCCGAGGACCTCGGGCCGCCGCGTCTTCCTCACCCACTCCTTCATGAGCTCCACGGCGCGGTCGCCCGCCTCGATGTCGACACCCGCGGCCGCATAGGAGGCGCCGGAGGTACCCGTCGACGGAGTCGACTGGTCGGACACAGCAGACATGCCTGGGATCTTTCGGGTCGGTGGTACGGGCTCAGGGACGACGTATGGCGTCGGCCGCGGCCGTGGCGGCCGGACCGGCCGCCAGCTCGGTCTCCAGCAGCTGCTTGCCCAGCAGCTCCGGATCGGGCAGCTCCATCGGGTACTCGCCGTCGAAGCAGGCACGGCACAGGTTCGGCTTGGCGATGGCGGTCGCCTCGATCATGCCGTCGATGGAGATGTACGCCAGCGAGTCCGCGCCCAGGGAACGGCCGATCTCCTCGACCGACATGCCGTTGGCGATCAGCTCGGCGCGGGTGGCGAAGTCGATACCGAAGAAGCAGGGCCACTTCACGGGCGGGGAGGAGATCCGGATGTGGATCTCGGCGGCGCCCGCCTCACGGAGCATCCGCACCAGCGCCCGCTGGGTGTTGCCGCGCACGATCGAGTCGTCGACGACGACCAGGCGCTTGCCCTTGATGACTTCCTTCAGCGGGTTCAGCTTCAGACGGATACCGAGCTGGCGGATCGTCTGGGAAGGCTGGATGAAGGTGCGGCCCACATAGGCGTTCTTCACCAGACCGGAGCCGAACGGGATCCCGGATGCCTCCGCGTAACCGACCGCGGCGGGGGTTCCGGACTCGGGCGTCGCTATGACCAGATCGGCCTCGGCCGGAGCCTCCTTCGCGAGGCGGCGGCCCATCTCGACGCGGGAGAGATAGACGTTCCGGCCGGCGATGTCGGTGTCGGGGCGGGCCAGATACACATACTCGAAGACACAGCCGCGAGGCTTCGCTTCCGCGAATCGGGACGTCCGCAGGCCGTTCTCGTCGATCGCGACGAACTCGCCCGGCTCGATCTCGCGGACGAAGCTGGCGCCCGTGATGTCCAGCGCGGCGGTCTCGGAGGCGACGACCCAGCCGCGCTCGAGACGGCCGAGGACCAGCGGGCGGATGCCCTGCGGGTCACGGGCCGCGTACAGGGTCCCCTCATCCATGAAGACGAGTGAGAAGGCCCCCTTGACCTGCGGCAGCACCGTGACCGCCGCCTCTTCGACGGTCAGCGGCTTGCCGTCGTCGTCGACCTGGCCCGCCAGCAGGGCGGTCACCAGATCGGTGTCGTTGGTGGCGGCCACCTGGGTGGCACGGCCGTTCTCCTTGGGGAGAGCGGCGACCATCTCGGCGAGCTGCGCCGTGTTGACCAGGTTGCCGTTGTGGCCGAGCGCGAGGGAGCCGTGCGCCGTGGCACGGAACGTCGGCTGGGCGTTCTCCCAGACGGAGGCACCGGTGGTCGAGTAGCGGGCGTGTCCGACCGCGATATGACCCTGGAGAGAACCGAGCGAGGTCTCGTCGAAGACCTGGGACACGAGGCCCATGTCCTTGAAGACGAGGATCTGGGAGCCGTTGCTGACCGCGATACCCGCGGATTCCTGACCCCGGTGCTGAAGGGCATAGAGCCCGAAGTACGTGAGTTTTGCGACCTCTTCTCCCGGAGCCCAGACACCGAAGACGCCGCACGCGTCCTGGGGGCCTTTCTCACCGGGGAGCAGGTCGTGATTGAGTCGACCGTCACCACGTGGCACGGGTCCGAGTGTAGGGGAGATCGTGCACCGATCCGAATCCGGCCACCGGTTTCCGGGGGTCTCCGGCCTGCTCGGCCCCCGGGGGTCAGGGCTCGGCCACGGCCTGGACACCCTGGCCGTCTTCGCTGGTCAGCGCGATGTTTCGATGATCGATCCGATAGCTGAGCGGTCGGCCGAGAAGCCCGATCAGGGTCTTCTCGACGGCCCTGAGTGAGTCGTCGCACATCTTGCCGGTGACCTTGAGATCACGTGTGGTGAGACGGCCGTCGCGTACCGTCGCGACCGCCCCGAACCGATGGCAGCCGAGGCCGCCGGACACCGTGCCGGCCGTGCGGTCGAGGGTGAACCACGCCGGCTCGGCGGCCGCCCCGGGCACCGAGGTGGCGGTGTCGCCGTCCACCAGGGAGGTGACCCGCCAGGTGGTGCCGTACAGGGCGGCGTCCTTCTCCTCGGTGAGGTCCACCCGGGTGCCGTCCTCGGCGGTGAGGGTCAGCCGGTCCCGGTGGACCTCGGCGGTGAGTGTGCCGTCGTCGAGCGTGCGGGAGAGGGCCCTCTCGAAGTCGCTCCCCTCGACGCAGGCCATCGCGGTGGAATCGGCGGGCCCGAGAACGATGCGGTCACCCCGGACCGTGACGGGCGCGCGGAAGCTGTTGCAGCCGTAGTTGCCGCTGATCCGGCCGTGGTCGTCGATCCGGAGATAGGCGCCGGCCGGGGCGTTCCTGGTGATGCCGTCGGTGGTGAGGCTGTCCACGCGCCAGTGCACCCCGATGACCGGCGGGTCGCCGTCCGGGCCGGTGGAACGGCTCTCGCCCGAACGGGCTCCGGTCCCGCAGGCCACCGCGAGCGGCAGCAGGACCAGCGTCAGGGTCAGGGCGACGAGGGCCGCCGGATGCCTGTTCATGGCGGTGGGACGGGGACGGCCCGGGAGCGGTTCCCGGCGGGCCGCCCGGCCCGGTCGTCAGCTCATCAGGGGCAGCAGACCGCTGAGGTCGGCCCGTTCGCCGCTCGCGGCGACCCTGGCGTCCGCGAGGGCGGTGTCCCAGTCCGTACGGCCCGTCGCCAGCCGGATCCAGGTCAGCGGGTCGGTCTCCACGACGTTCGGCGGGGTCCCGCGGGTGTGCCGGGGGCCCTCGACGCACTGCACCACGGCGTACGGCGGGATGCGCACCTCGGTCGAGGCTCCGGGCGCCCGCACGGCGAGCGTGTCGGCGAGCAGCCGGGTGGCTGCGCCGAGAGCTCCCCGGTCGTACGGGATCTCCAGAGCGGGCAGGGCGGCGTTCAGATCGTCGGTGTGGACGACGAGTTCGACGGTGCGGGTGACCACATAGTCGGCCAGCGGCAGCGCGCCGACGCCGGTGTCGAGCAGGCGGCTGCCGGGGTGTTCGGCGAGGGCGGCCGTGAAGCGGCGTTCGGCCTCGTCCAGCTGGGCGCCCGGGTCCGGGGTGTCCTCGGCGAGTTCCCGGGCGCGGGCGGCGATGGCCGGGGCATCGACGGCGACGGCCGACGGCCAGTCCGGCAGCGCCCCGCCCCGCCGCGCCGGCTCGGGCCGGTCGCACAGCAGTCCGACCGCGGAGAGCGCCATGCCGATATGGGCGACCAGGTCCCGCACCCGCCAGTCGCCCAGCCGGGTGGGCAGCGCGAGCTGTTCGGGACTCAGCCCGCCCACGGCCCGGCGTACCAGGGCGTACTGGGCGAGCACCGCGGCACGGGTCTTGGCGGGGTCGTACGTCCGGGTGCGCTTCTTGGCCGGGGGCATGGGGCGACCCTATGCCGTCAGGGGTACGGCCGCCGGGGCCCATTTCGCCCGAGGCCGTGCGGGCCCCCGTCCGGCGAACCGGGCGGGGGCCCGCACCTCGTAACGACGAGGACGGCCTAGGCGAGCAGCGCCGGGATGGTGCTCTCGTGGGCCTCGCGCAGGTCCTCCAGGGACAGTTCGAACTCGCCCTGGAGCTCGATGGTGTCGCCGTCCACGACGCCGATGCGGGTGGCGGGCAGTCCGCGGGCCCCGCACATGTCGTTGAAGCGGACCTCCTCGGAGCGCGGCACCGCGACGATCGCGCGGCCCGCCGACTCGGAGAAGAGGAAGGTGAACGCGTCGAGCCCGTCCGGCACGATCAGCCGTGCGCCCTTGCCGCCGAGCAGCGCGGACTCGACCACGGCCTGGACCAGGCCGCCGTCGGACAGATCGTGCGCGGAGTCGATCATGCCGTCGCGGGAGGCCGAGACGAGGATCTCGCCGAGCAGCCGCTCGCGCTCCAGATCTACCTCGGGGGGCAGACCGCCGAGGTGGTCGTGGACGACCTGCGACCAGGCCGAACCGCCGAACTCCTCGCGGGTGTCGCCCAGCAGATAGAGCAGCTGGCCCTCCTGCTGGAAGGCGACGGGCGTACGGCGGGCGACATCGTCGATGACGCCCAGCACCGCCACCACCGGCGTCGGGTGGATGGCCGCCTCACCGGTCTGGTTGTAGAGCGAGACATTGCCGCCGGTCACCGGGGTGCCCAGCTGGAGGCAGCCGTCGGCGAGACCGCGGACGGCCTCCGCGAACTGCCACATGACGGCCGGGTCCTCGGGCGAGCCGAAGTTCAGGCAGTCCGAGACGGCCAGCGGCTTGGCACCGGTGGTCGCCACATTGCGGTACGCCTCGGCGAGGGCGAGCTGGGCGCCGGTGTAGGGGTCGAGCTTCGCGTACCGGCCGTTGCCGTCGGTGGCGATGGCGACGCCGAGCCCGGACTCCTCGTCGATGCGGATCATCCCGGAGTCCTCGGGCTGGGCGAGGACCGTGTTGCCCTGCACGAAGTGGTCGTACTGGGAGGTGATCCACTTCTTGGACGCCTGGTTGGGCGACGCCACCAGCTTCAGGACCTGGGCCCTCAGCTCCTCGGAGGTCTCCGGGCGGGGCAGCTTGTCGGCGCTGTCCGCCTGGAGCGCGTCCTGCCACTCCGGGCGGGCGTACGGGCGCTCGTACACCGGGCCCTCGTGGGCGACCGTGCGCGGGTCGACATCGACGATCTTCCCGCCGTGCCAGTAGATCTCCAGGCGGTCGCCGTCCGTCACCTCACCGATGACGGTGGCGATGACATCCCACTTCTCGCAGATCTCCAGGAACCGGTCGACCTTCTCCGGCTCGACGACCGCGCACATCCGTTCCTGCGACTCGCTCATGAGGATCTCCTCGGGCGAGAGCGTGGAGTCGCGCAGCGGTACGTCGTCCAGGGTGACGCGCATCCCGCCGGAGCCGTTCGAGGCCAGCTCGGAGGTGGCGCAGGACAGACCGGCCGCACCCAGGTCCTGGATGCCGACGACCAGCTTCTCCCGGAAGGCCTCCAGGGTGCACTCGATGAGGAGCTTCTCCTGGAAGGGGTCGCCGACCTGCACGGCGGGGCGCTTGGAGGGCTTGCCCGTGCCGGAGGCACTGTCAGATGCAGTGTCGAAGGTCTCGGAGGCCAGGATCGAGGCGCCGCCGATGCCGTCGCCGCCGGTACGGGCCCCGTAGAGGACGACCTTGTTGCCCGCGCCCGACGCCTTGGCGAGGTGGATGTCCTCGTGCCGCATCACACCGATGGCACCGGCGTTGACCAGCGGATTGCCCTGATAGCAGGCGTCGAAGACGACCTCGCCGCCGATGTTGGGCAGGCCGAGGCAGTTGCCGTAGCCGCCGATGCCGGCCACGACGCCCGGCAGCACCCGCTTGGTGTCGGGGTGGTCGGCCGCGCCGAAGCGCAGCGGGTCGACGACGGCGACCGGCCGCGCGCCCATCGCGATGATGTCGCGCACGATGCCGCCGACACCGGTCGCAGCGCCCTGGTAGGGCTCGACGTACGAGGGGTGGTTGTGCGACTCGACCTTGAAGGTGACCGCATAGCCCTGGCCGACGTCCACCACACCGGCGTTCTCGCCGATGCCCACGAGCAGGGCGTCGGACTCGGGGGCCTTCTCGCCGAACTGGCGGAGGTGCACCTTGGAGGACTTGTACGAGCAGTGCTCGGACCACATGACCGAGTACATGGCGAGCTCGGCGCCGGTGGGACGGCGGCCCAGGATCTCGACGACCCGCTCGTACTCGTCCTTCTTCAGACCCAGTTCGGCCCAGGGCAGCTCGACGTCGGGGGTCGCGGCCGCGTGCTCGACCGTGTCCAGAGGGCTACGGCTCATGCGTTGACCAGCTTCTTGAGGATCGAGGTGAAGAACGGGAGGCCGTCGGTACGACCGGTACCGATCAGCGACTCGACGGCGTGCTCGGGGTGCGGCATCAGGCCGACGACGTTCCCGGCCTCGTTGGTGATGCCGGCGATGTCGCGCAGGGAGCCGTTGGGGTTGAAGTCGAGGTACCGGAAGACGACCCGGCCCTCGGCCTCCAGCTTGTCGAGGGTGTACTCGTCGGCGACGTACCGGCCGTCCATGTTCTTGAGCGGGATGTGGATCTCCTGCCCGCTCCGGAAGTCGCCGGTCCAGGCCGTGGTCGCGTTCTCCACGCGCAGCTTCTGGTCGCGGCAGATGAAGTGGAGGTGGTCGTTGCCGAGCATCGCACCCGGGAGGAGGTGGGCCTCGGTGAGGACCTGGAAGCCGTTGCAGATGCCGAGGACGGGCAGACCGCCCTTCGCCTGCTCGATGACGCTCTCCATCACCGGCGAGAAACGGGAGATGGCCCCGGCGCGCAGATAGTCGCCGTAGGAGAAACCGCCCGGCAGCACCACGGCGTCGACCTGCCCCAGGTCCTTGTCCTTGTGCCAGAGGGCGACGGGCTCGGCACCCGCGAGGCGGATGGCGCGCTGGGTGTCCCGGTCGTCGAGGCTGCCCGGGAAAGTGACGACACCGATACGAGCGGTCACTTCACGGCCTCCGCCGCTTCCTCCACCTTGACGGTGAAGTCCTCGATCACGGTGTTGGCGAGGAAGGATTCCGCGAGATCATGGATACGCGCGAGGGCGGCCTCATCGACCGGCCCGTCAACTTCCAGTTCGAATCGCTTTCCCTGACGTACGTCGGAGATACCTTCGAAACCGAGCCTCGGCAGTGCACGCTGCACCGCCTGGCCCTGGGGGTCGAGGATCTCGGGCTTGAGCATGACGTCGACTACGACGCGTGCCACTGGCACTCCCGGTGTGTGGTGCTGAGCAGGTTCCTTCAGACTACCCGCACACAATTTCTACTCGCGTAGATTCGTAGCATCCTACGTGATCACGGTCACGGTGCCGCAGCGACGCAAGGGCCCGCACGGAAAATCCTAGGAAAAACCACAGAAGGGCGGCGGCAGGGCATTGCGCCCCGGACACGCGGAGGTATTCAGTCGGTCTTCACAATGCAATGCCGGGCACTGTACAAAGGAAATGGCATTAGCCGATACTTTGCCCAATTACTGCCGGACAGTCGACATCTCTCGACAACCGCCCGACGTCCCCGCACGTCATGGCGCGTGATCGCGAGGTGCCGCGCGAAGGGACCGATATTCGTGGCGCAGCGTGTCGTGGTCACTCTCTTTGACGACATCGACGGCTCAGAAGCGGCGGAAACGATCGTCTTCGGACTGGACGGCAAGTCGTACGAGATCGACCTCAATCAAACCAATGCCAAGAAACTGCGTAAGGCGCTGGCGCCGTACGTCGAGGCCGGCCGCAAGAAGGCGCGGACCGGGAAGACGTACACACACACGGCGCTGACGCCCGATCCGGCGGCGGTCCGCGCCTGGGCACGCTCCAACAAGATGGATGTGCCGCCACGGGGCCGCATCCCGAAGAAGATCTACGAGGCGTTCGCGAAGTCGCACTGAACACCCCGCCCGGCCGCCCCCTCCGCACCCGACGGAACCCCATCAGGCCTTCCGCACAACCAACTTGCGCCGACCCCCAGGTGATCAGCTAGAGTCTGGAGCACGCCGAGGGGCGAGGCCGGAAGGCAGAACCCCGAGGAGTCACGCGGGTGTAGTTCAGTAGTAGAACACCCCCTTTCCAAGGGGGAGGCGCAGTGTGCAATCCCTGTCACCCGCTCTACGACATCGGTCAGAGCATCCTTCTGGATCAGGTAGGCTGATGCTCGCACCGATCGGTGAAAGCCGGTCGGGAGCAATGCGGACGTAGCTCAGTTGGTAGAGCGCAACCTTGCCAAGGTTGAGGTCGCGAGTTCGAGCCTCGTCGTCCGCTCCACAGAGAAGGGCCCCGGTTCATGGACCGGGGCCTTTGTCGTGTGCGGCGCCGGATACGACGGCGGGCGCCCGCTTGTCGCCGGTGTGAGGGTGACCACATCGAGCGGTCCGGCCGTCGGGACGCGAGGTGTCGACGGTGACCGCTTCCGGCCGGCCGGGGTGTCCGACGCAGGGGCCGAAGACGGGTGGGCTCGACCGCGTCCCGAGGGCGTCGATGCGGGGCGGCTCACGACGGCGGACGGACTCCGTCCGGCGCGACGCCCGAGGAACCCCACGGCGAGGCACCCGAGTTGGACGCCCGGGCGGTCGTCCGGCGGGGACTCGCCGATGCCCGTGGGAGAGACCGGTGCGCACCGTCGGGACACGACCCGCGGCCGGCGCGGTGACCGTGGCGACGGGCGCCCGGACGGCCCCGCCCGTCACCGAACGCCCCCTCGTCGGCCGTCCCGAGGCCGGGGCGCGGAACCGCCACGCGTCGTGTGCCTCGTCCGGGGGTGGGGTTGGGTATAGTTGCTCTCGCGCCACGGCGCAGTGCGGACGTAGCTCAGTTGGTAGAGCGCAACCTTGCCAAGGTTGAGGTCGCGAGTTCGAGCCTCGTCGTCCGCTCCACAGAAAGAAGCCCCCGGCCCAGGCCGGGGGCTTCTTCGTGTGCGTGGGCCGTCACCGCCACCTGACGCCCGTCAGACGCCCGTACGCCTCCGCGTACTTCGCCCGGGTCGCCTCCACGATCTCCTGCGGCAGCGGCGGCGGGGGCTGCTCGCCGGTACGGTCCCAGCCGGAGGCGGGGGAGGTGAGCCAGTCGCGTACGAACTGCTTGTCGAACGCCGGCTGGGACCGGCCCGGCTCCCACCGGTCGGCCGGCCAGAAGCGGGACGAGTCCGGGGTGAGAACCTCGTCGGCGAGGACCAGGGTGTCACCGTCGTAGCCGAACTCGAACTTGGTGTCCGCGAGGATGATCCCCCGGTCGCGGGCGATGTCGCGGGCACGGCCGTAGACGGCGAGGGTCGTCTGCCGCAGCTGGGCGGCGGTCTCGGCGCCGACCTGGCGGGCGACCTCCTCGTAGGAGACGTTCTCGTCGTGCTCCCCGACCGCTGCCTTGGTGGCCGGCGTGAAGATCGGCGCGGGCAGCTCCGAGCCGTCGACCAGGCCCTCGGGAAGGGCGAGGCCGCAGACGGTGCGGGACTCCTTGTACTCGGCGAGGCCCGAGCCGGTGAGATAGCCGCGCGCCACACACTCGACGGGAACCATCCGCAGCGACCTGCAGACCAGGGTGCGGCCCGCCCAGTCGGCGGGGGCCCCGGGCGGCAGCTCGGTGCTCAGCACATGGCCCGGCACCAGATCGGCGAGCTGGTCGAACCACCACAGGGACAGCTGGGTGAGGATCCGGCCCTTGTCCGGGATCTCGGTCGGCAGCACCCAGTCGTACGCGGACATACGGTCGCTGGCGACCATCACGAGGTCGCCCGCCTCGTTCTGGTACAGCTCCCGCACCTTCCCGGTGTGCAGATGCACCAGTCCCGGCACCTGGAGCGGCTCGGGCTTTTCTACGAATCCGGACACGGTTCCTCCCCGTGGTTCTGTCCCAATGGCTCGATTCTCCCGTATGCGGGGACGAGCCGGTCCGCGGGGCCGGGGCGGGGAGGGGTCAGTCGCGTTTGCAGATGCGGTCCAGAAGGTTCGCGGTCGCCTGCTGGACACGGGCGTCCACATGACCGGGGCGGTCCAGTGCGGGGGACCAGGCGAACGTTCCGGACGCGAAGACCAGGGCGCCGGAAGGAGATCGGTACAGGGAGGTCTCCTGGTGACGGGCCACGCCCTCGCTGTCCCGGTACGGGGAGTGGGCGAGCAGGATCCGGCCCTGGTGCTCGGGCAGCGGGGCACGCGGGAAGTAGCGGTCGGCCTCCCCGGCCACCATCCCCGCCAGTTCGTCGCCCTCGCCGGCGCCGGTCGCCTCCCACAGCCAGTGGCCCGCGTTGCGGACCACGAGGGGGTGGGGTTCGGGCACCCGGCCCGCGTACTGGATACCGAGCGTCTCCTGCTCGGGACGGTCGATCTCCCGCCACAGCGCGGGCCTTCCGGGGCCACGGCGTTTGCGGCAGGTGAGCAGCCGGTCCGGGGCGCCGGACGGGGACGGGCCCAACTCCACCTGCCAGTACATGGTGTTGGCGGAGAGGAAGACGAGCGAGGTGCCGTGCTCCCGGGCGAGTTCCACGGTGCGGCGCATCGGGGTGGACCAGTACTCGTCGTGGCCCGGGAAGACCAGGCCGCGGTAGCGGGTCGGGTCCACCCGGCCGGCGTGCAGATCGCGGGCGTCGGCATAGGCGAGGTCGTAGTGATAGCGCTCGGCCCAGCGGATGAAGTCATAGGCGTGGCCCACGTGCAGGGGCAGGCCCGCGCCCGCGAAGGGGCGATCGAAGGAGACCGTGGTGGCGGCGTCGGCCTCGCCCAGCAGCCGGCCCTGCTCGTCCCAGGCGTGGTAGAGGCTGGCGCCGGTGTGGCCGTCCTCCGGGTAGAGGTTGTACGCCTGCCAGGTGATGTCCGGGAGCAGCAGCAGGAGGTCCGCCGGACGGTTGTCGCGAACGGTGAAGGGCACATGGGAGCGGTAGCCGTCGGCGGTGGTGAGGACGGCGACATAGGCGCCGACGCTCCAGTACGACGGGATCTGCAGCCGCCACGAGAGCCACCAGTGGTGGCAGGAGACCGTGCGGTCGGCGGTGAGCGGGGACGGCTGGACGATGCCGGAGAGACGGGGGCTGGTGGTGATCTTGGATGCCCCGTCGCCGCCGTAGTGCCCGATCCGGTACACATCGACGGCGAACTCCTGCGGCGGGTCGACCGTGATGTGGAAGTCGACGGCCTCCCCGGGGGCGACGGCGCCGGGAGAGACGAAACCCTTGATCTGACGGTGGACGTCGTCGGCGGAGCGGGGCCCGCCGGTACGGGGTGCCGGGATCCGGGCGCCCCTGCCGCCCTGGGCCGGGACATGGGCCGGGGCGGGGTCCACGTACCACGGGACCACATGGCCCGTGTCGTCGAAGTAGGTCTCGCTGCCCCGGAGCCAGGGAAGGGGGCCCTGGCCGAAGGGGTCCGTCACGGCATGCGCGAGTGCGCCCGACTCCCAGCGACGGATGTGGTCCGGTCCCATGCGCTGTCCCCTCCCTCGTCCCCCGTGAGCCGTCGAAAGCCCTTGCTCGGTCATGCGACCGGTCCCAGCACATCACATTCCGCACCCACTCCGTCACCGTTCGTCGCGAATTGACGTGAACGGAGGGAAATTCCCCGGCCAGAGGTCGGGGTTGCGGAGCCACGGTGCAGGGCCTTGTCGCAGGTGGGCGGGGGTGGAGCGCCGACGGGTGAGCCGATCCTCGACAAGGGGGCAGGAGCGGGCCTGCGGGACACCGGGGACACCGGAGGGCGAGCAAGGGGCTGCCGCCCGGGGCGTGGGAAGCCCGTTCACCGGGCGGCACGCGGTGGGCCGTCAGACCAGCCGGACCGGCTTCTCGGTGCGTACTCCCAGGTGGTGGAGCCAGGTGCGCAGCGGGACCGGGTCGCCCCGCTCGACGAGAGCGAGGACCCGGGGGGCCAGATCGACCGCGCGCTCCCCCTTGATCATCAGGGAGGGGCCATCCAGCCAGTCGAGGCCCGGTGCCGCTCCGGCCGTGTCCATCGCGGCACAGCACACCATCGCCGTGACATGGTCGACGAGCAGTTCGCGACCGGTGCGGGGTGGCTGGAGCGGGAACAGCGGGAGCAGGGCGGCGTCCCACACCGGACGGTCCCCGGCCCCCTGGCCCGTGCCGCCGCCCGGTGTCGTCGCGACGGCCGTCTCCTCACGCTCCGACTCGGCGCTGAGCCCGGCGACCAGGACGGCGGTCCGCACACCGGCGACCGCGCCCTCCTCGTCGTCGACGGCCCCGCTCTCCTCCGCGCAGGGCACCCCGGCACCGGGGGCCGGGTGCCGGGGCCCGCCGACGGCATCCGAAGCACCCGTACCGTCGCCGTGTGCGCCCTCTTCCGTCGGCGCACCGTCCCCGGGGCCGCCCGCAGGGACCACCGTCAGATACTCCAGGACCCGCTCCAGGGTGGGCCCGGCCGCCTCGGGTGCCGGCCGGTGGGTGGGGTGGGGCATGGGGTGGGTGGGGTGGTGGACGCCGAGGGAGTTCAGGACGCGGTGGAGACGGGCGGCGTCCGTGCGCCACTTGCGGTCGACGACCTCGTCCGGGTACTCGTGCCAGCCGACCGGGGCCCAGTCGGGGCCGGGCCGGGCCGGACCCCCGTGAAAGAGGTGTGCCGCAAGCAGCGACGCCGCCTGGTCCACCACCCCGGGCTCCTCGAGCAGATCGCAGGCCGGCCGCTCGCCCAGGCGGGAGGCGAAGCCCTCGGCCAGCCGGTCCCGGCGGGAGAGCTCGGTGAGCGCGGCGACCACGCCCGCGTCCAGGCGTGACGGCCAGCGGCCCATCCGCCAGGCCGGCAGCGCGACCCGGGTCAGCAGCCGGTCCCATCCGGCGTACGCCAGTCCCACCTGCTCCTGGGCGACGATCCGCAGGCCGTAGTCCACCGCCTGTGCACGCTCGGACGCGGCCGCCGCCACCCCCCGCTCCATCTCCTCCGCATGCCGCTGGCAGCTGCGCAGCAGCAGCCGGGCCACCCAGCGGACGCCGCCCAGCACCGGACGTGTCAGGGGGCCGTGGGAGGGCGCGGACGTCACCGCCACCGCGGCGTCCAGCCCCCGGACGAAACGGCGTGCCGCCGCTATGTCCGGGTGTGCCGAGGGCCCGGTGCCGGCGACGACCGGGGCGAGCACCGCGCGCAGCTCGCCGACCCTCATCCACCACAGGAACGGGGAGCCGACGACGAGCACGGGCGCGACCGGGGCGCGGTGGTGCCGGGAGGCCGACCGGCCGCGTATGCCCAGGAGGCCGGACAGCGCGTCCGCGCTCCGCCGCGGCGGGCCATGGGCGGGGTGGGTGCGGTCCTCCAGCCAGCTGTCGCAGTCCGGGGTGAGCGCTATCGCCGACGGGACAGGGACGTCGAGGCGGTCGGCCAGGTCCCGGACCATCCGGTACAGATCGGGGGCCGCCTCCTCCGCGATCGGCACGGTCGGGCTGACGGCCGGACGGGCACGGGCGACGACGACGGCCACCCCGGCCGCGGCGAGCAGCACGATCAGGGCGACTCCGGTCACGATCCAGGGTGCGATCCCCCAGCCGCTCCCGCCGATATGGCCGCTGAAGCGGCCGGCGAGCAGCACGACGGCGACGGCGGCGGGCAGCAGGGCGACGGCCAGTGCCCTGCTGCGGATCCGCAGCACGGCGAGTGCCCGGGCGCGCGCGGCCTGCGCGCCCCTCTCCACACCCATACCGATCACGACCGGATCTCACCCCCTCCGTCCCGCTTCCGGCCCGTGCGGCAGCTGCCGTGACGGTCCCCGCCACGGAAGCTGCCCCCGGATGTCCGTGCGTTGCTCACTCCCCCACTGTGGCACCCGCCGGTGACATCGCAATGCCGGTGGGCCAAGTGCCGGAACGCCTGCGCCGCACCCTAGTTGGGGCCTCGGCCCGCGTCAGCCGGATGGGTCACCGCTCACTCGATGGAATGGCTTTGGGGAAAGGTGCAGGACACCAGGCCGGAAAAGGGCCACGGCCGGTCCGCGCCCCGGCCCGGAATCCCGTGCCACGCCCGGCATCGGGCCCCGGACGGGCGGTGGCTTACTCGGACACAGGCCACGCAACGGCTGGTGGACGACACGACAGGGCCCCGGGGTCCGGCTTGATGAAGCCGGACCCCGGGGCCCACGGACCGGGGCTCAGACGTCGGCTTCCGCCGCCTTCGCCGCGATGTCCGTGCGGTGCTGGGAGCCGTCGAGACCGATGCGGTCCACCGCCGTGTAGGCCCGTCGGCGCGCCTCGGCGAGGTCGGCGCCGGTCGCGGTGACGGACAGCACCCGGCCGCCCGCGCTCACCACGGCGTCGCCCTCGCGCCGGGTGCCGGCGTGCAGGACGTACGCGGAGGGGGCGTCCCGTTCCGCCACCTCGTCGAGCCCGGTGATCGGGTCGCCGGTGCGCGGGGTGCCCGGGTAGTTGTGCGAGGCCACGACCACGGTGACGGCCGCGTCGTCACTCCAGCGCAGCGGCTCCAGGTCGGCGAGCGTGCCGTTCGCCGCGGCGAGCAGCACCCCGGCGAGCGGGGTCTTCAGCCGGGCGAGGACGACCTGGGTCTCGGGGTCGCCGAAGCGGGCGTTGAACTCGATGACCCGCACACCGCGCGAGGTGATCGCCAGCCCCGCGTACAGCAGGCCGGAGAACGGGGTGCCGCGCCGGCGCATCTCGTCGACGGTCGGCTGGAGAACGCTCCCCAGCACCTCGTCGACCAGCTTGGGGTCGGCCCAGGGGAGCGGCGAGTACGCGCCCATACCGCCGGTGTTGGGGCCCTCGTCGCCGTCCAGGGCGCGCTTGAAGTCCTGGGCGGGCTGGAGCGGCAGGACCGTCTCGCCGTCGGTGACAGCGAACAGGGACACCTCGGGGCCGTCGAGGAACTCCTCGACGACCACCCGCTCGCAGTGGGCCGCATGCGCCTTGGCGGCCTCCAGGTCGGCGGTGACCACGACGCCCTTGCCGGCGGCCAGACCGTCGTCCTTCACGACATAGGGAGCGCCGAAGGCGTCCAGCGCCTGCCCGGCCTCGTCGGCGTTCGTGCAGACGTACGAACGTGCGGTGGGGACGCCCGCGGCCGCCATCACGTCCTTGGCGAAGGCCTTGGAACCCTCCAGGCGGGCGGCTTCCGCGCTGGGGCCGAAGACCGGGATCCCGGCCTCGCGCACCGCGTCGGCGACGCCCGCGACAAGCGGTGCCTCCGGGCCGACGACGACCAGTCCGACGCCGAGCCCGGTGGCCAGCGCGGCCACGGCCTCCTTGTCGAGGGCGTCGACCTGGTGCAGCTGGGCCACCTCGGCGATGCCCGCGTTGCCGGGGGCGCAGTGCAGCTCGGTGACGACGGGGTCGAGGAAGAGGGAACGGCACAGGGCGTGTTCGCGGGCACCGCTGCCGATGACGAGGACCTTCACGGGGTCAGCCTAACCGGCGCGGAGGGAAGACCTTGTGGGGGCCGCCGAAGCGGGACGGGGCCGGGATTCGTGTGTTCCTCCCAGGACCCTCCGCTCGTCCGCTCCGCACCTCCGCCGCCGGGGCGCGGCTACTCGTTCGAGAACTCCTCCACCACGGTGGCCCCCAGCTCGCGGACGATCAGCTCATGCCCGGAGAGGGCCGACTCGTCGAGATCGGGGTCGTCGTCCTCGGGCATGTCGTCCTCGGGGGCGACCATGTGCCGTTCCGGGGCGGGCGCGGGGGCGGCCGGGGCAGTCACCGCAGGTGCCGAAGGGGGCGCGGAAGCCGCCGGGGCGGCCGGACGTGCCGCCGGGGCCGGTGGCTGCTGGGGGGCGGGGCGCGCCGGGGCCGGGGCGCCGCCGTACCCGCCGCCGAACCCGGAGTTCGCCGCGACCGGCGGTGCCGAGCCGCCCGACGGGTCGACGATGGCCTCGACCTTCCACTGCACGTTGAACTGCTCGGCCAGCGCCTGCCGCAGGACGTCCTCGCTGCCGCTGCTCAGGAAGTTGTCCCGCGCGCCCGCGTTGACGAAGCCGAGCTGCAGGGTGGCGCCGTCGAAGCCGGCCACCTGGGCGTTCTGGCTCAGCAGGATCCAGGTGAAGCGGCGGCGGTTCTTCACCGCCTCCAGGATGTTCGGCCAGAGCATGCGGGGGTCGACCCCGCCGGGAGCGGCGGCGGGAGCCGCGGCCGGAGCGGGGGCGGCGGGTGCCGGAGCGCCGGCCGCCGGGCGCGCGGGCGCGGGCGACGCGGGAGGCTGCCCTCCGCCCGCGGACGCCGCCGTGGGCCATCCGCCCGGCCGCCGGCCGCTTCCCGCGCCGGCCGAGGTGGGCCAGGCACCGGGACCGGCGGGCGCCGGAGCGGCGGGAGCCTGCGGCTGAGCGGGAGCGGCCGGGGCCTGCGGGGGAGCCGCCGCCTGGCTCGCGGGTGCCTGGCTCGCGGGGGCGGCGGGAGCCGGAGGCATCGGGGGCGGCGCCTGGGCGGGCGTGCCCCCGGCCTCGTACCCACCCGGAGCCGGTGCCCCGCCGCCGCGCGCCGCGGCACGGGCCGCCGCGGGACCGCCGCCGGGCGGCAGGGGGGCGGCCTGGGGCGTCGGCCCCCCGGTCATCCCGCCGTGCACCTCAGGTCCCGGCACATAGCCCATCGCGGGCGCCGCGCCGCCACCGGAGAAGTTGACGCCCCGCTCCAGTCGGTCCAGCCGCGCCATGACCGACCGCTCGTCGCCATAGGCGGCGGGCAGCATCACCCGGGCACAGATCAGCTCCAGTTGCAGCCGTGGGGAGGTGGCGCCGCGCATCTCGGTGAGCCCCTCGTTGACCAGGTCGGCGGCGCGGCTGAGCTCGGCCGGGCCGAAGACCTCCGCCTGGGCCTGCATCCGTTCCAGGACGTCGGCCGGGGCGTCGAAGAGACCCTTCGCCGCGGCGTCGGGCACGGCGGCCAGGATCACCAGGTCCCGCAGCCGCTCCAGCAGATCGGCGACGAACCGACGGGGATCGTTGCCCCCCTCGATGACCCGGTCCACGATCTCGTAGGCCGCGGCCCCGTCCCCGGACGCGAACGCCTCCACGACGGAGTCGAGCAGCGACCCGTCCGTGTAGCCGAGCAGCGAGGTGGCCATGGCGTACGTCACACCGTCGGCGCCGGCGCCCGCCAGCAGCTGGTCCATCACGGACATGGAGTCACGCACCGACCCGGCCCCCGCGCGCACCACGAGCGGCAGGACCCCGTCCTCGACGGGGATGCTCTCCTTGCCGCAGACCTCGGCGAGATAGTCCCGGAGGGTCCCCGGCGGCACCAGCCGGAAGGGATAGTGGTGGGTGCGCGACCGGATGGTGCCGATGACCTTCTCGGGCTCGGTGGTCGCGAAGATGAACTTGAGGTGCTCGGGCGGCTCCTCGACGACCTTGAGCAGCGCGTTGAAACCGGCCGACGTGACCATGTGGGCCTCGTCGATGATGTAGATCTTGTAACGACTGCTCGCCGGGCCGAAGAAGGCCTTCTCCCGCAGATCACGGGCGTCGTCGACACCACCGTGCGACGCGGCGTCGATCTCGATGACATCGATGGAGCCCGGGCCGTTCCTGGCCAGGTCCTGGCAGGACTGGCACTCGCCGCAGGGGGTCGGGGTCGGCCCCTGCTCGCAGTTCAGACAGCGGGCCAGGATGCGCGCACTGGTCGTCTTCCCACAGCCGCGGGGCCCGCTGAACAGGTACGCGTGATTGACCCGGTTGTTCCGCAGCGCCTGCTGCAACGGGGAGGTGACATGCTCCTGCCCGATGACCTCGGCGAACGACTCCGGGCGATAGCGGCGGTACAGCGCGAGAGACGACACGCATACGAGGTTATAGGCGCCCGCCGACAAACCGGCCCGCCCCGGGCTCGTCCACCGGGACCTGCGCCGACGCCCCGCCCGGAACCCGTTCCCACGGCCCTCCCGGGGCCCGGGAACGACAAGACCCCCCACGCACCCGCCAGAGCCGACCTACCCTTGCTGCCTTCCGGCCCTGGGGGAGTTCAGTCAGATAGCGCCGCGTGAGGGGCTGAGCCCCACCCTACCCGATCGCCCTGCCCCCGAACGAGTTCGCTAGCACTGCCTCGCGTCATGTAATGTTTCCGGCGGAGGATTCGCCTAGAGGCCTAGGGCGCACGCTTGGAAAGCGTGTTGGGGGCAACCCCTCACGAGTTCGAATCTCGTATCCTCCGCCGGTTCAGAGGGCCGGGTCGCATGAGCGGCCCGGCCCTCTGGCATTGGGTCCGCCGTCGGGGTGGAGGCGAGGCGTCCGCGGCGCCGGGGGAGCCGGCCGAGGGGAGCCCCCAGGCCCGGTCCGCTAAGCGGAATCTCATCCTCACCCCTAGGGACCGATCCCGCGATGAGCGGGTAAAGTCCGAACACCTGAATTCAAGGAGAACATCCGCACGCATCGGCTTCACGCCGCGGCCATCCGAACGCGCCGTCCACAAGCCCGTGCTCGAGAATGTTGAGTTGCCTGGAGCCCGCGAAGTGTCAGCATCGCCCTTGCCCGCCCGGTTGCGCACCGCAGCGGCACGCCTCCTCCTGCCAATGGTGCTCGCCCTGTCGTTCGCCGTTCAGGCAGTAGGTGCCATCCTCCCCAACGTCCCCCTACTCGTGGCCGCCACCGTCATCGGGCTGGCTGCGGACATGGCCCTGCACTGGTGGCAGCGGAACATGGTCTCCGCCCTCGGGAAACTGCATGCGACCGTGTTCGTCCGCCAGGTCGTCCGGGACCTTCTGGTGGTCACCGGCCTGCTCCGCATGGCCGGCCTGGTCCAGATAGAGGAAGAGGACCACGAGACCCGTTATCTGGTCATCGCCTGCGGTCTGCTGCTCTTCTACGCCCTGCATGTCGCGTGCCAGGCGCTCGCGACCATGGTGCGCCGCTCGCGCACCCTGCCCGTGGTCACCCGGAACATCGATGCCTCGTCGCTGCGGCTGAGCCCCGCTCCCCCGGCGCTGCTGACGAGCCGCTGGGGTCAGCGGCTCCTCGGGTTCAGCGTGCCCTCGACGGCCGGTCTGCTGGTCACCGCGGAGACCGGCTCGGTCCGATGGGCCGTCGGGGGTATCACCCTGTCCGTCCTGGCCGCGCTGGTGGCCATCGGCATGCTCCTGCTGCGGCTGCGGCCCGGGCGCAGGCCGGTCACGGCCGAGCAGGCCCTGGAGTGGTTCGAGTCCTGGCTCGCGGAGTACCGGCCGACGGTGGGCATGTACTTCTCCGGCGGCGCGAGCTCGGCCTACCAGGCCAACATGTGGCTGGAGCCGCTGGCCCGGCTGGAGGGCCGTCCGCTGATCGTGCTGCGTGAGCGGTTCATGGTGAGCCAGATCACGTCCACCGACATCCCGGTCGTGTGCCTGCCGAAGGTCGCCGACCTGATGCGGCTGGAGCACTCCACGCTGAAGATGATGATCCACCCGTCGAACTCGGGGAAGACCTCGCAGGTGCTGCGCATCCCCACGATCAAGCACGCGTTCGTCAACCACGGCGAGAGCGACAAGCTGTCCAGCTGCAACCCGTATGCGAAGGCGTACGACGAGGTGTGGGTCGCCGGTGCCGCGGCGCGCGAGCGCTACGCCCTGGCGGACGTCGGCATCGAGGACAAGGACGTCGTGGAGATCGGGCGCCCGCAGCTGGACACGATCGAGCCGTACGCCGGTGCGCCCACCGGCCCGTACACCACGGTGCTCTACGCCCCCACCTGGGAGGGCTGGGACGGCAACCCGGGCAACACCTCGGTCATCGAGGCCGGCGAGAACCTCGTCCGTGTCCTGCTGGCCGATCCGAAGGTCCGGCTCCTGTACAAGCCGCACCCGCTGACCGGCTCGGTCGACTCCCGGGCGGGGACCGCGAACGTCCGGATCCAGGAGATGATCCGCGCCGCGAACGCCCGGCGTGCCACGGAGCACTCCGACGAGCGGCCCGCCCCGTCCGCGGCGGCGGAACTGGCCCGCCGGACCACCGAACTCGACCGGCTGACCACCTCCTCGTTCCGGGCGAGCGCCGACGACGTGGAGCGGATGCTGCTCCAGACCGTCCCGGAGCCCGGCCGGGCCACGTCCGTGGCCGCGGCGACCACCGCCTGGGAGGCCGCGTACTGGGCCTCCTTCCCCGCGTGGGAGCACCAGATCGTCACCGACGCGCGGCCGACCGTCTACGCCTGCTTCAACGTGGCCGACCTGCTGGTCAGCGACGTCTCCAGCGTCATCTCCGACTATCTGGCGAGCGAGAAGCCCTACGCCGTCGCCAACACCAGCGGCCTGGCGGAGCAGGACTTCCGCGACGCCTTCCCGACGGTCCGGGCGGGTGCCGTCCTCGCCCCGGACGCCTCCGGTGTACCGGCCCTGCTGGAGTCCGTGCGCCACCCCGAGAAGGACACCTACGCCGAGGCCCGGCGCGAGCTCAAGCTGCATCTGCTGGGCCCCTCCGACCCGCCGTCCGCCGTCCGCTTCAACGAGGCGGCCCGTGCGCTGTGCGCGGCGGCCGACGAGCACCGGGCGGGCATGGCGGCACGGGCGCTCGCGGCGATCCCGCGCCAGCCGGACGCCAAGGCGACCCTGGACGACCAGCGCGTGAGGGGCTGAGCCCAGCCACCGCCCGAGCGCGGCGGGCGCGGGCGGTGAGCCCCGAGAGACCGAGACGAAGGCCCCGGACCATCACTGGTCCGGGGCCTTCGTCATGGCAGCCGTCGCGTACGCCCCCCGGGCGCGGCGCTCGGCGGGCCGGGGCCCGCTCAGGAACCGACGTAGGCCGCGAGGTGCTCCCCGGTGAGGGTGGCGCGGGTGGTGACGAGGTCGGCGGGGGTGCCCTCGAAGACGATCCGGCCGCCGTCGTGGCCGGCGCCGGGGCCGAGGTCGATGATCCAGTCGGCGTGCGCCATGACCGCCTGGTGGTGCTCGACGACGACGACCGACTTGCCGGAGTCCACCAGCCGGTCGAGCAGGCCGAGCAGATGGTCGACGTCGGCGAGGTGGAGGCCGGCGGTCGGCTCGTCGAGGACGTAGACCCCGCCCTTCTCGGCCATATGGGTCGCCAGCTTGAGCCGCTGTCGCTCGCCTCCGGACAGGGTGGTCAGCGGCTGGCCGAGGCTGAGATAGCCGAGCCCGACGTCGGCGAGCCTGCCGAGGATGCGGTGCGCGGCCGGCGTACGCGCCTCACCGGCGCCGAAGAACTCCTCCGCCTCGGTCACCGACATCGCCAGCACCTCGCTGATGTCACGACCGCCGAGGCGGTACTCCAGCACCGAGGCCTGGAACCGCTTCCCCTCGCACTCCTCGCAGGGGGTGGCCACGCCGGCCATCATCGCCAGGTCGGTGTAGATGACACCGGCGCCGTTGCAGTTGAGGCAGGCGCCCTCGGAGTTGGCGCTGAACAGCGCCGGCTTCACACCGTTGATCTTCGCGAAGGCCTTGCGGATCGGGTCGAGCAGCCCGGTGTACGTCGCCGGGTTGCTGCGCCGGGAGCCGCGGATCGCGCTCTGGTCGACCGAGACCACCCCCGCGTCGGCGGCCCCCTGCTGCCGGGGCAGTGCCCCGTGCACCAGCGAGCTCTTGCCGGAACCGGCGACCCCGGTCACCACGACCAGCACCCCGAGCGGGATGTCGACGTCGATGTCGCGCAGGTTGTGCTCCGTCGCGCCGCGGACCTTCAGCGCCCCGGTGGGCTTGCGCACCGTCTTCCTGAGGGCGGCACGGTCGTCGAGATGACGGCCGGTGAGGGTGTCGGCGGACCGCAGCGCCTCGACGGTGCCCTCGAAGCAGACGCTGCCGCCCCCCGTGCCGGCACCGGGCCCGAGGTCGACCACATGGTCGGCGATCGCGATCATCTCGGGCTTGTGCTCCACGACGAGCACCGTGTTGCCCTTGTCCCGCAGCCGCAGCAGCAGTTCGTTCATCCGCTGGATGTCATGGGGGTGCAGACCGGTGGTGGGCTCGTCGAAGACATAGGTGGTGTCGGTGAGCGAGGAGCCGAGGTGGCGGATCATCTTGACGCGCTGCGCCTCGCCGCCCGACAGCGTGCCCGCCGGCCGGTCGAGCGAGAGATAGCCGAGACCGATCTCCACGAACGAGTCGAGGCTGTGCTGCAGCGTGGTGAGCAGCGGTGCCACCAACGGCTCGTCGAGGCCGCGGATCCATGCGGCCAGATCGCTGATCTGCATCGCGCAGGCGTCGCCGATGCTGATCCCCTCGATCTTCGACGCCCTGGCCCCCTCGCTCAGCCGGGTGCCGTCGCACTCGGGGCAGGTGGTGAAGGTGACCGCCCGGTCCACGAACTCCCGGATGTGCGGCTGCAGCGCCTCCTTGTCCTTGGAGAGCATCGACTTCTGGACCCGCGGGATCAGCCCTTCATAGGTCATGTTGATGCCCGCGATCTTCATCCGGGTCGGCTCGCGGTGCAGGAAGTCGTGCAGTTCCCTCTTGGTGAACCTGCGGACCGGCTTCTCCGGGTCGAAGAAGCCCGACTCGAGGTAGAGGCGGGAGTTCCAGCCGCCGCCCTTGTAGCCGGGGACGGTGATCGCGCCCTCGGCGAGCGACTTGGAGTCGTCGAAGAGCTGGGCGAGGTCGATGTCGGAGACCGCGCCGCGGCCCTCGCAGCGCGGACACATGCCGCCGGTGCGGGAGTACGTCACCTTCTTGGCCGTGGCGGTGCCGCGCTCCACGGTCATCGCGCCGCTCGCCCGGACCGAGGGGACGTTGAAGGCATAGGCGCTGGGCGGCCCGATGTGCGGGGTGCCGAGCCGGCTGAAGAGGATGCGCAGCATCGCGTTGGCGTCGGTGGCGGTGCCGACCGTGGAACGGGGATCGGCGCCCATCCGCTGCTGGTCGACGACGATCGCGGTGGTCAGCCCCTCGAGCACGTCGACCTCGGGACGGGCCAGCGTGGGCATGAAGCCTTGTATGAAGGCGCTGTAGGTCTCGTTGATCAGCCGCTGGGACTCCGCGGCGATCGTGTTGAAGACCAGCGAGCTCTTGCCCGACCCTGAGACACCGGTGAACACCGTGAGCCGGCGCTTGGGGATCTCGATGCTGACGTCCTTGAGGTTGTTCTCGCGCGCGCCGTGCACACGGATCACCTCGTGGCTGTCGGCGATGTGCGGCGCGGACGCCTGCGTCTCCGTGCTCGGGGCCATGCTCATCCTGTCTCCATCGGTAGGGGCTGTCGGGCGGGGCTGCTCTCCCGGTCTCCGTCGGCGCGTCGCCCGACTCGATCTGACCGGCTTCGAGCGTAACGTCCGGTTCTCCGTCGTCGGCCCGCCGTCCGACGGCCGGGCCGTGGAGCCCCGCAGGGGAGCTCCACGGCCCGGTCGCAGGACGGCACGGCCCGGCCGTCGAAGGGTTCAGCGAACCTCGTTGACGCGGATCAGGTTGCCCGCGGGGTCGCGGAAGGCGCAGTCACGCACCCCGTACGGCTGATCGGTCGGCTCCTGGGCGACGACGGCGCCGGCGGCCCGCAGCCGCTCGAAGGTGCCGTCCAGGTCGTCGGTGGCCAGGATGACACGGGCGTAGGCGCCCTTGGCCACCATGTCCGCGATACAGCGGCGCTCGTCGTCGGTGAGATCGGGGGCGAGGGCCGGCGGCTCCAGGACGATGGACGTGCCGGGCTGGTCGACGGGGCCGACCGTGATCCAGCGCATCCCGCCGTGGGCGACGTCGTTGCGGACCTCGAAGCCGAGGACGTCACGGTAGAAGGCCAGGGAGGCGTCCGGGTCGGTGTGAGGCAGAAACGTGGTGTGAATGCTGAGGCTCATGACGGCCAGGCTAGGAGCGCCCCACAGGCCGGCGCTTCTTCGATCCTGACCGGATCCGGTGTCCTCCGCCACATCGCACCCGTACGGCCTCGTCGTCGCACCGGGTGACCACGCGACCACGGACGGCGGGCTCGCAGGTGGAAGATCGCGGAGTGGCCTGGGACTCTGGTCCCATGCGGTCGCTCTTCCGCTCATCTCCTCGGGCAGGCGCGGACGGCCGGGTCCGGACACTGCTCGGGGTCGAGCAATGCCTGCCGTTCGTGGTGGTGCTGGTCGGGCTGGGCATCGAGATGTCACCCGTGCGCTTCATGTACACCGGCCCCCTCCTCGCCGCGATGCCGCCGCTGGCCGCGCTGACCACGGGCCCCCTCGGCACGCTTCTCGCGGCGACCGGGGCCCTGGGCGTGAACGTCGCGGGTGCCACCGTGCACGACCGATGGGGCGAACTGCATGTCTACTCCGACCTTGCCGGTCTGCTGCTGGTGTCGGTCGCGTGCGTCGCGATCAGCAACGTCGCTCAGACCCGCAGAGACCGCGAGCTCAACCAGATCCGCCGGGTCTCCCGGACGGCCCAGGAGGTCCTGCTGCGGCCCGTGTGCGACCGTCTGGGCCCGGTGCGCGCCGCGAGTCTCTACCACGCGGCCGAGGCGGGGGCCCAGATCGGCGGTGATCTGTACGAGGCCGTACAGACGCGGTTCGGGGTGCGGATGATCGTGGGTGATGTCCGCGGCAAGGGGCTGCCCGCGGTGCGGGTGGCCGCGGCCGTGCTGGGCGCGTTCCGGGAGACCGCGCACTACGAGCACGATCTGGCGGAGATCATCGACCACTGTGCGGCCGCCCTGCGCCGGGAGTGTGCGGCCGCCGGTCACGAGGAGGACCAGGCGGAGTGTTTTGTGACCGTGCTGGTGGCCCAGATCCCGGGCGGATGCGTGGTCCAGCTGGCCAACCGCGGCCATCCGCCCCCGCTGGTGCTGCGCGCCGGCAAGGCCCATGCCCTGAGCCCCGCGACCCCGCTGCCGCCCCTCGGCCTCGAGGACTTCATGACCGGGCCGCCCGCCGTGACGGAGAGCCATGAGTTTCTGCCCGGTGACCGTCTGCTCCTCTACACCGACGGCGTGGTGGAGGCCCGCAACCGCGCCGACGAGTTCTTCCCGCTGACCGAGGCCGTGGAGAGAGTGCACGCCCGCACCCCGCGGAAGTTCCTGCAACAGCTGCACCAGCGGCTGATCCGGTACACCGGGGACCGTCTCACGGACGACGTGGCCATGATTCTGGTGGACCGGCTCCCCGCGGACACCGGCCGGCCGCCGGGCCGCGCGGACACCCGCAGGGCGCAGAGGCCGAGCGGTGGGCGTGGACGGTCCCCGGGCAGGGGTCGGATCAGCCCTTGCTGGCCCCCAGGGTCAGACCGCTGACGAACTGACGCTGCAGCGCGAAGTACACGATCAGCGTCGGGATCGCGGTGAGCAGGGCGCCCGCGGCGACCAGGTTGGGGTCGGTGAAGTACTGCCCCGACAGGTTCTTCAGGGCCGAGGTGATCGGCATGTTCTCGCCGGTGGAGATCAGGACGATCGCCCAGAAGAAGTCGTTGTAGATCCAGATGGACAGCAGGGTGGCCAGCGCCGCCATCGCGGGGCGGCACAGCGGCAGCACGATCTGCCAGTACATCCGCCACACCGAGGCGCCGTCGACCAGCGCGGCCTCGGTCAGCTCGTGCGGCAGCATGCGCATGTAGTTGCTCAGCACGAAGACACAGAAGCCGGACTGGAACGCCACATGGATCAGGACCAGCCCGAGCGCGGAGTCGTACAGCTTGCCGCTGGCCGTGATGCCCGGCAGGTCCACCAGCAGATACAGCCGGTACAGCGGGGTGATGATGACCTGCTGCGGCAGCAGATTGCCCGCGGTGAAGACCAGCAGCAGGGCCAGATTGAGGCGGAAGTCGAAGCGGCTGGCGTAGAAGGCGACACAGGACGACAGGAACAGCGTCAGCAGCACCGCGGGTACGGCGATCAGCAGGGTGTTGCCGAAGTAGTGCGGCATCTCGGACTGGGTGAAGGCGTCGCTGAAGTTGCCGAGGCTCAGCCTGTCCGGCCAGGAGACATAGCCCTTGGTGCTGGTCTCCCCGTACGGCCGCAGGGCCGCGTAGACCGCCCACAGCAGCGGTGCGAGCCAGGCCAGCGCCGTGCCCGCGAGGAACAGATGCAGCAGCACCCGGGCGGGACGGACGGGCGGACGCCTTCGCCGCGGGGCGGACGCGGCGGTGGAGGCGATGGGGGCGGTCGCGGCGGTGGGGGCGCTCACGATCGGCGCTCCTTCCGGAAGGTGCTGACCAGATAGGGGATGATCACGCCGAGCGAGATCAGCAGCAGGACCACCGCGATCGCCGAGCCGTATCCGATGCGGCTGGACTCCCCGATGATGTTGTCGGTCACCAGGATCGACAGCAGTTCGGTGCCATGGGCTCCGCCGTTGAAGACGAAGACCAGGTCGAAGGCGCGCAGCGACTCGATGATCGTCACCACCAGGACGATGGTGTTGGTGGGCCGCAGCGTCGGGAAGATGACGTGCCGGAACGTCTGCCACTCGTTGGCGCCGTCCAGGGCCGAGGCCTCGCGCAGCGACGGGTCGACGCCCTTGAGACCGGCCAGATAGAGGATCATCATGTAGCCGGTGTGGCGCCAGGAGGCGGCGATCAGCACGGCCCAGAGGTTGAGGTCCGGGTCGCCGATCCAGTCGATGTAGTGGCCGGGCTCATTGGCCCCGATCAGGCTGTTGATCAGCCCCGTGTCGGGGTTGTAGACGAGCTGCCAGACGAACCCGATGACCGCGAAGGACACCACGACGGGCAGGAAGAAGGCCGTCTGGTAGACCCTGCTGAACCGGATCCTCTTGTCCAGCTGCACGGCCAGGAAGAGGCCGAGCGGGGTGGGGATCAGGATCAGCACGACGAACCAGACGACGTTGTGCTGGACGGCGGGCCAGAACTGCGGGTTGTCGGTGAAGAGCTGCCTGAAGTTGTCCAGCCCGACCCAGGTGATCGACCCGAAGCCGATGCCGTCCCAGGTGGTGAAGGCCAGCGCGATGGAGGCGAGCGCCGCGACCCACACCAGGGCGAGGTGCACAAGGGTGGGAACGCCCGCCATCAGGCCCAGGATCAGCCGGTCGCGGCGGGTGAGCAGGCGGCGGTGTCCCTGCGGGGCGCGCTCCTTCGCGGACGCGCCGGCCGGAGGCGGCTCGGCGGCCGCCTCCGGGGTACGGGTGCCGGTCTCGGTGCTCATGAGGAGGCGAAGATCGTCTTCTTCTGGCGCTCGATGGACGAGAGCAGCCCGTCGACGCCCTTGGGGTCGCGGACGAACGTCTGCAGCGCGGGCTGCATCACCGTGGAGGTGAAGTCGGGCCGGCTGTCACGGTCCATGAACTGGGTCAGATGCCGGGCGCCGGAGATCATGTCGTACGCCTTCTTCTGCAGCGCGCTGTAGGAGGAGGTGTCCGCCTTGCTGGAGACGGCGACCATGCTCGGGTCGGACTTCAGATAGATCTGCTCGGCCTCCGGGGTGCCCAGATACTTCAGGAGCCTGATCGCGGCGTCGTGGTTCTTGGGGGACTTGCTGACCATGAAGCCGTCGGTGGGCGCCTCGACGGTGTCCTGGCCGTGGGACGGGTCGATCTCGGGGAAGGCGAAGAAGTCGAGGTCGTCCAGGTCCGACTTGTCGGTGAACTGCTGGGCCACGAAGGAGCCGAACACATACATGCCGGCCTTCTTCGCCACCAGGGACTGCGCGGCGTCCTGCCAGGTGCGCCCGATGGCACCGTCCTGGTGGTAGGGGAGGATCTCGGCCCAGTGGTCGAAGGCCCTGCGCACCCTGGCGTCGGTCCAGGACGCCTTGCCCGCCATCAACTCGGCGTGGAAGTCATAGCCGTTGGTACGGAAGTTGAGCTGGTCGAAGGTGCCGAGGGCAGGCCAGGCGTCCTTGTCGCCGAAGGCGATCGGGATCAGCCCGTCCTTCTTCATCCGCCCGCACAGGGCGACGAACGCGTCCCAGGTGGTGGGGACTTCGTACCCGTGCTGCTGGAAGACGCTCTTCCGGTAGAAGACCGCCCAGGGGTAGGTGTACAGCGGCATGAAGTAGTACCGGCCGTCCTCCCCCTTGCTCAACGCCTTCATGGCGTCGGGGAAGTTGCCGCCGACCGACTGCCATACGTCGTCTATGGGGGTGGCCAGCTTCTTCGCGGCGAAGAACTGCATGCGGTAGCCGGCGAACCAGGTGAACACATCGTCCGGCGTGCCCTGGAGATAGGAGTTGATCTGCTCCTGGAAGGTGTTGTGGTCCTTGGTGTTCACCCGGACCGTGATCCCGGACTGCTTCTTGAAGGCCGTGTAGATCTCGGCGAACGCGGCCTTCGGCACGGCGTCCGAGGCGTTGGAACCGAGGGTGAGGGTCTTGGGGTCCGACGATCCGCCGCTGCCCCCGCAGGCGCTCAACAGGGTGGTGCCCGCGCCCGCGAGGACGACGGCGCCACCGGCTCCACGCAGCAGGGAGCGGCGGCTCGGGCCGGGAACGGAGGACGCGGGGGGAGTGCGCTGCATGACGGCTCCTGGAGGGGCAGGGGTCGGTCACAGATGGCCCTGCGAGAGAGCAGGCCAGAATCCACCAGAAACCAACTCGACCGAACATCGTGGGCGTCATAAGACTCGCATGTCAGGTCATACGTCAAGGGCGCCGTCGGCCGTTTTCGAAACGTGACCCGGAGCCCCTTGATCCACTTCACTGACAGCCCGTCAGCCGCCGAAATCGCCTTCCCCTGACGGACATCGCATCGACGCAGGTCACCGGAGGGCGGCACCTGTCTGACGCATCGTCAGCTCAGCGCCGCCGCAGGCCGTCCCGTCCGGCGCCAGGGGGCGGTGATCCGCCGGTGGGCGCCCGTCAGCCGATCCGCACGGTTTTCGACACGGTGGCCTGATCGATGTCGGAGGTGCGGACCGTCGCCCTGATCGTCCAGGTCCCCGGCAGCGGCAGGTTGAGCGCATCGGCGACCCAATAGCCGCCCCGGTCCTGGACCTTGGCGTCCAGGGGACCGATGTCCCGGTCGTCGAGCGAGAAGGTCAGGCGCAGTTCGGGGACGGTCACGATGCCGTCGTCGGGGCCGTAGACCACCGCCTGGACCTGGTTCTCGCCGACCCGGCTCGGCGTCAGCTCGATCTGCACCGTGCCGTGCCCTCCGGACGTGCCCACGTCGAAGGGGATCACCGTGGTGGAGCCGAGGGGCTGTTCGGCCGCGGTCCGCGCGGCCGCCTCCTCGGCCGTCGCACGGCCCGGCTGGGTGCCGGTCAGCAGCGTGGTGATCACCAGCACCACGATCCCGATGGTGATCTCCGCCTGCACCGAGCGGCGCAGGGCCCGCCGGTGCACGCCGGGGTCGTCGGAATCTTCCGCGCCGTCCGCGGCATCGCGGGCGTCGGGGTCGTCCACGGCATCGGGGGCGCCGGGGGCGTCCGTGGCAGGCCCGCTCGGTGCGGATTCCGTGCGTCCGGTCTCCGGGGCGCGGTCCCCCGGCGCGGTGTCCGCCCCGGTCTCCCCGCCGATGTCCTCCGGGGCGCCGCCCCGCGGGGCGCCCCCCGTGCGTCCCGCCGCCGCGGCCACCGCTTCCCGCTCCGGCGCCCGCTCCGGCGCCACAAGCGCGGTGCCTTCCGCCTGCGGCGCCGCGAGCCGTGCCGTCCAGCGGCGGGAGAAGGCCGCCGCGACCAGCATCAGGACCACGGCGATCACCTTGACGGTCAGCAGCCTGCCGTAGGGCGTGGAGGTCAGCGAGTCGAGCGGGCCGAGGCCGCGCCAGGACTGGTAGACCCCGGTGACGACCAGGACGGCGACCGCGGCGAAGGCCAGCCGCGAGAAACGGGCGACCGCGGCGGCCGGAAGCTCCTCGGGCGCCCGGTACAGCGCGGTGAGCAGCGCCGTCAGTCCGCCCAGCCACACCGCCATGGCGAGCAGATGCAGCACCGCCGAGGTCATCGCCAGCGGGACCTGGATGCCCACGGACGCGTGTTCGGCCACCGCCCAGGTGAGGGCCAGGGCGAGGGTCCCCGCGCCCGCCGTGGCCCACCGCAGCGGGCCGCCCGCGCCCCGGTCGCCGTCCGTGCGTGCCCCGCCCCGCGCGGCCTCCTCGTCCCGCGCGGGCACCAGCCCCGCCCGCGCCGCGACCGGCGCCGCCACGATCAGCACCGCAAGCCGTGCCAGCAGCGCGAGCCCCGGGCGACTCGTCGCCGTCTCCCGCAGGACCGACAGGTCGAACACCGTCCCCAGGCCGCTGCCGCGCTCGTAGGGGCCCCGGAGCAGCAGTTGCGCGAGCGTGGCGGCGCCCAGCGTCCACCAGCCGCCCACGACCAGGCCGCGGGCCGCGGGGGTACCGGTCACCGCCGCGAACACCGCGGCCCCGAGCAGCAGGGCCAGGCCGCCGTAGGCGAGATAGCGGGTGAGGTCGTGGAGCAGCGTGGACGCGGTGTCCTGGACGGTGTCGGCGGGCAGCACCGCGGTCGTCGCGGAGGGCTTGCCGACGGAGAACGTGAGGGCGCCGGACGCCGGGTGGCTGTCCGCCGAGACCACACGCCACGCCACGATGTAGGTGCCCTGCTCGAGGTCGGGGAGCGTGATGTGCGCGGTGTTCGCCCGGCCGTCCGCGTGTTGCTGCCTGCCGGTGTGGACCCGGCGGTTGCCCGGGTCGAACACCCGGATGGAGTTCTCCAGCAGACCGACCGACTCGGAGAACGCGAGGGTGATCGCCTCCGGCGAGGTCTTGAGCACGGTGCCGTCCACCGGGTCGGAGCTCTTCAGCACGGCGTGCGCGGAGGCGGGACCGGCGCCCACGAGAAGCGCCGACAGCACGGCGAAGAGCACGAACACCAGCCGCAGCGGCCGCCCTTCGCGCCCGAACGCCCCCCGTCCGCTCCCGCCCCTGCGTCCTGCGCTCACGTCATGTCTCCCGTATCGGCGTGTTGTCCCCCGGGTCCCGGTTACGTACGGACCCGGCGTGCTCCGCGCTCAGCACGGGGGCGGCACGGGCCGTCCGTACACCCGTCCCGCCATGATGGCCGCGCCGCGCCCCGCCGGGGCGGCCGGGGAGCGCCGGTTGCCGAAAGCGGGCGTCGGGGCCGGGGAACACCGGGAGGACAGGGCTGTCAGGGGCTGTCGGCGGTCTCCTCCCGGGTGAGGAAGGCCAGCCGGGCGCGCTTCTCGGGCAGATACACGTCCGGCAGATCGACCTCGGGCAGCACGACGGCCGGACCGGGGGCGAAGCCCTGGCGCAGAAAGCGGGCGACGGCCTTCTCGTTGCGCTCGTCGGGGTCCACGACGATCCGCCGCCGGCCGAGGCCGCCCAGAAGGTAGGAGGTGAAGGCGGTCAGCAGGGCCGCCGTCCAGCCGGGGCGCGGGCCTCCCGGGCCGGCGGGTGCGAGCAGGAGGTGGAGGCCGATGTCCCCGGGCTCCACCGGGTAGCACTCGCCGACCCGGTCGGCCTCCGGCTCATAGGTCTGCAGCAGTGCGACCGGTGCGCCGTCCCTGACCGCGAGAAAGGCGTGATGGGTGTCGAGCGTGACCATATGGCCGTAGACCTCGGCCACCTGCTGCGCGGTCAGCCCGTTCATGCCCCAGAAGGAGGCGCGTTCCTCGCTCACCCAGGCATGCAGGACGTCCGCGTCCGTCTCCGGGTCCAGGGGAAGGACGCGGACCGTGCCGAAGCCGTCGATCAGCTGTTCGTGGACGGCCTCACGGGCGGCGTAGGGGTCGGGGGGCAAGGGTGTCTCCGCGGTCAGAAGGTTCCAGTCGGTGACCACCGGGACCAGTTCCCCCCTGGTCCACAGGGGGAGTTGGTCGCGGTGATGGGGCGAGCCCGGGACCCCGTCGGCGCCGAGGGGGACCACCCAGAGGCTGTCGTCGCGCCGGGCCAGGTCCCAGACGTAGCGGGCGGCCGGGCCACGCGCGCTCAGATCGGTCAGACCGGGAACGGCGGAGGTGCACAGCACGCAGTCATGGTCGCCGGACAGACCGGGCTCGTCACCGCGCGTGCCCGGGAGCGCCCTCCAGGGGGCCAGCCGGTGGGTGTCGCCCCAGGTGCCCCGCGGCGGGTTCGCGGCGACCTCCTCGACGGCCTCCCGCACGGTCGCGGCGCGATCGATGCCGTACAACTCCTCGGCGGCCAGCAGGTGTTCGAGCGCGAAGCCGATCCGGGGGAGCAGCGCGAGCCAGGGCTGAAAGACCTCAGGGCACGCGGGCGGGACGGCCAGGGCGGCGAAGGCGGGGTGCTCCGCGAGCCGCCGGACGACCGCGCCGCGCACCGCCGCGTACGCGGCCGCCCGGGTGCTGTCGGCGTCCATGCGCCGGTCCCAGCCCAGCAGACGGTCGCGCAGGGCGCCGGCCCCCGGGGTGAGGCCGTCGAGGGCGGCGAGGCGGTCCAGCAGCGGGGCGGCGGAGGCGAGATGGGTGTCGCGGTGGACGGCCGGCATCTCCCGGGCGGACCACCGGGCCTTGCGCTCCAGCAGCTCACGGATGCGGGCGGCCCGGTGCTCGGGGGCGAACTCCACGCCGAGGGGGGTGGCCGGGCCGCGCTGGTTGGCCATCACCGCGATGCCGTTGTCGATGTCTCCCCGGGGCATCTCGTGCCACCCCCGCCACTCGTGGCCGGGCTCCCAGGCGGGAACGAGCCGCGTCCGGCCGGCCTCACCGCGCACCGGCACCCGGCCCGCGACCCGGTGGAGCACCCCGCCGTGGACGTCCGCCGCCAGCACCACGTTGACGGGCTCGGCCCACCGGTCCAGCGCCCGGTCCACATCGGCGACGCTCCGGGCGCGCAGCAGCGGCAGCAGGGCGCCGAAGCCGAGGTCCCCGGTGACCCGGGGCGGCTGGCGGAGGGAGACGGGGCCGAAGCCACCCGGATCGTCCGGACCGCCGATGACGACCGGGCCCCTGGCCGTCTCGATCACCTCCACCTCGACCGGATCGGCCCCGGCGACCTCGACCGTCTCCACCCGCCGGACGGCGGCACGCCACTCCCCGTCGGGATCCAGGGCCTCGACCCCGCCGTCCGCCGTGCGCCGCAGCCGCTCGCGGTAGAGGTCCTGGTAGTCGGCCATGGCGTTGGTGATCGCCCAGGCGACCGGTCCGGTGTGGCCGAAGTGGGCGATGCCCGGGACGCCCGGCACCGCGAGACCGATGACGTCGAACTCCGGGCAAGCGAGACGGATCTGCTGGTAGACGCCGGGTTCCTCGATGAAACGGTGGGGGTCGCCGGCGACGACGGCCTGCCCGGTGACCGTGCGCTCGCCGGTGAGGAGCCAGCCGTTGCTGCCCGAGGTGCCCGGCCCGTCGGTGGCGAAGAGGCCCACGGCGTCCTCACCCAGATGCCGTACGGCCTCCTCGCGCCAGAGCTTGGCCGGGAAGCCCGCGAACAGGATGTGGGTGGAGAGCCAGACGGCGAGCGGGTGCCAGGGCTCCCAGCGGCCGGGCACCAGACCGGTCTCGGCGAACTCGGGGGCACGCCGGGCACCCTCCCCCAGCCCGTCCTCCACCCCGTCGGCGTAGGCGCGCAGCCAGTCGGCCGTCTCGGGGTCCCGTTCCTTAAGCGCGGCGAAACAGCGCCCGGCCGTGTCGGCGATCCCGGCCCGTCGGGCGAAGACGTCCCAGGCGGACGCGGACGCACCGAGGAAGGAGGCCGAGGTGCCCTGGGCACGGTGCCGCTCGACCTCCAGCTGCCAGGCCCGGTCCAGGGCGGTGACCCGACCCTGGGCACGGGCGAGGGCGAGCGCGTCGGCCGCTCTCAGATGCGGGATGCCCCAGGCGTCCCGGTAGATCTCGGCGGTCATCCCGGACCCTTTCGATTTTAGGTTAGCCTTGCCTAACTTTCTCCGGAATCATAGGCGAAGCACACAGATGGGGCGGGACCGCGGTGGGGTGCCGGGACGTCAGCCGGTCGGACGACCGAGGTGGCGGAAGCCCGGAAGGCGGTCCAAGCATGGAACATGACCGACATACCGGACCGTCCGCCCCATGGCTCCGCATACGACGACCGCCATGTCCACGCCACCCGCGACCCGCACGCGCCGGCCTCGTCGCCGTACGGGGTCGAACCCCCCTTCGAGGGGGTGCTGCACGCGCTCTCCCGCACCGCCTGGCAGGTCGTCCTGCTCACCGGCCTCGCGTCCCTGGTCCTGGGGATCGTGCTCCTGGTGTGGCCGGGCCCGTCCCTGCTCGTCGCCGGGATCCTCTTCGGCCTCTATCTCATCGTCAGCGGCGTGCTCCAGCTGGCCGCCGCCTTCGGCACCCACAAGACCACCGCGCTGCGCGTCCTGGCCTTCATCAGCGGCACCCTGTCGATCCTGCTGGGACTGTTCTGCTTCCGCGGCCCCCTGGAGTCGATCCTGCTGCTCGCACTGTGGATCGGCATCGGCTGGCTGATCCGCGGCGTCACCCAGGCCATGGCCGCCGCCCATGACCCGGGGATGCCCGCCCGCGCCTGGCAGATCTTCCTCGGCGTCGTCACCTTCGTCGCCGGCGTCGTGCTGATCGTCTCGCCGTTCACCTCGATCGCGCTCCTCACCTGGGTCGCCGGATGGTGGCTGCTGGTGGTCGGCGTCATCGAGATCATCACGGCGATCCGGCTGCACGGCCATGCCCAGCAGCAGATCCCGCGCACGGTGTGAGCGACGCCGCAACCGCACCCGCCGGCCACCCCGGGCGCACAGGGCCGCGACCGGCACGACGAACGGCGCATCGCCCGCAGGGAGATGACCTCCGGCGAGCCCCGGCGCACACCGGCGCCCGCTCGCTGCCGTCCTCCCTCCCCGCCCCCTCTCCCGTTTTGCCCCCGTTCACCGCCCCTTTTCCCCTCTCTCCCCCTGTCGTACTCCGGCGCCATGGCTGCGCCCCGAACGTCTTGGCCGGTAGGCTTTCCGTGTGATCTTCAAGCGCATCGGAAACGGCCGGCCGTACCCCGACCACGGCCGGGAGAGCACCCGGCAGTGGGCGGACGTCGCGCCGCGCCCGGTCCGCCTCGATCAGCTGGTGACGACCAAGCAGCAGCTCGACCTGGAGACCCTGCTCGCCGAGGACTCCACCTTCTACGGCGACCTCTTCGCGCATGTCGTGAAGTGGCGGGGCGATCTGTATCTGGAGGACGGCCTCCACCGCGCGGTGCGCGCGGCGCTCCAGCAGCGGCAGGTCCTGCACGCACGCGTGCTCGAACTCGACTGACACCCGGGCGCCACCACCCCGTTCCGCCCGCCCCGGACACGGCTCACCCGGGCGGTCCCGTACTCCTCCCCCGGCAACGGGCCCGCGCTCGGGCCCCCTTTGACCCTTTCGGGTTGGAGTGGGGGGCATCCAATGATCATCTAGTAGGCATTGCCGTCCCGGGCCACTACGCTGCGCCTCATGAGCATGCTGACTCCCCCCGGCATGGGTGGCCAGTACCGGATCACGGGGGACAAGTACCCACGGATGCGCCGGCCCCCGCGCCGCGGCAGGCTGGTGTTCGCCGTCGCCGCCTCCGTGGCCGTCCTCGGACTGATCGGCTGGGGGGCGCTGCAGCTCATCGACGTCTTCACCGGCGGCAAGGGCGGGACGACGGCATCCGCCAAGGCGAACTGCGCCAAGAGGGCGGGCGCCTCGCCCGCGCCGGTCGCCAAGTCCCTGCCCGCCCCCAGGCAGATCACCGTGAACGTCCTCAACGCCACGCCCCGCAGCGGCCTCGCCAAGGACACCGCGGACGAGCTGGAGAAGCGGGGCTTCCACATCGGTGATGTGGGCAACGCGACCGAGGAGTTCGACAAGAAGGTCAAGGGTGTCGCGCTCCTGCTCGGCCCCAAGGCCTCCGCCGACACCTCGCTGCCCGTCCTGGGCGCCCAGCTCACCGGAGCCCTCGAGAAGCGCGCCCAACCCGCCCGCACCGGCACCACCGTCGACCTGATCCTGGGCGACAAGTTCACCTCGCTGGCGAGCAAGCCGGACGCGGACAAGGCGCTGGCGGCGCTGACCCACCCGGCCCCCTCCGCGTCCACGGACAAGGCCGCCGGGAAGGGCTGCTGAGGCCACCGGTCCCGCCCCGGAGCCGAGAACGACGGCGGGGTGCGGTCCCCTTCCGGGAACCGCACCCCGCCGCGTACATCTTCGCCCCGCGGACTACTCCGCGGCCCCGTAGAGCCGGTCGCCCGCGTCGCCCAGGCCCGGGACGATGTAGCCGAGCTCGTTGAGGCGCTCGTCGACCGCGGCCGTCACCACCGTGACCGGGGTGCCCGCCAGCTCGCGCTCCACCACCTCGACGCCCTCCGGGGCGGCGAGCAGCACCACGGCCGTCACATCGTCCGCACCGCGCTTGATCAGCTCCTGGATCGCCGCGACCAGCGTTCCGCCGGTCGCGAGCATCGGGTCCAGGACGTACACCTGACGCCCCGAGAGGTCCTCCGGCATCCGCGAGGCATAGGTGGAGGCCTGCAGCGTCTCCTCGTTGCGGATCATGCCCAGGAAGCCCACCTCGGCGGTCGGCAGCAGCCGGACCATGCCGTCCAGCATGCCGAGGCCGGCCCGCAGGATCGGCACCACCAAGGGACGCGGACGGGCGAGCTTGACGCCGGAGGTCGTGGCGACCGGGGTCTCGACGTCGACCTCTTCGGTGCGCACGTCCCGCGTGGCCTCATAGGCGAGCAGGGTGACGAGCTCGTCGGCGAGCCGACGGAAGGTGGCCGAATCGGTACGCCGGTCGCGCAGCGTGGTGAGCTTGTGGGCGACCAAGGGGTGGTCGACGACGTGGAGACGCATGTCCTCAACAGTAGCCGGGCCCCGAGCGCCCGCCGCGCCCCCCTGCTCCGGCGCGCACCACCCCGCCCGGCGGGCCGCTCCTCGTCCCGGTCCGCCCCCGTCCATGGCACGGATCCCGCCATCGTCCGTGGCGTCGATCCCGCCATCGGAGGGAAAGTGGGAAGAACGCGACTGGGGTGGTGTGCCGATGCCCGACCGGGAGTCCCCCGAGAAATCCGAAGCGCAGGAGACGGACGCCGAGCGCATGCGGCGCAGGGCCAGGTTCCTGCGTGAACGCGCCGAGGCGCGTGAGCTGCGCGACCGCGTGCAGCCCCGCCGTGCCAAGGCCGCACGGCTGCGTCACGCCCTGCGCATGCGCACCTTCCGCTGGTAGCGACGCGGCCGCCATGGGGGTGGCCGTGCGGCCACACGGCCCCGGGCCGCGTACGATCCCGCTCGTGGCGGCAACGAGTGCGCTGGTGAGTGGTCCACTCTGATCGGAGTAGCCAGGGCCGAAACGGCCAGACACAGGGAGCCGAAGACGTCCCCTGAACGCCTTGTTTCTGCCACGATTCCGAGTGGGCGGGGCTCGGAGAAGCACTCCCCGCCCACAACCTCCGCCGGGGGGACCGCCAACCGGCACGCCTTAAGACCAGTGGGAGAGTCACGGTGTACTTCGCCGCACTGCTCGCGCGCACCGAAGACGGGTGGGAAGCGAGCGACACAGAGCTCGACGATGTGGAAACCCTGTCGGATCTGACCGACCTGGCCCGTGACGCCTCCGTCGAGGAGGACACGGTGCTCGTACTCATCGAGCAGGAGGACACGTGGTTCGGCGTCGTCCGCGTGGAAGGCGAGGACGACCCTCGTATCTACGTCTCGGACGCCGCCGCCGCGGCCCGCAGCTCCTACGGCGAGATCCTGCTCACCGACGAACTGCTCGGAAGGGAGCCCGGCGACGACACCGACGACCTGGACTCCCTCGACCTCGACGGCACGGAGGACGGTGAACCCGAGCCCGACGACGAGGACGGTCCCGGGACGGACGCCGCCGTACCGCACGGCCCCGTGGGCGACAGCGAGATCATCGACGACCTCGGGGTCGGCGAGAAGGAGTTGCGCGCCCTGGAGGCCTCGGACGCGCTCGGCTCGATCGCGGAGGCCCTGGGCGCCTCGGAAGTCCTGGAGACCGTCCGTTAGGCGCACGGCATGACCGAGGAGGGAACCCAGGCAGGCGCGACCGCCCCGGCCGCCGATCCGGTGCGCGATCCCTGGCGGGCCGCGATGCGGCTCGCCCTGGACGAGGCCGGCCGGGCGGCCGAGGGCGGTGACGTCCCGGTCGGCGCCGTCGTGCTGTCCGCGGACGGCTCGGTGCTCGCCACCGGTCACAACGAGCGCGAGGCGACCGGCGACCCCTCGGCCCACGCGGAGATCCTCGCGCTCCGCCGGGCCGCGGCGGCGCTCGGCGAGTGGCGGCTGCCCGGCTGCACCCTCGTCGTCACCCTGGAGCCCTGCACGATGTGCGCGGGCGCGGTGCAGCAGTCCCGGGTGGAGCGGCTGGTCTACGGCGCGCGCGACGAGAAGGCCGGCGCGGTCGGGTCGCTGTGGGACCTGGTGCGCGACCGGCGCCTCAACCACCGCCCCGAGGTCATCGGCGGGGTGCTCGCGGACGAGTGCGCCCGGCTGCTCACGGACTTCTTCCGCGACCGCTGAGACGGGCTCCCGGTGGCCCCCGGAAACGGATTTCAGACCACGGCCCCGGGTGGGGTAGGGTCTCTCTCGGTAGCGTGTCCGAGCGGCCGAAGGAGCTCGCCTCGAAAGCGAGTGTGGCGCAAGTCACCGAGGGTTCAAATCCCTCCGCTACCGCTGAAGAAGGGCCCCGTCATGAGACTGGGGCCCTTCGTGCTGTCAGCGGCGCCGGCGGGGTGGCGCACCGTCGACGGGGCCGGGGCTTCCGTGCGGGCGCGGCAGGACATCCACGCGGGCGTCCGGCGGCCGGTTCGCGCGATGTCCGGCGGCCCGGGGCAGTTGGTGCGGGCGTCCGGCCGACCCGGGCGCGTTCACACGGGCGCCCTGAAGGACCCCGTGTACGGCCCCCGCAGGCGCCTCGGCCCTCCCACACCCGAACGTGGTGAGGCCCCGGCGCACGCGAGGCGCCGGGGCCTCCACCCGCCCTCGGAGGACGGGGGAAACGGCTTCGGGGGATTCAGCCGCTTCCCCCGCTGAGGAAACGGGCCCCAAGCCCGCGCCGCGTCCCAGGAAAAAGACCACGCCGCGGACCCCGCAGTGGGGTCCGGTTCCCGTCCACCGGCCTCCTGCCAGATCCGGTGGACACCTCACATCCTGCTGTCCCCGAGCACCGGGAAGGTACGGCAAACGGCCCTGTTCCCGGGGCCATTGGTCCCTAAGGCGGTCTCCGCGCGCCCGATACGGACGGTCCTGACGAAGCCGGACCGATCCGCGATCTTTTGCGACACCCGAACAGCTGGCCGGGTTAGACTCACCGGCGGCGAACGTGGCCCCGCGGGGCGGAGGAGACGGGGGAGGCCGCCGTGGCGGCATCGGCAAAGAAGATCGTGCTCTACGCGATCGTGGTCTTCGTGTTCTATGTGATCATCACCGACCCCGCCGGGGCCGCCGGATACGTCCAGATAGGGTTCGAGGGCATCTCCAGCGGCGCCCAGGCCATCGGCCAGTTCATGACATGGGTCGCCGACGGGGCCGGCTGAGGCCCCCTGGGCCGCGCGGCCGCCGTCGTCGTACCCCTGTCACCCCTGGGAGCGCCCGTGATCCGGCACCTGGTCCTCTTCAAGCTCAACGAGGGCGTCCAGCGCGACGACCCGCGCGTCATGGAGGGCGTACGCGCCTTCGAGGCGCTGGGCGACGTGATCGACGAGCTGCGCTCCTGGGAGTGCGCCTGGAACATCAGCGACCGGCCCATCGCCTATGACTTCGCGATCAACTCGGCGGTGGACAACAAGGACGCGCTGCGGAGCTACCTGGAGCACCCGGCGCACCAGGCGGGCGTCGCCCTGTGGCGCGAATTCGCCACTTGGGTGATCGCCGACTACGAAATCTGAGCGACACCGCCCACCCATTCCGGGCGACACCGCCCGCAGAGCCCCCCACCGGACCGGTGGGGGGCTTTCCTGCTGATGTGGCCGAATTCCTTCTCCAACACGGCGTTATGCGGTGCTTGCGCACCATGTCCATTTCTTGTGATGCTATGACCGCTTTTGACAGTGAACTTCATGGATGTGGACGGATGAAGAGGTGGCGTTGACCGTGTCGGCCAGTACCGCGCCACCCCAGGACGAGGCTCCCGCCCCCGCCCCCGGCCGGCCCCAGGAAACCGCCACGGCCCCCGACGACCCCCAGGAATCCGCCCAGACCGCCGCGCACAAGCGCCGCGGCGCCGACACCCGGGCGCTCACCCAGATGCTCTTCGCCGAGCTCAAGGAGCTGGAGCCGGGCACCCCCGAGCACCACCGCGTGCGCGGGGCGCTCATCGAGGCGAACCTCCCACTGGTGCGCTACGCGGCCGCCCGTTTCCGCTCCCGCAACGAGCCCATGGAGGACGTCGTCCAGGTCGGCACCATCGGCCTGATCAACGCCATCGACCGCTTCGACCCGGAGCGGGGCGTGCAGTTCCCGACCTTCGCGATGCCGACCGTCGTCGGCGAGATCAAGCGGTACTTCCGGGACAACGTCCGCACGGTCCACGTCCCGCGCCGGCTGCACGAGCTGTGGGTGCAGGTCAACAGCGCGACCGAGGACCTGACGACGGCCTACGGACGCTCCCCCACCACGGCCGAGATCGCGGAGCGGCTGCGGATCACGGAGGAGGAGGTGACCTCCTGTATCGAGGCGGGCCGCTCCTATCACGCCACCTCGCTGGAGGCCGCCCAGGAGGGCGACGGACTGCCGGGCCTGCTCGACCGGCTGGGCTACGAGGACCCCGCACTCGACGGGGTCGAGCACCGCGACCTGGTCCGGCATCTGCTCGTGCAGCTGCCCGAGCGGGAGCAGCGGATCCTGCTGCTGCGCTACTACAGCAATCTGACCCAGTCCCAGATCAGCGCCGAACTGGGAGTCTCCCAGATGCATGTGTCAAGGCTCCTCGCCAGGAGCTTCGCGCGATTGCGATCCGCAAACAGAATCGACGCGTAGCCCGGGAGGGCGAAACCCGCCCGGGGCCTGTTCCCTGCGGTTTTTTGCTGAAGATCCCTCAGAACCCTTCCTGCCAGGGCGCATTCACGTTTCGCATGTCGACATGTCACTACAGCGTGTTGACGACATGTGACATTCTTCCGGAAGCGCGTTTGCCGCAGCCTCGCCGCCGGTATGCAGGTGGAGGCTGCGTTCCTCCGACGGGAGCGTCCGCCGCGACCGTCCCGCGACCCAAAGGGGGTGGCATGTCCGCAGAACAGGGCAGCTCGAAGGTGCTCACGCTCATGCCGAGCGACTCCGCGACCGACGTGCTCCAGGACCTTCAGGCCCCTCAGGACCTCCCGGGTGCCGAGACCCTTCCGGCCCCCGAGGCCCAGGACCTTCCGTCCTCCGAGGCCATCGACACCCGCACCCTGTCCCGCTCCCTCTTCCTGCGGCTCGCCGCACTCGACGACAACAGCCCGGAGCGTGCCTACGTCCGGGACACGCTCATCGAGCTGAACCTCCCGCTGGTGCGCTACGCAGCCGCGCGCTTCCGCAGCCGCAACGAGCCGATGGAGGACATCGTCCAGGTCGGCACGATCGGCCTGATCAAGGCGATCGACCGCTTCGACTGCGAACGGGGCGTGGAATTCCCGACGTTCGCGATGCCGACCGTCGTCGGCGAGATCAAGCGGTTCTTCCGGGACACCTCGTGGTCGGTGCGGGTGCCGCGCCGCCTCCAGGAGCTGCGGCTGGCCCTCACCAAGGCCAGCGACGAGCTCTCGCAGAAGCTGGACCGCTCGCCGACGGTCACCGAACTCGCCACCGCGCTCGGGGTGTCGGAGGAGGACGTGGTCGACGGGCTGGCCGTCGGCAACGCGTACACGGCCTCCTCGCTGGACTCCCCGGCCCCCGAGGACGACGGCGGCGAGGGCTCCCTCGCGGACCGCCTCGGCTACGAGGACTCGGCCCTGGAGGGCGTGGAGTACCGCGAGTCCCTCAAGCCGCTGCTGGCCAAACTCCCGCCCCGCGAGCGGCGGATCATCATGCTGCGCTTCTTCGCCAACATGACGCAGTCGCAGATCGGCGACGAGGTCGGCATCTCACAGATGCATGTCTCCCGGCTGCTCACCCGCACCCTGGCGCAGCTGCGGGAGGGCCTGATCTCGGACTGACCCGTACGGGATCCCCGACGGGCGGCCGGGGGCGGCCGGTCCGCCCGGCGGGGGTTCCGCGTCGACGGCGTGCCGGCCGCACCCCGGCGCGCGAGGTCCCGGGGGATGCGTTCGCAAGGCCGTCGAGGCGCCGTACCGGCTCCTCGACGGTCGTCGCACGACCCGGCGCGACCGGCCGGCCCGGTGAAGTTGAACTGGACGATGTGCGTCGACTCGGGGCGATGCCGCGGGGCATGCGCACAGAGACGCGGGACGTGTTCGTCCAGAGGGAGAGGGCCCGTCCTGCCCTGTGACGTCGGTTACTTCAGCGCGAGCCAGGCGACCGCGACGACGATCACCACGGCGACGACGACGCCGAGGATCAGACCGACGCGAGGCCCGGACGAGGCGGACGCCGTCTGCTCGCCCTGCGGCGACTCGTCGACGAACGCACGGAACATCTGCGTGCTGCCGGCGGGGTCGTGGTTGCCCTGGGGGCCCTGGGTGTTAGCCATGGCCCAGGACCCTAGCGAATCCATGGGGGCCGCCCAAGTGGGGGTGAGGCCTTCACACCCTCCTCGACCGGACGAACACTATTCGAACACCGGAGGGGCCCCGCCCCTTCATCCGGTCCCGCCCCACGCCTCGCGGATCCACTCCCACCTGCGGGTTTACATTCGCCAATACTTGCCTTTGCAAACTTTTTAGCGCCGGACGCCCCAGTTAGTTTGCCTGCAGCAACCAATCTTTTCTATGGTTGCCCTAAGCAACAAATCGGGGAGATGTCATGGCCGAGCGGGCGCAGTTCGAGGAACTGGCACGTCAGCTCAGCGCCGTCGGTGCCGTGAAGAGAGACCTCGGGCGGATCCTGCCGCCCGGCTGTCCGGGCGGTTCCGCCGCCGCGCTGACCCTGCTGGGCCGTCATGGCGACATGCGGATGAGCAAGCTCGCGGAGCTGCTCGCGGTCGACATGTCGGTCACCAGCCGTCATGTCGCACACGCAGCGGACCGCGGATGGATCATGCGCTCTCCCGACCCGACGGACAAGCGCTCCCGCATCCTGCGTCTGACGACCGCCGGCCGGGCCCAGCTCGACGAACTGTCCCGGCGCACCACAGAACTGCTGGCCGAGCGGCTGAGCACCTGGTCCGACGACGACCTGGGCCATCTCACCCGGCTCCTGACCCGGCTGCGGGAGAACTTCGGCGACTGCCGTTCCGCGCCCCGGCTCGCGCACGTCGTGTCCGCGCCCCCGTCCGTTGCTGACCGGAACACCCGTACACCCGCACAGGGAACATAAGAAAAGGAAGCCCATGGCAACGACCACACCAGCCGGTGTGCGGGCTCACGCCAAGCACGGGGGAGGCTCCCCGGACGGCGCTCCGATGACACACCGGCAGATCATGGAGGCCCTCTCCGGGCTGCTGCTCGGCATGTTCGTGGCGATCCTGTCCTCCACGATCGTCTCCAACGCTCTGCCGCACATCATCGGTGACCTCGGCGGCGGCCAGTCGGCCTACACCTGGGTCGTCACCGCCTCGCTGCTGGCCATGACCGCGACCACCCCGCTGTGGGGCAAGCTCGCGGACCTGTACAGCAAGAAGGCACTCGTCCAGATAGCGCTGATCATCTATGTGCTGGGCTCGATGGCCGCCGGCCTGTCGCAGAACCCCGGCATGCTGATCGCCTGCCGTGTCGTCCAGGGCGTGGGCGTCGGCGGTCTGTCCGCACTGGCGCAGATCGTCATGGCCGCGATGATCTCCCCCCGGGAACGCGGCCGTTACTCCGGCTACCTCGGTGCCACCTTCGCCGTCGCCACCGTCGGCGGCCCGCTGCTCGGCGGTGTCATCACCGACACCTCCTGGCTCGGCTGGCGCTGGTGCTTCTACGTCGGCGTGCCCTTCGCGGTCATCGCGCTGATCGTGCTGCAGAAGACCCTCCATCTGCCCGTCGTGAAGCGCCAGGTGAAGGTCGACTGGGCCGGCGCGTTCTTCATCTCCGCCGCGGTCAGCCTGCTGCTGGTCTGGGTCACCTTCGCCGGAGACAAGTACGACTGGCTGTCGTGGCAGACCTGCGCGATGGTGGGCGGCGCGATCGTCCTCGGCGCGGTCTTCCTCTTCATCGAGTCCAGGGCCAGCGAACCGATCATCCCGCTGCGGCTGTTCCGCAACCGCACCATCACCCTGTCGTCGCTGGCCTCGCTCTTCGTGGGCGTCGCGATGTTCACCGGCACGGTCTTCTTCGCCCAGTACTTCCAGCTGGCGCGGGACAAGTCCCCGACGATGTCCGGTGTGCTGACGATCCCGATGATCGGCGGTCTGTTCGTCTCCTCCACCGTCTCCGGCCAGATCATCAGCAGGACGGGCAAGTGGAAGGCCTGGCTGGTCAGCGGTGGCGTGCTCGTCACGGCCGGACTGGGGCTGCTGGGCACCATCCGCTACGACACGGCGTACTGGAAGATGGCCGTCTTCATGGCGCTGCTGGGTCTCGGCATCGGCATGATGATGCAGAACCTGGTGCTGTGCACCCAGAACCAGGTGGCACCCACCGACCTCGGTTCGGCCAGCTCCACGGTCACCTTCTTCCGGTCCCTCGGCGGCGCGGTGGGCGTCTCCGCGCTCGGCGCGGTCATGGCCCACCGGATCACCGACTACGTCAAGGACGGCCTCGCCGACCTCGACCCCAAGTACGCACACCTCGCCGCCGGTTCGGGCGACTCCATCCCGGACATGAACCAGCTGCCCGTGCCGCTGCGCACCGTGATGGAGAGCGCCTACGGCCATGGCATCGCCGATGTCTTCCTGATCGCCTCCGGCATGGCGTTCCTCGCCTTTGTGACCACCCTGTTCATCAAGGAGGTGCCGCTGCGGACGAAGGGCGCCCTGGCCCAGGCCGCGACGGCCGGGTCCGAGCCGGAGGAGGCCCCGGCGGCCCTCGCCGCCGCGCCGCAGCCGGCCGCCCTCGCCACGGTGGCCCCGCCGTCCTCCGGCGGTGCAGGCGGCGGCGTCCCGGTCCGCGGCTTCGTCCGCGGCGCCGAGAGCGCACCGGTCGCACGGGCCGCGGTCACCCTGATCTCGCTGGGCGGACGGCAGCTGGGCCGGTCGGTCGCCCAGGCCGACGGCTCCTACGCGGTGGACGCGCCGGGCGCCGGCAGCTACGTCCTGATCGCCTCCGCCGACGGCCATCAGCCGCAGGCCTCGACGATCGTGGTGCACGAGGAGGCGCTGTCGTACGACATCCTGCTCAGCGGCACCAGCGGTCTGAGCGGTGTGGTCCGGGCCGCCGAGAGCGGGCTGCCGGTCGAGGGCGCCATGGTGATCGTCACGGACGTCCGCGGCGATCTGCTGGCCGCCTCCCCCACCGGTGAGCAGGGCGAGTTCTCCTTCACCGAGCTGGTGCCGGGCGATGTGACCGTCGCGGTGAACGCCGCCGGCCGCCGCCCGCGGGCCCTGCCCGTCGAGATCGGCGCAGGCGGGGTCACCCGGATCGAGGTGGACCTCGAGTCCGGCGCCCGGGTCCGAGGAGTCGTACGGGCCCCGCAGGGTCCCCTCGCGGACGCCCGCGTGACCCTGGTGGACGCGGCGGGCAATGTGGTCGGCACGGCCACCACCGGCGAGGACGGGGCGTACGCCTTCACCGATCTGAACAGCGGCGAGTACACCGTCATCGCGACGGGCTATGCGCCGGTGGCGTCGACGGTCACGCTGAACGGCCACGGCGTCGACGACCACGACATCGCCCTGGCCCACCCGGGCGAGTAGGCGCACCCCGGCCCGTGGGGGGCGCGCCTTGAACAAAGGTGCGCCCCCACGAGCCGGTTTCCTCGTTCCCTCCAGGGGGACGTTCACAGCTTTGGAGGAGACCACAGGATGGCACTGACCGCACGGGTCCGCACACGGGACGGATGGGCCGTCTCGCACGCGGTCGTCACCGTGACCGATATGACGGGGGCGCAGGTGGTGCGCGCCGCGGCCGACGGGGACGGGGTCGTCCGGGACACCACCGCACTGGCGCCGGGCGCGTACACCGTGATCGTGACCGCGGTCGGGTACACCCCCACGGCCTCCAGCGCGATCGTCACGGCGAGCGGGCGGGCCGAGATCGGCACCGTGACCCTGGCCCGGCAGGGCGGCACCGAGCTGCCGCCGCCCGGACCGTGGACCATCGACCCGGCCCACTCCGCCGTGAGCGCGGTCGCCCAGCATCTGGGCATCTCCAGCGTGCGCGGCCGTTTCACGGAGTTCTCCGGGCTCGTCGAGATCGCCCCGGACGATGTGGCCAAGTCCCGTGTCGAAGCCGTCATCCGTGCCGCGTCCATCGACACGGGCACCGCCCTGCGCGACACGCATCTGCGGTCGGCCGACTTCCTGGACGTCGAGACCCACCCGGAGATCACCTACCGCTCCACGGGACTGACCGCCGCGGGCTCCGACCGCTGGACGATCCACGGCGAGCTGACCATGCGCGGTGTCGTCCGCACCGTCGACCTGGACCTGGCCTACCTGGGCACCGGCCCCGACCAGTGGGGCGGCACCCGCGCGGCCTTCCGGGCGACGACGGAACTGCGCCGCGAGGACTTCGCGATGAACTACAACCAGGTCGTCCAGGCGGGCATCGCCGCGATCGGCACCACACTCCGGGTCGAGCTGGACATCCAGGCGGTGCAGGGCGAGTCGCTGCCGCAGGCGTAGGCACGGCGGGCCCACCCGGCCCGGCGTACCCGCCCGGGGCCCGTACGGCGGATCCCCCGCGATAGCACCGCGGAGATCCGCCGCCCGGGCCCTAAGCTGCCTCCATGGCACCGAACATCGCGACGAACACCGCCGTGACCCTGGACCAGCTGCTGGACTTCGTACGGACCCGTCACCGCGCGATCCTGCTGACCCGGCGCGCCGACGGAAGCCCCCAGGGGTCGCCGTTGACCTGCGGGGTCGACGACTCCGGGCGGATCGTGGTCTCCACCTACCCGGAGCGCGCCAAGACCCGCAACGCCCAGCGGGACGAGCGGGTCAGCCTGATCGTGCTCAGCGACGAGTGGGACGGGCCCTGGGTCCAGATCGACGGCACGGCCGAGGTCATCGACACCCCGGACTCCGTCGAGCCGCTCGTCGAGTACTACCGCAACATCGCCGGGGAGCACCCGGACTGGGACGAGTACCGGCAGGCCATGATCAGGCAGGGCAAGTCGATCATCCGGGTCACCCCGGTGCGCTGGGGCCCGGTGGCGACGGGCGGCTTCCCGGCCCGTCTGGTGCCGTCCGAGGACTGACCGTCCCGGCCGGTCCGCCCGGGGCTACCCCCGGGCGACCATCGCCTCGATCCCCGCGATCAGCGTCTCCAGCGCGAAGGTGAAGTCCCGCTCGCGCATCTCCTGCACCGTGTCACCGCCGCGGGCCTCCATCAGGTGCGCGGAGTGGTGCAGGACCTCGCTGAGATCGGGGCTCTGTGTCACCGCGCGCATGGCGTGCCGGAAGTACTCCTCCTGGCTCATCCCGGCGGCCGCACAGCGCTCCACGAAGTGCCCCTCGATCGTGCCGAAGCCGTACACGAACTGGAAGACCGCCGCGATGGCGCCCATCTGGCCGTGTGCGGGCAGCCCGGTCAGCCTGATCACCCGCTGCACCGCGAGCGAGAAGGCGACGGAGTGCGGGCCGATGTTGAGGAAGGTGCCCGCCAGCGGCGACAGCCAGGGGTGACGCACCAGCAGCGCCCGGTATCCCGCGGCGAGCGTCCTCAGTTGGCCGCGCCAGTCCTCGTCCGATTCGGCGGCCGGCAGCCGCAACTCGCCGTAGACCGCGTCCAGTGCCAGTTCCAGCAGGTCGTCCTTGGTGTCCACGTACCAGTAGACCGACATCGCCGTGACCTTCAGCTCGGCGGCCAGCCGACGCATCGAGAACCTGGCGAGTCCCTCCGCGTCCAGGAGCCGTACGGTCGCCTCGGTGATCCGGTCCCGGTCGAGCCCGGACGGCTGACCGCCGCCGGCCCGCGCCCCACCGCCCCGGGGCGCCTTGCCCTCCAGCCAGACGCTGGTCCGCTCCGGACGCCCCGCCCGTCGAGCTGCCTTCACCATGGCGCACCTTCCTCGACACTGCGGCTTCCTGGTCACGATGCTAGGCGCCCGCACCCTGCCGGAAGTCACTCTGCGGACCCTCCCCAGGGGGCGCAAGGAGTCACACGGGCCCTGCAAACCGCCCGGCCGTCCCCTGGGACCGGGCTACGGGGCCACCGCCGGCTCCAGGTCCGCCCGCTCCGCCCTCCGCAGCAGCGCCGCCGCCGTCAGGCCCCCGAGCAGCACGGCCACCGCACCCACCAGCTGACCGGCCGTCAATCCCGAGGCGTAGGTGTCCACAAGGCGTCGCCGTTCGGCCGCCGAGCCCGCCGCCGCCAGCGCCGAGGGCAGCGACTCCGCCGCGAAACGGGAGGTGAGCACCGCCCCGAGCACCGCCACCCCCAGACCGTTGCCGAACTCCGCGAGCGTGCCGTTGATGCCCGCGCCCACACCGGCCTTCGCGGGCGGGATCGCGCTCATGATGGCGTGCGCCATGGCCGGGTTGGCGATCGCGCAGCCCGCGCCGATGAGCAGCAGACCGAGAAGGGTCCCGGAGTAGCCGTGCGAGGCGAGGGTCGCGACGGACACCAGGCCGGCCGACATCAGCACCATGCCGAGCGCGATGGACACCGGGGTGCCGAGCCGCGCGGTCCAGCGGGCCGACAGACCGGTGAAGTTGAGGGCGACCACGGCGAGGGCCAGCGGTGCCGTGCGCAGCCCGGCCTCCAACGCCCCGTATCCCAGGACGAACTGAAGGTGCTGGGTGAGCAGGAAGAGCGCCCCGCCCATGCCGAAGGTGATCAGCACCGCCCCCGCGACCGCGCCCGTGAACCGGCGGTCCCTGAAGAAGTGCGGGTCCAGCATCGGGTGGGGGACGCGGCTCTCGACACAGGCGAAGAGCGCCAGCACGCCGAGGGCGAACAGCGTCGTCCCCAGCACCCGGGCCGAGGTCCAGCCGTGCTCCGGCCCCGTGATGATCGCGTACACCAGGGCGGCCATACCGACGGTGGAGAGCAGGGCGCCGAGCAGGTCGGGGCGGTCGCCGCGCGGGTTCTTGGACTCCGGTACGAGGATCACGACCGCCGCCAGGCCGAGCGCCACGACCGGCAGATTGATCAGGAAGATCACGCCCCACCGGAAGTGGTTGAGCAGAAAGCCGCCGAGGAGCGGGCCGGCCGCGAAGCCGAGCGCGTTCACGGCGCTCCAGATGCCGATCGCCCGGGGCTGTTCCTCGAGTGTGAAGATCTGCATCGCCACCGCGAGGGTCGTGGTGAGCAGCAGCGCACCGCCGACGCCCATGCCCGCCCGAGCCGCGATCAACTGTCCCGTGGAGTCGGCGAGTCCGGCCGCCAGCGAGCCGAGGCCGAACAGGGCCAGCCCCGTGACCAGCATCTTCTTGCGTCCGTAGCGGTCCGCGGCGTTGCCCGCGGTGAGCAGCAGTCCCGACTGCACCAGGGAGTAGGCGTTGATCAGCCACTGGACGTCCGAGGTGGTCGCGCCGAGCTCACGGGAGAGCGTGGGGATCGCGACGTTCAGCACGGTGTTGTCGAGCAGCACGGTGAGCTGCGCGAGGCAGATCACACCGAGGATCAGCCAGCGCTTGGGGTGGCCCTGGGAGGCGGTCGTCATGCTGTACACCGTAGAACAACGGTCTTGTACGGCGTACAACGGAGCCGGTCAGGCCGGTCAGACCCGGTTACGGACGGAACGCCGGGCGGTGCGCGACCGCCGTCACCCGCTCAGGACGCCGCGGGCTTGATCAGATAACCGGCCCCGCGACGGGTGTGGATCATCGGCTCCCGGCCGGCGTCGATCTTCCGCCGCAGATAGGAGATATAGAGCTCCACCACATTGGCCTGCCCGCCGAAGTCATACGACCACACACGGTCGAGGATCTGCGCCTTGCTGAGCACACGCCGCGGATTGCGCATCAGAAAGCGCAGCAGTTCGAACTCGGTGGCGGTGAGATGGATGTCCTCGCCGCCCCGCGACACCTCATGGCTGTCCTCGTCGAGGGTGAGGTCACCGACGACGAGCACGGACTCGGAGCGACGGCCGGTGCCGGCGGCCCGCCGGATCAGCCCGCGCAGCCGGGCCACGACCTCTTCCAGGCTGAACGGCTTGGTGACGTAGTCGTCGCCACCGGCGGTCAGGCCCGCGATCCGGTCCTCCACGGCGTCCTTGCCGGTGAGGAAGAGAACGGGCACCTCGGGCAGTTCACGCCGCAGCCGGCCCAGCACGGTCAGTCCGTCCATGTCCGGGAGCACCATGTCCAGGACGACGGCGTCGGGGCGGAACTCGCGCGCGGCCCGCATCGCGGCGTGTCCCGTCCCCGCGCTGCGGATCTGCCAGCCTTCGTAGCGAAGGGCCATGGACAGCAGGTCGGTGATGGACAGTTCGTCGTCCACCACCAGTACGCGGACCGGGCTCCCGTCCGGCCTCAGCAGTTCGGTACGCCCCTGGGGCGAGGTCGTGGTCATGGTGGACACCCTGTCGGGATCCTCTGAAAGCGCCCTTTCCCGTGTCTGTGATTTACCTGAGAAACGGCGCCCGCGGGACGCGCGGGCACGCCGCTCATCCCGTCCGGTGGCTGCGTTCGACCACGTCCGCACGCCCTGCATGCCCTGGCACGCCGGGGCATGCCCCGGCTCGCCCCGCGCGGCGGCCCCCGGCGGTCAGAACAGCCCGTCCTGCGTCTGTGCCGCCCTCGCCGCCCTCGGCTTCCGCAGCGGAACGGTGACCTCGTCCCGGTCCGCGGCCGTCAGCTCCCACCCCGTCATCAACCGCGTGTCCAGGACGAGAACCCCACCCCCGGTGGCCAGATGGAGGTCCGGCCCCGCGGCGGCCAGCACAGCCCCGCTCAGCACACAGCCGGCGGCCAGCTCGCTCACCACACCGTCCGCGCCCGGCAGCCCGTCGAGCCCGAACACCCCGGCGTGGTCGACGGCCCGGAACGGCAACCGCTCCAGGGACTCCGGCCAGTTCGCCAGCGCCACCGCCCGGGCGTGCAGCTGCCCCGTCTCGGCGGCCCGCTCCTCGGCCGAGGGCAACACGGCCCGCACCGCGCGCTTGTCGGCGTACGGGATCCGGTCCGGCACCCGGAGCGCGGCCCTCAGCAGCTCCTCCGTCCTCCGTGCCGCCATCAGCGGACCCCGGCCCAGCCAGCTGAAGCAGACGGCGCCCTGCTCCAGCAGCCGCGCCGAACCGCGCTCGGCGGCGGTGATCCCGACCTTGACCATGCCGGGCCCGAACCACGCCAGATACACCCGGTAGGGCCGCAGATCGTCGGCGACACCGTCGGCGGCGACCGAGTGCGCCCGGTCGAGACGCGCGCACTCCTCGCACCGCGCCCCGGTGCTCCGCCCCGGCACCTCGGCCCGCACCGGACACCCGTGTCCCCGCGCCCCCACACAGGTGCGCACGCCTTCTGCCAGGACCCCGAAAGCCACGCGCTTGCCCCGCTCCAGCCCGCTGCGCCGCCCGCCTTCCCACCCCAGCACGGGCCCGCCCTCGCCCCAGCGCACCCCCGTACATCTCCACACCTGAGTCATCACCTCCGACTGTAGGCGCCGGCACCGACATCCACGGTGGTCCATGGATGCGGGCGGTCGTACGGCCCGGGGCCGTACCCGGTGTCCCCGGTGGGCGGCGCATGCGTTTGACGGCGCCGAGGGGATGGGTTGTGGTGGAGGTGTCCCGTCCTGAAGGACCTGCCTCCCGGGCCGGTGCGGGTTCCCCGTCCGCCCGGCGGTCGGGCCCGGACAACACACCGGAGACGACCGGAACACCCACCGGAACACCCATGGATCACCCCACCACCACCCGGACCGTCGTGGCCGGCCGGGTCCGGACCGCCGACGGATCGGGCGTGCATGCCTGGGTCCGGCTGCTCGATCCGGCGGGAGAGTTCGTCGACGAGGTGGCCACCTCGTCGTCCGGCGCGTTCCGCTTCGATGTGCTCCCCGGGCACTGGGTGCTGCGGGCGCTCTCGCCGTTCGGGGTCACGGAGACACCGGTCGAGGCCGAGCCGGGCCGGGCCACCGAGACCGAGCTGCATGTCTCCGAACACCTGCCCGATCACCTGGAGATCATCCAGATCTCCACCCTCAGCCTCGGCGACCGGAGCTATCTGATCACCGACGGGGCGGTCGCGGTCGCCGTCGACCCGCAGCGTGACCTGGAGCGGATCACCGGCGTACTGGACTCCCGCGGGCTGCGGCTCGACACGGTCGTGGAGACCCATGTGCACAACGACTATGTGACCGGCGGTCTCGACCTCGCGCGCCGCTTCGGGGCGGCCTACGTGGTGCCCGCGGGGCCGAGCCTGGGCTTCGACGCCGTCCGGGTGGCCGACGGCGATCGGCTGACCGCCGGTGAGCTGCGGATCCAGGTGATCGCCACGCCAGGGCACACCGATCACCATGTCGCCTATGCCTTCGCCTCCGCCGACGGGGTGCCCCGGCTGGTGTGCACGGGCGGCTCCCTGCTGTACGGCACCACGGGGCGCACCGATCTGATGGGCCGGGAACGGGCCGAGCCGCTGGTCCGCCGGCAGTACCGATCGGTCCGCCGTCTGGCCGAGTTGCTGCCGGACGACACCGTGGTGCTGCCGACCCATGGCTTCGGCAGTTTCTGCGCCGCGACGACGGCGGGCGCGGCCCAGCGCTCCACCATCGGCCGGGAACGGAGCGTGAACCCGGTCTTCCGGCAGTCCGAGGACGTCTTCGCCGGCGGGACACTGTCCGGCCTCGACCCCTACCCCGCGTACTACCGCCGGATGGCGCCGATCAACTCCGCCGGGCCGCCGCCCCTGGCCTCGCTGGCCGCGCCGCGACCGGCGGAACCGGCCGAACTGGTCGACCGGATCGCGGCGGGCGAGTGGGTGGTGGACGTACGCCCGCGAGCCGACTACGCCCCGGTCCATCTGCCGGGAACGGTGAACATCGATGTCTCCGGGCCCCTCGCCACCTACCTCGGCTGGCTGGTGCCGTTCGACTCCCCCCTCACCCTGCTGGCCGCCGACCGCCGGGCGCTGGAGACGGCCCGCAACGAATTGCTGCGGATCGGCTTCGACCGGGTGGCGGCCACGGCCGTGGGAAACCCGCTCGCATGGGCGGGCCCCCAGGGCCTGGCCTCCTACCCGCGCTCCGATTTCGCCACCCTCGCCGTCGTCCGGCCGCTGCGGCCGGTGACGGTGCTGGACGTGCGCGGCGGCCGCGAATGGGGCTCCGGTCATCTGTCCGACGCCCGCCACATCCCGCTGCCCGAACTGTCCGGCGCGATCGCCTCCCTGCCGGACGCGGAGTACTGGGTGCACTGCCACAGCGGCTTCCGGGCCGCGATCGCCGCCTCACTGCTCGCCGCCGCCGGGCATCGGGTCGTCCTCATCGACGACACCGTGGACCACGCGGGGCCCCGTACCCCGGACCGCTAGCCCGGCCGGCCGCTACCCCATGGTCTTGGCGCCGTCCAGGGACTCGCGGATGATGTCGGCGTGGCCGGCGTGCTGGGCGGTCTCCGCGATGACGTGCAGCAGCACCCGGCGGGCCGACCACCGCGCGCTCGGCTCGAACCACGGCGCCTTCGGCAGGGGTTGGTCGGCATCCAGGTCGGGCAGGGTGGCGACCAGTTCGTCGGTCCCACGGGCCACCTCGGCGTAGTCGGCGAGCACACCGGCCAGCGTCTCGCCGGGCAGCATCCGGAACTCGTCGGCCCGCCGGGCCCAGTCGGCCTCGGTCATGGCGGTGAAGTCGCCCATCGCGGAAGGGCCGTTCAGAATGAACCGCGCCCAGTTCCGCTCGACCGCGGCCACATGTTTGATCAGTCCGCCCAGACACAGCTCGCTCGCGGTGGTCCGGCGCCCGACCTGCTCATCGGTGAGGTCACGGGTGGTGAAACGCAGGAAGTGGCGATGCTTGGCCAGCACCTCCAGCAGGTCGGCACGCTCGCCGGTGACGGCCGGGGCCCGGGTGGTCGCCTCGTCGGCAGTCATGTTCTCGCTCATGGTCGCAGCCTTCCGTGGTCGGTGTTCCGCAGCTGAGGAGCACGCTAGGAGGCATTGAGGTCAGATCCTGACCTCAATGCACCACGACACGGACGGGACCGCCCGGGGGCCGAGGGCAGCGTCTCGCTGCGATACGCCCCACAACGCCAGATGCCCCGGATCTCTCCGGGGCCTCTGCTCTGTGTGCACTCGGCAGGATTCGAACCTGCAACCTTCTGATCCGTAGTCAGATGCTCTATCCGTTAAGCTACGAGTGCTTGTTCTGTTTTTGTCTTCGCTCCCGGCCCTTTCGGCCCGCTCGCGGCGACAGGAAGAACATTACATGACTGCCGTCGCCATGTGAAATCCATTAGCCACACCCCTTGTGACCTGCGAAAACACCGCGCCGGGCGCCTCGTGAGGCCGGGCCGGGAACGCCGCCTCATGGAGTGAGTCCGGGAACGCCGAAGCCCCGGTCATGACGACCGGGGCTTCAGTGATCGAGCGCGGAGGCGGAGGGATTTGAACCCTCGATGGGCTTGAAGGCCCAAACCGCATTAGCAGTGCGGCGCCATAGACCGGACTAGGCGACGCCTCCAGCACAACCGCTCACGCGAGCGCGAGTGGTGCGTGCAGATGATGACACAGAAAAGGGGGGTGCCACCAATCGCCCCCTACGGTACTAGGCACAAAGGCCGCAGAGCAAAGCACTGGGCCGCAAACCGCACACGGGATTCGGCGGGACCTCGGGGTCGCGGGGGTCGTCCCGGCCCGGTCGTCACTCATCCGCAGGCCGATCCACGCCTTGGCGCAACCGTCCCGCCCCACGGCCGTTGGTCATGGCATGAACCAGCTCACCTCACGCGGTCTGATCATCGGTGCCGTCGCCCTGCTCTCGGCGGTCACGGCGCCCGCCACGGTCCATGCCGACACCCGGGCCCCCGCCCCCGGCGGCGACCGGCTCGTCATCACCGTGCGCCACGCGGGCCACGCCGACGGCACCTTTCTGCTGCGCTGCCATCCGGCGCGCGGCAGCCACCCGGCCCCCGCGCGCGCCTGCGCCGCCCTCGACCGGCGGACCGTCTGGGGCCGCGACCCCTTCGCCCCGGTGCCGCCGCGCAGCATGTGCGCCATGCAGTACGGCGGCCCGGCCACCGCGCGGATCACCGGGACCTGGGCCGGGCGGCCGGTCGACGCGCGCTACAACCGCAGCGACGGCTGTCAGATCGCCCGCTGGAACGCCCTCGTCCCCCTGCTGCCGGACCTGCGCACCCAGAACCCGCCCCGCAGGGCCTCGGCCGACAACGAGCAAGGTCACAGGTGATGTCCGGGGTTCCGCCCGGCGATCCACCCGGTCACACGTTCTACGTCACTTCCTCGTGCGACCTCCCTCCCGTCCGGCACCGAGGGTCGCCCCAACTGCCCGTAGACTCCCCCGCGTGACACGGTGCGGGCCGATTGGCAAGATGGCCCCCGCGGTCGGCAAGGTGCGGTGACAGGGAGGAAGCGTCTCGTGAGCAGCAGGCCATCCCGAGGCGCTGCTCGCCTCGCTGCCATACTGGATGCTCTCCCCGACGCGTTGGTACTGGTCAACGCCAACGGGACCGTGGTCAACGCCAACACCATCGCCCTGGAGGCCTTCGAGGCGCCCGGGACCGCCCTGGTGGGGCGCGGGCTCCTCGATCTGCTGCCCGAGTTCGACTCACGGCTGATCCCCGGGTCCATGCGGCGGCCCGACTCCACCGACGCCAACGGGCGGACCAAGCCGACGCGGATGACCGCCCGCCGCACGGACGGCATCGAGTTCCCCGTCGAGGTCACGAGCGCCAACCTCGAGGACGGCCGGCAGGCGTACGACGGCTCCGGCTACACCGGCGACGAACTGCTGATGCTGGTCGTCCGTGATCTGTCCGGGACCGTGGACACCGAGGCCGAACTCGCCCGCTCCCAGCGTCAGACCGAGATGATCCTGCGGGCCGCGTCCGAGGGCGTGGTGGGCACCGACACGGACGGGCGGATCGTGCTGGTCAACCCGGCCGCCGCCCAGATCCTCGGATTCCGCGCCAGCGATCTGGGCGGCAAGGAGCTGCACACACTGGTGCTGCACTCCCGCGAGGACGGCTCGCCCTTCCCGTACACGGAGTCGCCGCTGCACGACACCCTGCGTTCCGGACGCAAGCACCGGGTGCGCGGCCAGGTGCTGTGGTCGAAGAGCGGCGACAAGGTTTCGGTCGATCTGACGACGGCGCCGGTACGCGACGGCGACCAGCTCGTCGGCGCCGTGATGACCTTCACGGACCGGCGCCCGTTCGACGCGCTCGCCGCGGAGAAGGACGAAGCCGACAAGCAGCACGAGAAAGACCTCGAACACGCCGCCGAGGAACGCGAGGAGGAGCTGAAGCGGCTGCGCGAGGAGCACGCCGCCGAGCTCACCGAGTTGCGCGAGCGGCACACGGAGGAGATCGCGGCCGGTGACGAGCGCTACGCCGCACTCGGCGAGCGCGAGAAGGACCGCTACGAGGCGCTGAGCGCCCGGCACGAGCAACTGCTCGCGGTACTGGACCAGTCGCTGCGCGGCCCCCTCGACCAGCTGCGCGCCGAGCTGTCCAAGCTCGCCTCGGACGACGCGGGCCAGCTGTGGCCCGAGGCCAACCAGGTGCTCCACCACCTCGCCGCCGGCTACTCGCGCATCACCACCCTCATCGACAACGTCCTCGGCTTCCAGCGGCTGGACGCCGGCGACGACGGGCTGGCACGGACGGCCGTCATGCTCGACGCGGTCGTCGCCGCCGGTGTCGAGGGCGCCATCGAGCTGGTGGGGCCCGGCCGTGTGCAGTTCGCCGTCCATGCCCCGCCCATCGAGGCCGAGGTCGACCCCCGGCGGCTGGCGCAGGCGCTCGCGCACCTCGTCGCGGATGTCGCGGGCGTCGACTCGACGGGCAACGCTCCCGTGTCGGCGGGCGGTTACATGGACAGCACCGTCGTCGTGGCGGCCGCTCAGCGCGGCGAGTCCGTCCGGATCGAGGTGCGCGGCCCGTACGCCGGGGGAGACCCGGTGCACCAGCCGATCGTCGCGGGCATCGTGCGTGCGCACGGCGGTGTGCTGCAGACCCACGAGGTACCGGGCATGAGCGGCAACGCCTATGTGCTCGAGGTGCCGATCGGCAGCGGTGCCGGGACGGTCACGGCAGTGCCGGCCGAGGTCCCCGCCGAGCTGTCGGAGACCCCCACGGAGCAGCCCGGGGCCGAGGTCGCACTCGCCGACCAGGCCGCACCGCAGGGCGGCGGACGGCGACGGGCCCGCCGGTCGTCCGTGGACGCCTTCCTGGACAGCGAGGCTGCCGACCCCGCCGCCTCCCCCGAGGCGGCCCCCGTGCCCCCCACCGGGCGGCGCAGGCGGCGTGCGGCGGAGGGGCCCGCAGAGACGTCGATCCCGGCACAGGCGACCGCGGCCGAGATCCCCGCGGATTCCAGCGGTACGGGACGCCGGCGCGGACGCCCCGGCTCGGGCGGGAACGGCGCCGGAGGAGTCTCCGAGGGATCGGTGATGACCTCCGCCGAGCACTCCGCCCAGCCGGCGCCCACCGGGCTGGGAGAGACCGTGCCGCCGGGCGGCGTGCCCGTGCCCTCGGGCGGTCGGGCCCGCCAGGACGGCGAGCCGCACGCCCTGCCGCCCGCGCTGCCCGCGGCCTCCACCGCACCGACGCCCGACGCCGCCGGTGCCGCACCCGCGCCGACCGGTCGCCGTCGGCGTGCCCTGGGCGCCGCGAACGAGCGTCCCGCCGCGGCGCAGTCCGGCCCCCGCCCGATGTTCGCCCTGCCTCCGGCCGCGGCGGACCGGGCGCCGGAGCAGCCCGTGCCCGTGCCCCTCCCGGCCGACGCGGGCCGCCATGACGCGGTGCCGCACGAACAGTCCGAGGACCACACCCCGCCGCAGCCACATCCGGTGTCCGCGCCGACCGGTCGCCGCCGGGCCCGCTCCGTCACCGCTCCGGCACAGCCGCCGGCCGGGGCGGCTGCGCCCTCGCCGATCCCCGCCGAGGGGATGCCGGCCCAGCCGGCGCCTCCGCAGGCGCCGCCCGTGCAGCGGACACCGGCGATGCCCGCCCCGGTGGTGCCCGGGCAGGAAGGCCGTCAGCCCCTGCCCGCACCGGCTCTGCCCGCCCCCGCGGTGCCCGCACAGTCCGTTCCGCCCCAGGGCCTTCCGCCCCAGGGCGCGCCCGGAGGTCTGGTGGCTCCCGGGCACCCGGTCCCCGCCCCGTCGGCCCCCGGTGCTCAGCCCGTACCGGCGGTCCAGCCCCAGCCCGCCCCGACCGGTCAACCTCTGCCGATGCCCCCGGGGCAGCCCGCGCCGTCGGCGCAGCCCGTGCCGGCGGTCCAGGCCCAGCCCGCGCCGACCGGTCAGCCCCTGCCGGTGGCCCCGGGGCAGCCCATGCCCGCGGGTCAGCCGGTTCCGGTGGCCCCGGAGCCGCCGGTGCCGACGGGCCGGCCCCTGCCCGCTCAGCCCCTTCTCCCCGGAGAACCCGTCACCGCGCCGCGGCCCGCCGCGCCGGCGCAGCCCGGCCCCCAGCCGGTGCCCGCCCCTGCGCCCTCCGTGGGCGGTCTCCCCGCGGCCGCCGCGCCCGCTCCGGGCACCCCGGCGTCTCCGGGGGCCTGGCCGGCCACCGGTGACACCTCCGGTGCCGGGATGCCCCTGCCGGGGCTCACTCCCCCGGCCGGCACCCCGTTGCCCCCGGAGCGTGCCGTCCCGCCGCGGGCCGCTCAGCCGCTGCCCGCCGAGACGGACCTGCCCGTCGACCCCAACTCGACGCAGGGCCGGGCGATCAGTGTGCGGACGCTGGGGCAGGGCGTGCCCTTCACCCGCCAGGGGGCTCAGCCGCAGGCGCAGCCCCGCCCCCAGTCGCCCACGCCCCCTCCGCACCAGTCGAACGGTTCGGGCCGCCGTCGCAAGCTGGGCACGCCCCCCGAGCCTCCGGGTGAGCGTGCGGAGACAACGGCCCGGCCGCACCCGGGCACCGCATCGATCCCGCTGCCAGCGCAGCCGCCCCTGCCCGGGCAGGGGCGTCCGTCCGTGGCCACCGAGGGCGCCGGGCGCTCCTACGCCATAGGGGCCCCGGACAAGAACGCCGACGAAGGCCCCGAGCCGCTCGACGGTCCCGGCGGCGCCGTCGAGATCGCCGACCAGCCCCAGTCGCGGCCCCTGGACGACGAGCTGCCTCCGGAGCCGCTCGACAACCCCCGGCGTCTGCTGGTGTGGCCCGCGCCGGATGTGACGACCCAGCAGGCGCTCAGCGACCGCGGCTACCGGCCGGTCATCGTCAACTCCCGTGAGGATGTCGACGCGCAGATCGCCGCCTTCCCGGCCGCGCTCTTCGTCGACCCGCTCACCGGACCGATCACACGGACCGCGCTCCAGTCGCTGCGCCAGGCGGCGGTGGCCGCCGAGGTGCCCGTGCTGGTCACGGCGGGACTGGGTCAGGCGACGCGCGAGGCTGCCTACGGTGCCGACCCGGCCGTCCTGCTGAAGGCGCTCGCCCCGCGCGACTCCGAGCAGCATCCGCCGCGCGTCCTGCTCATCGAGGAGCACGCGGAGATCGCGCTGGCCCTCACGGCGACGCTGGAGCGGCGCGGAATGCAGGTCGCACGCGCCGCGTCGGACGCGGACGCGGTCACGCTGGCCGCGCAGATGCGGCCGAACCTCGTGGTGATGGATCTGCTGCAGGTGCACCGCCGGCAGGCCGGAGTCGTCGACTGGCTGCGCGCGAACAATCTGCTCAACCGCACCCCACTCGTCGTCTACACCGCGACCATCGGCCAGGCCGATCTGCCCCGGCTGGTGTCGGGGGAGACGGTGCTGTTCCTGGCGGAGCGTTCGACGACCGCCGAGGTGCAGGACCGGATCGTGGATCTGCTGGCGCGGATCGGCACCAACTGATCCCGTACCGGGGGATTTTCGAGGCGTCTCGGTGTGGGGTGCTGTTTCACGTGAAACAGCACCCCACACCGTTGCACCGTTGCCCGCCCGGCTCAGATCTCCGTGACGTCCAGCTCTCCCTCGGCGTACTGCCTGCGGAGCACCTTCTTGTCGAACTTGCCGACGCTCGTCTTGGGTACCGACTCGATGATCGTCCAGCGCTCGGGCAGCTGCCACTTGGCGATCCGGCCCTCCTCGGCGAGGAACAAGCGGAGCGTGGCGAAGTCGGCGGCGGCCCCCTCCTTCAACACCACAGTGGCCAGGGGCCGTTCACCCCACTTGTCGTCCGGGACGGCGACCACGGCGGCCTCGGCTACATCGGGGTGGCACATCAGGGCGTTCTCCAGGTCCACGGAGGAGATCCACTCACCGCCGGACTTGATGACGTCCTTGGAACGGTCGGTGAGGGTGAGATAGCCGTCGGGGCTTATGGTGCCGACGTCCCCCGTCTTGAGCCAGCCGTCCTCGCTGAACTTGTCGGCGGGGCGGAGCGGTTCGGCGTCCGGCCCGTTGTAGTAGGCGCCCGCGATCCATGGACCGCGCACCTCCAGCTCACCCGCCGACTCACCGTCCCAGGGCAGCCGTTCGCCACCGGGCCCGGAGAGCCGCGCTTCGACTCCGACCGGGAAACGGCCCTGGGTGAGCCGGTAGCCGAACTCCTCCTCGGTGCCCATCACATGGGCCGGCGGCCGGGACACCGTGCCGAGCGGAGAGGTCTCGGTCATTCCCCAGGCGTGGCAGACCCGCATCCCGAGCGTGTCGAAGGCCTCCATGAGCGAGGGCGGGCAGGCCGAGCCGCCGATGGTGACATGGGCGAGCGAGGAGACATCGCGGGGCCGGGCGGACAGCTCGGCGAGCAGGCCCTGCCAGATGGTGGGGACGGCGGCGGCATGCGTCGGCCGCTCGCTCTCGATCATCCGGGCGAGCGGCGCGGGCTGCAGAAAGCGGTCCGGCATCAGGAGATTGACACCGCACATAAAGGTGGCGTGCGGCAGTCCCCAGGCATTGACATGGAACTGCGGGACCACGACGAGGGAGGTGTCCCGGTCGGTCAGCCCTATCGACTCGGTCATATTGACCTGCATGGAGTGCAGATAGATCGAACGGTGGGAGTACACCACGCCCTTGGGGTCACCGGTGGTGCCGGAGGTGTAGCACATGGCGGCGGCCTGGCGTTCGTCCAGCTCCGGCCAGTCGTAGACGGCCGGCTTGCCGGCGATCAGCTCCTCGTAGTCGTGGACCCGGGCGTGGGCGCCGTCGAGGACGGAACGGTCCCCCGGCCCCGAGACCACGAGGTGTTCGACCGTCGGCAGGTGCGGCAGCAGCGGGGCCAGCAGCGGCAGCAGCGACCCATTGACGATGATCACGCGGTCGGCGGCGTGGTTGACGATCCACACCAACTGCTCGGCGGGCAGCCGAAGGTTGAGCGTATGCAGGACGGCCCCCATGGAGGGGATCGCGAAGTAGGCCTCGACATGCTCGGCGTTGTTCCACATGAGCGTTGCCACCCGGTCGTCGCCCCGGACGCCGAGATCGTCGTGGAGGGCGTTCGCCAGCTGCACCGCGCGGGCGCCGGACTCGGCGAAACTGCGGCGCCGCGGTTCGCCCTCACCGGTCCAGGTGATGATCTGGGACCGCCCGTGCACCCGCACCCCGTGCAGCAGAATGCGGGTGACGGTCAACGGTACGTCCTGCATGGTGCTCAGCACGGCGTCCTCCCAGGGCGACACTGCCTACGCGGTAGTAAGGGCTGCGCTGATTCTGCGCACATACCACGTGGTATGTCACTAGGCCCGGCACGATCGATCACCGACCGCACCGTGCCGTCCGGAGCGACCGTGACGCCTAACGCACCGGCCCGAGTTCCGGGTCCTCCCGGAGCTTGCCGAGGGCCCGGGACACCGCCGACTTGACCGTTCCGATGGAGACGCCGAGCACCTCCGCCGTCTGGGCCTCGCTCAGGTCCTCGTAGTAGCGCAGCACCACCATCGCGCGCTGGCGGGCGGGCAGCTTCATGATCGCCCGCCACATGGCGTCGTGCAGCGCCTGCGTCTCGGCCGGGTCCGGGCCGGGCAGCCCCTCCGGCTCGGGCAGTTCCCCGCAGACGAACTCATCGACCTTGCGTTTGCGCCACTGCGAGGTCCGGGTGTTCAACAGCGCCCTGCGGACATATCCGTCGAGCGCACGATGATCCTCGATCCGGTCCCAGGCGACATAGGTCTTCGCCAGGGCGGTCTGCAGCAGGTCCTCCGCGTCGCTCGGGTTCGCGGTCAGCGACCGGGCGGTGCGCAGCAGCACCGGCTGGCGTGCCTTCACGTACGACGAGAACGACGGGTACGGAAGGGCCCGCGTCACGGCGTTCGAAGCGCTGGTGCAGACAGGTGCGGTCATGTCTCCACGCTAGGTTCGACCCCTGATCCGGCGGATCGGCCGCAGGTCGCGAAGAGGTGTCCGCCTCAGGTTGTAGGCGGGGTGTCGGCCCCACCTCCTGAAGGTGGACGAGCCAGGACGCACCCCTGAGGGTTCACCCCTGAGAGACGAGTACCACGGTAGTGGCCGGCCCTCGCGCGTACACGAATCGCAGTAGCCGGCGCGGGCCACCAGGACGTTCTCCGGCACCTTCGGCCCTGTGCCCACACGTGCGCGCGGCGGCACCGGAGTACCGCCGCGCGCACGTGTGATGACCCAGGAAAGCACACCCCTCGGGGCAGTCAGGGCCGATGCCTCGCCATCGGCCCCGCACTCACCACAGACGGTAGAAGTTGATCGCCACGTTCTGGTTCCTCTGATCGATCGCCGTGAACGCCGAGCGGTTCACCTGGGCGGTGCTGCTCCGGTTCGAGGCGCCGAAGCCCACCGCCTGCTGCTGCGTGGTCGCGGAGTTCCCCTGGTTGTCGCGCCCGACCCCGCTGCCGGTGATGCTCGCGGCCGCCGCGTTCGATCCGCTGTCCGCCAGCGCGCCGTTGTCCGCCGAGGCGACACCCGCGAAGAGGGTGGCGGCGAGGGGCAGGGCCGCGACGACGGAGAGGGCGCGTGCGGTACGGATGCGTGCCATGTGATTCCTCCAGAGCTTCGTACGCCGTGGCGCCTCGCACCGGGACGTACGTGACGTGGGCTGGTTCCGGGGCAGTTGGCCGGCCGCCTCGGACGGTGTACGACGTCGCGCCTTCAGAGTTGCCCAGCGGACCCCGCCCCATCACTCCGAAAGCCGCGATTCACGCCCAAGCATGAGGAATCCCGAATAAACCCCCACCTCGTACCCCCTTACCGTGAACGACGAAGGGCCCGGTCCTCCGGGCCCTTCGGTTCGCTCGCCAGTGCGCGCTGCGGGACTACTTCACATGGACGAAGTCACCGGTGGCGTTGACTGCGGGAGTCGAGGCCGTACCGGCGAAGCTCCAGCGCCAGTAGCCGTCCTTCGCCGCCTTGACCGTGGTCTTCAGCGTGCCGGTGCTGGAGCTCTTCACCGTCTTGACGGTGGTGTAGGTGCTGCTGTTCTTCTTCCGGAACTGGAGTTTGACCGACTGGGACGTGTAGCCCGCGTACTTGCGGGTGTCCCAGTTGGCCCGGTCCAGCTTGCCCGTGACCGTGATGGTGCTGCCCTTCTTCACGGGCTTCGGGGAGGCCTTGACCGTCAGCCGCGACAGCCGCTGGAACCTGACCGAGGAGTAGGAGTCATTCGCGGTGAAGCTCCCGTCCTTGCCCCATGCGCCGGCATAGACCCGCCAGCTCGTGGCATTGGTGTTCCACAGATATCCGGGATCGACCGTGATGGTGAGGGTGCACGTCGAGGTCGTGGCGTTCACAACCTTGCACTTGGCCCTCTCCGCGTCCGGGTGGAACCCGAAGCCGTACAGGTTCGGCTTGCCGTCGCGCCCCCTCCAGACGTAGGAGAGAGCGTCCTCGATACCCGAGGAGTGGGACGCGGTGACGGAGACCGTCACCTTCTTGGTGGCGGTGGTACCGAGCACGATCGGCTTCCCACTGTTCACCACGACCTTGCTGATCACCGGGGAGGCGTCCGCCCCCGTCAGCGCGGACGAAGGGCTGCTCGCCTGAGACACCGGCGCGGCGAGGGCGGACAGGGCCAGGGCGCCGGAGACAACGGCAACAGTGGCACGCATACGCATTTCTTCCCCAAGTCTGCTCGGTGGGTCTGCTGACCCGACAGACCAGACCTGAGGTGAACGCCAAAGGTTGTACACAGCCCCGACCGGGCACCGCACAACCCAACGGCCCCTGACCTTCTCACCTGGTCAAGGGCCGCTCCACCTGGCGGTGGGTGTGGGATTTGAACCCACGGTGGCTCGCGCCACGACGGTCTTCAAGACCTTTCGGCAGCCAAGTGGCAGCCCGGCTCCGCCGCAGGTCAGACGCTCCTAGCACTCCGGCGGAGCCGTCGTCATCATCGCCGTGCCCGCTGCGTGCCCCTTGCTCGTAATCGTGTCCGCTGAGCCAGGAGTCCGCCGCTTCTCCCGCAGGTACGTTGGCAGGCATGGCCACCCAGATCATCACCTTGGTCGGCGTCCTCATCGGCGCCCTGACGTCCTACCTCGCTACGGCCATCGCCGAGCGGGCAAAGTTCCGGCGCCTGATTGCCACCCGATGGGACGAGCGAAAGCTCGACACGTACATCGAGTACGTGTCGTGCATCAAGACGATCCAAAGAGCCGCAATGGACGCCGGGCGGGCCCGTGACCAGAGGAAGGACGCATCTGACGCGCTGGCCGAGATGGAGGAGAGCGAGAACAGAAGATCGGTCCTCTTCGAGACTTTCGTCCTACTGAGCAACGAGAAGGCTGCCACCGCCGCTCACACCGTCAACCAGCGAACTTGGGAACTTCTCGGGATGGCCCGGATCCCTTCAAGTGGGATGGCCGAACTTCGTTCGATCCCTTTGGTAGAGGCGCTGAACGTCCTTCACGAAGCAGCCCGATCGGACCTGACGATATCCGGCCACGCGCCCGCCCAGTAAGACTTGCATGAGCACCGCAACGGGCAACGGCCCCGACCATGTGCCTGGTCAGGGGCCGTTGAATTGAGCACGTGCGACGCGGTGGTCAGTCCGCAATTCTGCAGGCGCCGAGCAGTAGAGCCACTCCTCCTAAGTTCAAACGGAAGGGACACCGGAAGGGCCGCCGCTATGGTCGTCCGACTCGCTGAGCCAGGAGTCAGCAGCTTCCGCCACCTGGTCGTCGCGACCGGCGACCGGCCGGGCGTAATGCCGGGTGGTGACGCTCGCGTTCGAGTGCCCGAGCCGGTGCGCGGCGGTCATCACGCCGTAGCGGTCGGCCACCCAAGTTCCATGCGAGGCCCGGAGATCATGCGGGGTGACGTCGGTCAGCCCGGCCGTCGACACGGCGGGGTCGAAGTACGCCTTGCGCCACTGGTTGTAGCGCAGCGGCTTTCCGCCGGGGGTGGTGAGCAGGAGCGCGTCATCCCCGCCGAGCAGGGTCTCCAGGTGCCGGCCGAGCCGCTTCGCGAGCGACGGGCCAACCCGAAGAAGACGCTTCTGATGCGACTTGGGGGTGTCAAAGACCAACGCGCCGTTGGCTTCAGCCAAGTTCTCGTCGACCAGGACGAAGCCGCTGGAGACGTCGATGTCCGCGCGCCGGAGGGCAAACGCCTCACCTACCCGCAGGCCCGCGTACGCAAGGAGGGCGATCAGCAGATCATGCGGCTTGGCCGCGCTCCGAACGACCCGCGATGCTTCGACCGGGGTGAGGATGTGCGGCTCCGTCTGCGGCATCCGAGGCAGCTTGACGCCCCGGCACGGCGTCTGCGGGATCATGTCGTTGTCGACGGCCGACTGCATGATCTGCGACAGCACCCGGTACGCCTGCCTGATCCTCGATGCGCTGAGGCCCTTGGTCTTCATCTCGCCGACCCACTCGGCGACCGTGATCGGCCGGAGACTGGACAGCTCACGATCGCCGAGCGCCGGAACGATCAGCGAGTTGATCAGGGACCGGTACGTCGCCTGCGTCTTGTGCTTGAGCTGCGGCGAAACGGCAGCGAGCCAGCGGGCCGCCCAGTCGCGGACGGTCGTCTGCCCCTCGGCCGGGTCGAGCCAGCGCCCCTCTTCGATCTCGATGCGCTTCCGCATGAGCCAGCGATCGGCGTCCGTGGTCTTGGCGAACGTCCGGTCCGCAGGGCGCAGCACTCCGTCACGCCCCGGGTAGCGGACTTGGAACCGGCCGGACGGCAGCTTGCGGACACGGCCGAAGCCCCTGCGGGACTTACGCTTGCCAGCCATCAGGCAGCCCTCCTGAGCGCCGTGGGCCGCAGGAGGATCGGTTCCACGGTGTTGGCACTCACGTACGCCTCCACGGCGGCCTCCGGGATCCGGACGTGCCGGCCGACCTTGACGAAGGTGATTCGGCGTTCCTCGATGAGGCGCCGCGGAAAACGGACCCCTGTGCCAAGGCATTCGGCGACCTGGTCCACGGTGAGAAGTCGGTCCATGGTCACCACTCCCCCTCGTCTGCGGGCAGCCCGGCCAATGCGTCGCGTGCCGTCTCTCGGTTGAGCTGGAGATCCCGGGCGATGGAGGCGGCAAGCGCGGATTCACCGGGCGTGTGGCCGTGGCCGCCGTACTGCCAATCCGTGAGAACAAGGACGGTGTCCGGCTCGCGGTCCTCCAGGCCCAGGACGGCGGCCTCTTGGGTGGCGCGGTAGTCGGCGCGTGTCTGGCGGAGGGCGCCGAGGGTGGTGGAGTACCGGCGGGATTTCGAGGAGAAGTGACCGCGGAAGCCGAGCATGTGGGCCCAGGCCCAGAGGCGCCGGTCCGGATACAGGCGCTCCAGGTCGCGGCATGCGGTGATGAGTCGGCGGGTGTGGTCCGGGACCTGATGACGGTCGAGTTCGGCGAGCTCCCCGATACGGCGGTCGAGGGTGCCGGTGGTCTCGGCTGCCTTGGTGGAGTACTTGGCGACGTACGAGGCGACGGCCTGTTCGGTGATGTCGGAGCCGTCGCCGAAGGCCTTCACCGGCCGGACGTCGAGCTGAGTGCCCCAACGGAAGGACCGAGCCGGTTGGTCCTCAGCGGCCGGGACGGAGACGGACGTGTAGGAGTGCGCCGCAGCCGCACGGAGCGCGTCGGCGAGGAGATCGACCGTGGCCCAGGCGGGCGGCGGCGTTCCGGGCTCCTCCGGTCCGTCGAGCCGAATCACTGCATGGAAGTGCAGGGCACCGCGCTTCTGGAATTCGGCGACCTTGCCGTACGAGACGCGGAGGCGGTCGGCGAGTTCACGGCGAGTGAGGCCGGCGCGGGCGGCGAGTTCGCGACGCAGGCGTGTGGTGAAGCGCTGCCAGAGCTGTCCGGCGTGGTTGTTGAACAGGACGGCGCCCGCGTAGTCGTAGGTCGCCGGGTCGAGGGCGGTACCCAGCTCCGGGGCATCCGTGGCGTGCTGGGCACCGCAGCGGCAGGTGCCGTGGTCGGGCCGGTTGTGGACCGGGCCGAAGGACGGAGAGTGGCGAAGACGCGGGAGTGGTCCCGGACGGTGGTGGGGACGTCGCGGGTGGGAACTCCCCGGCGGCGTACTCGAACTGAACGAGACGCCAGAGGCCGGCGTCGCCCGCGAAGTCTGGGAAGAGACAGGCATCCACGTCGAGGTCGACGAACTGACCGGCGTCTACAAGAACACCACCCGAGGTGTCGTCGCCCTGGTCTTCCGCTGCAAGCCCTCCGGCGGCCTCGAGCGCACATCAAGCGAGTCGACAGCCGTCTCCTGGCTCACACCCGACGAGGTCAGCGAGCGCATGTCCGAGGTCTACGCGATCCGACTCCTGGACGCCCTGGATGGCAACGGCCCCCACGTGCGGAGCCACGACGGCAAGCAACTCATCCCAGCGGGATAAGACTTTCCCTACTTCATCAAGGCCCGCGCACGGCGCGGGCGCGCGCCGCCTCGACGGCGCGGCCTGCCTCCTGTCTCCGCCCCGGCTGGCCGCGCCCGGCGGCGCGCTGCGTGCATGCGGGCAAGGGCGGGACGTCATCCGCGGGCACAAGATATGCCTCCGGCGGGGGATCGGCCGGCACCGGGATGGAGGGGGCGCCGTTCCCGACTGCGGGTACATCGTGGCGTGCGTTGGGGGGCTCCCATCCCGTCCACCGTCGACCCAGGCAGAGCCGAGCAGACGCGGCCCATGGCGTCCAGGTCGTTCGTACAGTGGCGCGCTCCACCTGGACGCCATGAACCACGCCTACTCCACGGTGTGTGGGTCGACGGCGGACGGGATGGGAGCTGGGGCGAGTCGTGAGCAGGTCGCCCCGCCTTGCCCTTTTCCTGGATTCTCACCCCGCAAGCCCCAAACGAACCTTAACCTGACTAGGTACGAAAAGAGGAAGGCGAGCAAAAAGCAACCGCCAGGAGGATAACAAAATGACCGACCCTACCGAGTTGATGCTGACCGACCTCTCGAATTCTTACACAGATTCGAAAGTTTCGAATGCTTTTCTCCGTCTGTACGTGAGTGATCCTCGATTCGGCCGCGCTTTCGCTAGCTTTCACGAACAGCTAAACGAGCATTTCGAATCCATCAACGACAGGGCGGAGACGACCCACCACTACTGGGCCGAGCAAAGCAGAGGAATGCTCGCACTCATCAAGGAAGTCACCAACTTCCTCGATTCTCTCAAGCATGCCGGAATGCAGGTGCACCTCGCGGAGTCCTATGCAGGTGCAATAAAGGGCTGTCAGTCTTGGCTGGTGCGCAGCGGGGGCAGCGCCATCCCGGACGACTTCGAGCAAATTGAAATCATCAAATACGAGCCAGTTTTCTCGCGTCCAGACACCGAGATCAAACTGAAGAAGTCCAGCCAGCGCAACCAGCTGCAGCTTATCGGCGAAGGCTCGTACGCCAAGGTGTTCTCGTTCATCGACCCTGACTACGGAATCAAATTCGCCGTCAAGCGCGCCAACAAGGACATGAGCGACCGGGATCTTCATCGGTTCCAGCAAGAGTTCGAGATCCTCAAGCGCCTCAGATTCCCGTACATAGTTGAGGTATTCCAGTACGACGCAACTCGCAATGAATACCTAATGGAGTTTTGCGAGTCCACGCTCCGCAAGTACATCAAGAAGCGCAACAACACGTTGCCGTTTTCGTCACGGAAGAGAATTGCGCTGCAATTCTTGTACGGCGTCAACTACATCCACAGCGAAGGCCTGCTTCACCGCGATGTCAGCCTCCAAAACGTTCTAGTGAAGACCTTCAACGGTGGGGCTGTCCTTGTAAAGCTGTCAGACTTCGGCCTCGCCAAGGACAGGAATTCTGAGTTCACGCGAACGAAGACGGAGATGCGGGGAACCTATCGGGACCCCCTCCTGGAGAACTTCAAGGACTATGGCGTACGCAATGAAATCTACTCGATCGGCTGGGTACTTTCCTATATCTTCACTGGAAGAGATGCTCTAATGTCCCAAGATGATGCGCCGAGTCAGATCGTGCGGAAATGTGCGGCGCATGATGTCGCCCATCGGTACGGGAGCGTACGCGAACTAATTGGCGACGTCGAGAGACTGGAATCCACCCCGCCGCCCACAGACGCTCCGGCATAACGCTTAGGGGGGGTGAAGCCCTCTGACATCCACGGCTGACATCAACGGTGTAGGACGGGCGTGCACAGCAACGCCCCCGCCTGGCCGTCACACCGACCATCAGCAGCACCTGGAACGAGGACGGATCGAACTCCTAAGAAGTCGTCTCATTTGGTGAGTCTGCGGTAGCAAATGAGGGTGCAGGCGATCGCGGTGAAGGCCAGGAAGTGCTCCGCTTTGCGCTCGTAGCGGCGGTGCAGGCGGCGGCATCCGGCGAGCCAGGACATGGTGCGTTCGATCGTCCAACGGTGCCGGCCGAGTCGTGTGGAGGACTCGATGCCTCTGCGGGCGATGCGGTGTCGGATACCGCGCATGCGGAGCCATCGGCGCAGGTGGTCGTAGTCGTACCCCTTGTCCGCGTGGAGCTTGGCGGGCCGTCGCCTGCGCGGGCCGCGGCGGGAGCGGATCGGCGGGATCCCGCGTACGAGTGGCTCGAGCGCCTGGCTGTCGTGGAGGTTCGCACCGGAGATGCCGATGGACAGGGGCAATCCGGTCCGCTCGGTGATCAAGTGGATCTTCGAGCCCTTCTTGCCTCGGTCTACAGGATTCGGACCTGTCAGCTCCCCCCTTTCAGGGCCCGCATGTTCACCGAGTCGATCGCGCAACGGGACCAGTCCAAGTCGCCGCGTGAGCCCAACTCGTCGAGGACCAGCCGGTGCAGCTTGGCCCACACCCGAGCTGCGGACCACTCGGTGAAACGCCGGTGCGCGGTCGGTCCCGACGGGCCGAAGACCGGCGGCAACTGCCGCCAGGTGCAACCCGTCGTGGCGACGAAGATGATCGCCGCGAGGACCTCACGGTCACCGTGCCGTCGCCGACCCCCGCCCTGTGGGCGTGTGGGGGCGGGAGGCACCACACGCTGGAAGAGGTCGTACAACTCGTCCGGCACCAAGCGTTCCACCATCAGCACAAGCCCAGACTACCGATCACCCCAAATGAGACGACGTCTAAGGAGGTGCTCAAATGACGAGTTCCGACGGTTTGGCAGTAGCGGCCACCGCCGAACACACCGCAGTCCAGATCTCTGCAGCTGAGGTAACCCGCAGAGAGACGGTCTCCGTGTAGCCGTCATAGGCAAGGCCGTTATCCAATACCGGAGGCCAACCACGAGCACGCCACGACTCGACCGTGATTCGCTCAACAGCCCGAGCATCACGCCCAAGCCGGAAGCTCATCGTGTTCAGCACAGTCCACCCATTGCGGCCGTGCTCGTACAGCCGGCTGTTCTTGGGTGAGTGCTCACAGATACCGACCTTGGCGGCCGCAAGAGTCGACTTGATCACCAAGTAGAGCAGCGCCGGTCGATCAGGTTTGAACCCATGGTTGGCACATGCCGCACATGGACCGCCGCTGAAACGGGCGTTCAGGGACGGGTCGCAGTAGTGACCCAAAGCCGAGCACCGGCCCGGCCACATGGTCGTATCGTTCGTGTACGGGATCCCCGTGTCAGGCTCATAGCCCCATGCACGCGCTATCTGGCGCGCCTTCTCGTCCGGGAATCGGGCCTTACCTCCGCAGTGCTCGCAACTGCCCTGTCCTGAACGTATGTTGTCCAAGCGTGGACTGACGACGTTCCAGCAGCGGAGGCACCAAGCGTGGACGGGCTGCCTCACCTCGTGGATTATCTCCATTGGCAGCACACGGCCGCGGGTGATCATGTCCGCACGGCGCTCATTCGCTCGCCGATTCTTGCGGCAGTGACCGCAACCAGCGCCCCCATACACCGGGTTACGGATATAGCTAAGGTACACGTCGAACGGTGTCTCATGGCCAGGGCATCGCTTGTTGAGACACCGGACCCGCCATGGCAACGACGTGCGGCCCGGGTAAGGCTCGATCGGTTCGCAGCCGGCCTCCTTGAGTTCCGCTGTCGCTCCGACGTGATCGGTCTTAGGTTTCTTCGTCACAGGCACATCCTGGCAACGAGCACTGACATACGGTCGACTGCGGCATCTGCTTCAAGGCATTGACGGAACGAAGAGTTGTGCCAGAACCGTGCCAGATCGTGCGGGGAACCATGGGGAAGGGCGGGGACCAGGCCGCCGACCAGTCAGGTCCCCCTAGCCGCTCCGCCGCAGGTCAGCCCAGCAACCACCCGTGAGTAACCCGAGCTTCCCAGGCTGATGGCTCACGGGCTGCTGCTGCAAGCCGGCCGGGGCAGCCTCCCCTCTTCGACGAGACCCGTAGCCTGGCTGAGGTGTATCAGAGCACACCGACAGAGAGACCCTGGCTTGGGTGCCAGGGTCTCTCTCGGGCTCGTCAACGTCCTCTCACGGGGTCTCCGTGATGACCTTGGTCTCCGTACGTCCCCGAACGGTGAAGGGACTACGAAGCTACGGATGGGTTTCCGTGATCAGGGCCAGATGTAACCCAAGATCATGAGGAAGAGAACCGCGACTCCAACGGCTGCACCACCTGCTGTCTTCACGGCCTCGTAGTACGACACGCCCTCCATGGTCCGATGAAGGATGCCGGCGAACATTCCGATGATGATCGCGATCAAGACCGCGATCAAGGAATCGGTCTTCTTGTTCCTCGGGGACTGATGAGGAACGGGGAATTGCGGGGTGTTCTGCGGCGCACTCATGCGCAACCCTTCGTCTGCCGCCTACGAAGGATGACCTGTCGGGTTCGGGCTGGCGAAGTTGCCCGGCCGCTGCTGCGACTTCACCCCAAGGGCTGCTCGGCCCGGTCATGGCGTGACCGTTTCGGCGACCCGTCGTGCATGGGCCCTCCGTTCCTGCCTCGCCATACCTCGTATTGGCATCCAGGCGTCGGCAGGACTCGGCGCACGCCCAGACCGCCCCACCTATGGCGGTGGGGGCTTGTCGTCAGACATGGAGCTTGGCCCACGAATGTCCGCAAATCCCAATCGGATCGAGGATTTGTGAGGTTCGTCACCCCCCTGAGGGGCCCGACGTCCTGTCCAACGACCATGCGGCGAAGCATTGTTGACCTTAAATCGAGGTTGATTGCTCCGCCTGCGACTACGTTGGCGCATGAGCCAGGGTCGGTACAAACCCGAGGGGGAGGGGAGTCGCGGTGGCGTTGCTGGCTCCCCTCCCCCTCGGGAGAGTTGTCATCTGCAGGTACGTCGTTCGAGTCCGCCCTTCAGAGCCCTTGATGTTCGCCAGCCGCCAGAAGGTGTCCGCGGCTGGCAGCTACGCGAAGGACGTCTCGGAGAGCCCTGGTCAGCTCTCTCGCCAGTCGCTGCACTTCCGCCGGGTTCGTGTCCTGGTCGCCGAGGACCTCCAACGCCTGCTCCAGCAGATCGGTTGCTGAACCGAGCTGGACCGCTTCGATGTTGTCCGCCAGGCGGGACATGTAACCGCCCCGGTCGTCGGTGCTCAGGTAACAGGGCTTGCCCTCCGGACCCGTCCATGGGAGTAGCCGCAGCTTGTTCGGTGTGGTCATCCCCGAGTCTTCCTGTCGTCGGTCACGTGGTGAACGGTGAATACGGCGTCGACACGATCCCCCGGGAACGACAACAGCCCAGCTTCGACGACGCGGCCGGTGGCGTCGGTTGCGATGCGGGTGATCGCGAGCACGGCCGCGGTGGCGCCGATGCGGAGGGCCGTTGCCTCGTCCGGCGTCGGGGGACGAGCACACACCGTCTCCCGGACGGCGGCCGGCGGCGGACCGAGAACGGCGAAGCGTCTGACCGCCGCCCGGCAACCGGATTCGTCGTCGAGCACTCCAGCAGGGGCCAGATCTCGCGGCATGTAGATGCGGGCCAACCCGCGCGGTGACTCCCCTTCGAGGCTGAAGCAGCTGAACTCCGCGAGGGGACAAGGCCGACAGGTCTGCGGGGGCCTGAACCGTGGCGCTGCGAACGGTGACGCGCAAGGACGGCTCAGCGGCGGTCCAGGGGTCCAGGGGGCCAGGATGCCCCAGTCGCCCACATACATGATCTTCCGTAGAGGGCGGCGGACGAAGTTGCCCTTGCCGTGGATCTTCTCAACGAGGCCTTGGCCCTGGAGCACCGCGAGGGCATGTCGCAGTGTCACCGTGCTGACCGCGTATCGCTCGGCCAGAACGGCTTCGGACGGCAGCCGTTCCCCCAGTTGGACTCGGCCGGTCGTGATCTGTTGCCGGAGGTCGTCGGCGATGTCGTGGTGACGGGAAGGCACGAGTCCGGTCACCGCCATCTCAGCGTCCGCACGGCGACGAGCCGGGTACGCGTGTGTATGTCAGCAGCTCACCCAAATCGAAGACCAGTTGCTTCGCTCCCTGGGGAAGCTGGAAGAGGTCTCTCACTCGGCAGGCCCGGCCGCCGAGCTGGATGATGTCGCCGCGCTGCACGGTGGCCGCGGTGATCTCGATGTTGGAGACCAGCGCGCCACCGAGAATCCGGTCGATCACGGCGCCACCCCCACCGGCGTGGCCAGGCCTACCGCCGAGTGGCACGGGCAGTCGCACACCTCGTAGATCACCGGTACGTCAATCGGTGCTGACACCGGGGAGGACTCCGCGCAGACGGGGTGTGTGCCGATCCGGCAGGCGGCCGAGCGGTAGGGGACGGACGAGGTGCCCGTGAGGTGCGACTTCCGGCCGAGGGACATCAGCGGACCCCCACGAGGCCCTGGGGCCAGGCATCGGCCGGCAAGTGGGGCGCGACGATGACCGTGCGGGTCCGCTCGCGCCTCTCCCAAGCCAGAACGTACAGGCGGACGAGTGCGACGTCCTCACCCCTGAGCAGGGGTCGGCCCGCCGCCCCGGCAGTGTCCCGGCTCAGCGCGGGGATCAGCGCGCCACCGGGTTCAAGGGAGACGGCAGGAACCACCGGCAGCGAAGAGGGCGTTAAGGGGCGGCGGTGCCTGCCCCTGGAGGAGTTCCGCACCCTGGTGAGGGAGAGGGCACGGCGGATACGGTTGAGCACGCTGGTCAGCTCCTATCGCTGATGGCCCGGTCCCCCGACATCGCCCGTCGTGGGGACCGTTCTGCGTACGACCGCCCAGAGGGTGCGGCCGTTCATGCTGGTGGCGAGCAGGCCGAACCGGTCCGCCCGAGCCACCGCGTCCAGGACCTCCCGCCAGGTCTCGACGGAGAGCGATTCCGGTAACTCCGCCTCCACCGATGTGTGCCAGGGGTGTTCCTCCACTCGCGTGGTGAGCCCAAGGGCGGACAGCCGGGCGGCAAGGGCCGCCGCGCTCAATCCCGAAGCGGGCACAGGACAGCCTCCGTCACTAAACGATCACTTTGAGTGAAGCTAGTTAACTAGATTAGAGCTAGTGGACTAGATTTTCCATATGCCTGAGCAGCCGCCCTATCTCCGCATCGCCGACGAACTACGGCGGCGGATCGCGGAGCATGTGTGGGAACCGGGGGACCGACTTCCCTCCCGCGCCCAGATCGGCCAGGAGTGCGGCGTTGGCGAGAACGTGGTCCGCAGGGCTCAGGAGCTGCTGATCTCCCAAGGCGTGCTGGAGGGCCGCGCCGGTTCGGGTACGTACGTCGCCGAGCCCCGGCAACGCGTGCGCGTGGTCCGGTCGTCGGCGCGTGAGCAGCCCCAAGGGTCCCCGTTCCGGGCGGACATGAAGGCCGTCGGCAGGCAGGGCGACTGGGAGAGCAGGACCGACGCCAAGGTGCCTGCCCCGGCGGAAATCGCTGCCCGACTCGGTATCGACGAGGGCGACCTGTGTGTCCGGACCGCGTACGAGTTCCTGGCCGACGGCAGGCCCGTACAGCTGTCGACCAGTTGGGAGCCGTACGACCTCACCGCTGGCACCCTCGTCGTCCTCCCCGAGGGAGGCCCCCACGCCGGGGCAGGCGTCGTGAACCGCATGGACGCCATCGGGATCACCGTCAGCCATGCCGTGGAGCAGCCGGAGCCCAGGCAGGCGACCGCCGAGGAGGCGTCACTACTCGGCATTCAGAAGGCCGCACTTGTCACGCACATCCGGCGGACGTACTACAGCGACGAAGGCCGGCCCGTGGAGACGGCGGACATCGTGGTGCCCGCCGCGCACTGCGAGATCGTCTACGAGATCCCGATCAATCGCTGATCGCTCACCCCACACGGGACTCGCCGCAACAGGCATCATGACGGGCGTGGGAATCGATGTGGAACTGCACTCGGCTCGACCGGCGCGCGACTGGCAGAAGGCGCGCCGGACATTCCTGCGAGGGTGCTACGGCCACGGCGACGCGTTGGCCGACGCACTTGGCTCGCTTCACTATCTCGGCGTCCGCGGTCGGCTTGCCGCCGTCGATCCCTACGGGGACACGGTGATGAACGAGCAGGAAGCCGCAGCAGCCCTCGGCGAGTTGCCGGGCCTGAGCGAGCAGTGTGCCGACGAGCAGCAACGCGCGGCACTGGATGATCTCGCGGCGGTACTGGAACAGTGCGTGGCCACCCCGGGCAGCTACGTGTGGTTCGCGGGCGACTGATGTGCAGGTGCCCGCGTTTACCGCCGTGCCCCCGGCGTGCCCCTTCCGTGCCCGATCGAGCGGGAAACCGCAGGGAAGCACGGTGACGAGCGGGCAGTGCACAGCACAACGGCCCCCGACCGATTCGCCTGGTCAGAGGCCGTTCACCTGCGCGGTGGGTGTGGGATTTGAACCCACGGTGACTCGCGCCACGACGGTTTTCAAGACCGTTCCCTTAGGCCGCTCGGGCAACCCACCCTCGCTTCCGGTCACCCAGGACGGAAGCGAGTACAGCGTACCGGGATCGGGCGGCGGGCGGAGGGGGTGGTCCACACAGGCGAAGTGATCCACAACGCGATGGAGCCCCGTCGAGCTGAGCTCGGGTGGGGTTAGCCCCACCCCGTAGTTGGAGGCTGGCTCCAGAGACCGGGCGGTCGTCCGCCGATAGCTTGCCGTTCTGGGGGTTCAGGCCCCCGGCCTGCGCGAAAAGGCGCCGCCTCTCACAACCGAAAGCCCTCCATGAACAGCCTCGTAACCCTGTCCCGTCTCACCGCCACGCCACGGCGGCAGATCGGCCTCCTGGCCGCTCTGGCCGGAGCGGTCCTCGTCGCCTTCTTCCTGGCTCCCGACGCGCTGGCCCGGAGTTCCGTCGACACGGCGAACGTCAGCGATTCCTTCCGCCGCGGATTCGTCGCCTACTGGGGTTCCGGCAGTGAGGACTTCCCCACCCGGTTGAGCGCCACGGTCGACTTCTGGTTCCGCTTTCACCTCGTCAAGGCCGGCGTCTCCGCGCTGCTCCTCGCGGTGGCCCTGGCGCTCGGTGTCGTCCTCAGTCGATATGTTCGGCAGCGGACCAGCGGGCGAGCCGGTCGTCTCGGCCTCGCGCTGTCGAGGGCCCTCGTCGGGGTGCTCGGGCTCTTCGCCCTTGTGGCGCTGGTTGCCAATCTGCAGGGCGCAGCGGCGCCGTTCGCCTCGCTGCTTCCCATGCTGACGAGCGGCGGTGCCCCCGACGGCGAGCTCACCGCGACGCTCGCCCAAGTCCGACAGCAGATAGCCGTCTATCCCGAGGGCCGGCACTCCCCCGCCCTCACGGTCATGATCAGCGACTTCGCCCTCTACCACTGGGTACTGGCCGGATTGGCCGCCGTGGTCGCTCTCGCGATGGCCGGCGCGAGCGTCGTGTCGTGGAGGCGCCTCACGACGTCGTCCGATGCGAGGTCGAGGCGCGCGTCGGCGTTCGGCGGTGTCGTTTCAGCGGTCCTGGCGGCCGTTGTGCTCGTCATCGCCTACGCGAACACCACCAACGCGGCAGACTCGCCCCGGGCGCTCGCCGACTTCTTCGCCGGGGGGTGGTGAGACGGCCTCTCCGATACCGCGAGTCCCGGACGGGCGACGACCGCTGAACGGGTGAGGGGCGCGACGGGTACGCGCGCGGGACACCGTGGACGACCAGGCCCGGCGCGCGTACCCGTGGGGATCAGTTGTCGCCGTTCCGGGAGCCCAGGGTGAGCTGGACCGTGTGGGACTTGCCGCCGCGTTGGTAGGTGACCGTGACCTTGTCACCGGGCTGATGGGTCCAGATCTCGCCGATCAGGGTCGGGCCGCTGTCGATCACCCTGTCGTCCAGCTTGGTGATCACATCGCCCGGCTTGAGGCCCGCCTGGTCCGCGGGGCCGCCCGACTCGATCGCGGACGAACCGGCCGCACCCTGCTCGGTGATCTTCGCGCCGCCGGTGGAGTCGTCCAGGGACACCGTGGCGCCGATCTTCGCGTAGACCGGCTTGCCCGTCTTGATCAGCTGCTGGGCGACGTACTTCGCCTGGTTGATCGGGATCGCGAAGCCCAGACCGATCGAACCGGGCTGACCGCTGCTGCCCATACCGCCACTGCCCGTGGACTGGATCGCCGAGTTGATGCCGATCACCGCACCGCGCGCGTCCAGCAGGGGGCCGCCGGAGTTGCCCGGGTTGATCGAGGCGTCCGTCTGCAGGGCGCTCATGTAGGACGCGCTGCTGCTGGAGTTGCCGTCGCTGGAGGCCACCGGGCGGTTCTTGGCGCTGATGATGCCCGTGGTCACCGTGTTCGACAGACCGAAGGGCGCACCGATGGCGATCGTCGTGTCGCCGACCGCCACCTTGTCCGAGTCGCCGAGGGCGAGCGGTTTGAGGTCCGACGGGGCGTTCTTGAGCTTGATGACGGCGACGTCGTAGCCCTGGGCGTGCCCGACGATCTCGGCGTCGTACTTCTTGCCGTTCGGGAAGGTCGCCGTGAGTTTGCCGCCGTCGACCGCGTCGGCGACCACATGGTTGTTGGTGACGATATGGCCCTGGGTGTCGAACACAAAGCCGGTACCGGTACCGCCCTGGCCGTTGGAGTTCTCGGCCTCGATGGTGACCGTGCTGGGCAGCGACCGGGCGGCCACACCCGCGATCGAAGCGGAGTCGCGCTTGATGTCTCCGCCGCTGGTGGCCGCGGAGACGGTCGTGGAGCCGGAGTCGTCGTTCCTGGCCAGCTGGTAGCCGAGGCCGCCGCCGATGCCGCCCGCGACCAGCGCGGCGACGATGACCGCGGCGACCAGACCGCCGCGGCCCTTCTTCGGCTTGGGGGACGGCTCCTGGTACGAGGCGCCCCAGGCGCCGCCCGCACCGCCGGCGCCCGCGTACATCGGAGTGACCGGCGGGGGCGGCGGCCAGGCCGCCCCGGCGGCCGTCGGCGCACCGGGGTGCGCCGGGGGCACCGGCGGGAGCTGAGTGGTCGGCGCGCCCTGCTGCTGCGCCGCACCGGGCCCGTACGGATCACTCCCCGCAGGCGGAGGGTCTCCGGCGCCCGGCGCGGGAGACCCCTCCGGTGGAGTGCCCCCGGCGTCAGGACCGGGGGCTCCCTGGGCCGGTGTGTGCCCTGCGGGGGCCGTACCCGGCGCGGAAGCGGGAGCGTCCACCGGCACGGGAGGTGCAGACGGGGCCGGGGGTACCGGGGTGCCCTCGTTCTCGGTGCTCACAGCTCTCTCTCCTCGTTCCACGGCTGTTCCTTCGGTCGCACTCGGCCTGGCTCGCTCACCCCGCACGGTGCCGGGCGCGCTTCCGCTGCGTATGTGCTGTTGTACGCCGTCAAGCTTTTCCCACCGGGCGTCAGAGCACCATAAGCGGTGGCTGTGGGTCTCGGGCCTCCCTTTATATAGGACCTGTACGAACAAAAATCTGCATTCCCGACACCTCGCCGACGCCGTCACGTCGCCTTCCGACCCCGCGCGTTCCCCTTGACAGTGGCACCATGACGCGGTGACCCACGCACGACAGCACCCGGTCCAGGTCGTCGCCCACCGCGGAGCCTCCGAAGACGCTCCCGAGCACACCCTGGCCGCGTACAAGAAGGCGATCGAGGACGGTGCCGACGCCCTTGAGTGCGACGTCCGGCTGACCGCGGACGGGCACCTCGTCTGCGTCCACGACCGGCGCGTCAACCGTACGTCCAACGGCCGCGGCGCGGTCTCCGCCCTGGAGCTCGCCGACCTCGCCGCCCTGGACTTCGGCTCCTGGAAGAGCCGCGACGAGGAGCCCGACTGGGAGCACCGCCCGCAGGACCCCGAGGACACCTCCGTCCTCACTCTGGAGCGCCTGCTCGAACTCGTCGCCGACGCCGGGCGCCCCATCGACCTGGCCGTCGAGACCAAGCACCCCACACGCTGGGCGGGTCAGGTCGAGGAACGGCTGCTGCTCCTGCTGAAGCGCTTCGGGCTCGACGCACCGGAGTCCCCGGCCGCGTCCTCGGTGCGGATCATGAGCTTCTCGGCCCGCTCGCTGCACCGGGTGCGGGCGGCCTCTCCGACCCTGCCGACGGTCTATCTGCTGCAGTTCCTCTCCCCCCGGCTGCGCGACGGGCGACTGCCGGCCGGCGTCCGGATCGCGGGCCCCTCGATGCGGATCGTGCGCAGTCACCCCGCCTACATCCAGCGGCTGAAGCGCGTGGGGCATCAGGTGCACGTCTGGACTGTGAACGAACCGGAGGACGTCGACCTCTGCCTCGAGCTGGGAGTCGACGCCATCATCACCAACCGCCCGCGCGCGGTACTGCGTCAGCTGGGCCGCTGAACGACGCCGCCCCGGACTCCCATTCCCCCGCATAAGGGTCGAAACACAGTCGCGTCATCACCGGGCGTGCCCCGGCGCGTTCGGACCGTGTCCGCCTTTCCGAGTGCGTCAGCCCACGTACCGGGCCGGTTTCCGCTTCGGTCACATGGGGCATTCACACCGTGGCGTGGGGCGAAGGAGGTCTCGGGGGTGGCGTTGGTGGTGGCACAGGAGGTGCCCACGTCGTCGAGCATGGCCGTACCCCATGGTCCTGCGGGCGTGGGGAAGGCAAGACATCGGATGCGCGATCAATTGCGCACCGGTGGCGTGTCCGAATCGGTTATCGACGATGCCGTACTGATTCTTTCGGAACTACTCAGCAATGCCTGTCGCCATGGCAGACCACTCGGCGACAGTCCGGCGGAGGACGGGGATGTACGCGCCGCGTGGCGCGTCGACTCCTCCGGGCGGCTCACGGTCGAGGTGACGGACGGCGGAGGCCCGACCCGTCCGGTACCCGCGACACCCTCGGTCACCGCGCGCGGCGGCCGCGGGCTGAACATCATCACCGCACTGGCAAAGGACTGGGGCGTACGGGACGACGTCCGCCGCGGCGAGGTCACGGTCTGGGCCGTCGTCCGGGACAATGTGGTCCCGGCCCGCCGTCGTGACGATTTTCCCGCGCGCGTCACGACGTCCGCGGTGCCCACGATGCCCGGCCTGGCCTTCGCCGACGCGTTCGACGACCTGGACTGAGGCACCGGACCGGGCCGATCTGCACGGAGGCAGCCGGTTCGACGCGGAAGCGTCGGTCCTCCGATTCAACCGCCCACCGGTTCCGGGCAGTACGGCCCGTACCGTCAGCCCGGCCTCGCACGCGCCGAAGCGGCGGTCCGGGCCGCGGAAACCCTGCCGTGCGGACCTCCGGCCGGGCCGCTCGTGCGGGCGGTCCCGGCCCTGGCCGACGCACCCCTTCGGGGACGACTCGGTGCGTTGTCCACAGGATCCCGTCGGCCGTCGTACGAGCGGCTAGGCTCGCGCCCGTACGAGACGAGCCGTAACCGGGAGACAGCCACGATGGCCAAGAAGCGACCCCAGACCAAGGCCAAGCGCCCGCAGCTCACGGATGCCGAGATCCCGGTCGTCGGCGCCCGCGAGCCCTGCCCCTGCGGCAGCGGTCGCCGTTACAAGGCCTGTCACGGCCGGGCCGCCGCCCACGCGGTGACCGAGCTGGTGCAGCGCCCCTTCGAGGGGCTGTCCGGCGAGTGCGACTGGGTGGCCCTGCGCGAGCTGGTGCCGGCGGCCACCGTCGAGCTGAAGCTCAGGGACGAGCTCCCCGAGGGCGTCCCGTCGGTCACCCTCGCCACGGTCCTGCCGATGGCCTGGCCGGCGCTGCGCCGCGACGACGGCTCGATCCTGCTCGGCCTGCAGAACGACACGGCGTCGGGCGACATCAGCCGCGACCTCGCGGACACCCTCCAGCAGGCGTTCACCGCCGCACCCGGCACTCCGGTGCAGGGCCGCCGGGCGCCCGCCGACGGACCTCGGCTCCAGGACCTGCTGGACCCGGAGGCCCCCTTCGAGCCGGCGGTGCACAGCGGCTTCGAGTTCTGGGTGCCGGACGCGGAGAACGCGACGCCGGAGGTGACCGCCTCCCTGGAGCGGGCCAACGCGGCCGCCATCCCCACCGTGAAGCTCACGGGCGTGGACGCCGCGTACTGGTGCGAGACCACGGACAAGAACCATCTGCGGTGGGTCATGCCGCACCCCGAGGAGCAGCTTCTGGACGCTCTCGCGCGGCTGCACACGGCCGGGCGGTCGGGCCTCGGCGAGGGCACGCGCCTGGTCGGCTCCTTCCGCGCGCACGGGCTGACCGTGCCGGTCTGGGACCTGCCGAGCGGGATGAGCGCGCAGGACATCGAGAAGCCCGCGGCCGAGTTCGCCGAGCGTCTCGCGGACGCCCTCGCCTCCGACGCCCCGCTCACCGCGGAGGAGCGGCGGGCGCGCGGCGGCCTGACCAACCGACAGGTGACGCTGAGCTGACGGACGGCGGCGTCCGGCCCGTCCGTCGGGCGCCGCCGGGACCGCCCCGGCAGGTGACTCCTGTCACAGGTCTTCGCCGTGACGAGGAATTCCCTGTCTGAATAGCTGAGATCGAATTTGCGAACCGCCGATCTCTTGTTACCGTTCCAGTAGCCCGGTTGCTGGTGCATCCCCCGTCGCCAGCAACCGGGTCTTTCCATGCCCGCGCCCGGTCCGGGCTTCGGACCGGTGCCAACTGCCGTACCGGGCCCCCTGATTACCGTGCGCTCGCGCCGGCCGCGTCGCTTCCGGAACGCAGCAGCAGCGGTCCCTCCCCGTCCTCCCCGGCGAACTCCGCGATCGCCGAGTACGACTGCGGCCGGGCCGCCAGACGCTGCCGCGGAGTCTCACAGGCCCCCGGGTCGCTGACGGCCTCCACGGCGCAGTGCATCTCGACGCTGCGGCCGTCGGGCCCCATGAAGCTGAGAACGGACGCCAGCCTCTCCCCGGTGGCGTTGCGGTAGTACGTGCGCCCCCAGACCTCCCCGCCCTGGGTCATGACGCAGGTCTGCGCCTCGACCCCGCCGTGAGAGGAGAGTTGGGGCCCGCAGCGGACGGCCGTGGCAAGGCCCAGGCCCGCCAGCGGGGAACCTTCGGGGGCCGGCCGTTTCCCGTCGTCCCGCGGAAGCGTGCGGACCACGGACCGGTCCGGGACCGCGGAACCCTCCAGAACCCCGGCGCGATCCGGGACCGCGGCACGGTCCCGGTCACCGGCCGGCCCGGCCGACGCCACCGCGAGGGGCAGCGCGACCGCGGCGGTCACCACGCCCAGGAGCGCGAACAGCCGGACCCTACGGGGATCGGACCGCTCGCGGACCTGCGCGTCCCTGTCCTGTCCCCGTTTCCCGCGCTCCCCAGGGCGAATCAGCATGGGGCCGAAGATATCTACCGATCACGTGCCCCGGCCCGCCGCGCGCCGGACACCCTCACAACTCGGGCGCGCTCACACCCGTACGAGTGAGGGCTTCCACGACGGCGTCCACCACCGCTTCCACATCGGGGACCCAGGGCGAGGCGGAGCCGGGCAGCGGCGCCCGCTCCCAGCGGATCTCCCCACGGCCGGTCTCGGAGGGAGGGAGCGCCAGATAGCCGCCCTCGCTGTGGAAGCGCAGCGATCCAGGGACGAAGTCCTTGGCGTAGAGCAACTCGCCCAGCCGCTCCATGGAGTAGGGCGCCACGAGGATCGCCCAGCGGTGCGGTGCCGCCACCACCGGGCCGAGGCGCATGCCCTGCCGGTCGAGCGCCACCAGCGCCTGCGAGGCGGCAAGGGCGGGCAGACTCACCGCGCAGGGCGCCTCACCCCCGGTGGCCAGCACGATCGGGGCGGACGGCCGGTTGGTCCACCACCAGCGCACCATGCGCTCGTCGGTGGTGGCCGCGAGCAACCCGGGATCGAAGGGGTGCGCACCGGGCACCGTGCACTCCGGGTCGGGGCATCCGCAGCGGGCACGCCCCTGCGGATCGGGGGCCACACCCGGGAGAACAGGCCACTGCCATGCGGTCGCGAAGGTCAGGGCCGCGCTGATCAGCTCGGGCCTCCCGTCGTCCCGCCCGGACAGGAGCCTGCGTCGCCTTCCGAGGATCTCGCGCATGAGCGCTCGTTCCTTTCCGTTGCACGCCTGGCAACACCGAGGACCACATCACACCATGTGTCGATCACTTCACTGTGCGTACCTGCCGGCGCATCGCGCCCCCGCCTTGAGTAAGGGGAACCCCTCCGGGCCGGGCATCGGCTGCGTCCGCGTCCATACTGCGCCCATCACCAGCATGGGCATGGCGTGGGGTGGCGGCGCCTGGCGCTATGCCGTCCCGCTCCTGCCGGCCGCCTCCACCACGGGAGGATGGGGTTCGGTCGTCGGTGGTTAAGACGCCCGGGTCCGGCGCCAGGTTCCGGGTGATTCCCAACCACCCCTGGCCTTCACCGAGTACGTACCCATCACGACCGTTGCGACGCTCCGTCGAACAAGGCCAGTCGACCCCAAGAGGGTCCCACCCCAGTCTGTTTCAAGCCAACTTTGCTTTTCCACAAGAGAGTACGAAAGCCACACGGACACCAGGAATCCCAGCAGGACAATGCTGGACATCTCCTCACGAATGCGTGTACATGTGGAGCCACTGCCAGCGGCGCAGATTGACATGGGGGTTTGCGATGCCAGCGAGCAATACGCGCCGGTCCGGAAGCCGGACACCATGAACGCCCCTCACCCTCCGAAAGTGGCCGGAATCGATTCAACGGTTCCCCCTCCCGCACACACTGTCGCGCCGATGCCCGCCGCCCCGGACGTCCCCTCGGCCGCCTCACCCGCCCCAGCCGCCCCGGAGGCCGTCCTCCAGGACCGGCTCGCCGGCTGGGTCTCCGATCTGACGACCCTCCATGAACTCACCGAACGCCTGGCGCGCACCGGCTCCCTCACCGAGGCGCTCCAGGAACTGCTGCGCGCCGGAGCGGCCCTCGTGGGCGCCCGGCGCGGTCTCGTGGTGCTGGAACCCTGCGACGGTCTCGGCCCCGACACCACGACCGGCCTGGGCCTGGCCCGCGCCGACCTCGGTCACCTCGAGACCGTGCCGCGGGGCTGCACGGCGTACGGCAGGATCCTGGACGGGTATCCGGGCGCCGAGCGGGAGACCGCCCAGCCCGACCTGTTCTCCGAGGACGGCCTCGACCCCCGCCACCGCGAGGTGGCCGCCAGGCTCGGCTACGCCGCCAGCTATGCGCTCCCCCTGTCCGCCGAGGCGACCGGACGCCTCGGCGCCGCCGTGTGGTTCTACGACGAACCGGCCGAGCCGGTGGAGCGCCGGCGCCATCTCGTCGGTCTCTACGCCCGCTACGCGGCCGAGCACCTGGCCCGCATGGTCGAGATCGAGCGCACCCGCGCGGCCATGCGGACGATCGCCGACGATCTGCTCCCCGCCCGGCTGCCCCGGGCCGCCGGCGTCCAGCTCGCCGCACGGCGCCACACCGGTCCGCGCGGGGGCGGCGACTGGTACGACGCCCTCCCGCTGCCCGACGCCGCGCTCGGCCTCGCGGTCGGGTCCGTCACCGGGTCGGGTCCAGGCGCGGTCGCCGCGATGGGCCGGCTGCGGGCCTCGCTGCGCGCCTACGCCGTGATGGAGGGCGAGGACCCGGTCGCAGTGCTGTCGGATCTGGAACTGCTGCTCAGACTCACCGAACCCGCCCGCTCCGCCACCGCCCTGTTCGCGTACTGCGAGCCCACGGCGCGCAGACTCACGCTCGCCGGGGCCGGGCACAGCCCTCCGCTGGTGATCGGCCCGCGGCGCACGGAGTTCGTGGAGAGCTCGCTCTCGGCGCCCCTGGGCATGCTGGCCTGCTGGGAGGCGCCGAGCATCGAACTGATCGCGGAGCCGGGCGAGACCGTACTGCTCTACACCGACGGTCTGCTGCACCGCACCGGCGAGCCCATGGACCGCGCCTTCGCCCGGCTGCACACGGCCGCCGCGAGCGTGCCGCGGCCGGTGCGCACCGATCCGGGCGCCGTCGCCGACCACATCCTGCGCACCATGCTGCCGGACGGCATGGGCCGGGCGGACGCCGAGAACGCCGAGGATGTCGTCCTGCTGGCGGCCCGGTTCGAGTGAGGAGGCGGCTGCCCTCGGTAACAGGTCTTCCCCTAATGGGCCCCCTTCACCGCAAACGTACGATGGAGGAGGCCCAGTGCCGTATTCAAGGAGGATGACCGTGGCGGACGAGCTCACTCCGGCGACCCCGGAAGAGACCGAAGAGCCGATCAAGCAGCGCAAGAACGGCCTGTACCCGGGCGTGTCCGACGAGCTGGCCGAGAACATGAAGTCCGGCTGGGCCGACACCGAGCTGCACGATCTGAAGCCGGTCGCCCAGGCCGCCGAGACCGCCGGCCGCCGCGCCGCGCTCTCCGCGCGCTTCCCGGGCGAGCGTCTGGTGATCCCCGCGGGCCATCTCAAGACCCGCTCGAACGACACCGAGTACCCCTTCCGCGCCTCCGTCGAGTACGCCTACCTCACCGGCAACCAGACCGAGGACGGCGTCCTGGTCCTCGAACCGACCGCGGACGGCCACCGGGCGACGATCTATCTGCTGCCCCGCTCGGACCGTGAGAACGGCGAGTTCTGGCTCTCCGGCCAGGGCGAGCTGTGGGTCGGCCGCCGCCACTCGCTCGCCGAGGCGGAGCAGCTCTACGGCATCCCGGCCTCGGACGTGCGCGAACTGCCCGAGCAGCTCAAGGAGGCCACCGGACCGGTCCGGGTGGTCCGCGGTTTCGACGCCGGCCTCGAGTCCGCGCTGCACGACAAGGTGACCGCCGAGCGGGACGAGGAGCTGCGGGTCTTCCTCTCCGAGACGCGGCTGGTCAAGGACACGTTCGAGATCGGCGAGCTGCAGAAGGCCGTGGACTCGACCGTGCGCGGCTTCGAGGACGTGGTGAAGGTCCTCGACAAGGCGGAGGCCACCTCCGAGCGCTATATCGAGGGAACGTTCTTCCTGCGGGCCCGCGTGGAGGGCAACGACGTCGGCTACGGCTCCATCTGCGCGGCGGGCCCGCACGCCTGCACGCTGCACTGGGTACGCAACGACGGCCCGGTCCGCTCCGGTGACCTGCTGCTGCTGGACGCGGGCGTGGAGACCCACACGTACTACACGGCGGACGTCACCCGCACGCTGCCGGTCGACGGCACCTACAGCGAGATCCAGAAGAAGATCTACGACGCCGTGTACGAGGCCCAGGAGGCCGGTATCGCGGCCGTGAAGCCGGGCGCCAAGTACCGCGACTTCCATGACGCCGCCCAGCGGGTGCTGACCGAGAAGCTGGTCGAGTGGGGTCTGGTCGAGGGCCCGGTGGAGCGCGTCCTGGAGCTGGGCCTGCAGCGCCGCTGGACCCTGCACGGCACGGGCCACATGCTCGGGATGGACGTCCACGACTGTGCCGCCGCGCGCGTCGAGACCTATGTGGACGGCACGCTGGAGCCGGGCATGGTGCTCACCGTCGAGCCGGGTCTGTACTTCCAGGCGGACGACCTGACCGTGCCCGAGGAGTACCGCGGCATCGGCGTCCGCATCGAGGACGACATCCTGGTCACCGAGGACGGCAACCGGAACCTCTCGGCGGGCCTGCCGCGCCGCTCCGACGAGGTCGAGGCGTGGATGGCCGCCCTGAAGGGCTGACGGAAGGGCGTACGGCCGGGTACCGACGGACGGTATCCGGCCATACATATGGGATACGGGGGACTCTGGGATACGGGGGCTTCGCGCGCCTCGTCACACGACCGGCAGCGGCGTGCCCTGCTTCCCCTTGAGGGTCTTGTCGAAGCACACCACCGCGCCGCCGCGGCCCGGTTTGTTGCCGATGTGCACATGGTCGGCGAGTTCCTGGATGAGGCACAGACCGCGGCCGTGCTCGGCTTCGGCGCGGGCCGGCAGGACGGGGCGGCACGGTCCTCCGGAGGGGAAGCCCGGGCCGGCGTCGGCGACTTCGATGCGGCAGGTCTCGCCTTCCAGATAGGCCGTGACCCGGTATGCCTCGGGCGTGGCGCCGGGCGCCACGGCGCCGCCGTGCTCGACCGCGTTGGCGCAGGCCTCGCTGAGCGCGACGCAGAGGTCGTAGGAGATGTCCGGGTCGACGCCCGCGCTCTCCATCGTGCCCAGCAGGATCCGTCGGGCGAGCGGCACGCTCGCCGCTTCGCGCCGCAGATGGAGTGACCACCAGATGCTCATGCTCCAGCCTCCCGGCCGCGGCTCGACATACGGTTACGTATTGCCGCGCAGGCCGGGGCGCAATCGCCCGCTCGGCGCGATCTCGCCCGTGCGGCGGATGCGCCTCCACACGAAAACGGTGTATGGGGCGCTACTCACCAGGTGGCACCAGGTGACTGCTCTCCTCCCCGATCCTCCGATCGCCGGACAGATGCCATGCAAGCCATCTTGTGGACCCGCCCTACGAAGCCGGTGACGCCAGTGGGATGATGAGCCCGCCATGAGTGCCCCCCACCCGCGCACGGCGCGCGCCGGATGCGATCTCCGGCTTCTGCGGGCCGCGGTGTTCGCCGCGGTCTGTGTCGTGCTGGCCGCTGCGGGGCACGGGCTCGCCTCCTGCGCCACGGTTCCGCTGTGGACGGTGGGCCTCGGCTTCCTCGGTGTGTTCATCGTGGCGGCCGCGCTCGCCGGACGGGAGCGCTCCCTGCCGGGCATCGTCGCGCTCCTCGCCGCGGGCCAGGCCGTCCTGCACACACTGTTCGGGCTCGGCCAGCACTCCGGTGCCCTGCCGATGGCCTCGAACACGGCGGCCACGGCCGACGCCACGCTGGTGGCCCGGGCCGCACACCTGCTGTGCGGTGCCACCGCGGCGACCCTCTCCCCGGCACAGGCCCAGAAGATCCTCGCGGACGCGCGGCTCGTCTCGGGCCCGGACACGACCGTCGCGCACCACCCGGCGGACGCGCTGTCGGCCGCCGCCGGGCTTCTGCCGTCCCTGACCATGCTGCTCGGCCATGTGCTCGCGGCTGTCGCCGCCGGATGGGTGCTGCGCCACGGGGACATGGCACTGCTGCGGCTGATGCGGCTGTCGGCGCACGGAGTCGCCGAGGGGGCGCTCGTACGGGCCCTGCGGTCGGCGTTCGCGCTGGTGCGCGCTCTGCTGGCCGGACTCCCCGGGTCACCCGAGGCGGCGGCACGGCGCGCCCCGCGCACCGCGTTCCTCGTACCGCCGAAGCCGCGGACGACCGTGCTCCAGCACACGGTGGTCCGGCGTGGGCCGCCGTCCTCCACTCCCTACTCCCTCGCTGCCTGACACGACGCGCCACCCCACTCGTCCTCACGGAGGGGCCGCCGTCGTGCGGCATGCGCGTGTGCCCGTCGCCACAACCGTGGCCACCCCCTGCACACACAGCTCACCTTCCTCAACGGACTCTCACTCGGAGTGGAGTGCTCTCAGTCATGAAGGCCATCAACGGTTCCCTCAAGGCTTCCCGTCTCGCCGTCGCCGGTGTCGCCGCCGCGTCCGCCGTCCTCGTCCTGTCCGCACCCGCCTTCGCGCATGTCACCGTGCAGCCGGAGGGCGCCGCCGCCAAGGGCGGGTACGCGGTCGTCGACTTCAAGGTCCCCAACGAGCGTGACAACGCCTCGACCACCAAGCTGGAGGTCAGCCTCCCGACCGACCACCCGCTGGCCTCGGTGATGCCGCAGCCCGTCCCCGGCTGGACCGCCGTCGTCACCAAGTCCAAGCTCGACAAGCCGCTGACGGTGCACGGCAAGCAGATCGACGAGGCCGTCACCAAGGTCACCTGGACCGCCAACGGCAAGGGCATCGAACCGGGCTACTTCCAGAAGTTCCCGCTCTCCGTCGGCCAGCTTCCCGAGGACGCCGACCAGCTCGTCTTCAAGGCCCTGCAGACGTACTCCAACAACGAGGTCGTCCGCTGGATCGAGACGCAGCAGAAGGGGCAGCAGGAGCCCGACAACCCGGCTCCGGTGCTGGAGCTGAGCGCCGCCTCCGGTGACGGCCACGGCGCGGCGGCCAAGGACGCCTCCGCGGACGGCTCCACCGCCCCGGCCGCCAAGGACACCACGGCCCAGGCCGACACCGGCGGCAGCGACACCACCGCCCGCGTCCTCGGCATCGTCGGCATCGTCGTCGGTGCGGCGGGCGTGGCGTACGGCGTTCTGGCCGGCCGCCGGCGCACCAGCGCCTCCTGATCCACCCGTCTCCGCATCCGCGCCGGGGTCGTGCACCATCGCCGTGACACACGGCGTACGACCCCGGCGCGGGCCGGAGAACTGACATCTGGGACATTTTTCCATGCGCAAGAAGAAGACACTCGTCGTCGGGGCCCTGCTCGCCGCCGCCGCGTTCACCCTCTCCGCCTGCGGGTCCGGCGACGGCGACAAGCCGGTCGCCGTGGTGTCCGCCGAGCCCGGCTCCGACCGGGCCGCGACCGTCCTCGACCAGCCGTTCGAGAAGCCGGATCTCGTCCTCACCGACACCCACGGCAAGCAGTTCGACCTCCGTGCGGAGACCAAGGGCAAGCCGACGCTGATCTACTTCGGTTACACCCACTGCCCCGACGTCTGCCCGCTGACGATGAACAACCTCGCCGTCGCCAAGAAGGAGGTGGAGAAGGACAAGCAGCTGACCCGGGCGCAGAAGGACTCGCTGCGGATCGTGTTCGTCAGCACCGACCCGGAGCGCGACACGCCCTCCGCACTCGGCACCTGGCTCAAGGGCATCGACCCCGCGGTGGTGGGCCTGACCGGTGACTTCGCCACCGTCCAGGCGGGCGCCCGCTCCCTCGGCATCAGCGTGGAGCCGCCGAAGAAGGAGAAGGACGGCAAAATCGTCTCCACGCATGGGACCCAGGTCATCGCGTTCTCTCCGAAGACCGACGAGGGGTACGTGGTGTACGGGCAGGACGCCACCGTCGACGACTACACCAAGGACCTCCCCAAGATCATCAAGGGGGAGAACCCGTGACCCGCCGTCTCGGCCGTACCGTCGCGATGACGGCGGCGGGACTGCTGCTCGCCGGCTGCGGCGGCCACGGCGGGTCGGCCTCCGCCGAGCCCGAGCTGAAGATCACCGGCGCCTATATGCCCGCTCCGGTCGGCAGCGACATGGCGGCCGGCTTCTTCACGGTCACCAACTCCGGCGGCAGCGACACCCTCACCTCCGCCACCAGCAACCTCGCCCCCGATGTCACGCTGCACTCCACCAAGGGCGGCGAGATGCGGGAGGAGACCTCGTTCACCGTGCCCGCCGACGGCAGGCTGGACTTCGCGAGCGGCGGAAACCACGTCATGTTCGAGAACCTCACCCATCAGCCGAAGCAGGGCGAGAAGGTGTCCGTGCAACTGCACTTCACCAAATCCGGCACGGTCACGGTCGAGATGCCGGTCGAATCGGCCACGTACAACCCGAAGACAGGACACTGAGAGAGGGATCACGTGACGCAGGCCATCGCTCCCGACGGGCACATCCGGAGGAACCCCCGTACGGCGTTCCCGCGCACGCTCCGTATCCGAGCGGCCCGCCTGGTGCCGGCCCTGCTGCTCGTGGTCGTGGGCGTGCTGTTCGGCGGAGCCGCCCCCGCCTCCGCACACGCCGCACTGCTCGGCAGTGATCCGGCACAGGGATCGGTGGTCGACACCGCACCCACCCGGGTCACCCTCACCTTCTCCGAGCAGGTGGCGTTCTCCGGCAACTCGCTGCGGGTCCTCGATCCGAAGGGGCAGCGCGTCGACACCGGCAAGCCGTTCAACACGACCGGGACGGTGTACGGGGTGAAGGTGCGCACGGGGCTGGCCCGCGGCACCTACACGGTCACCTACCAGGTGGTGTCCGCGGACAGCCATCCGGTCGCCGGTGCCTTCACCTTCTCGATCGGCGCCCCGTCCGCGACCACGGTCTCCCCCACCGAGCAGGCCGCGGGCGGCGGGGTCGTCGGCGGGCTCTACGGGTTCGCGCGGTATGTGTCGTACACCGGGTTCATCCTCCTGGTCGGCGGCGCGGCCTTCGTACTGGCCTGCTGGCAGCGCGGTGCCGGGGTGCGGGCGGTGCAGCGCCTCGTGGTCACCGGGTGGGTGACGCTCACCGCCGCGACGCTCGCCCTGCTGCTACTACGCGGCTCGTACACCGGCTCGGGGAAGGTCGCCGACATCTTCGACCTCTCCCTGATCGGGCAGGTGCTGGCGACCAAGTCGGGTGCGGCACTGGTCTCCCGGCTGCTGCTGCTCGCGGCGGGGGCGCTCTTTGTCGCGGTGCTCTTCGGGGCGTATGTGCGACGGGACGCCGACGGTGCGGAGACGGCGGACGCCGGTGGTGAGGCCGGTGTCCCGGACGCCGGGGCGAGCGGGTCCCCCGCATCCCCTGGCACGGGTGATGCGGCGGAGCCGGACTCCACGAGTGCAGCGGATACCGCGAATGCCGCGGACGCCGCGGATCTCGCGGCCGAGAAGAGGGACCTCACCTTCGGGCTCGCCATCGGCGGGGCCGTCGTGGCGGCGGGCCTGGCGGCGACCTGGGCGATGGCCGAACACGCCTCGACCGGAATCCAGACCGGCCTCGCGATGCCGGTCGACATCCTGCATCTGCTGTCCGTCGCCGTCTGGCTGGGCGGCCTCGCGGCCCTGCTCGTCGCGCTGTACCGGGCACCCTCGATCGAGGCGGCGGCCGTACGGCGTTTCTCGCGCATCGCCTTCGGCAGCGTCCTGACGCTGGCCGCGACCGGGATCTATCAGTCCTGGCGGCAGCTCGGATCGTGGTCGGCGCTGACCGGGACGACCTATGGACAACTGCTGCTGTCGAAGGTCGGTCTGATCGCCGTCGTCATCGGTATCGCCTGGGGCTCACGACGCTGGACGGCACGGCTGGCGGACACACCGGCCGAGGCGGCGAACGCGCATGCCTCGACGCACGGTACGCAGTCCACGGTGACGGCGAGGACCACGACCGAGGGCACCGGAGCCGGCCGTGCCGAAGACCCCGAGACGGCCTCCGGGACGGCCTCCGGGACGGCCTCCGAAGCGGGGGAAGGCCCGGATACCCCGGAGGACGGCGAGAAGCCGAAGGTCTCCGGTCGCGGTGCCGGCTCCGGACGCGGGTCCGACGGTCCGTCCGACCCTTCGGAGCGCGCCGCCCAGCTGGCCCGGCAACGGGCCGCGATGGCCACCGCGCGGGCCAGGCGGATCCGCGACGCCGATCCGGTCCGTTCGGGACTACGCCGCTCCGTGCTCGCCGAGGCGGCCGTCGCCCTCGTGGTGCTGGCCGTCACCACCGCACTGACGACCACCGAACCGGGGCGCACGGCGGAGGCGGCCAGGGCCGCCACCTCCTCCTCGGCCCGGCAGAGCGAACCGCTGTCGTTGAAGATCCCCTTCGACACCGGCGGCCAGGACGGCAAGGGCACCGCACAGCTCACCCTCGAACCGGCCCGTGTCGGCAGCAATGCGATGCACATCCTTGTGACGCGACCGGACGACAAGGCCTTCGACGTCCCCGAGGTGAAGGTCGCCTTCACCCTCTCGGCCAAGAGCATCGGCCCGCTGTCCGTCGATCCCGAGCGCATCGCCACCGGACACTGGGCGGCGAACGGCGTGCAGATTCCCATGGCGGGCGACTGGAAGATCTCGGTGACCGTGCGGACGTCCGACATCGACCAGGTGACCGTGACCAAGAACGCGAAGATCGGCTGAATCACACCATGGCTGACCAGTCCACACCGGAGGCACCCGCCGAGGGGACCTCTTCCCAGCTGAAGAAGGCCGTGATCTCCCGGCGACGGCTCCTGGGTACCGCGGGTGCCACCGGACTCGCGCTGGGCACGGTGGGCGGGGCCGCCGGATACGCCGCGGCATCCACGGAGAAGCCCACCCCCCTGGCCTCACTGGGGGCGGACCGGGCGATGTTTCACGGGAAACATCAGCCCGGTATCACCGACGCCCTCCAGGCCCGTGGTCACCTCGTCGCCTTCGATCTGGCGGCGGGTGCGGGACGCAAGGAGGCTGCCGCACTGCTGCGCCGCTGGTCGACGACCGCCGCGCGGCTGATGGCCGGCGAGGCAGCCACCCATGACGACACCGGTGTCGCCCGTGACGCCGGTCCGTCGTCCCTGACGATCACCTTCGGCTTCGGCAACGGCTTCTTCTCCCGAACCGGACTGGAGAAGCAGCGGCCGTCGGCCCTGGACCCGCTGCCCGACTTCTCTTCCGACCACCTCGACCCGTCCCGCAGCAACGGCGATCTCTGGGTGCAGATCGGCGCCAATGACGCCCTGGTCGCCTTCCATGCCCTGCGCACCCTGCAGAAGGAGACGGGCGGCGCCGCACGGCTGCGTTGGCAGATGAACGGCTTCAATCGCTCGCCGGGCGCGACCGAGCGCCCCATGACGGCCCGCAATCTGATGGGCCAGATCGATGGCACCCGCAATCCGCAGCCGGCCGACACCGACTTCGACCAGCGCATCTTTGTGCCCGCCTCCGGAGACCCGGCATGGATGGCGAACGGCTCCTACGCCGTCGTACGCCGTATCCGCATGCTTCTGGACGACTGGGAGAAGCTCTCGGCCAAGGCCCAGGAGGAGGTGATCGGACGCCGCAAGGCCGACGGGGCACCGCTCAGCGGGGGTACCGAGACGACCGCCATGGACCTGGACAAGACCGGTGCCGACGGCTCCCCGGTCGTGCCCATGAACGCACATGCCCGTATCTCCCGCCCCGACCAGAACGGGGGCGCCGCGATGCTGCGCCGTCCGTTCTCCTTCCACGACGGTTTCGATGCGGACGGGACACCCGACGCGGGCCTGCTGTTCGTCTGCTGGCAGGCGGACCCGGTGCGGGGCTTCGTCCCCGTGCAGCGCAAGCTCGACCGGGGGGACGCCCTGTCGTCGTACATCCGGCATGAGGCCAGCGGCCTGTTCGCCGTGCCGGGCGGCGCCGCGGAGGGCGAGTATGTGGGGCAGCGTCTGCTGGAGGGGTGATCCGCGGGTCGTCCCGGTGCGGGGCCTCGGGCAGGGGGCCGTCGCCGCCGGTGCGAACCGTGTGCGGCCGGGCGCTGCCCATTAGGGTGAGGTCATGCCTGCCAGCTATGCGTATCTCGGTCCTGAGGGCACCTTCACCGAGGTCGCCCTGCGTACGCTGCCCGAGGCCGCGACCCGGGAACTCGTCCCGATGGTGTCGGTCCCGGCGGCCCTCGACGCCGTCCGCAGCGGTGAGGCGGAGGCCGCCTTCGTGCCGATCGAGAACTCGGTGGAGGGCGGGATCACCACCACTCTCGACGAGCTGGTCGCGGGCGAACCGCTGATGATCTACCGCGAGGTACTGCTCTCGATCACCTTCGCGCTGCTGGTCCGGCCCGGTACGACGCTCTCCGAGATCAAGACGGTCACCGCACACCCGGCCGCACAGCCGCAGGTGCGCAACTGGCTCAAGACCCATCTCCCGGACGCCCTCTGGGAGTCCGCCGCGTCGAACGCGGACGGTGCCCGTCTCGTCCAGGAGGGACGCTACGACGCCGCGTTCGCGGGTGAGTTCGCGGCCGCGCGTTACGGTCTGGAGGCGCTGGAGACCGGCATCCATGACGCGGAGAACGCGCAGACCCGATTTGTGCTGGTCGGCCGGCCGGCCCGGCCGGCGGCGCCGACGGGCGCGGACAAGACGTCCATCGTGCTGTGGCAGCGCGACGACCACCCCGGTGGACTGCGCGATCTCCTGGGCGAGTTCGCGGTGCGGGGCGTCAACCTGATGTTGCTGCAGTCCCGCCCGACCGGTGCGGGCATCGGCAACTACTGCTTCTGCATCGACGCCGAGGGCCATATCTCGGACCGCCGGGTGGCCGAGGCGCTGATGGGGCTCAAGCGGATCTGTCTCCAGGTGCGCTTCCTCGGCTCGTATCCCCGTGCGGACATCAAGAAGGACGACCTGACCGCCCCGCCGGCGGGGACATCGGACGGCGAGTTCATGGCGGCGGCGGACTGGGTGGCACGCTGCCAGGACGGCCGGTTCTAGGCTGTCGGCACCACGGTGTCCGGTCCTACCTGCAGATTTTCGCTATCCACAGAAGTTATCCACAGGTGGGCATCTCGATCTGGGGACAAGTCGACAACGTCGCATCACGGAGTCGACAAATCCTTCCTCGGCTCCCCGCCCGTCCACCACCCCTTCCCTTGTCGTTGTCCACCTGTTTCTTTCGATCAACCCTTTAGGGCGACCCTTTTACGCCCGAAAGGGTCGCAGATTCGGGTTTGAGCCCGGAATTCTGCCTCCCGAGCCCACCTTCCGGAACGATCACTTCCGTAGTCCACAGATCTTTCGCACAGCCTGTGGATAACCACCCGCCTCTTGGGGATGCCTGTGGACAAGCGCGCTCCAAATCCCGTTCTCCACAAGGAAGTCAGGTCAACGCCCCAAGGCCCGAGTGACCACTTTCGGGGCCCGACACCACTTTCCTTGACACGCGCCGTAATGACCCCATAACGGATCATGGGTCATGGATCCGAATACAGGGTCGTGAGCCGGAACTCCGCACCGGTAGCCTTGAGGGGTGATTGACCTTCGCCAGCTCCGTGAGGACCCCGATCGTGTACGCGCCTCCCAGCGCGCCCGTGGTGAGGACGTCGAGCTCGTCGACGCCCTCCTCTCCGCCGACGAGCGGCGCAGGTCGTCCGGCGTCCGCTTCGACGAGCTCCGTTCCGAGCAGAAGGCGCTCGGCAAGCTGATCCCCAAGGCCTCCGGCGACGAGAAGGCCGAGCTGCTGGAGAAGGCGAGCCGGCTCGCCGCCGACGTCAAGGCCGCCGACGCCGAGCAGCACGAGGCCGAGGAGGAGACCAAGCAGCTCCTGGGCAAGCTCGGCAACCTCGTGCACCCCGACGTCCCGGTCGGCGGCGAGGAAGACTTCGTCGTCCTGGAGACCCACGGCACCATCCGCGACTTCGGCGCCGAGGGCTTCGAGCCCAAGGACCACCTGGAGCTCGGCGAGGGACTCGGCGCGATCGACGTCGAGCGCGCCGCCAAGGTCTCCGGCTCGCGCTTCTACTACCTCACGGGCGTCGGCGCCCTGCTGGAGCTGGCGCTCGTCAACGCGGCGATCGCGCAGGCCCAGGAGGCCGGGTTCACCCCGATGCTGACGCCGGCCCTGGTCCGCCCCCGCGCCATGGAGGGCACCGGCTTCCTCGGCCAGGCCGCGGAGAACGTGTACCACCTGGAGAAGGACGACTTCTATCTGGTCGGCACCTCCGAGGTCCCGCTCGCGGCGTACCACATGGACGAGATCATCGACGCGGAGAAGCTGCCGCTGCGCTACGCGGGCTTCTCGCCCTGCTTCCGCCGCGAGGCCGGCACCTATGGGAAGGACACCCGGGGCATCTTCCGCGTCCACCAGTTCGACAAGGTCGAGATGTTCTCGTTCGTCGACCCCGAGGACGCCGAGAACGAGCACAAGCGGCTCCTGAACTGGGAGAGGCAGTGGCTGACCGCCCTGGAGCTGCCGTTCCAGGTCATCGACGTGGCCACGGGCGACCTGGGCTCTTCGGCCTCACGGAAGTACGACTGTGAGGCGTGGATCCCCACCCAGGGCAAGTACCGCGAACTGACCTCCACCTCGAACTGCGACTCCTTCCAGGCCCGCCGGCTCTCGGTGCGCATGCGGAACGGCAAGAAGGTGCAGCCGCTGGCGACGCTGAACGGCACGCTGTGCGCCGTACCGCGCACCATCGTGGCGATCCTGGAGAACCACCAGCTGGCCGACGGCTCCGTACGGGTGCCGGAGATCCTGCGTCCGTACCTGGGCGGCCGGGAGCTGCTGGAGCCCGTGGCCAAGTGAGCACGGCCGAACCCGCCGGTTTTCCGTACGGACTGATCGCGACCGACCTCGACGGGACGCTTCTGCGTCCCGACCACACGGTCTCGGAACGTACGCGTGAGGCACTCGCCGCGGCCGCCGCGGCGGGTGCCGCACATATCGTCGTCACCGGGCGTGCGGTCCCCTGGACCCAGCACATCCTGGACGATCTCGACTATCGGGGCCTCGCGGTGTGCGGCCAGGGAGCACAGCTGTACGACGCGGGGGAGCGACGGCTTCTGACGTCGGTGACCCTGGACCGGCAGACAGCGACCCTCGCGCTGGCGAAGATCGAGGCCGAGGTCGGCCCGCTGATGCTGGCGGTGAGCCGCGACGGACTGGACGGGGAGGTCCTGGTCACCCCGGGCTATCGGGTCCATGAGGGACCGCTGCCGTACCAGCCGGTCCACGACCCGGCGGAGCTGTGGTCGGCGCCGCTGAACAAGGTGTACATCCAGCACCCGAGGCTGAGCGACGACGCGTTGGCCGAGGCCGCACGGCAGTCCGCCGACGGACTGATCGGTGTGACCATGGCGGGCGAGGGGATCGTGGAACTTCTCCCCCTGGGCCTGTCCAAGGCGACGGGGCTGTCGCTGGCGGCCCGCCGTCTGGGGATCAAGGCCGCGGACACGATCGCCTTCGGTGACATGCCGAACGACATACCGATGTTCGCGTGGGCGGGGCACGGCGTGGCCATGGCCGATGCCCACGAGGAACTCAGGGCCGTCGCGGACGAGGTGACCCTCTCCAACGAGGAGGACGGCATCGCGGTGGTGCTGGAGCGACTGCTGGGATAGACACCCGAGGGAAACGCTCGGGTCTTCGCGGAGGATGCGCGGATCGAACGCGCGCGGGCTTTCCAGCCCGACCACGGCTTAGCAAGCCGGTGCCTTACCACTCGGCCAATCCTCCGGGTGGGCGGCCCGCGCGATATGCATCGCGCGCTCGAAGCGGCCGCCCCGGGCAGCTCCCGTGCGGCGGGGTTCTACGGAGGGATACCTACTCCGGAACCCGTCGCGGGCTGCCCTGTCGGGAGCTCGACGAACTGCCGTGCATGGGCATCGCCCAGCTCCTCTCCCAGAAGGTGGCGCCGACTCGCTCCGGCGTCGTGGACACCACCACTGTGCCGGGCGCTCGCTTCGGACGCCACCGAATAAAACCGGAGAGCCGAGCGGCTGAATCCGGAGAGCCGAGCGGCGTGCGGAACCCGCTAGCGGCGACGCCACCTGCGGCGCCGCGCTTTGCTGAAGAACCAGCCGGCAGGCGGTTCGTCGGACCGCCAGGGCTGGGGATCGGGCGCTTCGCGGCGCCACCGTGCGGCCAGCATCCGGGCGCGTCCCGAGGGCTCGATGCTCACCGCGGACCGTATGAAGTCCTCGTCGAGCACGACGCCGTCCCAGTCGTCCCCGTTCCCGCCCGTGTCGTCGCCGTCTCCGCGTGGTGCCTCCGCTGCCATCCCCGGTCCTTCCCGCAAACCGCGTACACCCCCTTTGCCCAAGTGTGCCCGGGCGGGTGTGAAGCCACTGTCAAAAACGCATTCGGAAAACGCAAGAGAACGCAAGAAGAAGAGCGGGGAAAACCCTCGGGGCCGGGCGGAGGCTCCGCCCGGCCCCGAGGGCGGGTCCCCTTACTCCTCGGCCGCCGGCGACAGCGTCCGCAGCTTCTGTCCCGCGTACCAGGTGGCGGCCACGGTCACCACGACCAGCAGCACGGTCGCGGTGGTCAGGCCCACGTCCGAGGTGACCAGCGTGCTGTCGGAGACCTTGTGGGCCACCGCGAGCGCCCACTGCTGAACGCTGAGCGTCCGCGCCCCGGCCACCAGCGAGCCGAAGAGCGACTCCCAGATCAGCGCATAGACCAGGCCGAAGACCACCGCATGCCGGCTCACCGTGCCGAGCAGCAGGAACAGCGCGGCGTAGGCGATGGAGGCGACCAGCGCGGCAACCGTGTACGCGACGGCGATCTGCTGTCCGTTGCCGTTGAGGATCATCCCCGCGATGAAGGTCGGAAGTGCCGAGAACGCCATGGTGACGGCGATCGCGACGATCAGCTTGGTGAAGATGATCGTGGACCGTTTCACCGGCTTGGCCAGCAGATACACCACCGAGCCATCGTCGATCTCGGGTCCGATCGCGCCGGTGCCGGCGATCACACCGATGATCGGCACCATGGGGGCGAGGGCCAGGCTGCCGAGGACGTCGTTGGCCACCTGATCGTCGGCGCCGGTCAGCACCCGGACGACCACGGAGATCACGATCAGCAGAGCGGGCAGCGCGCCGAGGATCAGGGCCCGGCGCCGGCCGAGCAGGCCCCGGTAGGTGAGCCGGGCGACTGTGGGGTCGTACATCTTTCGGCCTCCTACGCCGCGACGAGATACGAGAAGACGGACTCGAGGGACTCGTCGGACGGCGAGACCGTGAGCAGCCGGATGCCCTGTTCGCGGGCCACCCTCGGCAGCAGGGCCGTGAACCGGGCGAAGTCGACCGCCTGGATGCGCAGGGCGCCCTCGGCGAGATCGACTTCGATGCCGGACGTCGACGGGTCGGCGATCAGCGCGGCGGCCAGTGCCCGGTCGTCGCTGGAGCGGACCAGGTAGCGGTGCGGGCGGTCGGTCATCAGACGGCGGATCTTGCGGAAGTCACCGCTCGCCGCGTGCCGGCCGGCGACGATCACCTCGATGTGGGAGGCGAGTTGCTCGACCTCCTCGAGAATGTGGGACGAGAACAGCACCGTGCGGCCCTCCGCGCCCATCCGCCTCAGCAGCTCCATCAGCTGCATCCGCTGGCGCGGGTCCATTCCGTTGAAGGGCTCGTCCAGCAGCAGCAGGGACGGGTCGTGCACCAGGGCGGACGCCATCTTCACCCGCTGCCGCATGCCCTTGGAGTAGGTGGAGACCTTGCGGTCCTGCGCGTACTCCATCTCGACCGTGGCGAGGGCGCGTTGTGCGGCCTTCGCGCCCAGCCCGTGCAACTCCGCGTTGGCGAGGACGAATTCGCGGCCGGTGAGGAAGTCGTACATCGCCTCGCGCTCGGGGACGACGCCGATCTGCCGGTAGATCTGCTCGTTGCGCCACACCGGCTGTCCGTCGAGGGTGACGGAGCCGTGGGAGGGGGCCAGGAAGCCGCCCATCATATGGATGAGGGTGGACTTCCCGGCGCCGTTGGGGCCCAGCAGACCGGTGACACCGGGGCCGACGGTCATGGTGATGTCGTTGACGGCGACCACGTTGCCGAACCAGCGCGAGACGTGGTCGATGGAGAGAGTGCTCATGGACGCGGCCGTTCCTCGAAGGCGTGGTGGCGGGCGGCGGGCGGGAAGGTCACGCTCCCACCTTTCGGTAGCGGCGCAGCAGCAGGCCGTAGCAGCCCGCGACGAGTCCCAGGACGACCAGCAGGAAGAGGACTCCCTGCCCGGCCGAGGGACCGTGCCCTCCGGGGTAGGAGGAGGACGCGCCGAGGAAGGCGGTCCCCACACCGTCGATGAGCGTGACGGGGGAGAACAGCCCCGCCCAGATCGCGGTGAGGGTGTTGCCGGAGTGCACGGCCGCGATGGCCTGGATGGTGGAGACGGCTCCGTAGGAGATCGTCAGCACGGCGATGACGGCCGCGATGCCGAAGCCGCGCCGGGGCGTGGCCGCCGCGATGACCAGGCTGATCCCGGAGAACAACAGCGAGAGCAGGGCCACGGAGACCAGTCCCTCGGCGAAGCCCTTCGTCTGGTGGGAGAAGTCCAGCTTGGCGAGGAGCGCGCCCACATACAGGACCAGCAGGGGCGCGGCCGTCAGGATGAACAGCGCCGAAGCCAGGGACGCGTACTTGGCGCGGACATAGTCGCCGGTCTCGATGGGGCGGGAGAAGTACAGCGGCATGGTCTTGAAGCGCAGGTCACGGGAGACCGACTGGGGTGCCTGGGAGGCGACGTACAGGCCGATCAGGCCCTGCATGATGATCGCGTACTTGGTGTACTCGATGGGCAGGTCCTTGGCCTTGGTGGTGACCGCGACCGCCACCATGATCAGTGCCGGGAGGCACATCACCACGAACAGCAGCATCGGCAGCACCTTGGACTTCACCGAGCGGCCGAGGCCGTAGGCGCCGCGCAGGGACTGCGAGTACAGGGACCGGCGGGCGTAGGCACGGCCCAGGCGCGGGCCGTCGTACGAGCGGTAGCCGATGTTGTGGATCCGGGTCTGCTCGGCCTCACGGGCCGTGGGCTGATCAACCGCCATGGCCGACCGCCTCCTTCCGCTGTGCGGTGCCGTCCGGCTGCGCCGCGTCGTCGCGCTGTGCGTCGTCGTCCTTGAAGACCTCCGCGATGTGGTGCCTGCGCTGCTCCATGCGGACCAGTCCGAGGCCCAGCTCGGCGACGACGTCCCGGACCAGGTCGTAGGTCTCCTCGCCCGTCGAGGTGAGCAGCAGGATGTGACCGGCGCCCGGCAGTCCGCTGCCGTCCTGCGCGGTCACCCCGCGCTCCTGGAGCGCCTCGCGCATCGCGCGGGTGCCGTCCGGGTGCTCATCGGTGTCGGTGACCTCGATCGCGAGGGTCGTGGTGGTCTGGGTGAAGTCCCGGGTGGAGCTGGAGCGCAGCAGCTTGCCGCCGTCGACCACCACGACATGGTCGCAGGTGCGTTCCAGCTCGCCCAGCAGATGGGAGGTGACCAGGACCGAGATGCCGAAGTCGGTGTAGACCCGGCGGATCAGGCCGAGCATCTCGTCGCGGCCGACCGGGTCGAGGCCGTTGGTCGGCTCGTCCAGGAAGACCAGCTGCGGATCGTGGACCAGGGCCTGGGCGAGCTTCACCCGCTGTTTCATACCGGTCGAGTAGCCGCCGATGGGCCGGTAGCGCTCCTCGTACAGACCGACATGGCGCAGGGTGTCCGCGGTGCGCTCCCGGGCGGCCGTCGGCGGCAGACCGGCCATGCGCGCCATATGGACGACGAACTCCGTGGCCGACACATCGGGCGGCAGGCAGTCGTGCTCAGGCATGTACCCGACGCGCTCACGGATGGCGCCACCCCTGGTGGCGACGTCGAGTCCGAGCACTTCGGCGCGGCCCTCGGTGGCGGGGGACAGACCCAGCAGGATCTTGATCAGTGTGGACTTGCCGGCTCCGTTGGCGCCGACCAAACCCGTCACACCGGGTCCGACGTCCATGGAGAGCCGGTCAAGTGCGGTCACCCTGGGGAACCGCTTGCTCAGGCTTTCGGTCACGATCACAGTCACGTCGACGACGGTAGTGACGGGGGCCACGCACGTCATCAGACCGCAGAGCCGTGTTGGCCTCCCCCTCCAGTCGTACAGGACCCTAGGGGTCGCCCGCCTTGAGGGCTACCGCCTCCTGGGTTTTCCACAGGCCCGGGCAGCGCCGTTGACGTCGGCGGCGGGCAGCTGCGAGATTCGCCGTGTCACCTTACGGACACGTACCGCAGTCGGTGCGAACGGACGGGGCCGCGAACGGATCGGGCGGAGGACGCATGACTCTCACAGGGGCGCGCGAGCGCCGGGTGCGCACGGGCGGGGTCGAGCTGTGCGTCGCCGAGCTGGGTGACCCCGAGCAGCCCACGGTGGTGCTGGTGCACGGCTATCCCGACAGCAAGGAGGTGTGGTCGGAGGTGGCCGGCCGCCTCGCCGGGCGGTTCCATGTGGTGTCGTACGACGTCCGCGGCCACGGCCGGTCGACGGCTCCCGAGCCGCTGCGCGGCGGCTTCACCCTGGAGAAGCTCACGGACGACTTCCTGGCGGTGGTGGACACCGTCAGCCCGGACCGGCCGGTGCATCTGGTGGGGCACGACTGGGGTTCCGTGCAGTCCTGGGAATTCGTCACCGTCAAGCGCACCGAGGGCCGGATCGCGTCCTTCACCTCGATGTCCGGGCCGTCCCTCGACCACTTCGGACACTGGATCAAGCAGCGGGTGAGCCGTCCCACTCCGCGCCGGGTGGGTCAACTGCTCGGTCAGGGCGCCAAGTCCTGGTATGTGTACCTGCTGCACACACCCGTGCTGCCGGAGCTGGCCTGGCGCGGACCGCTCGGCAGACGGTGGCCGGGGATCCTCCGGCGCATGGAGAAGGTGCCCGGCGATGACTATCCGACCCCGTCCCTACCCGCCGACGCGGCCCATGGCGCCTGGCTGTACCGCGACAACATACGGTCCCGGCTGAGGCATCCGCGCGCCGACGCCCGTGCGCACGCGCCCGTGCAGCTGATCACCCCCGTCGAGGACGTGTTCCTCTCGCCGCGGCTCTACGACGATCTGGAGCGGTGGGCGCCTGGGGCGATCCGCAGGACGCTGCCCGCCGGGCACTGGATCCCGCGCACCCGTCCCGATCAACTGGCTGACTGGATCACCGAGTTCGTGACCTCCGTCGAGGACGAGAGGCCGGTCCCGGTGGCGAGCGGGCGCCACGCGGACCGCTTCGGCGGACAGCTCGTCCTGGTCACCGGTGCGGGCAGCGGTATCGGGCGAGCCGCGGCGTGCGCCTTCGGCGAGGCCGGCGCGCGGGTGGTGGCCGTCGACCGGGACACCGAGAGTGCCGTCCGCACGGCGGAGCTCGCCCGGCTGAGCGGCGCCCGGCGGGCCTGGGCCGAGACGGCCGATGTCTCCGACGAACGGTCCATGGAGAAGCTCGCCGAGAGGGTCGGCGAGGCATACGGCGTGGTGGACGTCCTGGTGAACAACGCCGGGATCGGTCTGTCCGGTTCGTTCTTCGCCACGACCACCGACGACTGGCGCGAGGTTCTCGACGTCAACCTGTGGGGCGTCATCCACGGTTGCCGGCTCTTCGGACGACTGATGGCCGAGCGCGGGCAGGGCGGCCACATCGTCAACATCGCGTCGGCGGCCGCCTATCAGCCCTCGAAGGCGCTGCCCGCCTACAGCACCTCCAAGGCGGCGGTCCTGATGCTCAGCGAGTGCCTGCGCGCGGAACTGGCCGGGCAGGGCATCGGGGTGTCGGCGGTCTGCCCCGGCTTCGTCCACACGAACATCACCTCGACCGCGCGCTTCGTGGGGGTGGACGCGGCGGAGGAGCAGCGGCGGCGGGGGAGAGCGACCCGCTGGTACGGCCTGCGGGGGTACCCACCGGAGAAGGTCGCCGCCGCGATCCTGCGGGCCGTCGTGCGCGACCAGGCGGTCGTGCACATCACCCCGGAGGCACGCGGCGCCCGTCTGCTGTCCCGCTTCGCACCCGGAGCGCTACGGGCGATCGCACGGCTTGATCCGCCTCTGTGACGGCCCGGTTGGGGATGCCGCACGTCATGAGCCTGCTCTGCGAGCCTGTTCGGGGGGTGTTGGGTGCCTGTCGGGCCAAGTCGTGTTCGGATTCGATGAGTTCGGTGGGCTTCCTGCTTTCCGCCGTCGGAGTCCGAGGGACGCGGCGGAATGCAGTCTGCACTGAGGTGGGCGGCGGCGAACTCAACCGTGTACCGGGCTGGTTGAAGGCTGACTCCCATGGGATGGCTGACACGGTTCAACCTCGGGGGGCATCGTCAACTCGGCTCTGAATCACCCTTATTGGCGTTTGACACCTTGGGGCGCCTGTCATCGCGCTGACCTCAACCATGCCTGGGGACAAGCCCGTTGAACATCCTCAGCGCACATCGCCTGAAATCACGCATGGTTGACGAACCGACCCAGAGAGGGCGCCAGTTGTCCACAGAATCGTCAAGTTGCCTGTGGATAACCGCACTTGCTTGTGGATCAAACATCCGTAAAAAATCTTGTGCGTGATCTTCGTCTCTCCCGCACGATAGAAGGATGATAGAAGGAAACGATGAGAGACGCACCGTAAAGGTGTCGAAGTACCTCTCGAAACACCTGCGGCACCAGCCGGAGAAGATCGGGCTCACGCTCGACGAGGGCGGCTGGGTGGAGATCGACGCACTGCTCGCCGCAGCGGCCTCGCACGGTTTCCGGATCACCCGCGACGAGCTGGATCATGTGGTCGTCCGCAACGACAAGAAGCGCTTTGCGATCGAGGGCGGTCGGATCCGGGCCCACCAGGGGCACAGCATCGAGGTGGAGCTGGGGCTTCCTCCGGCGCCTCCGCCCGCGTACCTCTACCACGGGACCGTGCCGCGTCACCTGGACGGAATCCACGCGGAGGGCCTCCGGCCGATGAACCGGCATGATGTGCATCTCTCGACGGACCATGGGACCGCCACCCGCGTCGGCGCCCGGCGCGGACGCCCGGTCGTCCTGACCGTGGACGCCGGCGCCATGCACCGCGACGGCCATGTCTTCCATGTCACCGCCAACGGGGTGTGGCTCACCCGGACCGTGCCCCCGCGGTATCTGCGTTTCCCAGGGGCCCGCTGACCCCGGCCCGGCCCGGCCGCCGACGGCTTGGACGGCCCGGTCGGCCTCGTCGCGCGGGGCCCTCCGGCCAGGTGGGGGACACGGCCGTTCCTCGCCTCCCTTTACGCTCGACCCATGAGCCTGCGCCTGAGCACCGTGATCCTGCCCCACCTCCGCTGGCACCAGGGCGGGCGTTCCGCATGGCAGCGTGCGGAGCAGCTCGGCTTCCACACCGCGTTCACCTACGACCACCTGTCATGGCGGTCCTTCCGCGACGGCCCCTGGTTCGGCGCCGTGCCGACGCTGACGGCCGCGGCCGCCGTGACCGAGCGCCTGCGCCTCGGGACCCTGGTGACCTCGCCGAACTTCCGGCATCCCGTGACCCTCGCCAAGGAACTGATCTCCCTCGACGACATCTCCGGGGGCCGGATCACCCTGGGCATCGGCGCGGGAGGCACCGGATTCGACGCCACCGCGCTCGGCCAGGTCCCCTGGACCCCGCGCCAGCGCGCCGACCGGTTCGGTGAGTTCGTCCCCCTGCTCGACCGGCTGCTCACCGAGGACTCCGTCTCGTACACCGGTGAGCACTACTCCGCGCACGAGGCGCGCAACATCCCGGGCTGCGTCCAGCGCCCCCGGCTGCCGTTCGCGGTGGCCGCGACGGGACCGCGCGGTCTGCGGCTCGCCGCGCGCCACGGTCAGGCATGGGTGACCACCGGCGACCCGGCGCTGTACGAGACCGGTACCCCCGAGCAGTCCGTGGAAGCCCTGCGCGCCCAGACCGAGAAGCTGGCGGACGCCTGCACCGCGGTCGGCCGTTCCGTGACGGAGCTCGACAAGATCCTGCTCACCGGCTTCACCCCGGACCGCGGCCGTCCGCTGGAGTCCCTCGGCGCATTCGTCGACTTCGCCGGCCGGCACAAGGAACTCGGCTTCACCGACATCGTGATCCACTGGCCGATCCCCGACTCCGACTTCGCGGCGGACGAGAAGGTCTTCGAGCAGATCGCCCTGGAGGCCCCGGCACAGCTGCGCTGATCATGACGGGGTGTGACGCGGCTGGTGAGCAGCGTCACCACTCAACTGTGCGGACTCTCGCACGCCCGTGCGGGCATATGCGCGAGAATGAGGCCCGTGACCTCAGCGACCCGCGAGCCCGAGACCCCGTCCTCCACCGTTCCGCCCCGGCTGATCGCGACAGACCTCGACGGCACTCTGCTGCGCGACGACAAGTCGCTCTCCCCCCGCACGGTCGCCGCGCTGGCCGCCGCCGAGGACGCCGGCATCGAGGTGTTCTTCGTCACGGGCCGCCCGGCCCGCTGGATGGATGTCGTCAGTGAACATGTCCACGGCCACGGACTGGCGATCTGCGGCAACGGCGCCGCCGTGGTCGACCTCCATGGCGGCGCGGGCGCCCACCGCTTCGTCAAGGTCCGGGCGCTGGCCCGGGAGAACGCGGTCGACGCCGTTCACCTGCTGCGGGACGCCGCACCCGGGACGGTGTACGCCGTGGAGCAGACCTATGGCTTCCACCAGGAGCCGGCGTACCCGGAGCTCCACATGGAAATTCCGGATCTGCGCGCGCCCGCCGAGGAACTGCTCGCCCCCGACGGCCCGGGCGCCAAGGAACCGGTGCTCAAGATCCTCGCCTTCCACCCGGAGCTGGACCCGGACGCCTTTCTCGGCCTGGCCCGCCTCGCCGTGGGTGACCGGGCGACCATCACCCGCTCCAGCCCCAGCGCGCTGCTGGAGATCAGCGGCCCCGGCGTCTCCAAGGCGAGCACGCTCGCGCTGTGCTGCGCCGAGCGCGGCATCTCCCATGAGGAGGTCATCGCCTTCGGTGACATGCCGAACGACGTGGAGATGCTCACCTGGGCAGGTCGCTCGTACGCCATGGGCAACGCCCACCCCGCTGCGATCGCCGCCGCGTCGGGCCGGACGGTCGCCAACAACGAGGACGGCGTGGCCGTGGTGATCGAACGGGTCCTCGCGCAACGCTGGTGAGAGGTTCTAGGGACCGGCGAACGTCACAGCCGCCGGTCCCTCGGTACCCGGCCGTTCTCCCAGCAGATCCCCCCGGGCCTCCCGTTCCGCCATCTCCCGCAACGGCCCCTCCACGGCCACCAGTTCCGTGTACGCACCCCGCTGGACCACCCGGCCCCCGGCGAGGACGATCACCTCGTCGACCGCCTCCAGACCGGCCAGCCGATGGGTGATCAGCAAGGTCGTACGGCCCCGCGTCGCGGCCAGCAGGTCCTTGGTGAGCGCGTCCGCGGTCGGCAGATCGAGGTGTTCCGCCGGCTCGTCGAGCACAAGGACCGGGAAGTCCGCGAGCAGGGCACGGGCCAGCGCGAGCCGCTGCCGCTGTCCGCCGGACAGCCGGGCTCCGTGTTCGCCGATCAGCGTGTCGAGACCGTCGGGCAGTTGCTCGGCCCATGCCAGGAGCCGCGCCCGGGCGAGCGCGTCGCGCAGCTCTCCCTCGCCGGCATCCTTCCGGGCGAGCAGCAGATTCTCCCGTACCGAGCTGTCGAAGAGATGGGCGTCCTGGGCGCACAGCCCGACCAGGCGTCGTACGTCGTCGCCGTCGAGCGCCCGGGCGTCGGTGCCCCCCAGCGTGTAGGAGCCGGTGCCCGCGTCCAGGAACCGCAGCAGCACCTGCGCGAGTGTCGTCTTGCCCGCCCCCGAAGGACCGACCACGGCGATCCTTCGGCCCTGTTCGAGGGTGAGATCCACCCCCGCCAGGGCATCCCGCCGCTGCCCGTCGTAGCGGGCCGTCAGGCCCTCCAGCACGAGCGGGAAGGGCGACGACGGTGCCTGCGCCGGCCGTTCCGGCTCATGTACGGGCTCGGGGGCGTCCAGCACCTCGTACACCCGCTCCGCGCTTCTGCGCACCCGCTGCCGGTGTTGCACGGCGAGCGGCAGCCCCAGCACCGCCTCGAACGCGGCCAGCGGGGTGAGAACCACCACGGCCATGGCCACGCCGGCGAGGCGTCCATCGACGACGGCCTGCGCGCCCACGGCGGCCGCCGCCGTGACCGTCAGCCCGGTGACCAGCGCGGTGAGTCCGTCGCCCAGCGCGGTGGCGGTGGCGGCACGGGAGGCGATACGGGTGAGGACGCCATCGGCTTCCCGCGCCTCGGCGGTCCGCGCGGGCAGCGCACCCGCGACCGTCAGCTCGGCCGTTCCGGTGAGCAGGTCGGTCACCCGGGTCGCCAGCACGCCCCGGGCCGGCGCCAGCCTCCGCTCCGCGTGACGTGCCACGGCACCGGTCACCAACGGCACCCCCACACCGGCCGCCAGCAGCCCGACGGCCAGGACGACACCGGCCTCGGGCAGCAGCCACGCGGTGAAGCCGGCGGAGGCGAGGGACACGACGAGTGCGGCTCCCGCAGGCCCCAGCCAGCGCAGCCAGTAGTCCTGCAGCGCGTCCACATCGGTCACCAGGCGCGAGAGCAGATCACCGCGCCGGGTCGTCCGCAGCCCCGCCGGCGCCAGCCGCTCCAGACGGCGGTAGACGGCGACGCGGGTGTCGGCCAGCATCCGCAGCACGGCGTCGTGCGACACCAGCCTTTCGGCGTACCGGAACACGGCCCGTCCGATCCCGAAGGTCCGCGTGGCCGTCACGGCGACCATCAGATACAGCACGGGAGGCTGCTCGGAAGCCCGTGAGATCAGCCATCCGGAGGTCGCCATCAGGCCGACGGCGCTCCCGAGCGCAAGGCTGCCGAACAGCAGCGCGAGGGCGAGGCGTCCGCGCCGTGCTCCCGCCATGGCCCGGACCCGGGTGAGCACCCCACCGCTCCCGGCCGGGGCGGGAACATCCGTCTCCTCGCCCGGAACCGGCGTCGCACCCTCCGGGCCCGGCGCCTCCGGTACCTCATGGCGGGGCCGGGGCACATCTCCGGCCCGCGTATGTCCGTCCGTCGTGCCGTACTCCTCCGAGTCGAGCCGTACGACCCGGTCCGCCAGCCCGAGCAGGGCCGGCCGGTGCACGACCAGCAGCACCGTGCGCCCGACGGCCAACCGCCGTACCGCCTCCACGACCTCCGCCTCGGTCGCCCCGTCCAGGGAGGCCGTCGGCTCGTCCAGCAGCAGCACCGGCCGGTCGGCGAGGAACGCCCGTGCCAGAGCGAGCCGTTGCCGCTGCCCGGCGGACAGCCCTGCACCGTCCTCGCCCAGCACCGTGTCGGCCCCGACAGGCAACGCGTCCACGAACTCCAGCGCCCCGGCGTCGGCCAGCGCCCTGCGCACCGCCATGTCATCCGCGTCCGGCCGGGCCAGCCGTACATTCTCGGCGACGGTGCCCGCACACAGATGCGGCCGCTGCGGCACCCAGGCGACCCGTGAGCGCCACTCCGCCAGATCGGCCGAGGCGAGATCGACTTCTCCGATCCGCACCCGCCCCTCGGTGGGAGAGACAAACCCGAGCAGCAGGTTCAACAGGGTCGACTTGCCGGCGCCGCTCGGTCCGACGAGGGCGACCGTCTCACCCGGCTCGACGGTCAGCGACACCTTGGACACCGCGTCGGAGGACCGCCCCGGGTACCGGACGCTCACTCCCTCGAAGACGATCTCCCTGTTCGGAACACGCCGTGTACCCGACGCCGGCAGAGGCGTCTCCAGCACCGCGAAGATCTCCTCGGCCGCGGAAAGCCCCTCGGCCGCCGCGTGATACTGCGCGCCCACCTGCCGCAGCGGTAGATACGCCTCCGGGGCCAGCACCAGGACGACCAGCCCGACGGAGAGGTCCATCTCGCCCTGGACAAGCCGCATACCGATGGTCACCGCGACCAGCGCGACCGAGATCGTGGCCAGCAGCTCCAGGGCGAAGGACGACAGAAACGCGATCCGCAGCGTCCGCATGGTCGCCCGCCGGTACTCACCGGTGATCCGTTTGATGGACTCGGCCTGCGCCTTGGCCCGGCCGAACACCTTGAGCGTCGGCAGCCCCGCGACCACATCGAGGAAGTGTCCGGACAGCCGTGACAGCAAGCGCCACTGACGGTCCATCTGGGACTGGGTCGCCCAGCCGATCAGAATCATGAAGAGCGGGATCAGGGGCAATGTACCGACGATGATCGCCGCCGACACCCAGTCCTCGGTGACGATCCGCGCCAGCACCGCCACCGGGACCACCACCGCGAGCCCCAGTTGCGGCAGATACCGGGAGAAGTAGTCGTCCAGCGCATCGACTCCGCGTGTGGCCAGGGCGACCAGCGAACCGGTCCGCTGCTCTCCCAGCCAACCGGGACCGAGGGCACCCGCCCGCTCAAGCAGCCGTCCCCGCAGCTCGGATTTCACCGCCGCGCTCGCCCGGTGGGCGGCAAGCTCGGTGAGCCATGAAACCAGCGCCCGGCCGACCGCCACGGCCACCAGAAGCAACAGGGGAGCGCGGAGTTGGGCCACCGCCAGGTGGTGCTGGAAGGCGCCGACCACCACCTCGGCGATCAGCATCGCCTGGGCGACCACCAATGCCGCTCCGATGGCACCCAGCCCGACGACCACCACCAGGAAGAGGCGGGTGGCACGAGCGTGGCGGAGCAGTCGCGGATCAATCGGTTTCACGTGAAACATGCCCTTCCGGTCGGGTGAGGGGGTGTTTCACGTGAAACACCCCCTCACCACCAGGCTCAGTGCACAGCTCCGGCGGGGGCGTCGGCGATGTGCTGGGTACCGATGCGCTTGCGGAACACCCAGTAGGTCCAGCCCTGGTAGAGCAGGATGATCGGCGTGGCGATCCCTGCGCACCAGGTCATGATCGTGAGGGTGTAGTGGCTCGACGAGGCGTTGCTCACCGTCAGGTTCCAGTCCGCGTTGAGCGTGGACGGCATGACGTTCGGGAAGAGCGTCAGGAAGAGCATCGCGACCGCCGCCACCACGGTGACGCCGGAGAAGGCGAAGGACCATCCCTCACGCCCGACCTGGTTCGCCACCAGTGCCGCGACCAGGGCGACCACCGCAACGATCATCGCCGCCAGGCTCGTGCCGTCGCCCCGGTCGAGTTGCGTCCAGGTGAGGAAGGCCAGCGCCAGCACCGCGGTCAGCAGTCCGACCCGCAGAGCCAGCTTCCGGGCCCGCTCCCGGATGTCCCCGACGGTCTTGAGCGCCGTGAACACCGCTCCATGGAAGGTGAACAGGGTCAGCGTCACCAGACCGCCGAGGAGCGCGAACGGGTTGAGCAGATCCCAGACATTGCCCACGTACTCGAGGTGCTGGTCGATCTTCACGCCCCGCACGATGTTGCCGAAGGCCACGCCCCACCCGAACGCCGGGATCAGCGAGGTCCAGAACAACGCGGTCTCCCAGTTGCGCTGCCACTTCTCCTCCGGCCGCTTGGCCCGGTACTCGAAGGCGACGCCGCGCACGATCAGGCAGACGAGGATGAGCAGCAGCGGCAGATAGAAGCCGGAGAAGAGCGTGGCGTACCACTCGGGGAACGCGGCGAAGGTCGCGCCACCGGCGGTGAGCAGCCAGACCTCGTTGCCGTCCCAGACGGGGCCGATCGTATTGATCAGCACCCGCCGCTCCGGCCGGTCACGAGCGAGCAGTTTGGTCAGGATGCCGACTCCGAAGTCGAAGCCCTCCAGGAAGAAGTAGCCGATCCAGAGAACCGCGATGAGGACGAACCAGACGTCGTGAAGTTGCATGATGTGTGCGCTCCCTCGGCCTAGTACGAGAAGGCCATCGGCTTGTCGGCGTCCTGGGAGTCGCCGCCGATCCTGGTGGGCGGGTTGAGATCGGCCTCGGTGAGCTCAGGAGGCCCGGCCTTGACGTACTTCACGAGCAACCTCACCTCGATGACCGCGAGGATCGCGTAGAGCAGAGTGAACACGGTCATCGAGGCGATGACCTCGCCCTGGAAGACACCGGGGGAGACCGCGTCACGGGTGCGCAGCACGCCGTAGACGACCCAGGGCTGACGGCCCATCTCGGTGAAGATCCATCCCCAGGAGTTGGCGATGAGCGGGAAGGCCAGGGTCCAGATCGCGATGCGCCAGTACCAGGCGGTGAGCGTGGGGCCCAGCGGCTTGTTCTTGAAGAGGACCAGATGCGGTACCTCGTCCTCACCCACCCGCAGATGCTGCGGCAGCATGAACTTCTTGCGGGTGAGCCAGAGACCGGCCAGTCCGATGGCGAAGGACGCCATTCCGAAGCCGATCATCCAGCGGAAGCCCCAGAAGGTGACGGGGATGATGGGCCGGTAGTCGCCGGGCCCGAACTTCTGCTGCTCGGCCTTGTTGGTGTCGTTGATACCGGGGACATAGGAGTCGAAGGTGTCGTCGGCGAGGAACGACAGCAGTCCGGGGACGGACAACTCGACGCTGTTGTGGCCCTTGCTCACGTCCCCATAGGCGAAGATCGAGAACGGTGCGGAGTTCTGGCCGTCCCAGAGGGCCTCGGCAGCGGCCATCTTCATCGGCTGTTGCTTGAACATGACCTTGCCCAGGGTGTCGCCGCTGACCGCGGTGAGCAGACCGCCGATGACGACGGTGACCAGACCGAGCCGCAGCGAGGTCTTCATCACGGCGATGTGCTTCCTGCGGAGCAGGTGGTAGCAGGCTATGCCGACCATGAACGCACCGCCCGTCAGGAAGGCGGCCGACAGGGTGTGGAAGACCTGGGCAAGCGTGGTGTTCTGCGTCAGGACCTGCCAGAAGTCGGTCAGCTCGGCGCGCCCCTTGGCCTTGTTGATCCGGTAGCCGACGGGGTGCTGCATCCAGGAGTTGGCCGCGAGGATGAAGTACGCCGACAGGATCGTGCCGATGGAGACCATCCAGATGCAGGCGAGATGGAGCTTCTTCGGCAGCTTGTCCCAGCCGAAGATCCACAGCCCGATGAAGGTGGACTCGAAGAAGAAGGCGATGAGGGCTTCGAACGCGAGCGGGGCACCGAAGATGTCGCCGACGAAGCGGGAGTAGTCGGACCAGTTCATGCCGAACTGGAACTCCTGGACGATGCCGGTGACGACACCCATCGCGATGTTGATCAGAAAAAGCTTGCCCCAGAACTTTGTGGCCCGGAGGTACTTCTCCTTGCCCGTTCGCACCCAGGCCGTCTGCAGGCCGGCCGTCAGCGCGGCGAGCGAGATCGTCAGCGGGACGAACAGAAAGTGGTAGACGGTGGTGATCCCGAACTGCCATCGCGCCAGCGTCTCCGGTGCCAAGGCTATGTCCACGTCGTTACTCCTTACGTCGCCGTGGTCACAAGCGGCGTTTGCCCCGATTGGTTCTGCGCATCGCGGGACCAACAGGACAGTTTGTGAACGCGTTCACATTCACAAGCAATTATGACGCATAGGGGTTCGAGTGTGGATGGGCGGGGGGTCCTTACCCGAATGGGCGGAAAGTCCCTGGACGGGACCATCGGCCCGATCCGGGCCCCGAACCACGCCCACGGCATCCGGGCGCGCAGCCGTGTGCCCTCGCCGCCGAGGGGCACACGGGGAACTCCGCGGGAGGCGGCGCTCCAGCAGCGGGCGTCCGCCCCGGGGCGCTCATGCCGCCCGGCGCGGCGGCGCCTCTCCTTACGGAAGTCCTCAGCTCTCCTTGCGGAAGTCGTCCGACACCTTCAGGAAGATGTCGTTCGCCTCGGCCTCGCCGACCGTCACGCGCACCCCCTCGCCCGCGAAGGGACGCACGACCACGCCGGCCTGCTCGCAGGCGGCCGCGAAGTCCGTCGTACGCTCCCCCAGCCGCAGCCACACGAAGTTGGCCTGGGTCTCGGGCACCGTCCAGCCCTGAGCCCGCAGCGCCTCGACCACCCGCAGCCGCTCGCACACCAGCGAACCGACCCGCCCGATCAGCTCGTCCTCGGCGCGCAGCGAGGCGATCGCCGCCTCCTGAGCCAGCTGGCTGACGCCGAAGGGCACCGCCGTCTTGCGCAGCGCCGCCGCCACCGGCTCATGGGCGATCGCAAAGCCGACCCGCAGCCCCGCGAGACCGTACGCCTTGGAGAAGGTGCGCAGCACACACACATTGGGGCGCTCGCGGTAGAGCTCGACGCCGTCCGGCACCTCGGTGTCGCGGATGAACTCCCGGTACGCCTCGTCGAGCACCACCAGCACATCGCCCGGCACCCGGTCGAGGAAGCGCTCCAGCTCGGCCCGGCGCACCACCGTGCCGGTCGGGTTGTTGGGATTGCAGACGAAGATCAGCCGGGTGCGATCGGTGATCGCGTCCGCCATCGCGTCCAGGTCGTGCACATCGCCCGGGGTCAGCGGCACCTGCACCGCCGTCGCCCCGCTGATCCGGGTGATGATCGGGTACGCCTCGAAGGAACGCCAGGCGTAGATCACCTCGTCGCCCGGACCGCTCGTGGCCTGGAGCAGCTGCTGGGCGACCCCGACCGAGCCGGTACCGGTCGCCAGATGGGACGCGGGGACCCCGAAGCGCTCCGACAGCTCGTTCATCAGCCCCGTGCAGGCCATGTCCGGGTAGCGGTTGAAGGACGAGGCCGCCGCGGTCACGCTCTCCATCACGCCGGGCAGCGGCGGATAAGGATTCTCGTTCGAGGACAGTTTGTAGGCCACCGGTCCGCCGGCCGCGGCCGGCTTGCCGGGCTTGTAGGTGGGAATACCCTCCAGCTCGGCACGCAGCCTCGGGCTCGTCTCGCTCACCGCAGTCCTCCTCGCGCACACCACCGGCCCACGACGGCCACCGGCTTCCAATGCTTCTCACCTTATGAGGATTCGGCGCCGCTGCGAATGGGCTGTGGACATCCACCTCCGACTCGTTGCCTCACCAGGGCAGCCGCGGCGCGGCGGCGGAGGAATCCCGCTGCATCACCGCACACCGGCACAGAAACGGGGGCGCATGCCTCCTCGCGGCACGCGCCGGTGGCTCGCGCCGTGGCGCGCATCCCTCGTGAAGGTGAGTTGAGACCTCTTCGAAATCTGGCCGCCTCGGCAGGCTCATGCGTGTCGAGGCGACACGTACTAACGTGGGACCGTGCAAGTACCTTGTCTTCCAAGCGACTTGAACGTTTTTGACCTTGCAGAAACGTGCCTGTCAACGAGTGCATATGCGTCCGCACTACCCCACCGCTTGAGCCCTACTATCGGCTCGCGATGACAGCAGCAGGGAAGCACCAGGTGAGCCGGGCGGAAACCTCCCGCCAAGGAAACCGACCGGGCCGGGCCGGCATCAGAGACGTCGCCGCCGCGGCGGGGGTCTCCATCACGACCGTCTCCGACGCCCTCAACGGCAAGGGCCGGCTGCCGGACGCCACCCGACGCCATGTCCGCGAGGTTGCCGACCGGCTGGGGTACCGGCCTTCGGCCGCGGCCCGCACCCTTCGTACGGGCAAGTCGGGCCTGATCGGCCTGACCGTGACGACGTACGGGGATGAACCTTTCACCTTCACCGAGTTCGCGTACTTCGCGGAGATGGCCAGAGCCGCCACCTCGGCCGCGCTCGCCCGGGGCTACGCCCTGGTCATCCTGCCCGCGACCTCGCGCCACGACGTGTGGTCGAACGTCGCCCTGGACGGCACGGTGGTCATCGACCCCTCCGACCAGGACCCGGTGGTCAGTGAGCTGGTCCGCCAGGGCTTACCGGTCGTCTCCGACGGCCGCCCGGCGGGCTCCCTGCCGGTCACCGCCTGGGTCGACAACGATCACGAGGCGGCCGTCCTGGGCATCCTCGATCATCTGGCCGCGGCGGGCGCCCGCCGCATCGGGCTGCTGACCGGCACCACCACGGACACCTATACGCATCTGTCCACCACCGCATACCTGAACTGGTGCGAGCGCGTCGGACAGGACCCGGTCTACGAGGCCTACCCGGCCCATGACCCGTGCGCGGGCGCCGTCGCCGCCGACCGGCTGCTGGCCCGCCCCGACCGCCCCGACGCCGTCTACGGGCTCTTCGACCCCAACGGCACGGACCTGCTGGCCGCCGCCCGCCGTTACGGACTGCGCGTCCCCGAGGACCTGCTGCTGGTGTGCTGCAGCGAGTCCTCCGTGTACTCCCACACCGAGCCGCCCGTCACGACCCTCTCCCTGAAGCCGCGCCGCATCGGCACGGCGGTGGTCCAGTTGCTCATCGACGCCATCGAGGGAATCCGGTCGGATCGGCCGGTCGAGCAGGTGATACCGACGGAGCTGATCGTCCGCACGTCCTCCCAGCGGCGTCCGCCGCGTACGACGGTCAGCCCGCCCCGGTCGCCCGAGCGGGACTGAGGTCCTTCGTTCGAATCACGCCGGAGGCCTTTCGTTCGGATCGTGCCGGATCGGTCACACGGCGCGGCGCGGCACCGAACCCCGCGAGCCCGGCGCGCTCCGGACGAGAGGCCCCAGTGCCCCGCCAGGGCACCGGTGGTGTCGAGGTCACCCGCGGACGGTCGGGCCGCCGACCGGGAAAGCACCGCCCATTCAGGGCGAAAGCCGCGGTGAATCGGGGCCCTTCCTCGATTCACCACCCCTGGGTCATCACATGGCGCGATCCGCATTCCTATGATGGGCGGACGACACCGCGGGCCCGTGCGACCAGGCAGTCCGATGCGGTGCAGATGCGGCGCGATGGTGGAGGGGTCGATGACTCAGGGGGCCGGTCAGGGACCCGAGGTGGGGCGGACGGCGACGTTGCGCGACTTCCGGGTGCCCGCATACGTCCATGAGACCGGGCCCCATCCACAGAGTGCTCTCCCCGGCGAGGCCGACCGGCCCGTCGCGGCGCCCACGAGGTACCGCCCCGAGTACTCCGACGCCTACACGCCCACCGAGCGGGACATCCCGGTCATCCACCGCGGCGGCACGCCCCCGGTGACCGGCCCCGCGTCCGCGGCCGTCCCGCAGCCCGCCGACAGGCCCGGGCCGCTGTTCGTCGTCGGGGACGTCCATGGTTATCTCGACCAACTCATGGCGGCGCTCCGGGAGAAGGGCCTCGTCGACGCCGCGGGTCACTGGTCCGCGGGTACGGCACGGCTGTGGTTCCTGGGCGACTTCACGGACCGCGGCCCGGACGGCATCGGCGTCATCGACCTGGTGATGCGGCTGTCCGCGGAGGCCGCCGCGGCCGGCGGCTACTGCAAGGCGCTGATGGGCAACCATGAACTGCTGCTGCTCGGCGCCAAGCGGTTCGGTGACACCCCCGTCCACTCCGGCGCGGGCACCGCCACCTTCCAGGCGGCCTGGCTGCTCAACGGCGGGCAGAAGACGGACATGGAGCGCCTCCAGGACCACCATCTTCAGTGGATGGCCCGGCTGGACGCGATGGAGGAGGTCGACGGACACCTTCTGGTCCACTCGGACACCACCGCCTACCTCGACTACGGCGACTCCATCGAAGCGGTCAACGACACCATCCGCGAGGCGCTCATGCGCAACGATGTGTACGAGGTGTGGGATCTGTTCCGGAAGTTCACCAAGCGCTTCGCCTTCCGCGACGAGGGCGGCGCCGACGCCGTGAGGTCCCTGCTGGCCATGTACGGCGGCAGGCGCATCGTCCATGGCCACAGCCCGATTCCCTATCTGCTGGGCGAAGTCGGCTCGGAGGACGGCGAGCACGGAGCCGGTCCGGTGGTCGAGGGTCCTCATGTCTATGCGGACGGACTGGCGATCGCGATGGACGGCGGAGTGACCATGGCCGGAAAGCTGCTGGTCCAGCAACTCCCCTTGGCAAGGTAGACGTTCACCCGACCCGCTCACCGGGCAGATGGTTCTCGGGCGCGCACCCGCCGATGGTGGTGAAGGATGCGGGCGAATTTCCTGAAACCCCCTGTCACCGTGTGCGGTCACCGCTCTACCATCGGCTTATCCGTAGCAGGCTCCCCTCCGTTTCTGCCCGACGGCTCGTCAGCATGCCGAGTCCCAAGCCCTACGGAGCATCGGGGGATGCACATGAACAGCGTTCCGCAGCACCTGCTGAGCGAGGACCGCCAGGATTACGAGCGGATCCTCGATGAGGCGCTGCGCTCCGCGCCACACCGCCCGGACCTGGCCGCTGTAGGACAGCGGCTCAATACCGAACAACTGCGCACGATGGCGCTGGGCGCCACCGCCCGGATCACCTCGGCGGCGGCCATCGAATACCACCACTACACCAAGGTCCGCGAGGAGCTGCGCCAGCCGTCGCCGACCGCCTCCTCCGGCCGGGAGAGCGCCGAGGGCTCGCCGGAACCGGACACGGAGGGCCAAGGACTCGCCGCCTCGGTGGGAGAGGCCGCCGCCGGCGCCGGAGCCGGCGCCGTCGTCACGGTGCTCGCCCCGTTTCTCGCGGGTGCCGCGGCGGTGATATTCCTGCTCGTCGGCTACATCCTCAAAATGGTCAAACCGGACCAGGCCTTCGCCAAGACCCTCCTGACCACCGGGTGGGTCTTCGGTGCGGTGACCGCGGCGGCGATCCTGGGGGCCGCGGTCGGGCTGCTGCTCACCGCCCTGCGCAACAGCTCTTCCGACCAGGAGGAGAACGACCAGGGCGAGCTGACCGTGATGGTGGCCCGGGCCCGGGAGGCCTGGCACGAGGCCCTGTTGGAGCGCGGCATCCTGCCGTTCCTCCGCGAGGCGCTCGCCGACCCCGCGACAGCCGCGGTGAGCCGGAAGACACCGGAGAAGACACCCAGTCGTATCCCGAATCTCGGATACGACAGTCCCGGGTTCACCAGCCCCGAGAGCGGCTCCGCCCCGGGCCCGCGTCCGGACTTCAGCAGCCCGGACTTCAGCAGCCCCGATTTCTCCAGCCCGGACTTCGGGGGGCCGGAACACCAGCCGGAGTGACAAGCGGCAGTGCCGGGCAGCGGCCGGCGGGCCGGTCGCACAGCGCCATGCTCCGGGCCATGGGCGGGGCGCTGTCCCGGGCCGGTCTCTCCGGCACGCCGGGACAGCGCCTGTGCGGGGTGAGCGTCAGTCGGCGAGCGGGAGGTAGACCCGGTTGCCGTGGGCCGCGAACTCCCTGGACTTGGCCCTCATGCCCTCGAGGGCCGCCTCGTCGTACTCCGGTTCGGCCGCACCGTCGCCGTACTTCTCGTTGATGCTCCGACTGATCTTCATCGAGCAGAACTTCGGCCCGCACATCGAGCAGAAGTGGGCCGTCTTGGCCGGCTCCGCCGGAAGCGTCTCATCGTGGAAGGCACGGGCCGTCTCCGGATCGAGTGCCAGATTGAACTGGTCCTCCCAGCGGAACTCGAAGCGCGCGTCGGAAAGCGCGTCATCCCACTCCTGGGCGCCCGGGTGCCCCTTGGCGAGGTCGGCCGCATGCGCGGCGATCTTGTAGGTGATGACGCCCGTCTTGACGTCGTCACGGTTGGGCAGACCCAGGTGCTCCTTGGGGGTCACATAGCAGAGCATCGCCGTGCCCCACCAAGCGATCATCGCGGCACCGATACCGGAGGTGATGTGGTCGTAGGCGGGCGCGATGTCCGTCGTCAGGGGCCCGAGCGTATAGAACGGAGCCTCGTCGCAGATCTCCTGCTGCAGATCGATGTTCTCCTTGATCTTGTGCATCGGGACATGCCCGGGACCCTCGATCATGGTCTGCACATCGAAGCTCCGCGCGATCCGGTTGAGCTCCCCGAGCGTGCGCAGCTCCGCGAACTGCGCCGCGTCATTGGCGTCCGCGATCGAGCCCGGCCGCAGTCCGTCACCCAGTGAGTAGGTGATGTCGTACGCCGCGAGGATCTCGCACAGTTCCTCGAAGTTCTCGTAGAGGAACGACTCCTTGTGGTGCGCGAGGCACCAGGCCGCCATGATCGAACCGCCCCGCGACACGATGCCTGTCTTACGGTTCGCGGTCAGCGGCACATGGGGCAGACGCACGCCGGCATGCACCGTCATATAGTCCACGCCCTGCTCGGCCTGCTCGATGACCGTGTCCTTGTAGATCTCCCAGGTCAGCTCCTCGGCCTTCCCCTCGACCTTCTCCAGGGCCTGATAGAGGGGCACCGTGCCGATCGGAACGGGGGAGTTGCGCAGCACCCACTCACGCGTGGTGTGGATGTTGCGGCCGGTGGACAGATCCATCACCGTGTCGGCGCCCCAACGGGTCGCCCAGGTCATCTTCTCGACCTCCTCCTCGATGGAGGACGTCACCGCGGAGTTGCCGATGTTGGCATTGACCTTCACCAGGAACCGTTTGCCGATGATCATCGGCTCGGTCTCCGGGTGGTTGACGTTGGCCGGAAGAACCGCACGTCCGGCCGCGATCTCCTCACGCACGACCTCGGGCGAGACCTGCTCCCGGATCGCCACGAACTCCATCTCGGGCGTGATCTCGCCCCGTCGCGCATGGGCGAGCTGAGTGACCGCCCGTCCCTCACGACCGCGGCGCGGCTGGCGCGGCCGTCCCGGAAACACCGCGTCGAGATTGCGCAGTCCGCCCCTCGGCGAGGTGTGCTTGATTCCGTCGTCCTCGGGACGGACGGGACGGCCGGTGTACTCCTCCGTGTCCCCACGGGCAATGATCCAGGTCTCCCGCAGCGGAGCCAGTCCTCTGCGGACATCCGTCTCGGCGGCCGGATCGGTGTACGGGCCGGAGGTGTCGTACAGGGCGACCGACTGCCCGTCGGTGAGATGCACCTGGCGGACCGGCACCCGCAGATCGGGGCGTGAGCCCTCGATATACGCCTTGTGCCAGCCGATGGACTTCCCGGCCTCCTGGGACTGTTCACCCTGATCGGAGGCAGGCGTGCGTGCGTCCTTGTTGGTCATGAGACCTACTCCCTACGCCGGCATTACCCGGTAACAGGTTCAGCGGTCGACGCAGCGGTGTCCGCCCGGCGATGTTCCACGTGAAACATCGCGTCTGCGGAGGTCAGCGCCCTCTCAGCCCGGTGCTCCGAGCTCCCGCGTGTGCAAAGGTGTCCTTACGCTAGCGTCCCATTAAGCGGGATGAACAGTAGGCCTCGCGCCTTCTTGCAATGATCGGTCGGTGACCACATCGCAGCATCCTCCCCCGCACCCGCCCTCCGAGCCGCCTCACCGCCGTGGCCCCGGCGGAAGAAACAACCCTGATCCCCAAGGCGTCCACGACTTCACCGAAGGATCCTGGGACAGCCATGGGGGCAGCCACGGGCACGTTCCCGGTGGTGGGAACGGCCACTCCCACGCGCACAGTCATGGCCCCGCGGCTCCCGTCTCCCGTCATCTGCGCAGGGTCATCGCCGCGATCCTCATCCCGTTCGCCGCGGCGGTCGTGGTGGGCCTCATGGTGCTGTGGCCCGGCGGTGTGCCGTCACATGAGCGGAGCGGTGTCGGCTTCGACCGACAGTCCCAGCAGGCTACGGTCACCGATGTCGCGGCGGTCGACTGTGCGTCGGTGAACGCCTCGGGAGGGGCTTCGGCGGGCGGCGCCTCCACCGCCGAGGGCTCTTCACCGTCACAGGCATCGGGCGGCACCTGCAAGAAGGCCACGGTCCGCGTCGACACCGGCAAGGACAAGGGCCGTACGTTCACGGAGATCGTCCAGCCGGACCAGACACGGCAGCTACACCAGGGCGACAAGGTCGTGGTGTCGTACGAACCCTCCGCGCCCAAGGATCTGCAGTACTCGGTCACCGATGTGAACCGCGGCTTCCCCATGGCCCTGCTCGCCGGTATCTTCGCCGTCGCCGTGGTGGTCGTAGGCCGGATGCGCGGTGTCATGGCGCTGGTCGCCCTGGCGGTGAGTTTCCTGCTGCTGAACCTGTTCGTCCTGCCGGCGATCCTGCAGGGCTCGAATCCGCTGCTGGTGGCCGTGGTCGGTTCCAGTGCCATCATGCTGATCGCCCTCTATATGTGCCATGGGCTCTCGGCCCGTACCTCCGTGGCCGTCCTCGGCACGCTCATCTCACTGTCGCTGATCGGCGCGCTGGGCACGCTCTTCATCGGCTGGGCCGCACTGACCGGCAACACGGACGACAGCACCGGGCTGATCCACGGTCTCTACCCGCATATCGACATGAGCGGTCTGCTGCTGGCCGGCGTCATCATCGGCTCGCTCGGTGTCCTCGACGACGTGACGGTGACACAGACCTCCGCGGTCTGGGAGCTCCATGAGGCCAACCCCTCGATGAGCTGGCGCGATCTGTACCGCGCGGGTATCCGCATCGGCCGTGACCACATCGCGTCCGTCGTCAATACGCTGGTTCTGGCGTACGCGGGCGCCGCCCTGCCTCTGCTGCTGCTCTTCTCCATCGCACAGAGCAGCGTGGCCACGGTCGCCAACAGCGAACTGGTCGCCGAGGAGATCGTGCGCACCCTTGTGGGTTCGATCGGCCTGGTCGCCTCGGTCCCGGTCACCACGGCCCTGGCCGCCCTCGTGGTCTCGGCCGACCGGCGGGAGACCGGCACCGCCCCTGTCGAGGTACCGGCCCGCGGAGGACGGGGCCGCCGCCGCAGGCGCTGAGACGCCGTGTGAGGAACCGTTACAGCAGGAACCGTCACGACGCCGCAGCCGGTTCAACCGGTGCTCTGTTCCTCCGCCAGGATCCGGTCCAGTGCCTCGTCCAGATGTGCGTCGAAGTCGGCGAGGGAGCCCTCCTGCCCGAGCGGCACCAGCTTGTCCGTGCGATCGAGGAACGCCACCAGCGGCACCGCGCCCGAACGGAACAGGGCACGGTCGGCACCCACCTGAAGCCGGATCAGCACCTCACCGAAGGTGTCCGGTTCGGCGGGAGCGATATGCACATCGCCGTCGCCGCACGGCCGGCCCACGCCGTCGACCAGCAACTCGCGTCCGAACGCCCAGGTGACGGGTGCGTCGCCGGGCAAATGGAAGGTCAGCCGCACGGCATAGGGATCACTGGTCTCGTAGCACAGCTCCACCGGAATGCGGAACGAGAGCTCCTCCGAGACGAGAAAACTCATCATGACCTCTGCCTGCACCGACTCGCGCATCGCCTACCCCGTCAGTAGCCGTCGACTGGCCAGGAATGATCCCCCTGACACCTGCTGGAAGTTTGCTGAACGTGCGGAGCAGATCACAAGGAGTGAGTTTTCAGATGCTGATAGAGAGGGCGAGTGTCCCTGACCGGCTTCCGATCTCCGCCTGCAACCGACGTGCCGCCGGAAGCAGCCGGCCGCACTGATGGGACGGCATGGAGATCGCCACCGAGGCGGCCGCCCTCCCCCCGGCGGCGGTCAGGGGGAACGCGGCACAGACCGTCCCGAGTGCGTACTCCTGGTGTTCCACGACCGGTTCCTGCCACCCCAGACGGTCCAGTCGCCGCAGGAAGGTGCGCTCGTCGCGCACCGTGTAAGGGGTGATCGACTGCACCGGGTGGCGGTCGAGATGGTCCCGACGGGCCTCCTCGTCCAACTGGGACAGCAGGCACTGGCCGATCGCATGGGCATGCCCGGTCTCACGGAAGTCGGCCCATTCCTCGGCCGCGGGGTTCGCCGGGCTGTCGGCAACACCGAGGAGCTCGATCTCACCCTTGCGATACACCGCGTAGTAAACAGGAGCACCGATCGAATCACGCCATTGTGCTAGCGCGTCGTCCATCATGCTGCGACGTTTCTGCTGGGCCGCACTGCCGCTCAGCCGCTCGGCCGCCTCGCCCAGAAAGAACAACCCCTTCTCCCGGCGCAGATAGCCCTCGTGGGTCAGGGTGCGCAGCAGGTGATAGGCGGTGGGGAGCGCCAGGCCGACCTCGCGGGCCAGTTGTTTGGCGGGGGCCCCGTACTCCCGGTCGGCGACGGCCTCGAGCAGTCGCATCGCACGCTGCACGGATCCGATGAGTGTGGTGGGTTGCGGCGGCACGGGCGGAAGATGCGCTTCCGCCGACGAGGTACGCCGTAGCGCGGGCGGGACGGGCGGGGCAAGAGAGTGTGCGCGTGCGGTGCCGACCGTAGCCAAATGTCACTCCCGGAACGCGAGGACGACCTCCCGTGCGGGGACACGGAAGGGGATGCGCCGCGACGCGGGACCTGCCGCGCGGCGAGTTCCGGACTCTAACGGTCTCCCCCCGCCCACCGACGGCATCACCGGGAAAACTCCCTCGCCCGAGCGAACCCGGCGTTCCTGTTACCGGTTGCCGTTCCTGTGCCCGGCCGCCCGTTGCGACCCGCCGGCCACCCACCGTCCCCCGGCGTGCGCCGTCTCTTCGGCGCGCTGTGGGCGGCCGGCCGGTCGCCGTGAGCCGCGTCGGCTCACCAGTCGCGGTGTGACGAGCTCGACATGAACTTCCGCACGATGTAGATCAGTCCGCCGACCAGCGCGACGAAGAGCAGCACCTTGAACAGCAGCGCGACGACGAAGCCGATGACGGTCGCGATCATGCTGCCGAAAACGACCAGAGCGACGATCGGCACCGCGACCCACTTCACCCACCACGGCAAACCCGCGAAGATCTCTCGCATCGCCTTGTCCTTGTCTCTGCGCCCGTCGCCCCGCGTCCGGTTCGGGGGCTCTGCTTCCGGGGTCTTCTTCGTCGTGCCTTCGATGCTAGGGCCCTTCAGGGGTGGAAGGGGGCCCCGCGTCCCCCGGTCCTCCCCTGATCGCCCCCCTAGGGAACCCTGAGAGGGGCCCTCAGCTCTCGGGGGGAGAGAACACCACCAGAACCCTCAGGTCCTCGGTGATGTGGTGGAACTTGTGGACGGTGCCGGCCGGCACATACACGACACTGCCACGCGCGACCTGGGTGGTCTCCGTGCCCACGGTGATCGAGCCACGTCCGCTGACGACGAAGTACACCTCGTCCTGCCGGTGCGGCTGCTGCGGGTCGGAGTCGCCCGCATCGAGCGCGTACAGGCCGACCGACATGTTCCGCTCCCGCAGGAACTGCAGATAAGCACCGTCGTTGGCGGCGCGCTCCGCCTCCAGGTCGTCCAGCCGGAATGCCTTCATCGCAGTTGCCCGCCCTCGCTCGGTACTCGTCCGTGACCCCGTCTGCCACGATCAGACACATGAAGAATTTCGTAGTCAAGACGATCGCCAACGCGGGGGCCCTGGCCGTCGCCGTCTGGATGCTCGACAGGATCACGCTCACCGGTTCCGGCACCGGCAAGAAGGCGGCCACACTCATAGTCGTCGCACTGCTCTTCGGCCTGGTGAACTTCGTGGTCAAGCCGATCCTGAAGGTGCTGACCTTTCCCCTGTTCATCCTGACGCTCGGCCTGATCACCCTGGTCGTCAACGCCGTCATGCTGCTGCTCACCTCATGGCTGGCGGGCAGACTGGACCTGAGCTTCCATGTCGAGGGCTTCTGGACCGCCGTCCTCGGCGGCCTGATCATCTCGATCGTCTCCTGGGCGCTGCACATGGTGCTGCCCGACGACAAGGACTGAGGGAGCCGCATGACCTACCGCGTCTGTTTCGTCTGCACCGGCAACATCTGCCGCTCCCCGATGGCCGAGTCGGTCTTCCGCGCGCATGTGGAGAGGGCCGGTCTCCATGAGCTGGTCGAGGTCGACAGCGCGGGCACGGGCGACTGGCACGAGGGAGCGGGCGCCGATCCGCGTACCGTCGCGGTGCTGGAGGAACACGGCTATGACAGCGATCACATCGCGCGTCAGTTCCAGTCTTCCTGGTTCTCCCGCCTGCACCTGGTGATCGCCCTCGACTCCGGCCACCTGGAGGCCCTGCGCCGCCTCGCGCCCACCCCCGAGGAGGCCGCGAAGATCAGGCTGCTGCGCTCGTACGACCCGGCCGCCGTCGGAGGCCTCGACGTACCCGACCCCTACTACGGTGAGCTGGACGGCTTCCGGGCGTGTCTCGGGATGGTGGAAGCGGCGAGCCCCGGACTGCTGACCGCGGTACGGGAAGAGATGGCAGGACGGGCGGCATGAGCTCCGGAGACAGCGGCGCGCACGGCGCGGGAGCGGGCGAGGGCACACGTGCGGTGCGGGCGGGGCTTCCCGAGCCGGTCAAGTACGAGCCGACCCTGCCGGGCCCCGTCTTCGCCGCGCACTTCCATCTGCCCGGCGAACCGACCGGCCCGTACACCTACGGCCGGGACGACAACCCCACCTGGACCCATCTCGAACGCGCCATCGGCGAGCTGGAGGCGCCCGGCGAGGCCGGTGTGGAAACGCTCGCCTTCGCCTCCGGCATGGCCGCGATCTCGGCGGTTCTCTTCTCCCAGCTGCGCGCCGGCGACATCGTGGTGCTGCCCTCGGACGGATACCAGGTGCTGCCGCTGGTGGGCGAGCAGCTGACCGCCTTCGGCATCGAGGTGCGCACCGCACCGACCGGCGGCGACGCCCAGCTCGGCGTCCTGGACGGGGCGAAGCTGCTGTGGATCGAGACCCCCTCGAACCCGGGTCTTGACGTATGCGATGTGCGGCGGCTCGTGGCGGCGGCCCATGCGCAGGGAACCGTCGTGGCCGTCGACAACACCCTGGCGACCCCCCTGGGCCAGCGCCCCCTGGAGCTGGGCGCGGACTTCTCCGTGGCCAGCGGCACCAAGATGCTCACCGGACACGGAGACCTGCTGCTCGGGTATGTGGCCTCCCGGGACGCCGGGCTGATGGCCTCCGTACGGCGCTGGCGCAAGATCGTCGGGGCGATCCCCGGTCCGATGGAGGCCTGGCTCGCGCACCGTTCGCTGGCGACGCTCCAGCTCCGTGCCGACCGGCAGACCGCCAATGCGCTCACGGTCGCCGAGGCGCTGCGTGGCCGCCCCGAGGTGAGCGGGCTGCGGTATCCCGGCCTGCCCGACGACCCCTCGCATCCGATCGCCCTGCGGCAGATGCGGCGCTTCGGGTGCGTGGTGTCCTTCTCCCTGCCCACCCGTACGAGAGCCGACCGCTTTCTGGAGAACCTGCGCATCGTCGACGACGCGACGAGCTTCGGGGGCGTCCGGTCCACCGCCGAGCGGCGTGGACGCTGGGGCGGCGACGCGGTGCCGGAAGGTTTCATCCGCCTCTCGACGGGTGCGGAGGACCCGGAGGATCTGGTGGCCGATGTGCTGCGCGCGCTCGACGCCTCGGCGGAATGAGCGACCGCTTCCCGAGCGATGGCCATGGCCTCGGCTTCGCGGAGCCGGGTGACGGCCGACTGCCCCGGGGACCCTTTGCCCCGGGGATCCTTTCCGCGCACAGCGGGCGGTCCGAGCCTCCCCCCTCGTGGCTCGGACCGCCCCGGTTCCGCGCGCGAAGAACCGCGCGACCAAGGCTAGTTGACTCTTTGTCAGTGTCCAATCACTGTAACGACAGAGACCTATCGACTTATTTATAGTTGGGCGCCGTCGGGGTGTGCGGAGGGAGGGACACCATGGATCTGGCCCTGCTGCGCACCTTCATCACGGTGCACCGGGCCGGCTCCTTCACCCGCGCCGCAGCCCTGCTCGGCCTGTCCCAGCCGGCGGTCACCTCCCAGATCCGCGCCCTGGAGCGACAGCTGGGCCGCCCCCTCTTCCTGCGCCAGGCCCGCGGAGTGACCCCCACGACCGTCGGTGACGAACTCGCGCACAAGGCCGCGCCCCATCTCGACGCCCTGGTGGAGATCGCCGAGACCGGGCTCGACGAACACTCCTCGCTGCGCACCCTCCACCTCGCCGGACCACCGGAATTCACCGCCGAGCGCGCCCTGCCCGCCCTCACACGGCTGACCGACGGCCTGGGGCAGGGCCTCACCCTGCGCGCCTCCTTCGGGAACGCCGACGTGATCCTGGACGGGCTCGGCGCCGGGCACCACGACTTGGCCATCACCACGGCGCGGCCGCGCGGCGCCCTGCTGACGGCGACACCGCTCTGCGACGAGGAGCACATTCTGGTGGCCGCCTCGCGCTGGGCCTCCCGCGTCGGCAGCGGCAAGCTGCGCCGCAAGGGGGCGCACGCACTGAGGAATCTCCCGGTGGTCGAGGTGCACGAGTCGCTGCCCTTTGTCTCCCGCTACTGGGCCTCCGTCTTCGACTCCCGCCCGGCCGCCTCCGGCACCGTGATCGTTCCCGATCTGCGGGCGGTCCTCGCCTGCGCCGCCACGGGTGCCGGGCTCGCCGTGCTGCCCCGCTATCTCTGCGCCGCTGCACTGGAGCGGGGCGATGTGGTGGCCCTCCACAATCCGGCGGTCCCTCCGCTGCGGACCTACTTCCTCGTCGTACGGACGGGGACGCTGGCCATGCCGCACATCGCGCGGGCCCATGAGTGGCTGCTGCGAGCGGCCATGGACTGGGGGTGAGGAACGACGGGATGTAGCGGCGATGCGGACATCCCCGACCGGACCGACCGAGGTCCGCGGCGATCCACCGAGGGGCCCCACCAGGCATTCACATCGGGTTCGCCTTCCTGTGTGCTGCGCGATGTTTCACGTGGAACGGTCTGGGCCACATTCCACCCATGACCGTTCGCCCCGTGGTCAAACGCACCGCCCGCGCCATCCTGCTCGATGGCGACGATCTGATTCTGATCAAGCGCACCAAGCCCAGCGTCGACCCTTACTGGGTCACCCCCGGTGGCGGGGTCGAGCCCTCCGACACGACCGTTGTCGACGCGCTCCACCGTGAGGTGCACGAGGAACTCGGTGCCAAGATCACCGATGTGGTGCCATGTTTCGTGGACACGGTCGAGCACATCGGCGAAGACGGCGGGGCAACCGGCGTCAAGGTGCAGCACTTCTTCGTCTGCCGTCTGGAGTCCATGGACGAACGTCAGCGGCACGGCCCGGAGGTCGACCAGCCGACCGGTGAGTACGAGATCGTGCGTGTGCCCTTCACCAGAGTGGGCATCGCATCCGTCCACCTCGTGCCGCTGTCCTTGCGTCACTATCTCGACGGGAACATCGAAGGCGTACGGGCCATGCACGCGCCTGACCTCGGCTGACGCTCGGTTCACTGGCGACCGTTCGCGATCGAATTCCGACAGTTTCACATAAAAGTTCCATCCATGTCCTGCGCAGTCGGGTATGGCATGGCCAAAAGCGTCTGCCTTCGACCGCAAACCGGTGGACGCCAGTGGCCCATGTCGGACAGCCTGACCTGCGTGTCGACACCTCCTCTCGCCGATCTGCCCATCCGCCGTCTGACGCCTCGCGATCTCGTCGCCTGCGCCGACCTGTCCGAGGACCGGGGCTGGCCCCGTGAGGAACACAAGTGGGGCCTGCTGCTCGCCGCCGGAAAGGGCTATGGCATCGACGACCCGGAGGGTGGTCTCGTCACCGCCTGCGTCGTGACCGAGTACGGGTCCCGGGCCCGCCCGGATCTCTGTGGCATCGGCATGGTGCTGGTCGCCGAGCGGCACGCCCGTCGGGGCGTCGGCCGTCGGCTGATGCGTCACGTGGTGACGGAGACCGGGACCACCACACCCCTCACGCTCTATGCCACCCCCTACGGCCGTCCCCTCTACGAGGAACTCGGCTTCAAGGTCATCGGCAGCTCCGAGATGGTGCGCGGCTGTTTCACGGCCGACGGCCCCCCGTCCACGGTCGCCACGCGTCCGGCCTCCGGGGAGGACCTCACCACTCTCGTCCGGCTCGACGGGGAGGTGTTCGGCGCCGATCGCACCCATGTGATCACTCGGTTGCCTGCCTTCGCCGATCAGTTGCGCGTCGCCGAGGAGAACGGACGGCTCATCGGTTACGCGGCCGCCTGGCCCAATATGGACACCCATGTCGTGGGCCCGCTCATCGCCCGCGACACCGAGACCGCGAAGGCGCTCGTCGCATCTCTCGCCGCCCATACGGACCGCCCGTTGCGTACGGATGTCGATATACGGCACAGGGAGCTGTTGAGCTGGCTGAAGGAGCACGGGCTCGCCTCGGTCGCCTTCAACGCGATCATGACGTACGGCAGCCCGGATCTGCCCGGCGACTGGACGCGGCGTTTCGCTCCGCTCACGGTGGCCGCCGGCTGAGCGGGTCCCATACATGAACACGCATGAACCGGCCTTCAGCGGTTCGGCGCCGCCTCCAGGGCGTCCTGGTGACCCGGAAGCGCTGACGATCGTTGCAGACGCGCGATATATGCCATCGCGGACTACTGCATCGGTGCTCTAACCTTTGCGTGAGCTGCTCCGGGACAGAGGACAACGCCATGACAGCGACGGACCCCACGCTCACCGCCCTCGCCCGGGGCTGGTGCGCCCTCTCCCTGCTGCACGGAAGGATCGAGGCCCATCTCGAGCGCGCCCTGCAAGCCGGACACGGGCTGAGCGTGCGGGAGTACTCGCTGCTCGACGTGCTCAGCCGACAGCACGACGGCACCGGGGGGCATCTGCAGATGAAGCAGGTCGCGGACGCGGTGGTCCTCAGCCAGAGCGCCACCACCCGGCTGGTGACCCGGCTCGAAGACCGCGGCCTGCTGGCGCGCTATCTCTGCCCGACCGACCGTCGCGGCATCTACACCAATGTGACCACCGCCGGCCTCCAACTCCTGGAGGCGGCCCGCCCCACCCATGACACCGCCCTGCGCGAGGCACTGGACGAGGCGTCGAAGAACCCCGAACTGGCCCCGCTGGTCAGCGCCGTCGAGTCCTTGGACATGCCCGCAGGCGATCGCCCCGCTCCGGTACGCCCGGCTCAGGAACAGCCCACCTAGAGTGCAGGTATGGCAGACCTTGAAATACGCCGCGCCACAGCAGACGACCTCCCCGCCATCATCGCCATGCTTGCCGATGACCCACTCGGCGCCCAGCGGGAATCCCCGGAGGACTTGGCGCCTTATCTGAGCGCCCTGGAGCGGTTGAACGGCGATCCGAACCAGCACCTCGTGGTCGCGGTGCGCGAGGGACGCCTCATCGGCACCCTTCAGCTCACCATCGTCCCGGGGCTGTCCCGCAAGGGGGCGACCCGCTCGCTGATCGAGGCCGTACGCGTCCACGCCGATGAACGCGGCAGCGGCCTCGGCACCCGACTCATCGAGTGGGCGGTCGACGAGTCCCGGCGGCAGAACTGCCAGTTGGTCCAGCTGACCTCCGATGCGACCCGCACCGACGCTCACCGCTTCTACGAGCGTCTGGGCTTCGAGGCCTCCCATGTGGGCTTCAAACGACCGCTCTGAACCATCCGGTTCAGGCCGAAGGGGTGTGTTTCACGTGAAACACACCCCTTCCGGCGTCACAGCCGCCCTAACGGAGTCCGCCCCACCCCTCCGGGTCCACTCCACCGGGCACAGGAGCCCCTTCCTCGCACGGCTGCCGGGTGAACACAAAGGACCCTAGGTCCAGATGGCTCACGGACCCGTCCGGCCGCCGTACGGCCTTCAGGATCTCCCCCGCGTAATAGCCGTCGAGCCCTGTCCAGGTGCCATCACCGTTCGACCGCAGGCGTGAGCGCCGGCCGGCCCCGGACAAGGGCTCCAGCGAGACCCCTCCGTCGGCCGTCAGCCGCAGCAGGAAACCCGCAGTGCCCCAGTACCAGGCCCCCGCCAGTTCGAGTACGGCCCGGTCGACCTCCGGCAGTGGCCGCCACGGCTCGGGGATCCGGGGTTCCGCCTCGGCCACAATGCCGACCAGATCGGCGGCGACCAGGGAGACCGCAGGGCCCGAAGTGCAGTTGGCCAGGACGACGGCGGCCACCTCGTCCTCCACGCTCAGGGTGACATTGGCGAGAAACCCGGGAAGCGAGCCGGAGTGGCCGACGAGAAACCGGCCGTCCTTGCGCTGAAGCTGCATACCAAGACCGTAGGAGGCGCCGGCCGCCAGATCCGCGTCCTCGGCCGGAGCCGCGGGCGTCCGCATCTCCCGAACGGATTCCTCGCTCAGCACCCGGTCGTCCCCCCGGGCGAGAAAGACAGCGAAACGTGCCAGGTCACCGGTGGTCGACCACAACTGACCGGCCGGTTCCATCTTCCCGAGGTCCTCCACCGGCTCGGGAAGCAGCGCATCGGCCCAGGGATGAACGGCCCAGCCGCCCGCGTACGGCGCCTGCGGCCGGACGCTCGTCCGCTCCAGCCCCAGGGGTTCCAGCACCTCACTCCGCAGCACATCCTCCCAAGGAGCCCGGCGCACCTCCTCGACCAGAGCGCCCAGGAGCGTATAGCCGGGGTTGGAGTAGTGGAATCTGCGCCCGACCGGGTGCCGCAAGGGGTGCTCGCCCAACACGTCCGCGAGCTCGGGACGCAGCGAACCGGGGGTGCGCTCCCACCACGGCGCGGGCGACTCGGCCGCCAGACCGCCCGTATGAGCGAGCAGCTCGGCGATCGTCGCCTCCCCTGCTCCGGTGCCCGGAAGGTGTTTCTCCAGCGGGTCGCCCAGATCCAGAAGGCCCTCGTCCCGTAGCCGCATCACCAGAACGGCGGTGAAGGTCTTGGTGATCGAACCGATCCGGTACTGCACCTTCTCGCCCGGGGCATGGCCGTCCACCGAGGTGCGCGAGCCGTGCCACACCGTCCGCCCGTCCCTGACCACCGCCGCCACCAGGGACGGCGCCCGCCCTTCGGACTGCGCCACGGCGATGCGATGCAGCAGGGCCCGGCGAGTGGCCGGAAGCAGCTCTTGTTGAGATGTCGTCATGGCTACAGTCCACCCGGCCCGGCTCTTCGCGTCGAGTGCATTACGCCGGCATCGCCGCCATAGGCCCGCGGTACCGGTCCGGTCATCCGTCCGCGCACGTCACCTTGAGATGCGGGCCTCGATGCCGTCGAGCAGGAAGTCGAGGCCGATCCGGAAGGTGTGATCGGCGTCCAGGTGGGCGGCATCGCGCACCACCGTGGCCAGCGCGGGGAATCGGCCGGTGGCGAAGGTCCGCTCCAGATAGGGCCCGAGTGAGGCCTGCCAACGCTTCTCGTCCATCCCGGTGGCCCGTTCGGCACGCTTCTCGGCGATCTCCCGACGCACCGCACCGATCACATAGGCGTCGACCGCGGTGACCACCGGCATGACGGCGTCCACCTCAACGCCGTCCAGCGCGGCCACCACGGCCTCCCCCCTGGCCAGCGCGTGCGGCCCGAGCTGAGGTCGCCCACCGAGCAGATCGGCCAGCCATTCATGGTCGTGGGCGGCCTGCCGGGTGGTTTCGGCAAGGGACCGCAGCACCTCCCGCCAGTCGTCTCCGACCGGTCGGATCTCGGCGTGGATCGCGTCGACCATCAGATCGAGCAACTCCTGCTTGCTGTCGATGTAGCTGTACAGCCGCATCGGGCCGACGCCCAGCGCGGTGGCGACCTTGCGGAGCGACACCGCCTCCAGGCCGTCCGCATCGGCCAACCGGATCGCCGCTCGCACGATCCGCTCTCGGTTCAGCGGCGCCGGCACGGGGCGATTCGGTGGCTCCGGCCTCTCCCACACCAACATGCCGCTGACCATACATCGCATCGAGCGATACAGCGTATCGATGAGGCCGGGCTTGCTCTGGCCGTCGACACCAGGTGTCACGCTGCTCGGCGGCGCGCCCCGGCAGCCCTACAGGCGCTGATCAGGTCTGTGCCATGTCCACAAAGCGGGAGTAGTGGCCCTGGAACGCGACCGTGATCGTCGCAGTGGGCCCGTTACGGTGCTTGCCGACGATGATGTCCGCCTCGCCCGCGCGCGGCGACTCCTTCTCGTACGCGTCCTCGCGGTGCAGCAGGATCACCATGTCCGCGTCCTGCTCGATGGAACCGGACTCACGCAGGTCGGACACCATGGGCTTCTTGTCCGTCCGCTGTTCGGGACCTCGGTTGAGCTGCGAGAGCGCGATGACCGGCAGTTCCAGCTCCTTGGCCAGCAGCTTCAGGTTCCGGGACATGTCGGAGACCTCCTGCTGCCGGCTCTCGGAGCGCTTGGAACCGGACTGCATCAGCTGCAGATAGTCGATGATGACCAGTTTCAGGTCGTTGCGCTGCTTGAGGCGGCGGCACTTGGCGCGGATCTCCATCATCGACAGGTTCGGCGAGTCGTCGATGTAGAGCGGGGCGGCGGAGACGTCCGGCATCCGGCGGGCGAGCCGGGTCCAGTCCTCGTCCGTCATCGTGCCGGACCGCATATGGTGCAGGGCCACGCGCGCCTCGGCGGACAGCAGACGCATCGCGATCTCGTTGCGCCCCATCTCGAGCGAGAAGATCACGCTCGGCAGATTGTTTTTGATGGACGCCGCCCGCGCGAAGTCCAGGGCCAGCGTCGACTTACCCATGGCGGGACGGGCCGCGATGATGATCATCTGGCCCGGATGCAGCCCATTGGTGAGCTGGTCGAGATCTGTGAAGCCGGTCGGCACCCCGGTCATCTCCCCCGAGCGCGAGCCGATCGCCTCGATCTCGTCGAGCGCGCCCTCCATGATCTCGCTGAGCGGCAGATAGTCCTCAGCCGTCCGCTGTTCGGTGACCGCGAAGATCTCGGCCTGGGCGGTGTTGACGATCTCGTCGATGTCACCGTCGGCCGCATACCCCATCTGTGTGATGCGTGTGCCGGCCTCGACCAGGCGCCGCAGAACCGCGCGCTCATGCACGATCTGTGCGTAGTACTCGGCGTTCGCCGCGGTCGGAACCGTCTGGACCAGCGTGTGCAGATAGGGGGCACCGCCGACCTTGGTGATCTCGCCGCGCCTGGTCAGCTCGGCGGCGACCGTGATGGGGTCGGCCGGTTCGCCCTTCGCGTACAGGTCGAGGATCGCCCCGTAGATCGTCTCGTGGGCGGGGCGGTAGAAGTCATGGCCCTTGAGGACCTCGACGACATCGGCGATCGCATCCTTCGACAGGAGCATGCCGCCGAGGACGGACTGTTCGGCGTCCAGATCCTGCGGCGGGACACGCTCGAAGGAGGAGCCCCCGCCGTCCCAGGCGGCGCCGTCCTGACCGCGTTCGTGCTGCTCGTCGCGGCCCCGGCCGCCGTCACGGCCCCGGCGGGAGGCGGGGACACGATCACTCGGACCGCTGTCGGCCCACGGATCGTCCAAGGGCTCGGAAATGGTCACCGGGCCGCCTCCTCCCGTCCGCCGTGCGGACCTCGCCGTGCCCTTCTTCCCTAGGGCACGACACTGACAAAGCGAACAGCCCGGCTCCGGTTCAGACGCGTCGGTTTTGCCACGTTTTCCGAGGCCGGAGGAGAGAGCGGGCGCCGGTCCACGTTAGGCCCGTCGGCACCGTCAGCCAATCTGGTTATCCACAGGCCATGTGGACGAGAGCCCCGATGCTGTGGAGAACTCCGCAAAACCTGTGCACAAGCCGGTGGACAGCCCTGTGAACAAGCCCTCAGAGGCTCCAGTACAACCACTGTGACCTGCAACTTTCCCATCCACCGGCTGTGCAGGAGAAAAACTTCTCCCCCTGGATCAAGATCGTCGCGAACGGTGCACAGCGCCACACCCCAACGGGACCACAGTAAGGATCGCAACGGCATTGCATCTCTTACCTGTGGACGATTAGATTGCTCCCATGACACAGGCTCCCGCAGTACCCCGAGCCATTCGACGCCGGCACGACCGGGAGATCCTCGCGCTGGCCGTTCCGGCCTTCGGCGCACTCGTCGCAGAGCCCCTGTTCGTGATGGCCGACAGCGCGATCGTCGGCCATCTCGGCACCGCACAGCTGGCCGGCCTCGGCATCGCCTCGGCCCTCCTGACCACCGCGGTCAGCGTTTTTGTGTTTCTCGCGTACGCCACCACGGCCGCGGTGGCCCGCCGGGTCGGTGCGGGCGATCTACGGGCAGCCATCCGCCAGGGCATGGACGGGATCTGGCTGGCACTGCTGCTGGGAGCGGCCGTCATCGCCGTCGTCCTGCCCACGGCCCCCGGCATCGTGGACCTCTTCGGCGCCTCGAGCACTGCCGCCCCTTATGCGACGACCTATCTTCGCATCTCCGCGCTCGGCATCCTCCCGATGCTGGTCGTGCTCGCCGCGACGGGTGTCCTGCGTGGCCTGCAGGACACCCGGACCCCTCTCTACGTCGCCGTCGCGGGCTTTGTCGTGAACGCCGCCCTCAACGTGGGCCTCGTCTACGGCGCCGGCCTGGGAATCGCGGGATCCGCCTGGGGCACCGTCATCGCCCAGTGCGGCATGGCCGCCGTCTATCTGTATGTCGTCGTCCGCGGTGCCCGCCGTCACGGTGCCTCGCTGCGTCCCGACGGCGCAGGGATACGAGCCTGCGCACAGGCGGGAGTGCCCCTGCTGGTCCGTACGCTCTCACTGCGGGCGATCCTGATGATCGCCACTGCCGTCGCCGCCCGGCTCGGGGACGCGGACATCGCCGCGCACCAGATCATCCTGTCCCTGTGGAGTCTGCTCGCCTTCGCCCTGGACGCGATCGCCATTGCCGGGCAGTCCATCATCGGACGCTGTCTCGGCGCCAACGACCCTCAAGGCGCCCGCGAGGCGTGTCGGCGCATGGTGCAGTGGGGCATCGCCACCGGGATCGCCCTCGGATTGCTGGTCCTTGTGCTGCGCCCGCTCTTTCTCCCCTTGTTCACCAGTGACGCCTCCGTCCATCACGCGGCTCTGCCCGCTCTGGTGCTCGTGGCCGTCGCACAGCCCGTCTGCGGGGTCGTCTATGTGTGGGACGGCGTACTGATGGGCGCGGGGGACGGGCCGTATCTCGCCTGGGCGATGGTGCTGACCCTGCTGGTCTTCGCTCCCGTCGCCCTGCTCGTTCCGATGCTCGGCGGCGGACTCACCGCGCTGTGGGTGGCGATGACACTGATGATGACCATGCGGATGCTCACGCTGTGGCTGCGGTCCCGCTCGGGCCGCTGGATCGTGACAGGAGCCACGCGCTGAACGAGGACCCTGGACGACGCGGGTGAGGGCTGCGACGACACGTTCCTCCGCAACGGCAAACAGCGCCGTTTCACGTGAAACGGCGCCTTTGGCCCCTCCGGCACGGCATACGACGACACACGCAAGGGGCCGCACCCCGAAGGGTGCGGCCCCTTGTGTAGCGGTGAGCGTTGCCCTTAGGCGGCGACGACCTCGACGTTGACCTTGGCGGCAACCTCGGGGTGCAGACGCACGGACGTCTCATGGGCGCCCAGCGTCTTGATCGGCGCACCCAGCTCGATGCGGCGCTTGTCGACCTCGGGGCCACCGGAAGCCTTGATCGCGGAGGCGATGTCGGCCGGGGTGACGGAACCGAACAGACGGCCGGCGTCGCCCGAGCGGACGGCCAGGCGGACCTTCACACCCTCGAGCTGGGCCTTGACCTGGTTGGCCTGCTCGATGGTCTGGATCTCGTGGATCTTGCGAGCACGACGGATCTGCTCGACGTCCTTCTCGCCACCCTTGGTCCAGCGGATCGCGAACTTCCGCGGGATCAGGTAGTTGCGAGCGTAACCGTCCTTGACGTCCACGACGTCGCCCGCGGCACCGAGGCCGGAGACCTCGTGGGTGAGGATGATCTTCATTGGTCGGTCACCCTTCCCTTAGCGCGCGGTGGAGGTGTAGGGCAGCAGCGCCATCTCACGGCTGTTCTTGACAGCCGTGGCGACGTCACGCTGGTGCTGCGTGCAGTTGCCGGTCACGCGGCGGGCACGGATCTTGCCGCGGTCGGAAATGAACTTCCGCAGCATGTTCGTGTCCTTGTAGTCCACGTACGTGACCTTGTCCTTGCAGAATGCGCAGACCTTCTTCTTCGGCTTGCGCACAGGCGGCTTCGCCATGGTGTTTCTCCTGTGTGATCAAGAAGTGTGGGGTACGACCCGCCCTCGACCCGGCCGGACTCGGGGCCCGGCCCACGGTCTAGAAGGGAGGCTCGTCCGAGTAGCCGCCACCGCCCTGGCCGCCGGAGCCACCGCCCCAACCGCCACCGCCCTGGCCACCGGCCGGAGCGCCGCTCGCCCACGGGTCGTCGGCCGGAGCGCCGCCCTGGGAACCGCCGCCGGGGCCACCGCCCCAGCCGCCGCCACCCTGGCCGCCACCGCCGCCGTAACCACCCTGGCCCTGGCCCTGGCCACCGCGGCCGGCGGTCTTGGTGACCTTGGCCGTGGCATTGCGCAGGCTCGCGCCGACCTCGTCGACGTCGAGCTCGTAGACCGTGCGCTTGACGCCCTCACGGTCCTCGTAGGACCGCTGCTTCAGCCGGCCCTGCACGATGACGCGCATGCCTCGCTGAAGCGACTCGGCGACGTTCTCGGCCGCCTGGCGCCAGACCGAGCAGGTCAGGAACAGGCTCTCGCCGTCCTTCCACTCATTGGTCTGACGGTCGAAGGTGCGAGGAGTGGACGCGACGCGGAACTTCGCGACCGCCGCACCGGACGGGGTGAAGCGCAGCTCGGGGTCGTCGACAAGATTTCCGACGACCGTGATGACGGTCTCGCCTGCCATTGGGGGAACCTCTCGGCGGGTTTGCTGCTGGCTGCTTGTGGTGCTACTCGAATCCCGGGACCGACTGAGCGAAGGCTCAGTGCATCTCGGGGCGGAGGACCTTGGTCCGGAGGACCGACTCGTTCAGGTTCATCTGGCGGTCGAGCTCCTTGACGACCGCAGGCTCGGCCTGCAGGTCGATGACCGAGTAGATGCCCTCGGGCTTCTTCTTGATCTCGTACGAGAGACGACGACGGCCCCAGGTGTCGACCTTCTCGACCTTTCCGCCACCGTCACGGACGACAGAAAGGAAGTTCTCGATCAGCGGGGAGACAGAACGCTCCTCGAGATCGGGGTCGAGGATGACCATCACCTCGTAGTGACGCATGTGGAACCCACCTCCTTTGGACTCAGCGGCCACGGTCGCTCCGTGGCAGGAGGGTTGTGATGCGTACGCAACGGTATCGGCCACCACTGACAATCAGGGCCAGCCGACGGTTGACCCGACTCAGCCTGGGCAGACACCGGTGCAGACGGTACACAGTACCCGCACACGAGCTTCCGGTTGAAATCCGGCCGCGAAGGCCGACAATCTGTACACATCGGGTGTGTAAGGCGCTACGATGCGCCGCCTTCCGCAGGAGGTGCCCCATGGCACAGGCATTGCGACCCAACACCACCGGTTCACTCCTCGCCAGCGACGGAAAGACCCATCCCCTCCCGGACACCCTGCTCGTGGTGACCCTGGTGCTCGGGATCACGGCCTTCGTCACGGCGATGTTCCACCATCTGCATCTGATCAGTTCCTGGGCCGGCCTGGTGGGGATCCTCCTCGGCGCATACGGGCAGTTCGTCTCCGTGACGACCCGCGAGCGCTTCGGTCTGATCCTGGGGCTCGGCGCCTCGGCCATCGGCTTCTTCCTCGGCATGGCACACGGCGGTCTGTTCGGCGGCGTCATCGGCGGCTGACGGGGCATCGGCCGTCGTCCGCGGGCGTCGTCGGGCGGGCCCACGGACGGCGGCCGACGTGCCCGAGGTGCACACAGGTTCGCCACACAGCCAGACGGGGCGCTCACAGGGCGCAGTAGGCTTCGGCGCGAGAGCCGGACCCCTGTACCCATGGGGACACGCCAGCCCGAGGAGCGCCCCGAATGAGCCTGACCCTGAGGACGATCAGCCGCGAGCAGCATCTGGCGTACATCCAGAGCCTGCCGGCGGCGAGCCACATGCAGGTCCCGGCCTGGGCAGACGTCAAAGCGGAATGGCGCTCGGAGAACCTCGGCTGGTTCGACAAGAACGACCAACTGGTGGGCGTGGGGCTGGTGCTGTACCGCCAGCTGCCCAAGATCAAGCGCTACCTGGCGTACCTTCCCGAAGGCCCGGTCATCAACTGGTTCGCGCCGAACCTGGACGACTGGATCCAGCCGATGCTCGCGCACCTGAAGCATCAGGGCGCCTTCTCCGTGAAGATGGGCCCCCCGGTCGTCATCCGTCGCTGGGAGGCCGGTTCCATCAAGCAGGGCATCCAGAACCCGGATGTGAAGCGACTGCGCGACATCGAGGCCGATTTCATCGAGCCACGCGCCTTCGAGGTGGCCGACAAGCTGCGCCGCATGGGCTGGCAGCAGGGTGAGGACGGCGGCGCCGGCTTCGGCGATGTGCAGCCCCGTTATGTCTACCAGGTGCCCCTCGCCAACCGCTCCCTGGAAGAGGTCCACAAGAACTTCAACCAGCTGTGGCGCCGCAACATCAAGAAGGCCGAGAAGGCGGGCGTGGAGGTTGTCCAGGGCGGCTACCAGGACCTCGAGGAATGGCAGCGGCTGTACGAGATCACGGCCGTGCGCGACCACTTCAGGCCCCGGCCGCTGTCGTACTTCCAGCGCATGTGGACGGCCCTCAACAGCGAGGACCCCAACAGGATGCGGCTCTACTTCGCCCGGCACAACGGCGTGAACCTGTCGGCGGCGACGATGCTGATCGTCGGCGGTCACGTCTGGTACTCCTATGGGGCCTCCGACAACGTCGGCCGTGAGGTGCGGCCTTCGAACGCCATGCAGTGGCGGATGCTGCGCGACGCCTATGCGCTCGGCGCCACCGTCTACGACCTGCGCGGCATCTCCGACTCCCTGGACGAGACCGACCACCTCTTCGGCCTGATCCAGTTCAAGGTGGGCACGGGCGGCGAGGCCGCCGAGTACATCGGTGAGTGGGACTTCCCGCTCAACAAGCTGCTCCACAAGGCGCTCGACATCTATATGTCGCGCCGCTGACGCCGGAGCGAGCGTGCTGGACCGCCGGGGTCGGCGGATCTGTCACCATAGTCCTTTTCTGACCTCTGACACACCGTAGCCACGAGAAAGGTTCGGGGACCGGCCATGGCGCTCACGCTCTACGTCGACACCGCGCGCTGGCGGGCACACCACAAGCAGGTGCAGGAGCAGTTCCCGGGGCTCGTCCCCGTCTGCAAGGGCAACGGCTACGGCTTCGGCCACGAGCGGCTGGCGGACGAGGCCACACGCCTGGGCTCGGACATCCTCGCCGTGGGCACCACGTACGAGGCGGCCCGCGTCAAGGACTGGTTCAGCGGCGACCTGCTGGTGCTGACGCCCTTCCGCCGGGGCGAGGAGCCCGTGCCGCTGCCCGATCGCGTCATCCGCTCCGTGTCGTCCGTGGACGGCGTCTACGGGTTGGTGGGCGCCCGTGTGGTCATCGAGGTGATGTCCTCGATGAAGCGGCACGGCGTGAGCGAGCAGGACCTGCCGAATCTGCACGCCGCCATCGAGAACGTCCGCCTCGAGGGCTTCGCCATCCACCTCCCGCTGGACCGCACCGACGGTTCCGACGCCGTCGAGGAGGTCATCGGCTGGATGGACCGGCTGCGTGCGGCCCGGCTGCCGCTGCACACGATGTTCGTCAGCCACCTCAAGTCCGAGGAACTGATCCGGCTGCAGCAGCAGTTCCCGCAGACACGCTTCCGCGCCCGCATCGGCACCCGGCTGTGGCTGGGGGACCATGACGCCACCGAGTACCGCGGGGCCGTCCTGGACGTCACCCGCATCGCCAAGGGCGAACGGTTCGGCTATCGGCAGCAGAAGGCGGCCTCGGACGGGTTCCTGGTCGTCGTGGCGGGCGGAACGTCACACGGGGTGGGTCTGGAGGCCCCCAAGGCCCTGCACGGCGTCATGCCGCGCGCCAAGGGCGTCGCCCGGGCGGGTCTGGCGACGGTGAACCGGAACCTCTCCCCGTTCGTCTGGGCGGGCAAGCAGCGTTGGTTCGCCGAGCCCCCGCACATGCAGGTCTCGATCCTCTTCATCCCCTCGGACACCACGGAGCCGAAGGTCGGTGACGAGTTGGTGGCCCATCTGCGGCACACCACCACGCAGTTCGACCGGATCCTCGACCGCTGAGGACGGCCGGCAGGGATCACCCGACCGCGAAGCGAGCATGACGAAGGCCGTACACGGAGTCCGTGTACGGCCTTCGTCATGGCGCTTCCGCGGCCTGTTCGCTCAGAGCGAACCGCTGCCCGTGAACTCCGGGTCCCGGCTGCCCCACTCCACAGACGTTCCGTCGGACGGCACCGTGTGCTGCGGCGAACGGGCGGCGGCCCCGAGCACAAAGACATCCGGCGCGCCGTCCAGGACGCCACCCGACGGATCGTCGTCCCCCGCCAGGCGCACCATGTCCCGTTCCGGCATGAAGATGTCGCGTACGACGACGGCGCACAGATAGAGCGTCCCCAGCAGATGGACCGCGATGGCGACCTGGTACCCGTCGGTCGGCAGGCCCTTGTGGGCGTCTCCGCTGGTCGTGTACGCGAGATACATCCAGATCCCGAGGAAATAGGCCACCTCGCAGGCCTGCCAGATCAGGAAGTCGCGCCAGCGCGGCCGGGCCAGCGCGGCGAGGGGGACCAACCACAGCACATACTGCGGCGAGTAGACCTTGTTGGTGAGGATGAACACGGCGACGACCAGGAACGCGAGCTGCGCAAAACGCGGACGGCGTGGAGCCGTGAACGTGATCGCGGCGATGCCCGCACAGGCCAGCAGCATCATGATCATGGCGTAGGCATTGGCCGCGTCCTTGGTGATCTCGATGTCGAACCAGCGCGAGACGAAGAGGAAGACCGAGCCGAAGTCGACACCACGCTCCTGGCTGAAGCTGTAGAACTTCGCCCAGCCCTCGGGGGCGAGGAGCATCACCGGCAGATTGACCACCAGCCACGCCCCCACGGCGCCCAGCAGGGCGGTGGTGTACTCCCGCCATCGGCCGGCCCGCCAGCACAGCAGCAGGAGCGGTCCCAGCACCAGGAACGGATAGAACTTGGCGGCGGTGGCGAGCCCCACCAGGATGCCGAACGCCAGAACTCGGCCGCGCGACCACATCAGCATCGCCGCGGCCAGCAGGGCCACCGCGAGCAGGTCCCAGTTGATGGTGGCGGTCAGCGCGAACGCGGGCGCCAGGGCGACCAGGAGGCCGTCCCAGGGGCGCCGGCGGTGCAGGCGCGCGGTGCATACGGCGATGACCGCGGCGCACACCATGAGCATCCCGGCATTGACCATCCAGTAGGTCTGCTCCCGGACCTGGAGGGTGCCGCTGCCCGGGGTCAGCCATGAGGCGACCTCCATGAACACTCCGGTGAGCACCGGGTATTCGAGGTAGGACATATCGCCGGGGAGCTTGTCGAAGTAGGGCACGAGTCCGTCGGCGAAGCCGCGCCCCTGGTAGAGGTGCGGAATATCCGAGTAGCACGCGTGCGTGTACTGCGCACCGGCGCCGAAGAACCAGCCGCTGTCGTAGCAGGGCAGCTTCTGGATCATGCCGAGGGCGAACATTCCGATCCCGACGAGCGCCACGACCCGTACGGGAGTCCACCAGGACGTCCCGAGCAGGGCGCGTCGCCCGAGCGGACCGCCGATGAGCTCACTGCCGACCGCCGCGACCTCATCCTCCCGGGTAGGCCGCACCGTCTCCGGCTCATGGACGCCTGCTCGCGTCGTGTCTGCACTGGGCATGGGGTTCATCCTGCCGCATGCGCCCGGGAAAGCGATGAGGGCCGCCCCACCTCGTCGGTGGGGCGGCCCTCGCCGGTCGATGTTTCATGTGAAACGGAGCGTTTCACGTGAAACACGGTCGATAACGGCTAACCGTTAGGACCTCCCAAGAATCCTCCGTTGTCGCCGCCTTTGTTTCCGCCGCCGTTCGCGTTCCCGGGGGACTCTGCGGGCGGCGAGGTCACTCCGCCTGCGTCGCCTCCGTCGGTACCGCCGTTGTTCCCGATACCGCCGTTGCCGTTGCCGCCGTTGTTGCCATTGCCGCCGTTGTTGCCATTGCCGCCGTTGTTCTTGCACCTCCAGTCGAAGGGGGCGCATTCATCGCTCTGCGACGGCGAGGGCGATTCCTGTGTCTCACTCGGCGTCGGGGAGGGCGACTCGGTCTCCGTCTCGCTCGCCGTCGGCGAGGGCGTCGCACTCGGGCTCGGGAGGGCGTTGATGACCTCGCCGATGGGCTCGGGCGTCGGGAACTTCTTCGCGGGCGTCCCCTTGAGCGCATCTGCCATGTAGTCGTGCCAGATCTGGGCCGGGAACGAGGCGCCGTGGATCTTCTTCTCTCCACCCGTTCCGAACATGGAGAGGAACTGACGGGACTTGTTGTTCTCGTCGTCGTCCATCCGGAACATGCTGATCGCGGTGGACAGCTGCGGGGTGTAGCCGACGAACCAGGCGGACTTGTTCTCGTCGGTGGTACCGGTCTTGCCGGCCACATCGCGTCCGGGCAGCTTGGCCGCGGTACCGGTACCCGCGTCGACCACGGTCTTGAGGACGTCGGTCACATTGTCCGCGACATCCGAGCGGAAAACCCGCTTGGTCGCCTTGGCGTGTTCATAGGCCAGCCCGTCCTTGCTGGTGACCTTCTCGACCGAGTAGGGGTCGTTCCTCCCGCCGCTGTTCGCGAAGGTGGCATAGGCGCCGGCCATACGGATCGCACTGGGAGAGGAGGTGCCGATGGAGAAGGACGGGTAGTTGGTGCCCACCAGGCTGCTCTCCAGAACGCCCGCGTCCAGGGCGGTCTGCTCGACCTTGTCCAGGCCTACGTCCATGCCGAGCTGGACATAGGCGGAGTTGACCGAGAACTGCATCGCCTCACGCAGATCGACCATATAGGTGGGCGGGTTGAGCGACTCGTCACCGTCGTTGGTCTGCAGCCACTCCTTGCCCTTGTCGTCCCTCCAGATCGACCCGTTGTATTCCTTGATCTTGAGCTTGTTCTGTGCGCTGTACAGGCTCTTGGGAGAGGCAAGCGTGCGTTCGTCCTGGGACTGATCCTCCCGTGCGATCTCCGGGTCGCGGACGCCCCACTTCATCGCCGCCGCCAGAACGAACGGCTTGAACGTCGAACCCACCTGGGCATTAGTCTGGTCGGCGTTGTTGGTGAAGTGCTTGGTCGCGTCCTCACCGCCGTAGATCGCCTTGATGGCACCGGTGGCCACGTCCAAGGACGCCCCGCCGAACTGGACGTACTTGTCCGTCTCCGGACGCTCGTCGGGCTTGATCTTGGCCTTCCGGACCTTCTGCACAGCTGCCTCGAGCTCGTCGACCTTCTTCTTGTCGAACGTCGTATAGATCGAGTAGCCGCCCGTGCGCAGCTTGTCTTCCGTGATGTGGGTCGTGTCCTTGTGTGACACCAGATAGCCGTTGGCCAGGTCGACGAGGTAACCGATCTGCCCACTGAGCTGGGTGTTGGACCGCGGGTTCTGGACCTTGGGGAGGTCCTTGTACTGGCCCCGCACCCCGGCGTCCAGATGCCCGTACTGGACCATCTTGTCGAGGGTGTCCTGCATCTGGAGCTTTGCCCGCTTGGTGTTGGCCGCAGGCGTCGCGTACTTCGGGTCGATGGACGTGGCGCCCGCGGGGTCGTAGTACGTGGCGCCCTTGAGCATCGCAGCGAGGAAGGCGCACTCGCCCGGGTTCAGCTTGGAGGCTTCCTTGTTGAAGTACGCGTGAGCGGCCGCCTGAAGCCCGTAGGCGCTGCGGCCGTAGTACGCGGAGTTCAGGTAGCCGGCCATGATCTGCTGCTTGGAGACCGTGGCCCCCACCTTGATCGAGATGAAGATCTCCTTGAACTTCCGGGAGATCGTCTGCGACTGGTCGTCCAGTCGCGCGTTCTTCACATACTGCTGGGTGATGGTGGAGCCACCCTGCGTCTGACCACCGGTGGCCATGTTGAACAAGGCACGTGCGATGCCGTTGGGGTCGACGCCGCTGTCCGTCTCGAAGCTCTTGTTCTCCTGCGAGATGACGGCATACCGCATCGCCTTGGGGATCTGCTCGTAGTTGATGATCTGACGGTTGACCTCACCGCCGGTGGCGACCATCTGCGAGCCGTCGGACCAGTAGTAGACGTTGTTCTGCGCCTCCGCGGTCTCCGCGACGACGGGCACGCTCACCATGGCGTACCCGATACCCGCGACCGCCACCAGGCTTCCTATGAAGCCGATGAACAGACCCGACACCAACTTCCACGACGGCACCCAGCGCGCGGCTCCGTCCTTGCCCGCTCGCGGATAGTCGATGAAGCGCTTCTTGCCGGAGGGGGCGCTGCGCCCCCTCCCTCGTGCGGGCCCGTTCGGGCCCCCGGGGCCGCGCCCCGGGCCGTCGGCCGCTCTGCGCCGACCACCCCCATTCCTCTGTGCGGCCCGCCGGGCCTCGGCACGGCTTCCGTACGGGCGCTCCCCATCTCCGTCTCCATGGGAGTCGGAAGGTGACCCGCTGGCGCCTCGCGGTGCCGCACGGCGGCCGGAGGGAGCCGACTGGCCGCGTCGGGGCGCGGCACGTCCGCCTCCCTGCGACTGCGGCGGTTTGCGACGGTGCTCGCTCATCGAACGATTACTCCTCGGGCAGGCGCATCCTGGCGCGCCTGGAAACGGCGGCTGGTTTCCGGTCCCCCCGAAGTACGGATGGGGTCGTTTGCGCATTCACCCGTACTGCACCGGTGACGAGGACATCCCCTGCCGTCACTCGGTTCCCGGTGATGTGCATGCCGCACAGACTACGCACCACCAAAACCTGCCTAGCCCCGAACTTCACCCCAAACCACTCAACTTGCATCCCACAAATCGGTGATGTGACCCCGTTCACTGTGCCCCCTCTTGTCGCATCCCGGGGCGCGTTCTATCGTCTGGATGTATCGAGTCGATACATCGAGGCGACATAATGACCGTGCGGACGTGACAGCAGGCGGAAGGAGGCGCGCATGAGCCGGCGTTCCGGGATCCTTGAGTTCGCCGTTCTCGGCCTGCTCCGCGAGTCCCCGATGCACGGCTATGAGCTGCGCAAACGGCTCAATACATCACTGGGTGTGTTCCGTGCGTTCAGCTACGGGACGCTCTACCCGTGCCTCAAGACGCTGGTCGTCAACGGCTGGTTGACCGAGGAATCGGGTGGCACGTCCGACGACGCCCTCGCCGCTCCGCTCGCGGGGCGCCGCGCCAAGATCGTCTATCGGTTGACGGCACAGGGTAAGGAGCACTTCGAGGAACTGCTCTCACAGACGGGTCCGGACGCCTACGAGGACGAGCACTTCGCCGCTCGTTTCGCCTTCTTCGGCCAGACCTCCCGCGATGTGCGCATGCGCGTCCTGGAGGGCCGCCGCAGCCGGCTGGAGGAGCGTCTGGAGAAGATGCGTGCCTCTCTGACGCGCACCCGGGAGCGCCTCGACGATTACACCCTTGAGCTCCAGCGCCACGGGATGGAGTCCGTGGAGCGCGAAGTGCGCTGGCTGAACGAGCTCATCGAGAGCGAGCGGGCCGGACGGGACCTCAGGGGTACCGCCACCGACGGCTCCGCTCGTACCAGCACATCTGGAGAGACGGGCGGCCTGCCCCGGCATCGGGACAGCACCCGGCCGGATCCGTCCGACGACACCACCACGTGAGGTCCAGTCGGGGCTTCACCTCGTACACACAGGGAGCAACCGGAATGGGTTCGGTTCGCGTAGCCATCGTCGGTGTGGGCAACTGCGCCGCATCGCTGGTGCAGGGAGTCGAGTACTACAAGGACGCCGACCCGGCGTCCAAGGTCCCGGGTCTGATGCACGTCCAGTTCGGCGACTACCACGTCCGCGACATCGAGTTCGTCGCCGCGTTCGACGTGGACGCCAAGAAGGTCGGCCTCGACCTGGCGGACGCCATCGGCGCCTCGGAGAACAACACCATCAAGATCTGCGACGTGCCGTCCACCGGCGTGACGGTCCAGCGCGGCCACACCCACGACGGTCTCGGCAAGTACTACCGCGAGACCATCGAGGAGTCCGCCGAGGCCCCGGTCGACATCGTCCAGGTCCTCAAGGACAAGCAGGTCGATGTCCTCGTCTGCTACCTGCCGGTCGGCTCCGAGGCCGCGGCGAAGTTCTACGCCCAGTGCGCCATCGACGCCAAGGTCGCCTTCGTCAACGCCCTCCCGGTCTTCATCGCCGGCACCAAGGAGTGGGCCGACAAGTTCACCGAGGCCGGTGTCCCGATCGTCGGTGACGACATCAAGTCCCAGGTCGGCGCCACCATCACACACCGCGTCATGGCGAAGCTGTTCGAGGACCGGGGTGTCGTCCTGGACCGCACGATGCAGCTGAACGTCGGCGGCAACATGGACTTCAAGAACATGCTCGAGCGTGACCGGCTGGAGTCCAAGAAGATCTCCAAGACGCAGGCCGTCACCTCGCAGATCCCCGACCGGGACCTCGGCGAGAAGAACGTCCACATCGGCCCGTCGGACTACGTGGCCTGGCTGGACGACCGCAAGTGGGCGTACGTCCGCCTCGAGGGCCGTGCGTTCGGCGACGTCCCGCTCAACCTGGAGTACAAGCTCGAGGTCTGGGACTCCCCGAACTCCGCGGGTGTCATCATCGACGCGCTGCGCGCCGCGAAGATCGCCAAGGACCGTGGCATCGGTGGCCCGATCCTGTCGGCGTCCTCGTACTTCATGAAGTCCCCGCCGGTCCAGTACTTCGACGACGAGGCCCGCGAGAACGTCGAGAAGTTCATCAAGGGCGAGGTCGAGCGCTGACGACAGCGCCACGCCGCGCGTCCAGGCCGTTCAACCGGTCTTCTCGGGTCCCCGGGCCGTGTGCCCGGGGACCCGCGCGTATGTGAGGCTGTGCCCCATGTCCGTCCTGCGCGACCTGCGCATCCTTGTGCGCTTCCGGGACTTCAGGCGCCTGCTCTCCGTACGGCTGCTGTCCCAGGGGGCCGACGGCGTCTATCAGGTCGGGCTCGCCGCCTACGTCGTCTTCTCCCCGGAGAAGCAGACCTCCGCCGCCGCGATCGCCTCGGCCATGGCCGTGCTGCTTCTGCCGTACTCCCTCGTCGGCCCCTTCGCGGGCGCTCTGCTGGACCGCTGGCGACGCCGTCAGGTCTTCCTGTACGGCAATCTGCTGCGCGCCCTGCTGGCCTGCGGGACGGCCGTCCTGATGGCGAGCCAGGTCCCCAGCTGGCTCTTCTATGTCTCCGCGCTGTGTGTGACCGGGGTCAACCGCTTCGTGCTCGCGGGGCTGTCCGCGGCACTGCCCCATGTGGTCGACGACAAGCGGCTGGTGATGGCCAACTCGCTCTCCCCGACGGCCGGCACACTCGCCGCGACGGCGGGCGGGGGACTCGCCTTCGCCGTGCGCCTGGTGGCCGGGGACTCCCATGCCGCGGTGGTGCTGCTGGGCGCGGCCCTGTATCTGGGCTCGGCCCTCGCGTCGCTGCGCCTGGCGCCGGGGTTGCTGGGCCCCGACCGTGAGTCGGTGCCGACACGACTGGGCACCGCCCTCATCGACGCCGCCCGCGATCTGGGTGCGGGGGTACGCCATCTCCTGACACCCCCACGCCGGGATGCCGCCCGGGCGCTCGCCGCGATGACACTCATGCGGTTCTGCTACGGCGCACTGCTCGTCCTGGTACTGATGCTCTGCCGCTACGCCCTGTCCTCGGACTCGGCCCATGGACTCGCCCTGCTGGGGCTGGCTCTGGGGGTGTCCGGCGCCGGGTTCTTCGCAGCCGCCGTGGTGACACCGTGGGCTACGGGACGTCTCGGAGCGAACCGCTGGATCACCCTGTGCGCCGCGATCGCTGCGGTCCTGGAGCCCGCCCTCGGCCTTCCGTTCGCCACCGCTCCCATGCTTGCCGCGGCCTTCGTGCTGGGGCTGATCACACAAGGCGCAAAGATCGCCACAGACACGATCGTCCAGCATTCGGTCGAGGACGCCTTCCGAGGCCGGATCTTCTCCGTCTATGACGTGCTCTTCAACATCGCCTTCGTCGGCGCTGCCGCGGTCGCCTCGCTGATACTGCCTCCCGACGGCCGCTCCGCCACCCTGGTGATCGTTGTCGCCGTCATCTACGCGGCGACCGCTGTGGCCATGTCCCGCTCCGAGCGCCGGTGACGTAGCGAAGGAGGGCGATGTTTCACGTGAAACGTCGCCCTCCCGTTCGCCTGGGGTTGTGTTTCACGTGAAACACAACCTCGATTCCCTGCCTCAGCCCTGCTCGGTCCACCACTCCTTGAGCGCCGACACCGCGGCATCGTGCTCCATCGGGCCGTTCTCCAAGCGGAGCTCCAGAAGGAACTTGTACGCGTGGCCGACGACCGGGCCGGGGCGGACGCCCAGGATTTCCATGATCTGGTTGCCGTCCAGCGCAGGGCGGATCGCATCCAGCTCCTCCTGCTCCTGAAGCTGGGCGATGCGCTCCTCCAGGCCGTCGTAGGCACGGGAGAGCGCGGCAGCCTTGCGCTTGTTACGAGTGGTGCAGTCGGACCGGGTCAGCTTGTGAAGGCGGTCCAGAAGCGGGCCCGCATCACGGACGTAGCGGCGCACAGCGGAGTCCGTCCACTCACCGGTGCCATACCCGTGGAACCGCAGATGGAGTTCAACGAGACGTGAGACGTCCTTCACCAGCTCATTGGGATACTTCAGCTCCATCATCCGCTTTTTGGTCATCTTGGCGCCGACCACTTCATGATGATGGAAGGAGACCCGGCCGTCCTTCTCGAAGCGCCGCGTCTTCGGCTTCCCGATGTCATGCAGCAGCGCGGCCAGCCGCAGGGCCAGATCGGGCTCGCCCTCCTCCAGCGCCATCGCCTGTTCCAGCACGATCAGCGTGTGGTCATAGACGTCCTTGTGCCGGTGGTGCTCATCGCGCTCCAGCCGCAATGCGGGGAGCTCCGGCAGGACATGATCGGCGAGCCCCGTCTGGACCAGCAGCGTCAGACCCTTGCGCGGGTGGGTGGAAAGGATCAGCTTGTTCAGCTCGTCCCGCACACGTTCGGCGGAGACGATCTCCAACCGCTCGGCCATCTCCTGCATGGCCGTGACGACCTCAGGAGCGACCTCGAAGTCCAGCTGGGCCGCGAAGCGGGCGGCCCGCATCATCCGCAGCGGATCGTCCGAGAACGACTCCTCGGGCGTCCCCGGAGTACGCAGCACCCGGGCCGCAAGGTCGTCGAGCCCGCCATAGGGGTCGACGAACTCCTTCTCCGGCAGCGCGACAGCCATCGCGTTGACGGTGAAGTCGCGTCGGACCAGATCCTCCGCGATGGAGTCGCCGTAGGACACCTCGGGCTTGCGCGAGGTCCGGTCGTACGCCTCGGACCGGTAGGTCGTCACCTCGATCTCAAAGCGCTGGACGGCGTCCCCGACGCGCGCGTCCTTCTGCGCCCCGACCGTCCCGAAGGCGATACCGACCTCCCAGGTGGCATCGGCCCATGGCCTCACGATCTTCAGGACGTCCTCGGGGCGGGCATCGGTCGTGAAGTCCAGATCGTTGCCGAGCCGGCCGAGAAGGGCGTCCCGCACCGAGCCTCCGACCAGGGCGAGCGTGAACCCGGCCTCCTGGAAACGGCGGGCGAGATCGTCGGCGACAGGCGACACCCGCAGCAGTTCACTCACCGCGCGGCGCTGCACCTGACTCAGGGCACTGGCATTGTCTTCGTTGGCGTTCGGCACAGCAGAAAAGGGTACGTGGCCCTGGCCACGGCGGGCGCCCCCATTAAATGCGCGGGGATATCCCACCCGGACGCTTCCCGGGATACTCGGACATAAAGGGTGGCTCGGCGTCCATTCCTGATCTTGGGGCATGGACCCTGGCACTTCCTTTCCCCGCACATCGTTACCATGCGTGGACGCACATTCCGACGACCATTGACGACCATTGACGACGAGGGACGGGCGAGCGCGTGGCCGAGGCGGCAGACTTCCAGGGGATGAGTTCCTCACCTGCCCGCCGGTGGGTCCGGCGCACCGGAGCACTACTCGCGGGGGCGCCCCTGTTGACCGGCCTGCTGCAACTTCCCGCGGGTCCGGTGGCGCACGCCGCGGAGAAGGCCGCCCCGGCGGAGGCGGGCGGTTCCCGCACGGTGAACATCTCCCTCGACTCGCTCAGCCCCAGTGCACCGGTCGAAGGCGACACCCTGACCGTGTCCGGCACCATCACCAACAACAGCAAGCAGACCGTCCAGGCCGCCCATGTGGGTCTGCGGATCGGCCCCAGCCCCCTGAGCAGCCGTTCGGCCATCGACGACGCCACCCGGCGCACCGGCTTTCTGCCCGGCGTCGACGGCGCCGAGGTCGGCGGCAAGTACACCGAAGATGTCACCAAGCTCACCCCGGGCAGCTCGCAGACTTTCAGCATCTCCGTGCCCGTCAAGAAGCTGGACCTCGGCAACGACGGCGTCTACGAGCTCGGTGTCTCGCTCTCCGGTCAGACCTCCGCTCAGCCGTACGAGCAGGTGCTCGGCATCCAGAGGACCTTCCTCCCCTGGGATCCCGACGGCAATGCGGCCAGGACGAAGACGACCTATCTGTGGCCCCTGATCTCCTCCGTGCACATGACCGCGGAGACGCTTCCCAACCAGCAACAGACCCCCGTCTTCCAGAACGACGACCTGGCCAAGGAGATCTCTCCGGGCGGACGCCTCGCCCAGCTGCTGTCACAGGGCAAGGACCTGGACGTCACCTGGGTGATCGACCCGGACCTGCTCGCCTCCGTGGATGCGATGACGGGGAGCTACAGCATCAAGGGCGAGGGTGACGCCGTCACGGCCGGCAAGAAGCAGGCCCTCGCCAAGAAGTGGCTCGCCGAGCTCCAGAAGGCGGTCGAGAACAAAGAGGTCGTCGCCCTCCCCTTCGCCGACCCCGACCTGGCCTCGCTCGCGCACAACGGCAAGAACGTCACCGGCTCCCTGAGTCACCTCAAGGACGCCACGGATGTGGCGGCGAGCACCGTGGAGACCATCCTTCATGTGAAACCCGACACGGACTTCGCCTGGCCCGTGGACGGCGCGCTCGACCCCTCGATCGTCAAGGTCGCCACCTCCGCGGGCGCAGACAAGGTGATCGCCCGCAGCGACAGCCTGCGGGACGACGGCCTGTCCTACACCCCCACCGCCGCGCGCCCCATCGGGGCCGGCACCACGGCCGTGGTCGCGGACGACGGACTGTCGACGGCCTTCGAGGACGACATGTCCCAGGCCGGTGACTCCACGCTCGCCGTGCAGAAGTTCCTCGCCCAGAGCCTGATGATCACCTTGCAGGAGCCCGGCAAGTACCGCAGCGTCGTCGTCGCTCCGCAGCGGATGCCGTCCACGAGCCAGGCCCAGGCGATGGCACAGGCGATGACCGCCCTGCAGAGCAGCCCCTGGTCGCAGTCCGCCGATCTGTCCGCCGCCGCCGAGGCCAAACCGGACCCGGGGGCCACCACCAAGGTGCCGTCCTCGTCCCGTTACCCCTCCTCGCTGCGCAAGGCGGAACGGCCGCAGTCGGCGTTCCAGCAGATCGAGGACACCCAGAACGAGCTCGACGGCTTCAAGGTGATCCTCAAGGACCCCGCACGGGTCGTCACCCCCTTCGGACGGGCCATAGACCGCTCCATGTCCACCTCCTGGCGCGGTCAGGCCACCGGGGCATCGGTCTTCCGCCAGGACGTGGAGTCCTACCTCAGGCTGCTCACCGATCAGGTCCGGCTGATCCCCAAGTCCGAGACCAAGCTCTCGGGCCGCAGCGCCACGATCCCGGTGACCGTGCAGAACAACCTGATGCAAGGGGTCGACCACCTGGTCCTGCGACTCACCTCGCAGCAGCCGACCCGTCTGAAGATCGGCAACGGTCCCTACTACGAGCAGCAGATCACCGTCGCGGGCGGGCACAGCCAGTCCGTGAAGTTCACCACCACGGCCAACGCCAACGGCCGGGCCGCCGTCGTCGCCCAGCTCTTCACCGAGGACGGTCAGGCGTACGGCCCCGCGGTGACCTTCGATGTGAACGTCACAGAGATCACGCCTACGGTGATGCTGGTCATCGCGGGCGGCGTCCTGCTGCTGGTACTTGCCGGGTTCCGCATGTACACCCAGCGCAAGAGGCTGGCCGCGCAGCAGGCGCAGGAGCAGGACGAGGAGCAGGACGGTGGCCCCGGGGACCCGGACGCCTCCCCGGAGGACGGGGGGCCGAAGGGGCCCACAGACGGTGCCGTGGATACTGCGGACGCCGAGAAGTCTGCGCAGGTGTCCGACCAGGATTCGGGCTCGAAGACCGGGGCGGACGCCCCCGAGCAGCCGAGTGACCCGGCCCCGGACACCGCACCGGAAAGCACCGACCCGTCCGGCACGGGTGAGAGAGTGAACCGTTGAGCGATGTCGTGGCCGGTGGGCCCGGTGACAATGAGGTGGGGAACCATGAACGCGCCGTACGACGGTGACCGCGGCCCAGGGGCCGCGGGCAGCTCGGGCTACCCAGACGGCCCGCCGCCGCACGAGCCCGGCCGGGTGCCCGAGGAGCCCCCGGCCGACATGTATCTCCGGGACCGTGCCGTGCGCCCCCCGGCGCCCGGCGGCCACCAGCCGCAGCAGCCGCAGTACGCCCAGCCGCCGACGCCGCCGCACGCCCAGGACCCCCGTGTCTGGACCAGGACGTCCACGACAGAGCCGGAGGGGCCCTCGCAGTACCCGCCGTTCGGAGACGACCCCCGTACGGCGTTGATGGGCGCCGACGACCGGGTCGCCCGGGCCGGCGACAACCCCGGGCAGGACGCCTTCGCCCATCTCTTCCAGGACCAGCAGCAGGGCGGTCGGCCGTACATGGAGCAGTCGTCCGTCTCCGGGGCGGGCCCCGCGCCGTCCCCGGGCCAGGGCCCGGCGGGACCCTATCCAGGGCCTGCCTACGCCCCTGCGGCCGCGCAGGACCGGTCCTACGCCCCGGCGGCTCCACCGGCCGCCGCGCCGGCACCGGAGGCCGTTCCCCCGGCGAAGAAGGGCGGGCGGGCCTCCAATCTGCTGCAGTCCAGCGCCGTGATGGCGGCGGGCACGATGGTCTCCCGTCTCACCGGCTTCGTCCGCTCCGCGCTGATCGTCTCGGCACTGGGCATCGGCCTCCTCGGCGACACCTTCCAGGTGTCCTACCAGCTGCCGACGATGATCTACATCCTCACCGTCGGCGGCGGTCTGAACTCCGTCTTCGTGCCGCAGCTCGTGCGGGCCATGAAGGAGGACGACGACGGGGGCGAGGCCTATGCCAACCGGCTGCTCACCCTGGTCATGGTGGCGCTGGGCGCGCTCACCGCGATCATGCTCTTCGCCGCGCCGCTGCTGATCCGCCTGTTGTCCGACCCGGTCGCCGGTGACCCGGCGGCCAATGAGGTCGCCATCACCTTCGTGCGCTACTTCCTGCCCTCGATCTTCTTCATGGGCATCCATGTGGTGATGGGGCAGATCCTCAACGCCCGCGGGAAGTTCGGCGCGATGATGTGGACCCCGGTCCTCAACAACATCGTCATCATCGTGACGCTCTCCCTGTTCATCTGGGTGTACGGCACCGCCGCGCACTCGGGCATGAAGGTCACAAACATCCCGCCGGAGGGCCAGCGCCTGCTCGGCGTCGGTGTGCTCCTCGGACTGGTGGTCCAGGCGCTCGCGATGATCCCGTATCTGCGGGAGACCGGGTTCCGGCTGCGGCTGCGCTTCGACTGGAAGGGCCACGGCCTCGGCAAGGCCGCGACGCTGGCCAAGTGGACCATCCTCTTCGTTCTCGCCAACCAGGCCGGCGCGATCGTCGTGACCCAGCTGTCCACCGCCGCCGGCAAGCGTTCGGTCGACGGCACCGGCTTCGCCGCCTACGCCAACGCCCAGCTGATCTGGGGCCTCCCGCAGGCGATCATCACGGTCTCCCTGATGGCCGCGCTGCTGCCGCGGATCTCGCGCTCCGCCGCAGAGAACGACGGTGGTGCCGTCCGCGACGACATCTCCCAGGGCCTGCGGACGACGGCGGTCGCCATCGTGCCGATCGCCTTCGGATTCGTCTCGCTCGGCATCCCGATGTGCACCCTGATCTTCGGCGGCTCCGGGACCGCAGCCGCCACCAACATGGGCTACATGCTGATGGCCTTCGGTCTCGGCCTCATTCCGTACTCCGTGCAGTACGTGGTGCTCCGGGCCTTCTACGCGTATGAAGACACCCGCACCCCCTTCTACAACACGGTCATCGTGGCCGTGGTGAACGCGGGTGCCTCGGCACTCTGCTACGTCCTGCTCCCGGACCGCTGGTCCGTGGTCGGGATGGCCGCCGCCTACGGCCTCGCGTACGCGATCGGCGTCGGAGTGGCCTGGGCCCGGCTGCGCAAGCGGCTGGGCGGCGATCTGGACGGTGCCCGGGTGCTGCGCACCTACGCACGGCTGGGGATCGCCTCGGTACCCGCCGCTCTGCTCAGCGGCGCGGCATGCTATGAAATCGGCCAGACGCTGGGCCAGGGCGTCGTCGGTTCGCTCGCCGCCCTGCTCGGCGGTGGAGCACTGCTTCTGGGCGTCTTCTATGTGGCAGCACGGAAGATGCGTATCGAAGAACTCAACTCGATGGTCGGCATGGTCCGCGGGCGCCTGGGGCGCTGAGGCGGGGGTACGCGCACAACCATCGTCCGTCGTCGTGTGTCGTGCATAGCGGCGGACTGTGGGCACAATTGGTTTCTGCGTCGGACAGCGCGCAATGGATGGGGAGGCAGGGACGACGGTGGCGGAACGGAGCACGGCTGCCGTCGGCGTGGCAGAGAACAGCGGTGTAGAGCCGCTGGCCGCCAAGGCGGACCAGTCCACGTCCGACGGGGTGGCCCAGGACCGGGAGCGGGAAACGGACGGCGACGAGGCACAGGGGGGCGGCGGGGCCGAGTATTCCGGCACGACGTCACCGACCGAGCTGCACAGCGGTCACAAACTTGCCAGGCGGTACCGACTCGAGGAGTGCCTCACCCGTCTGGACGGATTCAGCAGCTGGCGTGCGGTGGACGAGAAGCTCCGCCGCGCCGTCGGTGTGCACCTCCTCCCAGCGGATCACGCACGAGCCCGGTCCGTACTGGCTGCGGCACGATCCGCCGCACTGCTGGGGGACCCCCGCTTCGTCCAGGTCCTGGACGCGGTGGAGGAGAACGACCTGGTCTATGTGGTGCACGAATGGCTTCCTGATGCCACCGAGCTGACCACACTGCTCGCGAGCGGACCGCTGGAGGCGCACGACGCCTACCAGATGGTCACCCAGGTCTCCCAGGCGATGGCCGCCGCGCACCGCGAGGGCCTGGCCCATCTGCGTCTGAACCCCGGGACCGTGCTGCGCACCTCCTCCGGTCAGTGGCGCATCCGGGGGCTCGCGGTGAACGCCGCGCTGCGCGGCATCGACTCCGACACCCCGCAGCGCACCGACACGGAAGCCATCGGCGCGCTGCTGTACGCGGCGCTCACCCAGCGCTGGCCCTACGAGGTCGACGCGTACGGGCTCTCCGGGCTGCCCAAGGACGTCGGTCTGATCGCCCCCGACCAGGTGCGCGCCGGTGTCCACCGTGGTCTGTCCGAACTGGCGATGCGCGCGCTGGCCAACGACGGCGCCACCGCCTCCCGCCATGAGTCCCCGTGCACCACGCCCGAGGACCTGGTGAAGGCGATCGGCGAGATGCCCCGCATCCGCCCGCCGGAGCCGGCGTTCACGGCGCCGCCCGAGTACCAGCGCACGACCTATCAGCAGGGCACCTACGGCCGCCCCGCGCCCCACCCGGGTGCCACCCAGCCGGTGCCCACCCCTCCGGCGCCGCTCCAGAGCCGCACCGGCAAGGCCCTCAAGTGGGCTGTGTCGGCTCTGCTGATCGCGGCACTGGGACTGGTCAGCTGGCAGCTCGCCGAGACGCTCATGCACCACGACAAGCCCGAGAACACCGACCAGACCCAGACGACGGACGGCAACGACAAGAACGACGAGAAGCCGAAACCGACGGCCAAGCCGCTCAAGATCGAGGCCGCGCAGGAGTATGTCGCCGAGGGTGACGCCCAGGCGGCGGGCGACGTGGACAAGACCTACGACAACGACCCCTCCAGCTACTGGCGGACCAAGTACTACATCGACGGTCCGGAAATGAAGATCAAGCCTGGTGTCGGTATCGCCTACGACCTCGGCTCCGCCCAGACGGTCTCGGCCGCGTCGATAGGGCTGCGGTATCCCGGCGACCACACCACGATCACGCTGTACGCGACGAATTCCTTGAGTTCCTCGACCCCGGTGAGCTCGATGACCAAGCTGGGGACGTTGACGACGACCGGGACCTCCCCGACGATCAAGGTCACCAAGCAGGAGAAGACCCGGTACGTGCTCCTGTGGATCACCGCCATGCCGTACGCGGGTAAGGACGGCTACAGCAGTGCCGGCTACAAACAGGCCGTCACCGACGTGAAATTCATGGACTGAGCACGTTCGGGGGGGGAGAGGTCCGATGGCGGATGGTGCCGTGTACGGCGACTCGAGCGATCAGGACCTCCTCGCCCTTCATGTCGAGGGCGACCCCGACGCCTTCGGTGAGCTTGTGCGGCGCCACCGGGACCGGCTCTGGGCGGTGGCGCTGCGGACGCTGGGGGACCGCGAGGAGGCAGCGGACGCCGTCCAGGACGCCCTTGTCTCCGCCTACCGGGCCGCCCACACCTTTCGCGGCCGGTCGGCCGTCACAACCTGGCTGCACCGGATCACGGTGAACGCCTGTCTGGACCGCGCCCGTAAGGCGGCGTCCAGAAGGACCTCACCCGTCGACGACACGGAACGGCTGGAGCAGCTCCTGGAGCCGTATGAATCGGCGTCCGCTCCGGCCGAGCGCAACGATCTGCACCGCGAACTCCTGGAAGCCCTGGCCACCCTGCCGGCCGACCAGCGGGCCGCCCTCGTCCTGGTGGACATGCAGGGCTACCCCGTGGCCGAGGCCGCCCGCATCCTCCGTGTGCCGCCCGGGACGGTGAAGAGCCGCTGTGCCCGCGGCAGAGCAAGACTGCTGCCGCTGCTCACCCATCTGCGCACAGCGAGCGGCGGCAAAGACGACAGGGACGGCAAGAACACAGCCCGCGGACGGAACCGGACGCAGGGGGCAACCGTCCCACCCGCAGCAGGACCACGGGATGCAGGACCAAGCGATTCAGCTGCTGTGAAGGGCGGAGGTGGGCGAGCGTGACATCCATGGCCGACACAGCCGAGCACCCGGACGTCGAGGAGCTTTCCGACCTCAGCGAAGGCCTCCTGTCGCTCTCACGGACCGCAGACGTGCGGCGGCATCTGGACGGCTGTCCCCTCTGCGCCGACGTGTACGACTCCCTCACGGAGCTTCGGGGCCTTCTGGGCGCCCTGCCAGGGCCTCCCCGGATGCCCGACGACGTGGCGGACCGGATCAGCGCGGCGCTCGCCTCCGAGCCACGGCCGCATGCGAACGCTGCCGATACGGCGGACGGCTCCACACCCAAGCCCCCCGTCCCTCATGTTTCACGTGAAACATTGCCCTCTTCCCCCGTCGACCGTCCCTCGGGAGGGCCTCGTGCGGCCACCGGACCGGGTCGCCCACAGCGCAGGCGCCGCGGTCGCAGGACCGTCGTCCTGGGAGCCGTCATCACGGCCGCGGCCCTGGGAACGGGCACCCTGCTGGTGCAGACGCTGGGCCATGACACGGGCTCGGTCAAGGCCCAGCAGACGGCCTCCCAGCCGCATACCGACGCGGCGCACACCTACTCCGAGGGAACGTTGCAGGGCCAGGTGAGGGACCTGCTCACCGGCGGGACGTCGACGGACGGTGGCTCCAGCAGCGCCCAGTCCTGGGGTATCGAGTCCGACAGCGGTAGGCCGGCATCATCGGGCGAACCGCCGAACAGGCCGCTTCTGGGCTCCGGAGTCACTCTGCCGCAATGCGTCGCGCACGCCCTGCACCAGGATGTGCTCGCCGCAGACAAGGGCGTCTACCGGGGGACCGTCGTCTATCTCGTCGTCACCCCCGACGCCTCCGACGCCTCCAAGGTCACGGCCCATATCGTCGATGCCACCTGCGTGAAGCGGGACTCGGCCTCGACCGGCACGGTGCTGCTGACCCACTCGTACGCCGTTTCCTGAGCGCGACGACACCGGCGGTCGCTCTCCTTGCCGTGCTTGGCATTTCTGTGCGGTGTCCCGTCTCCGTGTGCCCGGGCACGCCGGGAATGCGGGCCCCTTAGGATCCGTTGGGTGGGGTGAGAGAAGAGAGCGCCCCCGCCCGAGCAGCAGCAGTCTCCAGAGACGAGGAATCAAGCCGTGAGCGACGTCCGTAACGTGATCATCATCGGCTCCGGGCCCGCCGGCTACACGGCGGCGCTCTACACCGCTCGCGCGTCACTGAAGCCGCTGGTGTTCGAGGGCGCCGTCACCGCGGGCGGTGCGCTGATGAACACCACCGATGTGGAGAACTTCCCCGGCTTCCAGGACGGCATCATGGGCCCCGAGCTCATGGACAACATGCGTGCGCAGGCCGAACGGTTCGGTGCCGAACTCATTCCGGACGACATCGTCACCGTCGACCTCTCGGGTGAGATCAAGACCGTCACGGACACCGCCGGCACAGTCCACAAGGCGAAGGCCGTCATCGTCGCCACGGGCTCCCAGCACCGCAAGCTGGGCCTGCCCAACGAGGACGCGCTGTCCGGCCGCGGTGTCTCCTGGTGTGCCACCTGCGACGGCTTCTTCTTCAAGGACCAGGACATCGCCGTGATCGGCGGCGGCGACACCGCGATGGAAGAGGCCACCTTCCTCTCCCGCTTCGCCAAGTCCGTCACGATCGTCCACCGCCGTGACTCCCTGCGCGCCTCCAAGGCCATGCAGGAGCGCGCCTTCGCCGACCCGAAGATCAAGTTCGTCTGGGACAGCGAGGTCGCCGAGATCAAGGGCGACCCGAAGCTGGAGGGTCTGGCGCTGCGCAACCTGAAGAGCGGTGAGATCAGTGAGCTGCCGGTGACCGGTCTGTTCATCGCGATCGGACACGACCCGCGCACCGAGCTCTTCAAGGGCCAGCTCGACCTCGACGAGGAGGGCTACCTCAAGGTGGAGGCCCCCTCGACCCGGACCAACCTCACGGGTGTCTTCGGCGCCGGTGACGTGGTCGACCACACCTACCGCCAGGCGATCACTGCGGCCGGCACCGGCTGCTCCGCCGCCCTGGACGCCGAACGCTTCCTCGCCGCTCTCGCTGACAGCGAGCAGCATGCCGAGGCCGAGGCGTCCACCGTCTGACCCCCTCTCCCCCCACCGCATACAGAGTTAAGGAGCCCGCTGTGGCCGGCACCCTGAAGAACGTGACCGATTCTTCCTTCGAGCAGGACGTCCTCAAGAGCGACAAGCCCGTCCTGGTGGACTTCTGGGCCGCGTGGTGCGGCCCGTGCCGTCAGATCGCCCCGTCGCTCGAGGCGATCGCCGCCGAGTACGGCGACAAGCTCGAGGTCGTGAAGCTCAACATCGACGAAAACCCGGCCACGGCCGCCAAGTACGGCGTGATGTCGATCCCGACCCTGAACGTCTACCAGGGTGGTGAGGTCGCCAAGACCATCGTCGGCGCCAAGCCGAAGGCCGCGATCGTCCGCGACCTCGAGGACTTCATCGCCGAGTAAACGGGCGATGCCGCTCCGACGACGCGGCAATGTTTCACGTGAAACGTGTATGGGCCGACCCTTGAGGGTCGGCCCATACACGTAAGTGAGGTACAGCAACCGTCGTCACAGCGGTCGCAGCGCCGGCTCCTTCTGGACGGCACCCAGCAGGCGGTCCAGCGCCAACTCGACATCTTCCTTCCAGGACAGCGTCGACCGCAGCTCCAGCCTCAGCCGTGGGTAGGTCGGGTGCGGGCGAACCGTTTTGAAGCCCACCGCCAGAAGGTGTTCGGCGGGCAGCAGACATGCCGGCTCTTTCCAACGGGCATCGCCGAAAGCCTCGATCGCCTTGAATCCGTGCCTCAAGAGGTCCTTGGCCACTGTCTGGACCATCACGCGGCCGAGACCCTGCCCCTGATAGCCAGGCATGATGAAGGCGGTCATCAGCTGGACCGCATCCGGTGACACCGGACTCGTGGGAAAAGCCGTGGAGCGCGGGACATAGGCGGGCGGCGCGTACAGCACAAAGCCCACCGGTACATCGTCCACATAGACCACCCGTCCGCAGGACCCCCAGTCCAGCAGAACGGCGGAGATCCATGCCTCCTTCTCCACCGCGGACGTGCCGGCCTTTACCGCGGCCTCACCGCTGACGGGATCCAGCTCCCAGAACACGCACGCGCGACAGCGGTGGGGAACATCCGGAAGGTTGTCCAGCGTGAGCGGTACGAGCCGACGCCCCATGAAGGCAGATCCTCGCTTCCCTCGCCCGCAGCCCCGCGGACGGCTGTCAGAGTGCCCCGCTCCCTGAGCAGGCTGCCGACGAAACCGCCGACCGCTCCCAGGCTCAAGCCCACGGTCACCAGCCCGATACGGCTCATGCTGCGCACGGCCCGCGCCTCCCCTATGAGGTGTCGCCCGGGTGGATGCCTCATACCCGAACGCATCGTATCCATGATGAGATTCCATCGATACCGCATGAAAGCAAAGAGCGGACCGTGTTCCGGTACACACCGGACACGATCCGCTCTGTTGGTCCCGGATCGGAACCCCTCACGCCGCCTGCGGACTCTCAGTCCTCCGGCTCCTCCTCGAAACTCTCGTCCTCCACCAGGCCCTTCTGCAGGACGGGGCCCTCGCCCGGAGCGAGCGTGCCGAGGATTCGCTCAAGGTCGTCCATTGATGCGAACTCGACGGTGATCTTGCCCTTCTTCTGACCGAGGTCGACCTTCACCCGGGTTTCGAAGCGGTCCGAGAGCCTGCCCGCCAGATCACTGAGCGCCGGGGAGACCCGGCCACCGGCACGAGGCCCCTTGGCCCGTGGAGCGCTCTGCGGATGCGACCCCATGAGGGTGACGATCTCCTCGACGGCTCGCACGGAGAGGCCCTCGGCCACGATGCGGTGAGCCAGCCGGTCCTGTTCCTCCGAGTCCTCGACGGACAGCAGGGCCCGGGCGTGTCCTGCGGAGAGCACCCCGGCAGCCACCCGACGCTGCACGGCCGGCGACAGCTTCAGCAGCCTCAGGGTGTTGGAGACCTGTGGGCGCGAACGGCCGATGCGGTCCGCCAGCTGATCATGGGTGCAGTTGAAGTCCTTGAGGAGCTGGTCGTAGGCGGCTGCCTCTTCCAGCGGGTTCAGCTGAGCCCGGTGCAGGTTCTCCAGGAGGGCGTCGAGAAGGAGTTTCTCGTCGTCCGTGGCCCGCACGATCGCCGGGATGAACTCCAGACCGGCCTCACGACAGGCCCGCCAGCGCCGCTCACCCATGATGAGCTCATAGCGCCCGGCAGCGATCTGCCGGACCACGATGGGCTGCAGAAGCCCGACCTCCTTGATGGAGGTGATCAGCTCGGCAAGTGCGTCCTCGTCGAACACCTCACGTGGCTGCCGCGGATTCGGGGTGATCGAGTCAAGGGGCAGTTCCGCGAAGTGAGCGCCGAGGGGAGGTGTGGACACCGGCGCGGCAGCACTTGTCGACGGCTGCTCGGTTTCATGGGCCATAGGCGGAAGCGTGGTCACCTTGGCGACCGCCACTCCCCGGTCCGTCGTCAGTATCGGCGCCGCAGGGGAACCGGAGGTACCGCCCCCTACTCCGGCCGGGGCCGGGGTCCTCTCTCCTGTCGGGGCAGCCGGAATCAGTGCGCCGAGACCACGGCCCAGCCCCCTCCGTCGTTCGCTCACTGGATCCCCTCCACCATGTTCTGCTCCGTCTGGGCGCCGAGGTGGGCCTGCTGTGCGTCGTAGTGGACGCCCGCCCCCCTCAGCGCGATTTCACGTGCCGCCTCAAGATAGGAGAGCGCGCCGCTCGACCCAGGGTCGTAGGTCAGCACCGTCTGTCCATAGCTCGGCGCCTCGGAGATGCGGACGGAGCGCGGAATGCTCGTCCTCAGCACCTCGTCGCCGAAATGGCTGCGCACCTCTTCCGCGACCTGGGACGCCAGGCGCGTCCGGCCGTCGTACATGGTGAGCAGAATGGTCGACACATGCAGGGCGGGGTTGAGGTGCCCCCGCACCAGGTCGACATTGCGCAGCAGCTGTCCCAGGCCCTCCAGCGCGTAGTACTCGCACTGGATCGGGATGAGTACCTCCTGGCCGGCAACCATGGCGTTGACCGTCAGCAGACCGAGTGAGGGCGGGCAGTCGATGAGGATGTAGTCCAGCGGCTGCTCATAGGCCTGGATCGCCCTCTGCAGTCGACTCTCCCTCGCCACCAGAGACACCAGCTCGATCTCCGCACCGGCGAGATCGATGGTGGCGGGGGCGCAGAAGAGGCCCTCGACATCCGGGACCGGCTGAACCACCTCGGCGAGCGGTTTACTGTCGACCAACACGTCATAGATGGAGGGAACTTCGGCGTGATGGTCGATGCCCAGCGCGGTGGACGCATTGCCCTGAGGATCAAGGTCGATCACCAGGACACGAGCACCATGCAGGGCCAGGGACGCGGCAAGATTGACCGTTGTCGTGGTCTTTCCCACCCCGCCCTTCTGGTTGGCGACCACCATGACACGGGTCTGCTCGGGCCGTGGCATGCCTTCGCCGGCGCGACCCAGCGCCTCCATCGCAAGTTGGGCAGCACGACCGATGGGAGTGTCGTCCATCGGGGGCGGTGTTTCACGTGAAACAGCGTCCCCCAATGACTCGGTACGGGGACCGGGGACCGGATCGGTCATCGGTCCCGCAATGTTGGCGTCGGACCGCAAGGATTCACTCTCCTCGACTTCAGGCTCGCAATGAACAGAGCCTCCCATGCCTTCGGGGTCGTGAACCAGTGAGGTCTGGCCTTCTGTGGAGAAATCCACCTCTGTGGACAACTCCGTGCCCCCCACGAGGGGCGCGACGTCAAGGGTGGACGGTTCTCCGAGGGACCCGAGAGGCTTACGTTCGCGGGGTTCGGCCGCGGCGCGGCCGCGACTGATGATGCCGTGCAGCAGTGAGCGACGTTTCACGTGAAACACGATGCACAGCGGCTTCGGCTGGGTCTCCGCGACACTCCGAGATGCGCCGGTTCGGCACCTTGTGTGGCGTATAGCCAGCCATCAGGACGAATCAGTCGGCTGCCGCACCGACATCACCCGTTCAACGACGTCGACGTGTCCGCCCCGCCCGGGCGGCCTTCGCCCGCTTGGCCGCGAAGCGCACGCCGCCGGGGCTCTCCCCGACCTCCACACGCACCACGGTCGACAGCGGATCCACGATTCCCTCGCCGACATGCAGGATGGACGTCTCCACAGCACCGAGCTTGGTCAGGGCGGTGGCGGCGCTCTTCAGCTCCTCCTCGGCCGCGTCGCCCTTGAGCGCAAGCATTTCCCCGTATGGACGGAGCAGAGGGATGCCCCAGGTGGCCAGACGGTCCAGCGGGGCCACGGCACGCGCTGTCACCACATGGACCGGGGGCAGGGTTCCCATGACCTCTTCGGCGCGACCGCGGACGACGGTGACATGGTCGAGGCTCAGCAGCTCGACGACCTCGCTGAGGAAATTGGTCCGCCGCAGTAGAGGCTCCAGCAACGTGATCTTCAGGTCTTCCCGGACGAGTGCCAGGGGGATACCGGGCAGCCCGGCACCAGAGCCGACATCGCACACGGTCACCCCCTCGGGCACGACCTCGGAGAGCACCGCACAGTTCAGCAGGTGTCGCTCCCACAGCCGGGGCACTTCCCGCGGGCCGATCAGACCACGCTGCACACCGGCCTCGGCCAGCAGCTCCGCATAGCGGACCGCGTCCGCGAAGCGATCGCCGAACACCTCGCGCGCTTGCTCGGGCGCAGGGGGAAGCTCTACTGCCTCCGTCACAGGGACCGTCCTTCCGTACCGCATGAGCGCACTGGGCGCAGACCACCAGAACTATCGGAAACCAACGGCTGCCCGGACCGCAGCCAAGAGGGATTACCAGGCTGACAAACTTCGGCCCCGCCTGCGCAACAGACGGGGCCGAAAAACGTACGGACCGAATCAGGCGGGCAGCACGACGACGAAGCGCTGCGGCTCCTCGCCCTCGGACTCGCTGCGCAGCCCCGCGGCCTTGACCGCGTCATGCACGACCTTGCGCTCGAAGGGCGTCATCGGCTTGAGCTTCACGGCCTCTCCGGTGCTCTTCACCTCGGCCGCCGCCTTGGAGCCGAGCTCGGAGAGCTCCGCCCGCTTCTTGGCGCGGTAGCCCGCGATGTCCAGCATCAGCCGGCTGCGGTCGCCGGTCTCCCGGTGCACGGCCAGGCGCGTCAGCTCCTGAAGCGCCTCCAGCACCTCGCCGTCACGACCGACCAGCTTCTGCAGGTCGCGGCCGTCCGTGTCACTGATGATCGACACGGATGCGCGGTCGGCCTCGACGTCCATGTCGATATCGCCATCGAGGTCGGCGATGTCCAGCAGACCCTCGAGGTAGTCCGCCGCGATCTCGCCTTCCTGCTCCAGGCGGGTCAGGGTGTCCGCGCCCTCGGCAGCGGCGGAGGTGGTGCCTTCCGTCACGGGATGGACTCCTTCTTACTTCTTGGACGGGGACTTGGGCCGCTGAGGCCCCTTGCGCTGGCCGGACTGGGCCCTGCTTCGGGCACCGGACGAGCCGGGCTGGGACGTGGCCTTCTTCGCGGGTTCGGCCGGCTTGGCGCCCTGCTGCTCGTCGGACTCGTCCAGCAACGGCGAGGACTCCTCGGAGTCCTCCGCCGACTTGGGGCCACCGGACTGACGCTGCGCCTTGCTCTGCCGCTTGGGCTGCTGACGCTTGGGGGCGGCGGTCGTCGGCGTACCGTCCTCGAGGGTGGCCACCGCCGAGGCCTCGCTCTTCACCACGGTGCCGTCGGCCTGGGCGACCAGACCCGCCTTGCTCAGTCCGTTGATGAACTTGCGCTCGAACTCGTTGCGGTCACGGCCCTTGGCGACGATTGCCTTGACGATGGTCCGCTCGCTCCGGCTGCGGGTCTTGCCGTGATGCGTGACGTGCTTGTGCAGACGCTCAAGGTAAGCGGCCTGAGCCTTGGAACCCGGGGTCGGGTTGTTGCGGATGACATACATCTGCTGGCCCATGGTCCACACGTTGGTGGTCAGCCAGTAGACGAGGACACCGACCGGGAAGTTGATGCCGAAGACCGCGAACATGACGGGGAAGACATACATCAGCATCTTCTGCTGCTGCATGAAGGGCGTCTTCACCGTGGTGTCGACGTTCTTGGTCATCAGCTGGCGCTGGGTGTAGAACTGCGACGCCGACATCAGGACGATCATGACCGCGGTCACGACCCGGACATCGGTCAGCGTGGCGCCGAGCGCGGTGACCACGTCCGCGCTGTTGGTGAACTTCGCGGCCAGCGGAGCGCCGACGATGTGCGCCTTCTGGGCGCTGGCGAGCAGCTGGTCGTTGATGACGCCGATGGTCTTGCCCGACGCGATGCCGTTGAGCACGTGGTACAGGGCGAAGAAGAACGGGGACTGCGCCAGGATGGGAAGGCACGAGGAGAGCGGGTTGGTGCCCGACTCCTTGTACAGCTTCATCATCTCTTCGGACTGACGCTGCTTGTCGTTCTTGTAGCGCTCCTGGATCTTCTTCATCTCGGGCTGCAGCGTCTGCATGGCCCGGGTCGCCTTGATCTGCTTCACGAAGAGCGGGATCAGGCAGATACGGATCAGGATCACCAGGGACACGATGGACAGGCCCCAGGCCCAGCCCGTGTCGGCGCCGAAGAGTGCGCCGTACACCGTGTGGAACTGGACGATGACCCAGGAGACGGGTGTGGTGATGAAGCTGAAGAGGCTGGCAATCGTGTCCACTAATCATGCTCCTTGGACATGGGACGAGGTCTCTGCGGCCGGGCTCGAAGGGATCTGCCCCTCGGTGGCCGGTTCGGCGGCGGAGGACCCGCCCTTGCGTGCACGCCAGGCGTCGCGCAGCATTTCGTGCCACCGTGGGCGCTTGCGCGGCGGGACATGGTCCACGCCGCCGAGCGACCACGGATTGCACCGCAGGATGCGCCAGGCGGTCAGTGCCGTCCCCTTGACCGCACCGTGCCGGTCTATGGCCGTGTAGCCGTAGTGGGAACACGACGGGTAGTACTTGCACACCGGTCCGAGCAGGGGACTGATCGTCCACTGGTAGAGCTTGATCAGCGCCAGCAGCGGGTACTTCATCGCGCGTTCCCTCCTCCCAGCAGCCGCTGAAGTGCGGCGTCCAGGTCTCGGGCCAGCTGTGCATGAACGGCGTCACCCGCGCCGGGTAGCGCTCGTACGACTACCAGGCTACCGGGGGGCAGCAGGGCCACTCGGTCACGCATCAGATGGCGAAGCCTGCGCTTCACCTTGTTGCGCACGACCGCACCCCCCACGGCTTTGCTCACGACGAAACCCGCACGCGTCGGGGGAGCGCTCTCCCCAGGCACGTGCGGGTCCGTGGCACCGCTGCGAAGGTGGACGACGAGTAGCGGGCGTCCGGCCCGGCGTCCTCGGCGTACCGCGGTCGCGAAGTCCTCGCGCCGCCTCAGCCGATGTTCGGTAGGCAGCACGTCATGACCTGTACGCGATCAGGCGGACAGGCGGGCGCGACCCTTGCTGCGGCGGGACGCCAGGATGGCGCGGCCGGCACGGGTGCGCATCCGCAGCCGGAAGCCGTGGGTCTTCGCGCGACGACGATTGTTCGGCTGGAAGGTGCGCTTGCTCACTCGGGGGCTCCAGTAATGATTCGGTGGTGGCGGGGCGTCGCCTGGCTGTCACCGTGCGCCCACGAGTAGCTCGTATTACGCCCGAGTGCACCGCTTTCCGATCACCGAAGTGTGCCCTGGTCGGCACGGGTGCGTGATCTGTGCCCATCGGAGGCAGGCGGCAGCAGCCATCGACAACTCGACCTCGTTACGGTACGCGCGGCTAGGTCGTCCGGTCAAACCAATGGCGGACGGGGGACACTTGTCCACAGGCTGGGGACAACAACTTGAACCGCACCGGTCGCCCTGACTACCGTGGCTGAACTCCGATTCGTTCCCTTGTCCCTGCCCCATCCGATTTACATCCCCGACCCGTCCCGCACCACGTTCGTGGGACCTGTGAGAGAGCGTGCTCTGTGGCCGACGTACCTGCCGATCTTGCCGCAGTGTGGCCACACGTACTGGAGCAGCTCCTGGGTGACGGGCCTGGTCCGGGTGTCGAGGCCAAGGACGAGCACTGGATCAAGCGGTGCCAGCCGCTGGCACTGGTCGCCGACACCGCGCTGCTCGCCGTGCCGAACGAGTTCGCCAAGGGCGTCCTGGAAGGCCGGCTCGCACCGGTCGTCAGCGAGACGCTGAGCCGCGAGTGCGGCAGGCCGATCCGCATCGCGATCACCGTCGACGACTCCATGGGCGAGCCCCCGGCACCGCCCGCGCCGTCCCGCTACGAGGCGCACGAGCCCTCCTCCCCCCAGGTCCGGGACCCCTATGACGGCCAGGGCGGCTACGAGGGATACGGCCGCCATCGGGCCGGCCGCCATGACCAACTGCCCGCCGGCCCCGGCGACCAGCTGCCCACCCCCCGCCCCGCCTACCCGGGCGAGTACCAGCGTCCGGAGCCCGGCGCCTGGCCGCGCCCCTCCCAGGACGACTACGGCTGGCAGCAGCAGCGCCTGGGCTACCCGGAGCGCGACCCGTATGCGACGCCGCCCCCGGACTACCGCGCCCAGTCGCTGGAGCGGTCCTCGTACGAGCAGCACCCGGAGTACGAGAGCGGGCGCCCCGACTTCGAGCAGCAGCGCCCCGACCGGCGCGAGCTCCCCGAGCCGCCGTCCGGCGGTGGGCCGGTGCACCGCGGCGGTCCGGGTGTCCCCGGCTCGTCGGGCGACCGGCAGTCCTCGACGACCGGTCCCGGCGAGCCCACCGCGCGGCTCAACCCGAAGTACCTCTTCGACACGTTCGTCATCGGCGCCTCGAACCGGTTCGCGCACGCGGCCGCGGTCGCCGTCGCCGAGGCACCGGCGAAGGCGTACAACCCCCTGTTCATCTACGGGGAGTCGGGGCTGGGCAAAACCCATCTGCTGCATGCGATCGGGCACTACGCGCGCAGCCTCTACCCCGGCACGCGTGTGCGGTACGTGAGCTCCGAGGAGTTCACCAACGAGTTCATCAACTCCATCCGCGACGGCAAGGCGGACGCGTTCCGCAGGCGCTATCGCGACATGGACATCCTGCTGGTCGACGACATCCAGTTCCTGGCGCAGAAGGAATCGACCCAGGAGGAGTTCTTCCATACCTTCAACACGCTCCACAACGCCAACAAGCAGATCGTGCTGTCCTCGGACCGGCCGCCCAAGCAGCTGGTCACCCTGGAGGACCGGCTGCGCAACCGCTTCGAGTGGGGTCTGATCACCGACGTCCAGCCGCCCGAGCTGGAGACGCGCATCGCGATCCTGCGCAAGAAGGCGGTGCAGGAGCAGCTCAATGCGCCGCCGGAGGTGCTGGAGTTCATCGCCTCCCGCATCTCGCGCAACATCCGTGAGCTGGAGGGGGCGCTGATCCGGGTGACGGCGTTCGCGTCGCTCAACCGGCAGCCGGTCGACCTGGGCCTCACGGAGATCGTCCTCAAGGATCTGATCCCCGGCGGCGAGGACACCGCCCCGGAGATCACCGCGACCGCCATCATGGCGGCCACCGCGGACTACTTCGGGCTGACGGTGGAGGACCTGTGCGGCACCTCGCGCGGCCGCGCCCTGGTGACCGCCCGCCAGATCGCGATGTATCTCTGCCGTGAGCTGACGGATCTCTCGCTGCCCAAGATCGGCGCACAGTTCGGCGGCCGGGACCATACGACGGTGATGCACGCCGACCGCAAGATCCGTGCCCTGATGGCCGAGCGGCGCTCCATCTACAACCAGGTGACCGAGCTCACCAACCGCATCAAGAACGGCTGACCGCCGCACACGGACGGCACGGAGGGGGTTCTCGGGAAGTGGCCCGAGAACCCCCTCCGTCGTGCGTCACGCCTGTCACCGTGCGCCGGGGCCACCGTCGTGCCCGGGGTCCGCCGTCGTGCGCGATGCCCTCAGGACGTCCTCGGGCCCGTCCTGAGACCGCGTCGGCGTCGGGGCCGCCGCGCCCCGCTCGGGAACGCGTCCCACGGCCTCCAGGAGCCGTCCCTGCCTCCCGCAGAACTCCGCGGCGCCCGCTCGGCGCCCCTCGGCACCTTCTTGAATCTGCCTCGAATCTGCACCCGGAGGACCGCCTCCGCCGTTCTCCGCCGCTCCCCGGGGCGCACGCATCCGTCACCCGCTGTTCGAATACCTGGAGGGTTACGGCCACCCTCCACAGATCCGGTGACTTTCTTCCGTCCACATCCTGGGGACTGTGAAGTTGTCCAGATCGTGTCCACAGGTGGGGCCGCGGGCAGACGATCATGCCAGCTCAGCCGGTTGTGGATCCGTGGACGAACGATCTCCACAGACTGTGGACGACGCGAAGATCCACAAGGCGCGCGGAAGGTTGTCCACCGACGGCCCACAGGCCGGGGCCGGTTGTCCCCAGCCGTTCCCGGCTTCTCCACAGCCCTGTCCACTGTTCGGCAACCCGGCGCGGCTCCTCACCGGCCCGAGTGAAAGGCGTCACATCAAGGTGCCGGGTTGGACTGTGGGAAAGGTGGGTAAAGCTGGGGACGCCGCTGGGGAGAAGTGCCCCGAGGCTGTGCACGGGGTGTGCAGAACTTTCCGTTCTCCACAGAGAGCCCCGGTTGTCCACCGCCCGCACCCACAGGGCCCGTGGACAAAATCTCGCCTCTGGCCTGGGAAAACACGGTTATCCACGGTATCCACAGGCCCTACTACTACTACCAACTAGAGAGAGCTGGGAATCCGTTTCGAAGCGGGTCCTGTGCACAACTCGCTCTCCGGCTCCCGACCGCCCCTCGTCACGACTTGACCCCGAGAGGCACCCACTGTCACTGCGGTGCGTCAGACTGGTCCCCGGTGTCCTTCCCCTCACCGGGACCCACGACACCGAGTCAGACGACGAAGGCCAGGCAGGGCGAGAACGCCGGCAACAGCAGGAGGCGGCTTAGGTGAAGATCCGGGTGGAACGCGACGTACTCGCGGAGGCAGTGGCCTGGGCGGCGCGCAGTCTCCCGGCCCGTCCGCCGGCGCCGGTCCTCGCCGGCCTGCTGCTGAAGGCCGAGGACGGCCAGCTGAGCCTGTCCAGCTTCGACTACGAGGTCTCCGCACGGGTGTCCGTGGAGACCGAGGTCGAGGAGGAGGGCACGGTCCTCGTCTCCGGCCGCCTCCTCGCCGACATCTGCCGGGCCCTGCCCAACCGTCCGGTGGAGATCTCCACGGACGGGGTGCGGGCGACGGTGGTCTGCGGCACCTCCCGGTTCACCCTCCACACGCTGCCCGTGGAGGAGTACCCGTCGCTGCCGCAGATGCCGAGCGCCACGGGCACGGTCCCGGGCGAGGTGTTCGCGTCCGCGGTGCAGCAGGTCGCCATCGCCGCCGGACGCGACGACACGCTGCCCGTCCTCACCGGTGTGCGCATCGAGATCGAGGGCGACACGGTCACCCTGGCCTCCACCGACCGCTACCGCTTCGCGGTCCGGGAGTTCCTGTGGAAGCCGGAGAACCCGGAGGCCTCCGCGGTCGCCCTGGTGCCCGCGAAGACCCTCCTGGACACCGCCAAGGCACTGACCAGCGGCGACAGCGTGATCCTGGCGCTGTCCGGCTCGGGCGCGGGCGAGGGCCTGATCGGTTTCGAGGGCGCCGGCCGACGGACCACGACCCGGCTGCTGGAGGGCGACCTCCCGAAGTACCGCACGCTGTTCCCGACGGAGTTCAACTCGGTCGCCGTCATCGAGACCGCCCCCTTCGTGGAGGCCGTCAAGCGCGTCTCCCTGGTCGCCGAGCGCAACACCCCGGTGCGCCTCAGCTTCGAGCAGGGCGTGCTGATCCTCGAGGCGGGCTCCAGCGACGACGCACAGGCTGTGGAAAGGGTCGACGCCCAGCTGGAGGGCGACGACATCTCGATCGCCTTCAACCCGACCTTCCTGCTGGACGGCCTGAGCGCGATCGACTCCCCGGTGGCGCAGCTGTCCTTCACCACGTCCACCAAGCCCGCTCTGCTCAGCGGAAGGCCGGCCGTGGACGCCGAGGCGGACGAGGCGTACAAGTACCTGATCATGCCGGTGCGGCTGAGCGGCTGAGCCTTTGCACCGGTCACCGTCGGCAGGTCCGGTGGTGCACGGCCTCGGGTGATCCCCCGTGCGCCGGTCACCACCGGACGAAGCCGCAGGTCGGGGCCTACGTCTGAGCGCGTATGCCCACAGGTGTGCAGGAGGGTCCGGGTTTAGGCTCGACGCGGGTACGCAGTGCCCCTCATGCCACGTCGCACTCTAAGGAACAACTGATGGAGCTCGGTCTCGTCGGCCTCGGCAAGATGGGCGGCAACATGCGCGAGCGGATACGCCGCGCGGGCCACACCGTCGTCGGATACGACCGCAACCCGGACCTCGCCGATGTCCAGAGCCTCGAGGAGCTTGTGGGCAAGCTCGCCGAGGGCCCTCGTACGGTGTGGGTGATGGTCCCGGCCGGCGCCCCGACCCAGTCCACGATCGACGAGCTCGCCGAGCTCCTGGAGCCCGGCGACGTCGTCGTGGACGGCGGCAACTCCCGCTGGACCGACGACGAGAAGCACGCCGAGCAGCTCGCGGCCAAGGGCATCGGCTTTGTGGACTGCGGGGTCTCCGGCGGTGTCTGGGGCCTGGAGAACGGCTATGCGCTGATGTACGGCGGCGACGCCGAGGACATCGCCAAGGTGCAGCCGGTCTTCGACGCCCTCAAGCCCGAGGGCGAGTTCGGCGCGGTGCACGCGGGCAAGGTCGGTGCGGGCCACTTCGCGAAGATGGTCCACAACGGCATCGAGTACGCCATGATGCAGGCCTACGCCGAGGGCTGGGAGCTGCTGGAGAAGGTCGACTCCGTGGAGAACGTCCGCGAGGTCTTCCGCTCCTGGCAGGAGGGCACGGTCATCCGCTCCTGGCTGCTGGACCTCGCGGTCAACGCCCTGGACGAGGACGAGCACCTGGACCAGCTGCGCGGTTATGCCTCGGACTCCGGCGAGGGCCGCTGGACCGTCGAGGCCGCGATCGACAACGCGGTGCCGCTGCCCGCGATCACCGCCTCGCTGTTCGCCCGGTTCGCCTCCCGGCAGGACGACTCCCCGCAGATGAAGATGATCGCGGCGCTGCGCAATCAGTTCGGCGGCCACGCGGTCGAGAAGAAGTAGTCCACAGGGCCGCGCGGCGGTCCACAACCCCTGAGGGAGGTCGGCGAACGACCATGCACGTCACGCATCTGTCGCTGGCCGACTTCCGCTCCTACGCCCGGGTCGAGGTCCCGCTCGACCCGGGCGTCACCGCGTTCGTCGGCCCCAACGGGCAGGGCAAGACGAACCTCGTCGAGGCGGTCGGCTATCTGGCCACCCTCGGCAGTCACCGCGTCTCCTCCGACGCCCCCCTGGTCCGCATGGGCGCCGAGCGCGCGATCGTCCGGGCGCAGGTCAGGCAGGGAGACCGACAGCAACTGGTCGAGCTGGAGCTGAACCCCGGCCGGGCCAACCGCGCCCGCATCAACAGGTCCGCGCAGGTCAGACCCCGTGATGTGCTGGGCATCGTACGGACCGTGCTGTTCGCGCCCGAGGACCTCGCCCTGGTCAAGGGCGACCCGGGCGAACGCCGTCGCTTCCTCGACGAGCTGATCACCGCCCGCTCCCCGCGCATGGCCGGCGTCCGCTCCGACTACGACCGGGTGCTCAAACAGCGCAACACCCTGCTCAAGACGGCGGCAATGGCCCGCCGCCACGGCGGCCGCGGGGCGGACCTGTCCACGCTGGACGTCTGGGACCAGCACCTGGCACGCGCGGGTGCCGAACTGCTCGCCCGGCGGCTCGATCTGATCACCGCGCTCCAGCCGCTCGCCGACAAGGCCTACGAGCGGCTGGCACCCGGCGGAGGCCCGGTCACCCTGGAGTACAAGCCGTCCGCGCCGGGCGAGGCCCAGGGGCGCGAGGGGCTCCAGGAGCAGCTGACGGCCGCGCTCGCCGAGGCCCGCAAGCAGGAGATCGAGCGCGGTGTCACCCTGGTGGGCCCCCATCGGGACGAGCTGCTGCTCAGGCTCGGTGAGCTGCCCGCCAAGGGATACGCGTCCCACGGCGAGTCCTGGTCCTATGCGCTGGCCCTCCGCCTGGCCTCCTACGACCTGCTGCGCGCGGAGGGCAACGAGCCGGTGCTCGTCCTGGACGACGTCTTCGCCGAGCTGGACGCCCGCCGCCGTGAACGCCTGGCCGAACTGGTCGCGCCGGGGGAGCAGGTCCTGGTCACCGCCGCGGTCGACGACGACGTACCGCATCTGCTCGAGGGGACGCGCTACGCCGTGTCCGACGGCACCGTGGAGCGCGCATGAGCACCGACGATCCCGCCCCCGAGAAGGCCCCCGAGCTGTCGGGCGTGGACCTCGCGCGGGTGGCGCTCAGGGCCGCGAAGGAACAGGCACGCGCCCGGGGGGACGCCGCGCAGCAGAAGAGGCAGGCGCGGCGCGGCGGCCTGCGCTCCGGTGCCCGTGCCGACCGCCGTGACCCCATGGCGCTCGGCGCGGCCATCAACCGGCTGATCACCGAGCGCGGTTGGGAGACCCCGGCGGCGGTGGGCGGCGTGATGGGCCGCTGGCCGCAGATCGTCGGCGAGGACCTCGCCCGGCACTGCGTACCCCAGCGCTATGACGAGGACGACCGCGTCCTGACCGTCGGCTGCGACTCCACGGCCTGGGCGACCCAGCTGCGGCTGCTGGCCCCGCAACTGGTCGCGCGCCTGAACGAGGACCTCGGGCACGGCACCGTGCGGCTGATCAAGGTCCAGGGTCCCGGCGGCCCGGTCCGCCGCTTCGGCCCGCTGCGCGCCCCCGGGAGCACGGGTCCGGGGGACACCTACGGGTGATACGGCCCGGCGTGACCGACATCACTTCCGGCAGCTCGGAGCGGGTGTCGGCGGCGATTTCGGGTGCTCGCACGCGGGTGCGAACACCGTCCTGACTCCGACGTAGCCAAGGGTTGACGGCCGGAAGCGCTGAGTGCCGCTCAGGGCCTCCTGGAGCCCCGCTCCGCATATGGGGAGTCGGACGAGACCGGTTGAGGGCGGCACATGCGGACTCAGGTACCGGCAAACCCCCATCACTGTCAGCGCTACCGGTAGACTGGGAGCAATCCCGCCCCACTCGTGGGGACCGTCCGGGAAAAGCTGAGCAACGCTGATCAAGGCTTACCGACGCAACATGCCGCAGCCGCTCCGGCAACCCGCCGACGAGCCTGCCTTGTGCTGTGCCAGAAAGGGCGCTTCGTGGCCGATTCCGGCAACCCCAACGAGAACATCCCGTCCACCGACGCCGGCGTGAACGACGACGCGGCCATCGCCTCGAACGGCGAGGCCGCAGCCTCGTACGACGCCAGCGCCATCACCGTCCTCGAGGGTCTGGACGCGGTCCGCAAGCGACCCGGCATGTACATCGGCTCGACCGGTGAGCGTGGACTCCACCACCTTGTGTACGAGGTCGTCGACAACTCCGTCGACGAGGCGCTGGCCGGTTACGCGGACACGATCGACGTCACGATCCTCGCCGACGGCGGTGTGCGTGTCGTCGACAACGGCCGTGGCATCCCGGTGGGCATCGTCCCCTCCGAGAACAAGCCGGCCGTCGAGGTCGTGCTGACCGTCCTGCACGCGGGCGGCAAGTTCGGCGGCGGCGGTTACGCGGTCTCCGGCGGTCTGCACGGCGTGGGCGTGTCCGTGGTGAACGCCCTGTCGAGCAAGGTGTCCGTCGAGGTGCAGACCGACGGTCACCGCTGGACGCAGGACTACAAGATGGGCGTCCCGACGGCTCCGCTGGCGCGGCACGAGGAGACGTCAGAGACCGGTACCACGGTCAGCTTCTGGGCCGACCCGGACATCTTCGAGACCACGGATTACTCCTTCGAGACGCTGTCACGGCGTTTCCAGGAGATGGCGTTCCTCAACAAGGGCCTGACGATCAGGCTCACCGACGAGCGCGAGTCGGCGAAGGCCACCTCCGGGGCGGACGAGGCGGGCGCGGACGAGGCCCCCGAGGTCAAGACCGTCACGTACCACTACGAGGGCGGCATCGTCGACTTCGTGAAGTACCTCAACTCCCGCAAGGGAGACGTGGTGCACCCCTCGGTGATCTCCATCGAGGCCGAGGACAAGGACAAGCTCCTGTCCGCCGAGGTCGCGATGCAGTGGAACAACGGGTACAGCGAGGGCGTCTACTCCTTCGCGAACACCATCCACACCCACGAGGGCGGTACGCACGAGGAGGGCTTCCGGGCCGCGCTCACCAGCCTGATCAACCGGTACGCGCGCGACAAGAAGCTGCTGCGCGAGAAGGACGACAACCTCACGGGTGACGACATCCGCGAGGGTCTGACCGCGATCATCTCGGTCAAGCTGGGCGAGCCCCAGTTCGAGGGCCAGACCAAGACCAAGCTGGGCAACACGGAGGCGAAGACCTTCGTGCAGAAGGTCGTGCACGAGCACCTCAACGACTGGCTGGACCGCAACCCGAACGAGGCCGCGGACATCATCCGCAAGTCCATCCAGGCGGCCACCGCGCGCGTGGCGGCCCGCAAGGCCCGCGACCTCACCCGCCGCAAGGGTCTCCTGGAGACCGCGTCGCTGCCGGGCAAGCTCTCCGACTGCCAGTCGAACGACCCCACCAAGTGCGAGATCTTCATCGTCGAGGGTGACTCCGCCGGCGGCTCGGCCAAGTCCGGCCGCAACCCGCAGTACCAGGCGATCCTCCCGATCCGGGGCAAGATCCTCAACGTCGAGAAGGCGCGGATCGACAAGATCCTGCAGAACCAGGAGATCCAGGCGCTGATCTCCGCCTTCGGCACCGGTGTGCACGAGGACTTCGACATCTCCAAGCTCCGCTATCACAAGATCATCCTGATGGCGGACGCCGATGTCGACGGCCAGCACATCAACACCCTGCTGCTGACGTTCCTCTTCCGCTTCATGCGGCCGCTGGTCGAGGCCGGCCATGTGTTCCTCTCCCGCCCGCCGCTCTACAAGATCAAGTGGGGCCGGGACGATTTCGAGTACGCGTACTCGGACCGCGAGCGCGACGCACTGATCGAACTGGGCCGCAGCAACGGCAAGCGGATCAGGGACGACTCGGTGCAGCGCTTCAAGGGCCTCGGCGAGATGAACGCCGAGGAGCTGCGCGTGACCACCATGGACATCGACCACCGTGTTCTCGGCCAGGTCACCCTCGACGACGCGGCCCAGGCCGACGACCTGTTCTCGGTCCTCATGGGCGAGGACGTCGAGGCACGCCGCGCGTTCATCCAGCGCAACGCCAAGGACGTCCGCTTCCTCGACATCTGAGTCGGTCTCAGCTGACCGCACCAGGAAGGATCTTGACCAGCAATGGCCGACGAGAACACTCCGAGCACCCCTGAGGCAGAGGGCGGCGAGACCACTCTGCGCGTCGAGCCCGTCGGGCTCGAGACGGAGATGCAGCGCTCCTACCTCGACTACGCGATGTCCGTCATCGTCTCGCGTGCGCTGCCCGATGTACGGGACGGTCTGAAGCCCGTGCACCGCCGTGTCCTGTACGCGATGTACGACGGCGGCTACCGGCCCGAGAAGGGCTTCTACAAGTGCGCCCGCGTCGTCGGCGACGTCATGGGCAACTACCACCCGCACGGCGACTCCTCGATCTACGACGCGCTGGTCCGTCTGGCGCAGCCGTGGTCGATGCGGATGCCGCTGGTGGACTCCAACGGAAACTTCGGCTCCCCGGGCAACGACCCCGCCGCCGCCATGCGCTACACCGAGTGCAAGATGGCGCCGTTGTCCATGGAGATGGTCCGGGACATCGACGAGGACACCGTCGACTTCACGGACAACTACGACGGCCGGTCCCAGGAGCCGACGGTCCTGCCGTCCCGCTTCCCCAACCTGCTGATCAACGGCTCCGCCGGTATCGCGGTCGGCATGGCGACCAACATCCCGCCGCACAACCTCCGCGAGGTCGCCGCCGGAGCCCAGTGGTACCTGGAGCACCCGGACGCCTCGCACGAGGAGCTGCTGGACGCCCTGATCGAGCGCATCAAGGGCCCCGACTTCCCGACCGGCGCCCTGGTGGTGGGCCGCAAGGGCATCGAGGAGGCGTACCGCACCGGCCGCGGCTCGATCACCATGCGCGCGGTCGTCGAGGTCGAGGAGATCCAGAACCGCCAGTGCCTGGTGGTCACGGAGCTGCCGTACCAGGTCAACCCGGACAACCTCGCGCAGAAGATCGCCGACCTGGTGAAGGACGGCAAGATCGGCGGTATCGCGGACGTCCGTGACGAGACGTCCTCCCGTACCGGTCAGCGGCTGGTCATCGTGCTCAAGCGGGACGCGGTCGCCAAGGTCGTCCTGAACAACCTCTACAAGCACACCGACCTGCAGACGAACTTCGGCGCCAACATGCTGGCGCTCGTCGACGGCGTGCCGCGCACCCTGTCCCTGGACGCGTTCATCCGCCACTGGGTGACGCACCAGGTCGAGGTCGTCGTCCGCCGTACGCGCTTCCGGCTGCGCAAGGCCGAGGAGCGGGCGCACATCCTGCGCGGTCTGCTGAAGGCCCTGGACGCCATCGACGAGGTCATCGCGCTGATCCGGCGCAGCGACACCGTCGACACCGCCCGTGAGGGCCTGATGCGCCTGCTGGAGATCGACGAGATCCAGGCGAACGCCATCCTCGAGATGCAGCTGCGGCGACTGGCCGCCCTGGAGCGGCAGAAGATCGTCCAGGAGCACGACGAGCTCCAGGCGAAGATCACCGAGTACAACGCGATCCTCGCCTCGCCGGTCCGCCAGCGCGGCATCATCAGCGAGGAACTGACCGCGATCGTGGAGAAGTACGGCGAGGACCGCCGTACCCAGCTGGTGCCGTTCGAGGGCGACATGTCCATCGAGGACCTGATCGCCGAGGAGGACATCGTCGTCACGGTCAGCCGCGGCGGCTACATCAAGCGCACCAAGACCGACGACTACCGTGCCCAGAAGCGCGGTGGCAAGGGCGTGCGCGGCACGAAGCTGAAGGAAGACGACATCGTTAACCACTTCTTCGTGTCGACGACGCACCACTGGCTGCTGTTCTTCACCAACAAGGGCCGGGTCTACCGGGCGAAGGCGTACGAGCTGCCGGACGCCGGCCGGGACGCGCGTGGTCAGCATGTGGCCAATCTGCTGGCCTTCCAGCCGGACGAGGCGATCGCCGAGATCCTCGCGGTCCGCGACTACGAGGCCGCGCCGTACCTGGTGCTCGCGACCAAGGGCGGTCTGGTCAAGAAGACGCCGCTGAAGGATTACGATTCGCCGCGCTCCGGCGGTGTCATCGCGATCAACCTCCGCGCGATGGAGGACGGTTCGGACGACGAGCTGATCGGGGCCGAGCTGGTCTCCTCCGACGACGATCTGCTTCTGATCAGCAAGAAGGCCCAGTCGATCCGCTTCACCGCGACCGATGAGTCGCTGCGACCCATGGGCCGTGCCACCTCGGGCGTCAAGGGCATGAGTTTCCGCGGGAGCGACGAACTGCTCTCGATGAATGTGGTCCGACCCGGTACGTTCGTGTTCACTGCCACGGACGGCGGATACGCGAAGCGGACCGCCGTCGACGAGTACCGCGTCCAGGGCCGTGGCGGCCTCGGTATCAAGGCTGCCAAGATCGTCGAGGACCGGGGTTCGCTCGTCGGCGCGCTGGTGGTCGAGGAGACGGATGAGATCCTCGCCATCACGCTGTCGGGTGGCGTGATCCGTACCCGGGTCAATGAGGTCAGGGAGACGGGCCGTGACACCATGGGCGTCCAACTGATCAACCTGGGCAAGCGAGATGCCGTGGTCGGCATCGCTCGTAACGCCGAGGCGGGGCGCGAGGCGGAGGAAGTCGACGGCGACGAGGCCGTGGACGAGACCGCCGAGGATGCCGCAACCAGCGGTACGGACGAGGGTGAGGCGCCCTCGGCCGAGTAGCACGAGGAGTGAGTCAGCGTGAGCGGAGCCACGGGCGCCGGATCGACCGATACGCAAACGGACGGCGGCGGCCGTGGCTCCGCCACGGACTCGGCCCACTCCCATGAGTCTCATGGATCCCAGGGGGGAACTGTGACGGACACCCGAGGCCCGGGGGCCCGGCATCAGACGACGGGAGCGGGACCGACCGCTCCCCAGACCGGTACGCCCGTGCCGGGTGCGCAGCAGGCCACGGTCCCGGAGCCCACCTCCCCCCTGCCGGGGGAGCGCGGGCCCCAGCAGCCGGCGGGGCCCTACCACCCGCCGCAGGCGTACCAGACGCAGCCGGCGGGCTCCGTACGCAAGCCCCGCACCGGCGCGAGCACCACCCCGCGCACCCGCAAGGCGCGGCTGCGGGTGTCGAAGGCCGACCCCTGGTCGGTGATGAAGGTCAGCTTCCTGCTCTCCGTCGCGCTTGGTATTTGTACCGTCGTCGCGTCGGCGGTGCTGTGGATGGTCATGGACGCGATGGGTGTGTTCTCGACGGTCGGCAGCACACTGGCCGAGGCCACCGGCTCCAACGAGTCGAACGGCTTCGACCTCCAGTCGTTCCTGTCGCTGCCGCGCGTACTGACCTTCGCGGCGGTGATCGCGGTCATCGACGTCATCCTGGCGACCGCGCTGGCGACCCTCGGCGCGTTCATCTACAACATCTCCGCGGGCTTCGTGGGCGGCGTCGAACTGACGCTGGCGGAGGACGAGTAGGCCTCGTCCCGGGAGCGCCCGAGAGACCCCTCGGGCGCCCTCACCGAGGCACGGCGGCGCGCCCCACCGGCGCGCGGCCGACGAAAGAGCGCATCCCCGACAGGGATGCGCTCTTCTGCGTCCGGGCGACCGCAACGGTCCGACAGAGCGGGGAGGCCACGGCCCCGGTATCGATTTTGGGACTTCCCACGTCGTGCGCTAATCTTCAGGAGTCAGCGCGCGGGACATACACCGCAGAGCGCGGCGGGGCTATAGCTCAGTTGGTTAGAGCGCATCCCTGATAAGGATGAGGCCACAGGTTCAAATCCTGTTAGCCCCACCAGCGAGAAGGCCCCCGGACCATTTGGTCCGGGGGCCTTTGACATCTACAGCTGACATCAGCCGATCAGTGGATCTTCCAGAAGCTCGGCGAGCAGACCAACCGCTTCCCGCTCACGGGCGCAGAACCCGGGCATCGGGACACCGCCTGTGAGGACCAGGCCGACGCCCTTCTCCCGCTGTACCCGCCTTCTATGCTTCGGGCCGGGGGTGTCATGACCGATCGAGACTGGTACGACGACAGCGACTACGAGAGCGCAGTCGAGCGAGCCAAGCGGATGACTCGGGTGGGCTGGGCAGCGATTGTGGGCGCGACGGTGCTGATGGTCGTTGCCGCGATTACTGCCGTCGTTGTCCTCTTCGCTGCCTTCCTCGGGATGGTTTACATCCTGACGCTTAGCGACCGCTAGCACGTCACCGAGCTTGTCAGGAGTGCCCTGTTGATGTGACACCAATGCCTGACACCGACAGGTACGGACGGCAGCGATCAATCTCGGAGCCCAGCGAACGTTGAGGCGAGGTGAGAGCCTGTTCAGCCACGATCTTCCCTACGAGAGAGAGCGTCTCCCCAGGTGGGAGGCGCTTTTTTCGTGCCACTCGGGCGTGGGGACGGAAGCGGTTCGCATAGATCGCATGGTCTCGGGTAGCCGCGCGGCCATGGTTCGACCACGGACGAATGACGCACGCAAACCCGGAACCACCAGACGGTCGCTGCTGGGCGGTGTCGCCGCGTTCGGTGTGCTGGGTGCCGCCGGTTGCAGTCGGGTGGCCACGGCCTCGACGACGCGGGGCGGTGATCTGCTCGGCCGGCTCAAGGCGCAGGGCGTCGTCCGCCTCGGCATCGCCGGCGAGATCCCCTTCGGCTATATCGACCGGAACGGCGACCTCACCGGTGAGGCCCCGGAGCTGGCGAAGGTCATCTTCAGGCGGCTCGGTGTCGACCGTGTCCAGCCCGTGCCGACCGAGTTCGGCTCGCTCATTCCCGGACTGAACTCACAGCAGTTCGACGTCGTCTCCGCCGGGATGTACATCAACCCGGAGCGCTGTCGGCAGGTCGTCTTCTCCGACCCCGACTACCAGATGCTCGACTCCTTCATCGTGCGCAAGGGGAATCCGAAGGGGCTGCACACCTATCGGGACGTCGTGGAGAAGAAGGCGAAGTTCGCCACCGGGACCGGATACGCCGAGATCGAGTACGCCGTGGCGGCCGGTTACCGGCAGAGCGACATCCTGATCGTCCCCGACCAGGTGGCCGGGCTGAACGCCGTCGAGGCCGGGCGCGCCGATGTGTTCGCCGGGACCGCGCTCACCACCCGCGAGGTGGTCAAGAAGTCCCGCACGGCGGAGGCCACCGAGCCTTTCGCTCCCCTGGTGAAGGGCAGACCGCACGTCGACGGCGGCGGCTTCGCGTTCCGGCCCACCGAGACGGGACTGCGGGACGCCTTCAACGCCGAGCTGAAGAAGATGAAGGAGAGCGGCGAGCTCCTCCGCATTCTGCGTCCGTTCGGCTTCACCCGGGCCGAGATGACCGACATGACGGCGAAGGAGCTGTGCCGCGGATGACCCCGGGACTCTGGGAACTCGTACTGAAGGGTGTCTGGACCACCGTCCAGCTCCTGGTGTTCAGCGGGCTGCTCGCGGCGGCCGTCTCCTTCGCCGTCGGTATCGCGCGCACTCACCGGCGCTGGGCCGTCCGCTTTCTCGCGGGCTGCTACACGGAGGTGTTCCGTGGCACCTCGGCCCTGATCATGATCTTCTGGGTGTTCTTCGTGCTGCCCCTCGCCTTCGGCTGGCAGCTGGTGCCGATGTGGGCGGGCACCCTCGCTTTGGGGCTGACGTACGGGGCGTACGGCGCCGAGATCGTGCGCGGGGCTCTGAACGCCGTCGACCCGGCGCAGCGCGAGGGCGGGACGGCGCTGGGCTTCACCCCGTGGCAGCAGATGCGGAAGATCCTTCTGCCGCAGGCGGTGCCGGAGATGATCCCGCCGTTCTCCAATCTGCTGGTCGAACTGCTCAAGGGCACCGCGCTGGTCTCCGTGATGGGCATGGGCGACCTGGCGTTCAGCGGCAATCTGGTGCGGCTCGCGCTCCAGGAGAGCGCGCAGATCTACACCTACATCCTGCTCGTCTACTTCGTGATCGCCTTTCTGCTGACCCGGCTGATGCGGGGGCTCGAACACCGGCTCAAGGCCGCGGCCGGGAAGGTGCCAGGGCCTGCGCTGCCGGTACGGCGGTCCGGTGCGAGCACGGTCGGGGGTGGCGCCTCGTGACGTGGGACTGGGGCGCCGTACGCGATTTCCTGCCGCACTTCTGGGACGGACTGCTCGTCACCCTCCAGGCGCTGGTCCTCGGCTCGCTGATCTCCTTCGCCCTCGGGCTGGTGTGGGCGCTGCTGCTGCATACGCCGGCCCGCCCCCATGCCCCGTCGGGCGCGCGCCGGTGGTACGCCCTGGTGCGCTGGCCGGTGGCGCTGGTGACCGAGTTCATTCGTGACACCCCGCTGCTGGTGCAGCTCTTCTTCCTCTTCTATGTGCTTCCCGAGTGGGGGCTGACCCTGTCCGCGCTGACCACCGGTGTCATCGCGATCGGGCTGCACTACTCGACGTACACGATGCAGGTCTACCGCGCCGGCATCGAGGCCGTGCCCGCCGGCCAGTGGGAGGCGGCCGCCGCGCTGAGCCTGCCGCCCCGGCGCGCCTGGACCGCGGTGATCCTGCCGCAGGCGATCCGCCGGGTCGTACCGGCGCTCGGCAACTATGTGATCGCGATGCTCAAGGACACGCCGATGCTGATGACGATCACCGTCCTCGACATGCTCGGTGAGGCGCGGCTCTTCTCCCAGCAGCACTTCCAGTTCACCGAGCCGCTCACCGTCATCGGTGTGGCCTTCGTGCTCATCTCCTGTCCCGCCTCCCTCCTCCTGCGAGCCCTGGAGCGACGCCTTGTCCGCTGACACCCCCCTGATGAAGGAACCCGACGCCCGCACCGGCCCGCCGGCGGCCGACGGCGAGCTGATCCGCTTCGACCAGGTCACCAAGCGCTTCGGCGACCACACGGTCCTCGACCGGCTCGACTTCTCGGTGGACGCGGGCAGACATGTCACGCTGATCGGCCCCTCGGGCTCCGGCAAGACGACGATCCTGCGGCTGCTGATGACCCTGGCCACGCCCGACGAGGGCACCATCACCGTGGGCGGGCAGCGGCTCTTCCCGGCCGGCGAGAAACAGGTCCGGGAGATCCGCAAGAACATCGGGATGGTCTTCCAGCAGTTCAACCTGTTTCCGAACATGAGGGTGCTGCGGAACATCACCGAGGCGCCGGTCACCGTCCTCGGCCTCTCGAAGGACGAGGCGGAGCAGCGGGCGCGCGAGCTGCTTGACCTGGTCGGGCTCGGCGAGCACCTCGACAAGTACCCGAGCCAGCTCTCCGGCGGGCAGCAGCAGCGCGTCGCGATCGCCCGGGCGCTGGCGATGCGCCCGCAGGTGCTGCTGCTCGACGAGGTGACGTCCGCGCTCGACCCGGAGCTGGTCGCCGGAGTCCTCGATGTCCTGCGTGACATCGCCCACACCACGGACATCACGATGCTCTGTGTCACCCATGAGATGGGCTTCGCCCGGGACATCTCGGACCAGATCCTGATGTTCGATTCCGGGCGGGTCATCGAGTCGGGCGCCCCGGAGAAGATCTTCAGCGAGCCGGAGCACCCCCGCACCCGGGAGTTCCTCGGCGCGGTGCTCTGACCACGAGGAGCGGGGGCGCGGGGCCGGCCCCGAGAGCCGGCTCGTGCCCCTCCCGCGGCTGTCGTCCCGGCGATCACGACCCGGGCCGGATCAGGGTGCGGAGTGGGCCCCGAGCGCACTCACGCCGTTCGCTGATGCCCGTAACAAGGCTCGTGTATAAGGGAGTTGAGTTGCCTGTTGTCGGCTGCGGCAGGCCGCCGGCCGGGCGAGGCGAGGGGAGCGAGTCGGCATGAGCGAGCGTTCGGCGGGCGGAACGGCGGCCTTCAACTCTTCGATGGCCCATCCCGCGCGGGTGTACAACACCTGGCTGGGCGGCAAGGACAACTACCCCGCCGACCGGGAGGCGGCCGAACTGGCCGCCGCGGCCAACCCGCAGATCGTGCCGGCGGTCCGGGCCAACCGGGCGTTCCTGGGGCGGGCGGTGCGGCAGCTGGTCGGGAAGGCGGGGATCCGGCAGTTCCTCGACATCGGCACCGGGATCCCGGCGGCGGACAACACCCACGAGGTGGCCCAGCGGGCCGATCCCGGCGCCCGGGTCGTCTACGTCGACAACGACCCGATCGTGCTGGCTCACGCCCGTGCCCTGCTGGTCAGCAACGCGGAAGGGGCGACGGACTATCTCCAGGCGGATCTGCGTGATGTGGACGACATCCTGACGGCGGCTCGCCGGACGCTGGATCTGTCGCAGCCCGTGGGACTGATGCTCGTGGCGGTCCTCCAGTACATTCCGGACGTCGACGATCCCCGTGACATCGTGCGACGGCTGCTCGACGCGCTCGCCCCCGGCAGCCATGTCGTCCTCTCCCATCCGGCCGCGGACATCGGGGCCGAGAAGGTCGCCGAGTCGATGCGTGTGTACAACGACCGGGCCGCCGAGCACGCGGGAGCCACGCCCCGCACACATGCCGAGGTCACCCGGTTCTTCGACGGCGCGGAGCTCCTGGACCCGGGCGTCGTCCAGCTGCCCGAATGGCATCCCGAGCCCGCGGACGGCCCGGCCCCCGGCGCGCTGCCGATGTGGTGCGGGGTGGGCCGCAAGCCGTGAGGGAAGCGGACCGGTGCGCGGCGCGGGTCGTGTGATCCCGGGCGCACAGGTCCTTGGCGCACAGGCCCTTCTGTCGCCTCACCGGCGAGGAGTGCCCGGTCCGGACGGGCCGGGGGTTTCACGTTCATGTTCATGAGGATTCACGAGGACATCGACGGCCCGGCACCTGGGAGCGGTGCCGGGCCGTTGTGCCGCAGGGCGTACGCAAGTCGCCTGGGTGGTTCCGCGTGCCCCTTGTGGGGGCGGTGGTGCAGGAGGAGAGGGCCCGCGATCAGTTCCGCTGCCGGGTGGTCTGTTCGAGAGGCGGGGCCGCGGCGTCGGAGCCGGGGCGGAGGGAGGAGCGGGCGAGGGGGACCGCGGGAGGTGTGACCGCGGCGGCCTGTCGGTGGCGGCAGGACGGGGAGGAGCCGTGGGCCTCGGCCCGGATCCGTTGTTTCATCGTGGGGGGCAGGGACCGGTCTCGGGGCCAGCTTCCCTGGGGCTGCTCCGGCAGCGTCTCCTCGACGCTGCCGTTGCGCTCCGGCTGGGGCTGGGGTACCGCCGCGGCGGCGGTCGGGGTGATCAGTCCGAGCGTCGTGCACAGGGCCAGGAAGGCGGTGACGACGGCGGTCCAGAGCTTCATGAGCTTGTTCCGGGCCATGTCCCCTCACTTTCGGGTCGGGCGATTTGCGTACTTTGCTCATGATGTGTAAGGAGGCCTCGAAGTGGTGGACCGACGCCCGTGGCGCATGGATCGTCGGATGAACACCACTCGGATGGACGTAAGAGACCGGGAAAATCAGGAAAGCGACGACCCTGCGGCGAACGTCACGTTCTGTGAGGTGTGATGACCTGACGGTCGAAGCGGCGTCGGGGGGTCGTATTGTGGTCCACAGGGCCCGAGTTGAGGGCCGACTCAGGTCACCGATCGGTATCTATCGGTGTGTATAGTCGGGCGCCAGAGGTCCTCTACGTCAAGGAAAGACGAGGTCGCGCGGTGAAGAAGCTTCTCCTGGTCGCACTGGCCGCCATCGGCGGGCTCCTCGTGTACCGCCAGATCCAGGCGGATCGCGCCGAGCAGGATCTGTGGACGGAGGCTACTGACTCCGTGCCCACGGGTTCGTGAGGTCCGACAGACAGCGAATTTCAGAGCAGGCCCCGACCGCTGAGCGGTCGGGGCTTTGTGTTGCTCGGGGGACACGAGCGGGCCGCATGTCTCCTGAGCATGAGTATTGGCCGAGAAAACGCTTGCGACGACGCCTTCGAGGACTTTGAGGAAGCCGTTTCGGCCGCCTTGCGGGCATTGCGCGGATGCCCCTGCCGGGGGCGGGGCAGGATGGGCGGCGGTCCGGGGCTCGGCACGGCGAGGGGGCGTGTGATGGGTGGCGCACGGTGACGGGGTGCGTGATGCGGTGGCGCACGGTGACGGGGCACGGGGCGCGCCGAGGGGGCGGGAGGGCGCGCGCGGCGGTGACCCTGGTCACGGTGGCGGCGCTCTCGGGGACCCTCACGCTCCCGGCGCGCGCCGCCCCGCCGGCCGCGGACGGTCCGGCGGTCCCCTACGCCTTCGCCCGCGACGTCAGGACCGTCGAGGGCGCGGAGGACACCACGGACGCGGTACGCCTGGATCCCGGACGCACCTACCGGAGCACCCTCCCCGCGGCGGGCAAGCGCTACTACCGCCTGGAACTCGACGCGACGAGCAGCGCCTATGTCTCCGCGACGGCCGTCCCGGGGGCGGGGGCCCAGGTCACCTCGTCCGACGGTCTCAAGGTGTCCGTCCAGGACGCCGACGGCACCACCTGCTCCACCGGGACCACGCACATCGGCCCCACCCAGAGCCCGCACCCGATCGCCGCCTGGGCCTCGCGCGAGACCGGCCCCGGCCACTATGTGTGCAAGGGCGCGGGCGTGTACTACGTGGTCGTCGAACGGCGGGTCCCGGCCGGGGAGACGTCCGCAGACGACTGGGACCTGGAGCTCGCCCCGGTGTCCGAACCCGCGCTGCGGGAGGCCGATACGACGGCGCCACCCGCAGCCTGGGAATCCGCGACCCCCGAGCCGGTGCTCGGCGACGCCGCGCCACGCGAGGGCGGGGCGGGCTTCGCCGACGCCGCCGCCCTCGGGCAGGGGGTCTGGCGGGATGCCGTCAAGCCCGGGCAGACGCTCTTCTACAAGGTGCCCGTCGACTGGGGCCGCCGGCTCTCCGCCACCGTCGAGATGGGTAGTTCCCCCGGTGGCGACGGCTATGTCGGCACCGCCCTGGCCGTGTCGCTCTACAACCCGGCGCGCGCCCGTGTCGACGATGCGGGCGCCGGCTACAGCGGTGCCCAGACCTCGGCGTCCCTCCGTCCGCTGCCGCCCGTCGACTACGCCAACCGTCACGCCGTCGGTGACCGGACGAGCGCGATGCGGTTCGCGGGCTGGTACTACCTCGCGGTGCACCTCGGGACACCGGTCGGGGAGCGGTTCGGGGAAGGCCCCTTCGGGCTGACGCTGCGGGTGCGGGTGAGCGGGACGCCGGTGTCCGGTCCGGCGTACGCGGGACGCTCCGCTCCACGCGATGTGTTCGAGGTCACGGCGGAGGACCGGGAGGCGGCGGCTCCGGACGGGGCCGGCAACGGCGACGGTTCCGCCGGGCCGGGGGCCGGTTCCGCGGACGAGGCGGCGGGCAGCGGCGGGGAGGGCGGCGAAGCAGGTGCCGTCGGCCCGGAGCGGGGCGGCAGCCGCACGTTGACCCTGGTCGCCGCGGGCGGGATCGGCACCGGCAGTGCGCTGGTTCTGTGGCTGGGGCTGTGGACGGTGGTCGCCCGGCGCCGCGCCCGGGGCCGGTGGGCCGGTACCGGCTGACCGCTGCCTCAGACGCGTGCCAGGGCCCAGAAACCCACCGCGAAACAGAGGAGCGCGAGCAGCAGGACCGGTAGGGCGATCTTCGCCGGTGGTCCCGGGCGCCGGGCCCCCGGCCTTCTGCCGTGGCGTGCCGGGCCACCCGGCCGGGTGGGCGCCTGCGAGGACGGGGCGGCGGTGTGCGCAGGGGCGGGCCCGCGCACCGCGAGGGACGGGGCGGTGCGCGGGCCGGCGGAGGGTGTGTGCCCGGGCTGCCACGTGGGTTCATGGGGTGCGGCGTGGGCGGGCACGGGGCCTGTCGCCACGGCCGCGGCGGGTGGTGCGGGGGGCTGCCCGGGCGGGCGCGGCACCGTCTCGCGCGGCAGCGGGGGCGGCAGATGGAAGCTTCCGGTGTCCGACAGGGCGGGGGGCCTCGGGGGCGGCGTCGGATCCACCGAGGGTCTGGGCGGCAGGGCAGGGGGCGTGGACCCGGGCCCTACGGCGGGGAACGGCGGCCCCGGCACCACCGCGGAGGCACCGGCGCCCGGGGAGACGGGTGCGGTGACCGGCCGCGGCGGTATCGCACCGGGCCCCAGCGGCCGCGCTTCGCCGCCCGCCCCGGGGACCACGGCGGGCGGCGGCTTCGGAGCACCCCCCGCCGCTCCGGACGGTGTCTCCCCCGGGCCGACGCCCGTGGTGTCGGTTCCGTGCGGTCCGACGGATGCGGGGCCCGTCACCCCCGACGGCGTGATCAGTGGTCCTTCGGGGCCGAAACCCTGGGGAAGCGGACCGATCTGGTCGAAGATCTCCACCTCGAAGATCTCCGTCCGCTCGTCGTCGGAGCCCGGCTCGGGCAGCAGTTCCCGGGCCGCGGCCAGGGCCTTGCGTGCCCCCGTGGCGGTGCGGAACCGCGCGGCCGGATCCGGCTGCAGCAGGGTCGCCACGACCTCCCACAGGGGCCCGGGGACGCCCCGGGGCGCACCCGGTGTGCCATGGGCCGTGAAGTGCTGGACCAGCGCTCTGCTGTCCGGCCTGGCGCCCTGAAGCAGATACAGCGCGACCAGGCCGACGGCGAACAGATCGGCCGTGAAGTCCGGGTCCGCGCCCATCAGTTGTTCGGGCGCCAGATAGCCGGGCGTGCCCACCACATAGTCGGTCTCGGTGAGCCTCGGCTCTCCCAGGCGCATGGCGACGCCGAAGTCCGACAGCCGCAGCCGGGGGCGGGCGGTGCCGGTGGCCTCCAGCAGCACATTGGCGGGCTTGACGTCCCGGTGCACCACACCCTCGGCGTGCACGGCGGCGAGTCCGGACAGCAGCTGGTCCAGCAGGGTGCAGACGAAGGCCGGGGGCAACGGGCCGTAGTCCCCGACGAGATGCACCAGTGAGCCCCCGGCGACCAGGTCCATGGTGAACAGGACCTTGTCGTCGTCCGCGGCCCAGCTGGCGGGCGCCAGCACATGAGGATGGTCGATGCGCAGCGCCTGCTCGCGTACGAACCGCAGCAGGGCATGGGCGTCGCTCTGCTGCAGGACCTTGGCGGCCACATAGCGGCGCCGGCGGTGGTCCCAGGCGCGCCAGACGGCCCCGGCTCCCCCGCGCCCGATGGGGTCGACCAGTTCGTACCGCCCGGCGAAAACCTCACCCATGGTCGTACGTCCTCCCCCTTCCGGACGTGATCAGGACTCCCGCGCACCTCCGGCACGAGAGTCCCCGGTGGCGAGGCGCGGGCTCAGTTCTGGTGGGACTGGTAGTGGGCGACCGCGTCGGAGGTGCGGCCGGCGCCGTACACCCGGAGGAACTCTGCCAGTTCCGGGTGGGTCGGGGCGAGGGTGTTCGCCGCGTCGATGATGTCTCCGGCCGCCGCCACCGAGCGCAGCAGCGACTGGATCTCACGGACCACCCGCTTGACCGTGGGCGCGCCCGAACCGTTCGTCGTCTGTGTGGTGTTGCTGAGCACGGAGCCCCCCTGCGACTTTCTGATCTCGTCCATCCGCTCGGTCGCCTCGGCGGCGCTCACGCTGCCGTCCGCGACCTGCCCGGCCAGGTCCTGGAGCAACTGCACCCGCTGGACCACCGCGGGATTGCCGATCTTGGCGCGCTGACCGCTCATCAGCTGGGACAGCATCGGTGCGGACAGCCCCAGTACACCGGCGAGACGAGCCTGGTTGAGCCCGAGATCGTCGATGAGCTTACGGAAGAGCGCCCCCAACGGCTCCCCGTACCAGTTCCGCTGCAGCTCCCGCGCTCTTGCGGTGGCTTCCTGCTGTGCGGCGTCCATTGCGTCTCCCCATCGCTTCCCCAAGTACCGCGGTTCGCTCTAGCGAACCACGACGAGCATCTTACGGAGAGTGGTCGCCCACGGGGACCCCCCATCCTTTTCGAGATACGGGGGGTGACCCGGTACGCTGGTCCGCAGTGCCCGCCGGTCCGTGGTTCGACCGGTCGGACGCGACTCCTCCGGGGCCTTAGCTCAGTTGGTAGAGCGCTGTCTTTGCATGGCAGATGTCAGGGGTTCGACTCCCCTAGGCTCCACCTCTCGGATCCACCATCGACCGGCCAGACGCCTTCCGCGGCGACTGGCCGGTCCTTTGTGTGCGGTGACCCATGTCACATATGAAGGTTTGCTGTCGTTGCATTTCTTTGCGCAAACGACTGTGCGAGTCAAGGGTTCCGGACCGCCCTCGGTCCGGGTGATTCGACCGGAGGGTGGCATGGGGCGATATGGGCAGCCTTGTGTGAGGTGGGGTGCTCATGGATCCGTGAACGGGAGGGTGCGTTCCGTGAGGGAAGTCTCCATGGAACGTACACGCAGGGTGCGTTGCAAACGTCATCGTGGGGAGGGATGCATGCTCTCCGGCTGGTCCGCCCGTTTCCCCTGTTCCCCGTTTCCTCTGTTCCACGTGAAACATCGCCGTGGGGCGGGAGACCCTCAAGTCTCCCGCCCCACGGCATGGTTGTGGTTCGACGGCGTCCCCGCCGGGCTCAGCGGTAGTCGCCGCCGCCCGGGGAGTCCCTCCTGGCCTGCCGTGTCTGTGTCTCGGGGTCCAGCACGCTCGGCTCGGTGCCGTCCACCGAGGCCAGGCGTTCGCCTCCCGAGACCGCGGTCGCGGCGGGCGGCTCGACCAGCCAGTCGGGGTTGGCCTGCTTGTCCCACCACTTCCAGGCGACGACGGCGCCACCGGTCAGGGCGCCCAGCACCGCCATGCCTCTGGCGAGACGGCCGGCCTTGGCGCGTCGCTGCTGCCGGCGGACCAGCTTCTGGATCTGCTCCGGCGTGACCTGGCCACGCAACGCGGCCAGTGCCGCCGTACCCCGCGATGTCGCCTGGTCCCGGGCGGGCCCGGCCGCGGCGAGCGCCTGCTCGATCCTGGGGCGGGAGGCGGCGGCCGCCTTGCGGGTGTAGGCGGCGGCTCCCTGGGCGGCCATGTCCATCTTGGGCGGCACATGGGAACGGGCCTGTACCAGCCGCGGGGCGAGATAGATGTCGTACTGGACGCGGGCCTGCCCTGCGGCCTGCGACATCTTGGGTGCGAGACGAACGCGCGCCTCGCGTGTGTAGTGCGCTGCCATGTCCTTGGCCGTGTCGGCGTAGGGCGCCACCACTTCCGCGGCGTGCAGCACGCTGTCCTTCGCCGAACCGGTCGCGGCGCGCACGCTGTCGATGCGGGTCACGGGTTCCTCCTCCTCGGTGGCGTACGGTAATTCGACTTTCCAGCCTTTTACGGATCATGCCCCTCGAAGAGCTCCCGGGCATGCGAGGACGGGCATCCGGGTCATACAGCCCATAGTGCACGATGGGGACCCCTCTCCGGAGGGGCATCGATCTGGGCGATCATGGCCGGTTCCGGGGCACTGGAGGACGCGGGCCCCGTAACCCGACACGCCCGGATTCGCCCCCGCACCCCGGCTTCACCTCGGAAACAATCCGTGGATGTTCGCCGAGAGGTGGGTGGCCGGGCGTCCCGGGGTGCATGCCGTGCGAGGATCGGGGGGTCACAGAAGACAACGGAAGGCAGATCGTGGCTGAGCAGCTTTACGCCACCCTGAAGACCAACCACGGCGACATCGAGATCCGGCTGCTGCCGAACCATGCGCCGAAGACGGTCCGTAACTTCGTCGAACTCGCCACCGGCGAGCGCGAGTGGACCCACCCCGCCACCGGCGAGAAGTCCACCAAGAAGCTCTACGACGGCACGGTCTTCCACCGGGTCATCAGCGGCTTCATGATCCAGGGCGGCGACCCGCTGGGCAACGGCACCGGCGGCCCCGGGTACCAGTTCGAGGACGAGTTCCACCCGGACCTCGCCTTCACCAAGCCGTACCTGCTGGCGATGGCCAACGCCGGTCCGGGCACCAACGGCTCGCAGTTCTTCATCACGGTGGCGCCGACGGCCTGGCTGACCGGCAAGCACACCATCTTCGGCGAGGTCACGGGCGAGGCCGGCCAGAAGGTCGTGGACTCCATCGCCACCGCCCAGACCAACCCGCGTACCGACCGCCCCGTCAACGACGTCGTGATCGAGTCGGTGGTCATCCAGAGCCGCGAGGGCTGAACCCCGCCGGGTACACCGCACGAGGGAACAAAAGCGCCCCGCCCGTCCGTAGAAGGAAGGGCGGGGCACCCCGTCGTACGGAGAGTGAGGGGACCCCATGGATCAGGCGCCAGGCAGCCCGCCGAATCAGGGCCCGCACGGAGCACGCGAGCTGCCGGTCTGCTATCGGCATCCGGACCGCGAGACGGGTATCCGCTGTACCCGCTGCGAGCGCCCCATCTGCCCGGAGTGCATGGTCGACGCCTCGGTCGGCTTCCAGTGCCCGGACTGCGTCCGCAACGGCTCCGGCACGGGCCACGCCCCTGGTGCGTCCCAGCCCCGTACGCTCGCGGGCGGCACCGTGGCCGCCGATCCCCGGCTGGTCACCAAGGTGCTGATCGGCGTCAATCTGGCTGTCTTCCTGGTGCAGCTGTCGCTCGGTAACCGCTTCACGGAACGGTTCTTCCTGGTCGGTCAGGCCTACGTCTACGACCACGGACCGCTCGAGGGCGTCGCGCAGGGGCAGTGGTACCGGCTGCTGACGTCGATGTTCCTGCACAGCACCAGCAGCTTTGTCCACATCCTGTTCAACATGCTCAGCCTGTGGTGGATCGGCGGCCCGTTGGAGGCTGCCCTCGGCCGCGCCCGCTATCTCGCGCTCTATTTCGCCTCCGGGCTGGCTGGCAGCGCCCTCACCTATCTGATCGCCGCCCCCAACCAGGCCTCGCTGGGGGCCTCCGGAGCGATCTTCGGGCTCTTCGGCGCCACCGCCGTGCTGATGCGTCGGCTCCGCTATGACATGCGGCCGGTCATCGTGCTGCTGGTGATCAACCTGATCTTCACCTTCGGGTGGCACAACATCGCCTGGCAGGCCCATATCGGCGGACTGATCGGCGGTGTTCTGGTCGGCTATGCCATGGTCCACGCCCCCCGCGAGCGGCGGGCCCTGGTCCAGTACGGGGTGTGCGGGCTGGTGCTGGCAGCCGTGATCCTGGTGACCGTGCTCAGGACCGTCCAGCTCAGCTGAAGGACGGACCCGCTCAGGCGATAGCCCGAGCTTGTACCCAGCGTTGTCCACAGATCGTGGTGGATCATGCGTCCCCCGTGGGGAACATGCGTGCCCCCTGTCACCGACCGGCGTTTTCGCAGGTAGGGCAGGGGGCGAACAGTTTTTCGAGAGCCGATGATTCCGTCATACCGGCGTCAACGCTCCACGGGTTATCCACAGATCGTCGTTCTTTTTCCACTGGACCCGGATCCTGTGGACAAGACTGTGGATAACTCGGTGCACAGCCGTGGGCAGAGCCGGACGCGGGCGCGCGGGCGGCGCTACCGCCACTGCGTGGAGACGCCGAATCCCGCCGCGATGAACCCGAAGCCCACCACGATGTTCCAGTTGCCCAGCATGTCGAGCGGCAGTGAACCGTCGGTCACATAGAAGACCACGATCCAGGCGAGCCCGATGAGGAACATGGCCAGCATGACCGGTGCCACCCAGCCGCGGCTGCCCAGCTTGATGCTGGCAGTCTGCTTGGACGGCGGCGGCGTGTAGTCGGCCTTCTTGCGGATACGTGACTTCGGCACGAGGGTCTCTCCTGTCGATGCGCTGCGTGGCCGCGCAGGGAACTGGGGCGGGGTCCGGGGCAGCGTACAAGGGGACACTGAGCACTCCCCCGGGCGTCCGTTAGCGTAGTGCTTCCGCGGCGCCGAAGGAGATAAGGGTACGTTGAGCAATTCAGCCGACTCCCCCCAGGCGGGTTCCGGTTCCCTGGAAACAGGGCCCATACCTGCCCCCGGGCGCGGGTTCCCGCCCGTGCGCGTCCTCACCGTGGGTGTCTTCGCCCTGGCGGGGCTCCTCTTCTTCACCAGCTTCAACACGGCCAGGGGCACCAATATCCGCACGGACTCCTCGCTGCTGAAGCTCTCCGACCTCATCCAGGAGCGCAGCCACAAGAACGCCCGGCTCGACGAGACCAACGCCGCACTGCGCGGTGACATCGAGGGCCTGGCCAAGCGCACCGGAGGCGGCACCGGCAAGGCCGAGCAGGCGCGGCTCGCGGCGCTGGAGCAGAACGCCGGCACCCAGAAGCTCACCGGCAAGGCCGTCACCGTCACCCTCAATGACGCCCCGCCCGACGCCACCGCCAAACTGCCCGGCTACCCCGAGCCCCAGCCCGACTACCTGGTCATCCACCAGCAGGACCTGCAGGCCGTGGTGAACGCCCTGTGGCTGGGCGGCGCCCAGGGCATCAAGGTCATGGACCAGCGGCTGATCTCCACCAGTGCCGTGCGCTGTGTCGGCAACACCCTGATCCTCCAGGGCCGCGTCTACTCGCCCCCCTACAAGATCACCGCGATCGGCGACCCGGACAAGCTCCAGAAGGCGCTCGCCGCCTCGCCCGCGATCCAGAACTACATGGTGTACGTCAATGTCTACGGCCTCGGCTGGAAGGTCACCGAGGACGGCACGGTGACGCTTCCCGGCTACACCGGCGCGGTGGATCTGCACTACGCGAAGCCGGTGGAGTAGAAGCCGGCCTGGTTTCACGTGGAACAAACCCCTGCCGGAGCCGGCCGAACCATCTGGGCCACGTATCGGATCGACAAAGGCCCATACAAAACCGTGCCCGCGGACGTTGAAGTATTCGACGCTGTGCCACGGAGGCCGGGGTGCCCCCTCCGGGCGTCGGCCGACGCTGACCATGTGCGTTCCCGCGGGGGACACGGTCACGGGCCGATCGTCCGGACGCATCCCGATCCCACGGGGCTCGCGGAGACAGGGAGACCGGCGGCTCGGCGCCGTTAGTCTGGTGGCGTACGGCGTGAGTCTGGTGCCGTGGCGAGACGGAAGGGACGGCATGTACGGCTGGATCTGGCGGCATCTACCGGGCAATGCATGGGTGAGGGCACTGACTTCCGTCGTGCTGGTCCTGGCCGTGGTCTACGTACTGTTCCAGTACGTCTTCCCCTGGGCCGAACCGCTGCTGCCCTTCAACGATGTGACGGTGGACAACCAGTGAGCGCGCGCATTCTCGTCGTCGACAACTACGACAGCTTCGTCTTCAACCTGGTCCAGTACCTGTACCAGCTGGGTGCGGAGTGCGAGGTGGTGCGCAACGACGAGGTGTCGACGGGGGACGTCCAGGGGCGCTCCTCCCGCTCGGGCGGAGCCGGGGGAGGCTTCGACGGTGTGCTGCTGTCGCCCGGCCCCGGAACCCCCGAAGAGGCGGGTGTCTGCATCGAGATGGTCCGGCACTGCGCCGCGACCGGTGTACCCGTCTTCGGCGTCTGTCTGGGCATGCAGTCCATGCAGGTGGCCTACGGCGGTGTGGTCGGCCGGGCGCCGGAGCTGCTGCACGGCAAGACCTCGCCGGTCGAGCACGAGGGCAGGGGAGTCTTCGCCGGACTGCCGTCCCCCTTCACCGCGACCCGCTACCACTCCCTGGCCGCCGAGCCGGACACGGTGCCGGCCGAGCTGGAGGTCACGGCGCGTACACCCGACGGGATCGTCATGGGCCTCCGGCACCGTGAGCTCCCCGTGGAGGGCGTGCAGTTCCACCCCGAGTCGGTGCTCACCGAGCACGGCCATCTGATGCTGGCCAACTGGCTGGTGGAGTGCGGTGACCAGGGGGCCGTGGCGAGGTCGGCGGGGCTTGCCCCGGTGGTGGGCAGGGCCACGGCGTGACCGCACTGCGCCCCGAGCGCGACACCGGCGCCGCCTACGGGGACGCCGCGGATCCCGGATCCTCGTACGGCCGGCAGCCCTACGAGGGCTCCGGCGCGTGGCAGGAGGGGCAGGAGTGGTCCGGTCACGGCGGCTACCCCGGGGAGTCCGGCGCCGGGTACGGGGAACAGTCCTCCGCACCGCCGCAGCTGGCGCAGCAGGGGCAGGGCCTCGACGCGACGGCGGTGCTCCCCTCGTACGGCGGCACCACGTCGGGCGCGTCGTACGGCGATCCCGCCGCCGCTCCCCCCTACGCCGGGCCGCCCCCGGCCTCCCCCGTCGATCCGGCCCGGGCAGCCGGTGCCAGACCCCCGGCCGGTTCCGTGGACGACGCGACGGTGGCGTTGCGGGCCCTGGACGACAAGACGGTCGCACTGCGGGCCGTGGACGTCGAGGAGGTGCGGCGCGCCGGGGACCGGGCCGGTGAGTCCGCTCCCGTGCCGGGCGGCCGTGCCGCGCGGCGCAAGGCGGCCAAGAGGACCGGACGCCGCGGGAACGGGCCACAGACGGCCGAGAAGCCCTCTGAGACGGCCGCGGAGGCGCCCCGCTCCCGGATGGAGGCCCGGAGGGCCGCACGGGCGCAGAAGCCCGGCGCAGCGGTTCTGGTGAGCCGGGTGGTGGGCGAGCTGTTCATGACCACCGGTGTGCTCATGCTGCTGTTCGTGAGCTACCAGCTCTGGTGGTCGAACGTCAGGGCGCACCAGGAGGCGGGCAGCGCCGCGAAGCACCTCCAGCAGGACTGGGCGAGCGGCAAGCGGGCCCCCGGGGAGTTCGCGCCCGGGCAGGGCTTCGCCCTTCTGCACATCCCGAAGCTGGATGTGGTCGTGCCGATCGCCGAGGGCATCAGCAAGACCAATGTGCTCGACAAGGGCATGGTCGGGCACTACGGCGAGGACAGCCTGAAGACGGCGATGCCGGACGACAGGACGGGCAACTTCGGCCTCGCGGGCCACCGCAACACCCACGGCGAGCCGTTCCGCTACATCAACCGCCTCCAGCCGGGCGACGCGATCGTGGTGGAGACGCAGGACAAGTACTTCGTCTACAAGATGGCGTCGACCCTGCCGGTGACCCCGCCGTCGAACACGAGTGTTCTCGACCCCATACCGAGGGACGGCGGCTTCACCCAGCCGGGCCGCTACATCACACTGACCACCTGCACGCCGGAGTTCACCAGCAAGTACCGGTTGATCGTCTGGGGCAAGATGGTCGAGGAACGGCCGCGCAGCAAGGGCAAACCGGACGCACTGATCTCCTAGGCGCGCGGATCGTGGGCGCGCACGGGGGTGACAGGTGCGCACCGTCACAGGTACGGGTAGTCACACGTACGCGGACTCAGGGTGCGCGTACTCGCAGGCACGTGGAACAGACGGAGCAGAGGCAGTGGGAGTGACGATCGACCAGGACGAGCAGACCGGCACGACGCGGCCGGATCCCGGCTCCCGGTCCGTGCCGCGACGCCGTGGGCGCAGCCGGATCGCGGCCGCCGTCAGCGTCTTCGGGGAACTGCTCATCACGGCGGGCCTGGTACTCGGCCTGTTCGTCGTCTACTCGCTGTGGTGGACGAACGTCCTCGCGGACCGCAAGGCCGACCAGCAGGGCGGCAAGGTGCGCGACCACTGGGCGGCCGAACAGGACACCGGGCCCGGCGCGCTGGACACCAAGGACGGCATCGGCTTCCTGCATGTGCCGGCGATGGACGACGGCGAGGTGCTGGTCGAGAAGGGCACCTCGGCCGAGATCCTCAACGACGGTGTGGCCGGCTACTACACGGACCCCGTCAAGTCGGGGCTGCCGATGTCGGGCAAGGACGGCAACTTCGCGCTGGCCGCGCACCGCGACGGGCACGGGGCGAAGTTCCACAACATCCACAAGCTGAAGAAGGGCGACCCGATCGTCTTCGAGACGCGGGACGACTGGTACGTCTACAAGGTCTTCGCGATCCTTCCCTCGACGTCGAAGTACAACGTGAAGGTCCTCACCGCGGTCCCGGAAGAGGCGGGCGTGAAGAAGCCCGGCCACTACATCACCCTGACGACGTGCACCCCGATCTACACCTCGCAGTACCGCTACATCGTCTGGGGCGAACTCGTCCGGGTGGACAAGGTGGACAGCAAGCGGACACCGCCGAAGGAACTGCGCTGAGCGACAGCACGAACGAACGAGTCAGGCCCCGGCATCCTCTCCAGGATGCCGGGGCCTGACTCGTCACTGCGTCGTGCTGGGCGGGCCGGTCAGTGCCTGTTGCCCCCGCCTCCACCCCCGCCTCCGCCGAAGAAGCCCTGGTTTCCGTTGCCCTGGCCTCCGCCTACGGCGACCAGGGTCACCTGGCTGCCGCGGTCGACCTGTGAGCCCGGCTGGGGGTCGCAGTTGACGACCACGGCGTTGTCGTCCTGGGAATTCTTGATCTCGGCGATGCCGAGGCCCGCCGCCGCGAGGAGGTCCTTGGCGTCCTTGAGGGACTTGTTCCTGACCTCGGGGACCTGGACCTGGTTGTTCTCGGCCTGCTTACCGATCTTGATGGTGACCGTGGTGCCCACCTTGACCTGAGAGCTCGCAACCGGATCGGTTCCGATGACCTTGCCGAACTGGTTCGGGTCGCCGACCTCCACCTCGTCGCAGTTGCCCGCCACCAGGCCCTTTTCCTGCAGCTGCTGCTTGGCCTCGTCACAGCTCCGGCCGGACAGGTCGGGAACGGAGACCGTCTCCGGGGCCCTGGCGACCGTCAGGGTTATCGTGGAGCCCTTTCGCACCTTGGTACCGAACTTCGGGTCCGTCTCCAGGACCGTGTTCGGCGTCTGGGTGGACTCCTGGGGCTTCACCTCGACCTTGAACTGGTAGTCCTCGCCCTCGAGCTTCGCCTTCGCCTCGTCGAGGTCCTTGGTGACGACGTCCGGGACCGTCACCTTGGGCGCCCCCGTCGACACGACCAGGTTGACCGTGCTGCCCTTCTCGACCTGAATCTTCGCTTCCGGGCTCTGCTCGCAGATGTTGCCCTTTTTCTGGTTCTCACAGGTCTTGTTGGTGAAGGCCAGCTTCAGATCGGCGTTGGAGGCCAGATCCTCCGCCTCCGTCCGGGTGATGCCCACGAAGTTCGGCACATCGGCCTTGTCGTTGCTGACGCGGTCGCCGTTGAAGATCCACATGCCGAGGAGGATCGCGCCGACCAGCACCACCACACCGGCGACCACCAGCAGCACGGTCGATGTGTTGTTGCTCTGCTTCTGCCGACGGCGGTCCGGACGGTCGTCGTAGCCGTAGCCGCCGTCGTCCGGGTTCATGGGCGGCAGCATCGTGGTGGCGCCGGCGCCCGGTTCGGGGCGCAGTGCCGTGGTCGGCTGGTCGTCCGGGTAGCCGCCGTAGCCGACCGCGCCCATCGCCGCGGTCGCCGCGACCGGCTGGCCGTCGAGGCAGGCCTCGATGTCGGCGCGCATCTCGTCGGCCGACTGGTAGCGGTAGTCCGGGTCCTTGACCAGCGCCCTCAGCACGATCGCGTCCATCTCGGGCGTGATCTCGGGGTCGAAGACGCTCGGCGGCTGGGGCTCCTCGCGGACGTGCTGATAGGCGACCGCGACCGGGGAGTCGCCCACGAAGGGCGGGCGGACCGTCAGCAGCTCGTACAGCAGACAACCGGTCGAGTACAGGTCCGAGCGGGCGTCGACCTGCTCGCCCTTCGCCTGCTCGGGCGAGAGGTACTGGGCCGTGCCGATGACCGCGGCCGTCTGCGTCATCGTCATGCCGGCGTCGCCCATGGCGCGGGCGATGCCGAAGTCCATCACCTTGACCTGGCCGTTGCGCGTCAGCATGACGTTCGCCGGCTTGATGTCACGGTGCACGATGCCGCTGCGATGGGCGTACTCCAGGCCCTGGAGGATGCCGATGGTCATCTCCATGGACCGCTCCGGCAGCAGCTTGCGCCCGCTGTGCAGGAGCTCACGCAGCGTGGATCCGTCGACGTACTCCATGACGATGTACGGGATCGAGACCCCGTCGATGTAGTCCTCGCCCGTGTCGTACACCGCGACGATCGTCGGATGGTTGAGCGAGGCGGCCGACTGGGCCTCCCGGCGGAACCGGGCCTGGAAGGAAGGGTCGCGCGCCAGGTCGGCGCGCAGCGTCTTCACTGCCACGGTGCGGCCCAGACGGGTGTCATGCGCGAGGTAGACCTCGGCCATGCCACCACGACCGAGCACATGGCCCAGCTCGTACCGGCCGCCGAGGCGACGCGGCTCTTCCATAGCTTCCTACCAGCCCTCTCCGTCGGTCCTGACCACACCCGCGTGTGGTCCGGCGGTGTGCTGCCCGGGCATACGGTACCCGGCTAGCTGTGTGTGACCTGGCCACATCCGCCACCCGATACAGGACCGGTATCGCTACGTGCACCGATGCGAAGGAGGCGTGACAGGGGTCACTTCTTGTTGATGACCGCCTCCATCACGTTCTTGGCGATGGGGGCGGCGAGACCGCCGCCGGAGATGTCGTCGCGGTTGGCGCTCTCGTCCTCGACCACCACGGCCACGGCGACCGGCGAGCTGCCGTCGCTGAGCTTGGCGTAGGAGATGAACCAGGCGTACGGCTTCTCGCTGTTGTTCAGACCGTGCTGGGCGGTTCCGGTCTTGCCGCCCACAGTGACGTTGGGGATCTGTGCGTTGGTTCCGGTGCCCTGCTCGACGACCGTCTGCATCATCGACTGGAGGATCTGGGCGTTCTTCTCGGACAGCGGCCGGCTCATCTCCTCCGGCTGCGTCTGCTCCAGGGTGTCCACGTTGGAGGACTGCAGCTTGGCCACCATGTAGGGCTTCATCAGCTTGCCGTCATTGGCGATCGCCGAGGCGACCATGGCCATCTGCAGCGGGGTCGCGGCGGTCTCGAACTGCCCGATCGAGCTGAGCGCGGTCTGCGCCGAGTCCATCTCCTTCGGGAAGTTGGACGCGTTGGCACGGACCGGGATGAACTGCTCCTCGTTGAAGCCGAACTTCTTCGCCTGCTCCAGCATCTTGTCCTTGCCGAGGTCGGCGCCGATCTTGCCGAAGACGGTGTTGCAGGAGACCCTGAGCGCCTCCCGCATCGTCGCGTCCTGGCAGGGGATGTTGCCCTCGTTCTTCAGCTCGGTCTGGGTGTTCGGAAGGATGTAGGGCAGCGGGGACCTGGTCTTCTGGTCGGCGCCGTCGTACAGGCCGTTCTCCAGCGCGGCCGCCGCGGTGACCACCTTGAAGGTGGAGCCCGGCGGGTAGGTCTCGCGCAGCGCCCGGTTCAGCATCGGGTCGCTCGGGTTCTGGTCCTTCTGGAGCTTCGACCAGGCCTTGCTGTCGGTCGTGAGGGAGTTGCCCGCGAACTCCGACGGGTCGTACGACGGGTAGGAGGCCAGCGCCAGGACCGCCCCGGTCTGGGGGTCGATCGCCACGGCCGCGCCCTTGCCGCCGACCTTCTCCAGACCCTCGTACGCGGCCTTCTGCGCGGCGGCGTTCAGCGTGGTGACGACGTTGCCGCCCTGCTTCTCCTTGCCGGTCAGCATGTCGAGGGTGTTGCGGAAGAACAGCCGGTCGTCGTTGCCGGTGAGGATGCCGTCCTCGATGGACTCCAGTTGGGTGGAGCCGAAGGCCTGCGAGGCGTAGCCGGTGACGGGCGACCACATCGGGCCGTCCTTGTAGGTGCGCTTGTACACGAAGTCGTTGGAGCTGTCGGCGGCCGACTTCTTGGACCCGGTGATCGGGGTGCCTTCGACGATGATGTCGCCCCGGGGCGTCGCGTAACGGGCGATCAGGACCCGGCGGTTGTTCTTGTCGGTGCGCAGAGTCTCGGCCTGGACGTACTGGAGCCAGTTGTCGCGGACGAGCAGCGCGAGAACGAGCAGCCCGCAGAAGATCGCGATCCGGCGCAGGGGCTTGTTCACGGGCGGACCACCTGGGTCATCTCGGCGTCGGGACTGGGAGCGGGGGCGGGTGCCGGGCGGCGCGCGGTGTCGCTGATGCGGATCAGGATCCCGATCAGAACCCAGTTGGCGATCACGGAGGAGCCTCCGGAGGCCAGGAACGGCATGGTCATACCGGTGAGCGGGATCAGGCCCATCACACCGCCGGCCACCACGAAGACCTGGAGCGCGAAGGCACCGGACAGGCCGACGGCGAGCAGCTTGCCGAAGGGGTCGCGGGCGGCCAGCGCGGTGCGCACTCCGCGTTCCACGATCAGCGCGTAGATCATCAGGATCGCCATGATGCCGGCCAGCCCGAGCTCCTCGCCGAAGGTGGCGAGGATGAAGTCGGAGTTGGCGGCGAAGCGGATGAGGTCCGAGTGGCCCTGACCGAGGCCGGAGCCGAGGGTGCCGCCGGAGCCGAAGGCCCACAGGGCCTGCATGGCCTGCTCGGAGTGGACGACGCCGTCATGGGTGAGGGCCCGGCTCGCTTTGAACTCCCCCATCGGGTTGAGCCAGGCCTGGACACGGGTCTGCACGTGCGGTTCGAAGCTCGCCACACCGACCGCGCCGACCGCGGACATCAGCAGACCGAAGACGATCCAGCTGGTCCGCTCGGTGGCGACGTACAGCATGATGACGAACATTCCGAAGAACAGCAGCGACGTACCGAGGTCGGTCTCGAAGACCAGGATCAGGATCGACATCGCCCAGACGACGATGATCGGGCCGAGGTCGCGTCCGCGCGGCAGGTACAGCCCCATGAAGCGGCGGCTGGCCAGGGCCAGCGCGTCGCGCTTCACCATCAGATAGCCGGCGAAGAAGATCGCCAGCACGATCTTCGCGAACTCACCGGGCTGGATGGAGAATCCGGCCACCGAGATCCAGATCTTCGCGCCGTAGGTGAGATCGGCGCCGAGGCCCGGGACCAGCGGCAGCAGCAGCAGGACCAGTGCGCCCACCATGGAGATATAGGTGTAGCGCTGGAGGGCGCGGTGGTCCTTGAGGAAGATCAGGACGACGACGAACAGCCCGATGCCCAGGGCCGTGTACATCAGCTGCCGCGGTGCCGCCCCGCCCCCCTGACCGATGGACTGCAGCAGCTTGGACTGGTCGAGCCGCCAGATGACGACCAGACCGAGTCCGTTGAGCAGCGTGGCCAGCGGCAGCAGCAAGGGGTCCGCGTACGGGGCGAACTTCCGTACGACGAGGTGGCCCACCCCGGCCAGCAGTCCGAGGCCGAGGCCGTAGCTCAGCAGACCGGGCGGCACCTTGTCGTTGATGGCGAGACCCACGTTGGCGTAGGCGAACACCGGGATGACGACGGCGAACACCAGCAGCGCCAGTTCGGTGTTGCGCCGGCTCGGCGCGCCGATCGCGCCGATCGTGGACGTGTGGTGCGTCGTCGTGCTCGTACTGCTGCTCATGGTGTGACAGGGCCCCTCACGGCTTTGCTTACTGCTTTCCGCACAGTGAGACGACCTTCTGCTCTTCCTCCGAGAGAGTCGGGCCGGGTGTGGGAGCGGATGCGGTCCGGCTCTTGGTCGCCGTCGCCGTCGTCGATGCCGACGGGTCGGTGGACGGTGTGCCCTTGGACGTCAGAGAGGCCGTGCTGGTTCCGTCGGTCTCGCTCGTGGGCGTCTTGGAGCTGTTCTGGCTCTCGGCCTTCTGGCGCTCGCTCTCCTTCTGGCACGCGGACGCCTGGACACCGAGCTCGGAGACCTTGTCCTGGGCCGCCTTGAGACCGCCCGCCGCGATGGTCGCCCTGACCTGCTTCTGCTGGTACGGAGGCAGGTACTTGAGTTCGATCTCGGGGTGGTCCTTCTCCACCTTCGACAGCGACACCCATGCCAGGTCCTGGCTGATACCGCGGTACAGCGCGACATGCCCGTCGTTGGCACCGACGTAGTACTGCGTCTGCGTCCACCGGTAGGCGCCGTAGCACCCGCCGCCGATCACACCGAGCGCGAGAGCCGTGAAGAACGACCTCTTCAGCCAGGTGCGGCCCTTGCGCGGCTTGACGAAGTCCTCGTCGTCGTAGGAGCCGTGGCCGCCCGGCGCATAGCCGTCGGCGTCGCCGCTGCCGGGCGGGCCGAACTCGCCGCCGCCCTGCCCCGGCACCTGCCGGCCCAGCCCGGAGGCACGGCCGGCGGGCGTCTGCATGATGCCGTTGTCGTGCAGATGGTGCTGGTTCTCGGCGACCGCGCCCACCACGACCGGGGTGTCGGACAGCTGTCCGGACAGGGTGTCCCCGGTGTCCAGGTCGAGCACATCGGCCACGATGACCGTGATGTTGTCGGGACCGCCGCCGCGCAGCGCGAGCTGGATCAGCGCCTGCACGGTCTCCTGCGGGCCCTGGTAGCCGGCGAGGGTCTCCTCCATCGTCTGGTGGGAGACCACCCCGGACAGCCCGTCGGAGCAGATCAGATACCGGTCGCCGGCCCGCACCTCACGGATGGACAGGTCGGGTTCGACGCGCTCACCACTGCCCAGCGCCCGCATCAGCAGGGACCGCTGCGGGTGGGTGGTGGCCTCCTCCTCGGTGATCCGGCCCTCGTCGACGAGCCGCTGCACCCAGGTGTGGTCCTGGGTGATCTGCGTCAGGACGCCGTCTCGCAGCAGATAGGCACGGGAGTCGCCGACATGGACCATTCCGAGGCGCTGACCGGTCCACAGCAGGGCGGTGAGCGTGGTCCCCATGCCTTCCAGCTGGGGGTCCTCCTCGACCATCGCCCGCAACTGGTCGTTGGCGCGCTGCACCGCCGTACCGAGCGAGGTGAGGATGTCGGAGCCGGGGACGTCGTCGTCGAGCGCGACGATGGTGGAGATCACCTCGGAGGAGGCGACCTCACCGGCGGCCTGGCCGCCCATCCCGTCGGCGATCGCGAGCAGACGCGGACCGGCGTAGCCGGAGTCCTCGTTGCCTTCGCGGATCATGCCTTTGTGCGATCCGGCGGCGAAGCGCAGTGACAGACTCATGCGCACCTCGCCTGTCGGCTCCGGGTACATCCGCACGGTGCCCACCCTCCGGTCGGGAGCGCGCCGGGGCCCGCCGTATGGGCCGCCGTTGCGTGCTCGCTCCGCTCGCTCATTGTCGTACTACTTCCGCAGCTCGATGACGGTCTTGCCGATGCGGATCGGCGCACCCAGCGGGATCGGTGTGGGGGTCGTCAGCCGGCTCCGGTCGAGATAGGTGCCATTGGTGGACCCGAGGTCCTCGACGATCCACTGACCGTCCCGGTCCGGGTAGATCCTGGCATGCCGGCTGGAGGCGTAGTCGTCGTCCAGCACGATGGTGCTGTCATGGGCGCGACCGAGCGTGATGGTCTGGCCCTGCAGCGCGACGGTCGTACCGGTCAGCGACCCCTCGGAGACGACCAGCTTGCTCGGGGCGCCGCGGCGCTGACGGCCGCCGCTCGGCTGCTGGCGCTGCGGCGGGGGAGCCGCCTGACGGGCGGCCTGCTGAGGCCGGCCTGCGTCCCGGCGCGAGCCCCGCTGTGTGACACGCGTACCGAACAGGTCGCTGCGGATGACCTGCACGGCCACGATCACGAACAGCCACAGTACGGCCAGAAAACCCAGCCGCATGACCGTGAGGGTCAGCTCTGACATTGCCCCCGCTTCACCCTTCGGCTTGCCGGTAAATGATGGTGGTGCTGCCCACGACGATCCGCGAGCCGTCGCGGAGCGTAGCGCGGGTGGTGTGCTGCCCGTCCACCACGATGCCGTTGGTGGACCCGAGATCCTGGATCGTCGAGGGCGTTCCGGTCCGGATCTCACAGTGCCGGCGCGAGACGCCGGGGTCGTCGATCCGCACGTCGGCTTCGGTGCTGCGGCCCAGCACCAGCGTCGGGCGGGAGATCTGATGGCGGCTGCCGTTGATCTCGACCCAGTAACGGGTGTGCCCGCCCGCCGTGGGCGTGGACGGCGGCCGCTGACCGTAGGGCGCGGCGCCGTGACGTCCGCCGGGCGGCGGGGCGGAGGGCATGGGAGGCGCGCCCGCGGGCCCGGCGGACGGCGGGTAGCCGTAACCTCCGGGGCCCTGCCGCCCGGCCGGGGCGGACGAGGGGGCCTGCTGATCGGTGGAGGAGGCGAGCGTACGGCTGCGCACCCGGTACAGACCGGTGTCGAGGTCGTCGGCCTTCTCCAGATGGACCTTGATGGGGCCCATGAAGGCGTAGCGCTGCTGCTTGGCGTAGTCGCGCACCATACCCGCGAGCTCGTCGCCGAGCTGGCCGGAGTAGGGGCTGAGACGCTCGTAGTCGGGCGTGCTCAGCTCCACGATGAAGTCGTTGGGGACGACGGTCCGGTCACGGTTCCAGATGGTCGCGTTGTTGTCGCACTCCCGCTGGAGCGCTCCGGCGATCTCCACAGGCTGGACCTCGGACTTGAACACCTTGGCGAAGGTGCCGTTGACCAGACCTTCGAGGCGTTGCTCGAACTTCTTCAGGACTCCCACGGGGCACCTCCTCCTTCGCTGGCGTCCTGCGTACTGCTGCTTCTTACCTGGTACTGCTTACTGATCGTATCCACGCGCCGGGAAATCGGCTGGTTCCCCCTGTCGGCCCTGTCGACGGGTGTCGACGCCTGCGGAGTTCCCTGCGGACGACCTCCTCGAATCTCATCCCGGACCCTCTCCTCGGAAGTGCTCCTCGGACCTGTTCCCGGGATGGATCGTAGAGGCGCCCGCAGACCAGTGTCCCGCACCCGACTGTGGACCCTGTCCTCCTCCTGTAGAGATGGAGAAGACCGGTACGAGGTTGATACGTGAACAGAGTCGGTCGGGACGCTCGCGGACGAGGACGCCTGCGGACCGGGAGCCGCCGGCCGCCGCCTCCCCGGCTTCTGCTCCTCCTCCGCCGCCGACCAGCGGGAACGGCCGGCGTCCGCTCCCGGCCCGGTGGTCCCGTGGCCCGGCCGGCGGTCTTCGCTGGTCGGGCCGGGGTTCGGGCCGTCGTCGCCCGGTGCCGGACGGGAAAGGGATGTGAACCGACCCTCTCCAGCGTGCTAATGTTCTGCATGTCGGAAGGCGGCGGCACCACAGGGAGTCGGCACCGGAGGACACACCCAATGCGCGGGTGGCGGAATAGGCAGACGCGCTGGATTCAGGTTCCAGTGCCCGCAAGGGCGTGGGGGTTCAACTCCCCCCTCGCGCACCACCGGAAACGGGTCCCTCTCAGAGACGGAAGTCCTGGAGGGGCCCGTTTCTCGTTGTGCCGACAGGTTTTGTGAGGCGACGCAGGGTGTGACCGAGGACGCAGCCCGCCCTGGCTGTGAGGTATCTCACCTGCCTGAGGTCCAGTCATGCCGGGACAACCTGCGGGCGACCGGAACCGACCTGCTCAACCTCTTCACCCGGAACGGCTGTGCCGTCGCTGCGTGCTGTTTGTACGATGGACGCGTTTGATCACCGTCGGGGGGCGTGGACATGCCGAGCTATCACGAAGTGATGACCACCGATCTGTCGGCGCTGACGAGTGCCGCGGACATGTGGGATGCGATGGCGACCGAGCTCCACGATGAGGTGGAAGTCGTCTACCAGCGTGACGTGCATGACATCTCGCTCGCTCCGACTCTGTGGAGTGGCCTCAGCGCCCAGGTGGCCAACGGTCGCTTCGACATCACGCTCAAGGAGATACAGGCCGCCCAGAAGGAAGCCAAGGCGGTGGCTTCGCTGTTGCGTGACGCCCACGCGAACTTCGTCGACCTCAAGAAGCGTGTGGAGCAGGCTCGTGACGAGGCGATCAAGGCCGGAATGAAGGTCTCCGACCAGGGCCTGTGCCACTTCGACTTCTCGAAGGTGAGCCAGCAGGAGGCTTTCTCCATCCATCATGATCCCGATCTGCCCGAGATCGAGCATTCCTGGTCCGCGCGGATAGACGCGGCTCTCAAGGCTCTCAATGACGCCGACGAGGGCGTCAAGATCGCCCTGAACGCCGTGGTCAAGGACAGCGATCCCCTGAACGGAATGCCGGGCGGCTTCAACGCGGGCGCCAAAGGCGATGTCGAGGCCTACGAGGAGGAAGCGGTCAAAGACATCGCCCAGCGCCTCGCGGACGGCAAGAAGGTCTCGGACGAGGAGCTGGAAGAGCTGCAACGCGCCCTTCGTGACAATCACGACGACAAGGCGTTCAGCCGACTCCTCCTGCACGACCTCGGCCCGCGCACCATGATCAAACTCGGCAATGAACTCAACGAACGCGTCGGGGACGCCGATGGCGCGGCCAAGCTGCAGCTCGCCGAGGTGCAGACGAACCTGGCGAACACCATGGCCACGGCGACCGCGGTGCCAGGCAGTGTGAAGGACGCGCCGCCCGGGTCGGAGAAGTTCAAGCAGTGGCTGGCGAGCGACGACGGCACGTTCTACCGCGAGTGGACCGAGGAGATGAAGAAGCAGGGCACGAAGAATTTCGGACCCAACACCAACCCCCTTTACGGCTATCAGTCGTACGTCAGCCTGATGGAACACGCGGACAAGGACTTCGACGACCAGTTTCTGTACGACCTGGGCGACCAGGTCATCAAGGCCGAGAAGGACCATCCGGGGATTTTCACCATGTGGGGTCCTGGTCACAAGGGCATCGAGACGGATGCGGTGGACGGCGTCCTGGACCTGATGAGCAGGAATCCCGATGCCGCCACCGCGTTCCTCGACCCGCAGGGCAACGGTACGGGCGGGAACCACGTCGGCAACGACCACCTCAAGTACCTGCTGGGCAGCGGTGACGGTTCCCGCGAGTGGCCCAAGAACACGATCACCGGCTACGGCATCACGGACCTGGACGATCCGACCAGCAAGATCGGCCTGGGCAGGGCCCTCGAAGCAGCGGCAACCGGCCATGAACCACTGAGTGAAGGGCAGCCCGGCAGTGTGCCCGGTACGCATACCGCCGCACAGGCCCGCGTCATGCAGAGCACCATCGAGATACTCGACAAGGGCGCGGGCGGCGAGAGCGTCGATGGCAATCTGCAGAAGCCGCTGGGCCATGCGCTGGCCGACTACGTCGTGGACAATCACAACATCCTCGCGGAGAACGGCACCACCAAATACGGCAGTCCCGCGGGCAAGGACGAGATCTGGACCGACGGCGACAAGGCAGGCATCACCGTGGGCAAGGACAGCCTGATGCGCGTGATGCGCGGAGCCTCCTCCGACAACCAGACATATGCCCTGCTGCAGGACACCCAGCGCCTGTACGCCCTGGACCAATTGGGCCAGGCACCCGAGTCCGGTGGGTCGAGCAACGATGCTTGGAAGAACCCGGCCAGGGACCTCGGCGCGGTGACCGGCGCGATGAACTCCATCGGCTCCGACGTCATCTTCGACGAGCGCGAGGGGAAGATCAGCGCGGCGAACGACATGGCCAGGTACGCCTACCACGGTCTCGGCGCGCCCATCACCGGCCTGCCGGTGGTGGGTGACACCGCTCAGCGGCTTGTGGACGCGGCAACGTACGAGTGGTCGAAGGACGTCATCGCCGCCGCCGAGTCGAAGGCCCAGGAACACAACTCGGACCACTACGCGGCCGGAGTCACCGGCACCTACAACATGATCGATGCCTGGGCCGTCGATCGCGGCGTGGACATCGATGACGAGCACAATTCCAAGCACGATCCCAACTGGGACGCGTGGCAGGCCATGAAGGACGAGGCAAAGCAGTCCTACTCGGCGTCCCGTGGCGACGCGGCGAGTTACCTCGGATGGGAGTAGCCCACGTGAGCCGCACCGAAGACACCGTCGTCGCCCCGACCCGGCGCTCGGGCCGGCGAGTCCGGATCGCTGCCGTGGTGGGGGCGACCGCACTGCTCGCCGGAACGTTCACCTACTTCAACACCGACGTCTTCTCCGCCGATCGGATCTGCCACGGTTGGGCGACCCCGGACCAGGTCTCCGACGCGCTGGGCAGTGGGTGGGGACGCGTGGTGGCGTCGGAGGACTCCTCCACCACCTGCTCCGTACGGCAGGAGAGCTGGCTGCCGGGGCAGAGCGGCAAGCTGCTGAACCTGTATGTCGACACGGAGGAGGCGGACTTCCCCTTCAAGGACCGCGTCTGGGAGGTCTCCGGCAGCCGGCACGTCATGACGGGCGGAACGCATGGCGCATACGACGACAACGGAGGCTGGGCGCTGCTCCCACAGGCGTGCACGTCAACGGCCCGCGGTGACGGCCCACAGGCCGTACTGCATGCCGCCGTCACCGAAGGCACCTCGGAAGGAGACGCCGCAGGCATCGGGCGGCTGCTGGCGTCCGCCTCGCAGGCTTTGACGTCTGGGCCGGACGGGTGCGGTACTGCGAACAGCGCGACCACGACCACGCACTACCTCGCCCCGAGCGTCCTGCACGACAGCGATCTCGACAAGGTCTGCGGGATCCCGGGTTTCCGGCTGGGGAAGGTGACAGGGTCCACAGGCCAGAAAATGCAGGAGCAGACCACCGGAACGCCGGCAGAAGGCCTGTACTGCGACCTCACCTTCGAGGGCGACAAGGAAGGACCCTTCGCACGCCTGGCGATCGTCAACGACGCCTGGCTCGTCAAGCCCCTCAAGAAGCGGAGCTTCACTCGCGTGGACTGCGACGGCCGGCCCGCGGTCTTCGCCGATGACCTCAGGCACTGGGAGCCGAAGGAACGGGCCGCAAGGGGGCTGCCGGACGACGCCGGCCTGGCGAAGGCCTTCGGCGACGCGGCACGCGAGGCACTGCACTGCGACTGACACGGCGACGAGACGGGGAGACCGCGCACGATGAGTGGTACTGGCATGGAGGGGACGCCGGGGCAGCCGGTCGGAATGCGGCTGAACCAGATACCGGCGGATCCGGGCACCGGTGGCGGCACGCAAACCCCTGACCTGGCCTCCTCGCCGGAGGCGAAGAAGAAAGCGGCCAATTCCATCGAGCAGAACATCGAGCCCGCGACCCGCAAAGCGGGAGACGTCGCCGACGGATCGACCGACGCTGCCGTGAAGGCCTTCGGCCCCAAGGATGCCGAAGGCTGGCTGACCTCCGGGGCGCTCAAGAGCGCGCACGGGACATGGGGAGAGCAAGTGAAGGCCCTGTTGGACCGGCTGGGCGGCGAGAAGCAGTCGCTGCGGGCCGCGAACACGGTGTTCAGCGGCACGGATCTCCAGATCGGCACGGGCGTGAAGGGAGTCCGTTCGCCGTTGGACACCTACTAGGGCGTTCCGGCAACGCGGCGAGCGTGCCACGCCCCGCGAGCCCGGATCACGACTCCCGACAGGCCCTGGTGCCCCGACAGGCGACGTTCGCCCCGTCGCGACGCCCGGCAGGCTCCCCCACGCACCGGACGCCGCTCTTTCACGGGCAGACATTGCCTGCCGCGGCACCGGAGAGTGTTTGTCCTCGAGAGTTTTCTTCAAATTCCGCGATCACAGGCGAGTGGGAGCAGCCGCGGCTGCACGATCATCGCCGTAGGAGGTGTGATGTCCGCGCACGTACGGCGGCGCCTGAACTGGGGGGCACCAGCAGCCACAGCCGCTGCTCTCGCCCTGCTGGTCGGGTGTTCCCATGGTTCCTCGGAAGGATCGGACAAGCTGTCGGTGTCCGGGCTGCGGGACAAGGCCCGCGCCGCGGCCGAGGACGCCACGAACTGCCCGGTCCACTACGACGTGAGCAGGGCGGCGGCCAAGGCCGACGTGACCGGTACCGCCGAGCCGGGCGAGGTGAGCGCCGAACTCGACGACCATGCCGAGAAGGACGAGCCGATCGCCACGTTCAAGGGCGCGGTTGTCGAATGTGCCTATCAGCTGGCGGGAGAGCCGGTGACCGTCGAGTCCATCGCCGTCGAGCGCGGACGCGCCGCCAACCTGATGGCACCCAAGATCAGCGCAGATGCCGGGTTGGGCATCGATCGGCTCGCGACATACCTGGACGGGGTGGCCAAAGCCGACTTGAACGCCCCCGTCCTCACCGAGAGCGGGAATGTCGCCTCCATCCGTCTGCCGGTCGACGGCAAGGGCGACATCGCCCTGGTCATCACGTTCGGCGAGAATCAGCACACCCGACTGAGCAGCCATCAGGTGAGCGTCATGACCGCGGAACTCGCCGGACAAGCGAAGTGGTGAACGAGCACCCGGGTTCCGGGCCGGCGGGCGCATCAGAGCATCCGCACGTTGTGGACGGGCCGGGGAGCGGAGTGCCGCCGTGTCTTAGGCTGTTCCGGTGACGATGCCCGAAGCCCAGCAGAGCGAGTCCCTGTCCGCTGCCGAGGAACCGGTTGCCGAGGGCACCGGGTCCAGGGAGGCCTTGGACCCAGGAGCGGGAACCGGGACCGGTGAGGGCGCGGACGGCGCCACGGCCGGAGCGCGGCCCGAGGACCGGCTGGAGCGTGCCGTGCGCGCCGCCGAACAGGCGTTGATCGAGTACGAGATCGCCCTGGAGACCTTCCGTGTGGAGGTCGAGAACTTCTCGCGGCTGCATCACCAGAAGCTGGGGCCGATGTACACCCGCCTCGACGAGCTGGAGGCGGAGATCGCCGAGGCGCAGGCCGCCCGCACCGGGGACGCCGAGGACATACTCCGGGCCCAGGAGGCACGCGCCCGGGTCATGCCGATGCCCGGTGTGGAGGAGCTGTTCCACGGCTGGATGGACTCGGAGGAGGGGCTGTTCGCCGAGGCCGAGGCCATGCTGACGGACCGGCCCGTGCGGCCCCCGCAGCGCGTCCGTCCCAGCGAGGAGGCGCGCAGGCTCTATCGCACGCTCGTCCGCAAGGCCCACCCCGACCTCGCGCAGGACGAGGCGGAGCGCAAGCGGCGCGACGAGTTCATCGCCAAGGTCAACACCGCCTACGGCCGCGGTGACGAGGCCCAGCTGAGGGAACTCACCGAGGAGTGGGCCGCCGGGCCGACCCCCGAGGAGCGCAGGCCGAGCCGCAGCGAGGAGCTCTACGCCCGTCTCGAATGGCTCGCCCAGCGCAAGGAGCTGCTCTCGTTCGCGGCTCGGGAGCTGGAGGAGAGCGCGATCGGCTCGATGCTCCGGCTCGCTCCCGACGACCCCGACAGCCTTCTGAACGACATCGCGGAACAGCTGCTGGCCCAGGTGGCCGAGAAGGAAGCCGAACTGGTGGCACTGCGCGGCTGAGTCACCGCCGCGCCCCGGACGCCGGGTGCGGTGCCCGGACCGGGCGTCGGGGCACGGGTGCACCGCGTGACCCGTCGGGGCCGGGGCGGGTCCGCGCTCCCTTCGGGTAGCGTCGAGCCATGCATTTCGGAGCTGGTGTGCCCACGGTCGAGGTCGCGGACCTCAAGGACGACGACTTTCTGCTGGATGTCCGTGAGGACGACGAGTGGCAGGCGGGTCACGCCGCGAGGGCGCTGCACATCCCCCTCAGCGAGTTCGTCGCACGGTACGGCGAGTTCACCGAGGCGGTGCCGCAGGACGGCCGGGTCCATGTGATCTGCCGCTCCGGTGGCCGTTCGGCGCAGGTCACGATGTATCTGGTCCAGCAGGGCGTCGACGCGGTGAACGTCGACGGCGGGATGCAGGTCTGGGCCGCGGTGGGCCGCCCCGTCGTGGACGCCGCGGGCGAGCCCGGCGCCGTGCTGTAGCCCGGCCCTGGGCGTGCGGGCCCTGAGCGCCGTCCCGGTGGATGTGTCTTCGAGGGCGCGTCCGGGGGATGCGGCCACCTCGGGGAGCGTCCGATGTCTCTCTCCCCCCGGTGCCTGCCGGCGCATGTCTCCCGACCGGTCCACCGCCGTGGAGGACCTTTCAGCCACCGGCCTCGCTCCCCGGGCTGTGCGGGGCGGCCGAGCCTGAGTACCGTTCCGGTGCGCGGTCCGCGGCGTACTGCACACGAGTGATACCGGTCGTACGGCGTATGGCGTACGGCGGAATCGCCGGCGGTGGGCCGGAGCGACGGCACGGGACGGCATCGGAGCACGCGAAGCTCGGGAGACGGGGCGGGATGGACGTGAACGACGAGAGACCGGACCTCCGGCGTGAGCCGTCGGGGGAGGCGGAACCGAAGCAGAGCGATCCGGGGCCGCCCGCCATGGACGGTCCGGAAAGCGGAGCCCCGGCCTCGCCTGCGTCCGCGTCGGCCCCGCCCGTGCCTGAGCCGGCCGTGCCCGCACCTGGACAGGCCCCGCCCACGTCGACGACGGTCCCGTGCGTGCCTGAGCAGGCCCGGCCCGTGCCGAGGGCCCTGCCCGCACCGGCGGTGGCGGTCCCGTTCGCGTCGGAGCAGGGCACGCCCGTCCCCGTATCGGACCCGTCCGCGTCGGAGCAGGCCCTGCGCGTCCCCATGTCGGACCCCTCCGCCTCTTCTGACCCCTCCGCCCCGTCCGTCCCCGCTGCGGGCCCCGGTGACGCGCTGCCGGGCCTGGCGGGCACCGGTGGTCGGATAGCCGCGCTCGGCCTCCCTTACCGGATCGCCGCCGGGCTGGCGCTCGCCGCTGTCGCCGTCGCCGCCGGGGTGCATCTGGGGATGGTGTTTCTGCACATCGCACCCGCGAACACCGTCACCAGAACGCACGGCAGGACGGTCGATCGATGGATCTACCCCGAGTTCGAGCAGAACTGGAAGCTGTTCGCCCCCAATCCGCTGCAGCAGAACATCGACGTCCAGGTCCGCGCCGAGGTGGACACCGGGAACGGTGACGTCCGGACCACCGGCTGGTACGACCTGTCGGCGCTCGACGGTGCCGCCATCAAGGGCAATCTGCTGCCGAGCCACACCCAGCAGAACGAACTGCGCCGCGCCTGGGACCTCTATGTCTCCACGCACGACGGTGCGAACCGCCCGGTGGGCCTGCGCGGCACCCTGTCCGAGGACTATCTGCGCCGCCTGGCCGCGCTGCGCCTCGACCGAGGGAACGCCGTCGGCGGCGGTGACACCGTCACACGCGTCCAGGTCCGGTCCCGTACCACCGAGGTGCCGCCTCCCCCCTGGAGCACCGAGCAGGCCTCCGCCACCCCCTCCTACCGTCTGCTGCCCTGGTGGGCGCTGTCGGAGGGCGAGTGGAAGGGGGTGCACGCCTGATGAGCCGGATCGCCCTGTGGGTCTCCCGTGGTGTCACCCGGGTCACCGAGACAGCGCTCGGCCCCTACCAGAGCGCGATCGTCCGGATCGGCTTCGCCGGCACCTGGCTGCTGTTCCTGCTGCGCGAGCTTCCCCATCGCCATGAGCTGTACGGCCCCGACGGGCCGTGGAGCTGGGAGCTGGCCCACCAGCTCGTCGCGAGCAACCACGCCTTCACGATCCTGATGTGGTCCGACAGCCGGGTGTGGTTCGAGATCGTGTACGGCCTCGCCGTGCTGTCGAGCGCCCTGCTGCTGGTCGGCTGGCGCACCCGCACGATGTCCGTGCTCTTCATGATCGGTGTGCTGTCGCTGCAGAACCGCAGCATCTTCATGGGCGACGGCGGCGACAACGTCATCCATCTGATGGCGATCTACCTGGTGTTCACGCGCTGCGGTCAGGTGTGGTCGCTGGACGAGCGGCGCGCCCGGCGCGCCCGTGCGGCGCTCGCGCGGGGCGAGTGTCCGGAGCCCGACCGGACGGGACCCTTCCTCTGGGTCGCGCTCGGCGCGGTGCTGGCGCTGGCGACCGGCGCGGGCCGGATCCCCCTCTCCTGGGACATCGTGTTCTGGACGCTGTGGGCCGTGCAGGGCCTGTGGTGGTACGCCGGACGGCGCGCCCCGCAGGGGGAGCCCCGCATCCTGCTGGACGTGATCGCCAACCTGGTGCACAACGCCGCCCTGCTGGTGATCATGGTCGAGGCCTGTCTGATCTATTCGACGGCGGGCTGGTACAAGATCCAGGGTTCCCGCTGGCAGGACGGCACCGCGGTGTACTACCCGCTGCACCTCGACTATTTCTCGCCCTGGCCCGCCCTGTCCGATCTGATGGCCTCGAACGGACTGATGGTGCTGCTGGTGACCTATGGGACGGTCCTCGTCCAGGTCGCCTTCCCGTTCACCCTGCTCAACCGGCGGGCGAAGAACGTCCTGCTGGCGTTGATGATGACCGAGCACGCCGTGATCGCCGTGGTCCTGGGACTACCGTTCTTCTCCCTCGCGATGATCGCCGCGGACGCCGTCTTCCTGCCGACCTCCTTTCTGCGCCGACTGGGCGCGGAGGCGGGACGCCTGCGTGACCGACTGGCGCCGGGCCAGGACCGCCGTACGCTGCCGCAACCACGAGGGGAGCAGCCGCCCGCGCCCCGCGCGGACGAACCCACCCACGCCGGCTCGACGGCCTGACGGGGTACGGCCGTCGGCCCTCGGGGGCACCGCCGCACCGGTACCGGCCGGTCCCCGGCGTCCCCGGCCGGCGGTCGCGGGGGCCGGCCGTTCGCCCGGCCCCCGCACGTAGGCTGCACGCATGACGGAGCCACCCCGCGGTACGACCGACCCCCTGAGCACCTGGCACGGGCTCGCCGGCACCGCCGTGCTGCTCGACGGTTTCCATGCGCTCAAGCACGCCCTGCGCTTCCGGGCGCGGGTGCCGGTGGCCGTCACCACCGACCGCGGTGCCGCGCTCGCCCTGGCCGACGAGCTCGCCCCGGATGTGCGCGACACCCTGGACACACTGCTCACGGAGGTGGCCGAGGACACCTACCGGGCCCTCGTCCCGCGCCCGCACCCCACCGGGGTCGCCGCCCTCGCCGAGCGCCCCGCCCGGCGGTCCGCCCTGGAGACGCTGCGGCGGATGCCCCGCACCGCCCCCGTCGTCGTCCTCGACCACCCGCGCAACCTGGGCAACGCGGGCGCCGTGATCCGGCTCGCGGCCGGCTTCGGCGCGACCGGGGTGGTCACCACCGGCACGCTCGACCCCTGGCATCCCACGGTGGTCCGCGGTGGCGCCGGGCTGCACTTCGCGACCGCCGTGGAACGGCTGTCCGTGGCCGAGCTGCCGCCGGGCCCGCTCTTCGCGCTGGATCCGGAGGGCGAGGACATCCGCGGGCTGAAGCTCCCCGACGACGCCGTCCTCGCCTTCGGCTCCGAGCGCACCGGTCTGTCCGCCGAACTCCGCGCCCGTACCGACCATCTGGTGTCGCTGCCGATGCGCCCCCAGGTCTCCAGCTACAACCTCGCGACCAGTGTGGCCATGACGCTGTACCACTGGAGCGCCACCGGGGGCGCACCCCGCTGAGCCGGAGCTATGCCTCCCGGCGCACCTCCACCACCCGGAAGCGGCTCGCCACGAACGCCCCGTCGCACAGGGCGCCGTTGGCGGCCGGGTTGCCGCCCGAGCCGTGGAAGTCGGAGAAGGCGGCCGTCTGGTTGACGTACACCCCGCCGGTCAGATTGAGCGAGAGCTGGGCGCACTCCTCCAGGCAGGCCTCCTCGACGGCCTCCTCGACCTCCGCGGAGGTGGTGTACGCGCCGACGGTCATCGCGCCCTTGTCCCTGATGGTCCGGCGCAGCAGCTCCACCGCGTCCGCCGCCGAGTCGACCGCGACGGCGAAGGAGACCGGGCCGAAGCACTCGCTCATATAGGCGGCCTCGGCATCGGGCTTGGCGCCGTCGAGCTTCACGATCACCGGAGTGCGGACGACCGCCTCCGGAAACTCCGGGTTGACGACCTCCCGTGAGGCCAGCGCGACCTCCCCGAGGCCGGCCGCGGCCTCCAGCCGGGCCTTGACGTCCGGGTTCACGATGGCGCCGAGCAGGCCGTTGGCCCGGGCGTCGTCGCCCAGCAGGCCCTCCACCGACCGCGCCAGGTCGGCGACCACCTCGTCGTAGGACTTCGGGCCCTGGTCGGTGGTGATGCCGTCCCGCGGGATCAGCAGGTTCTGCGGGGTGGTGCACATCTGGCCGCTGTACAGCGACAGGGAGAACGCCAGGTTCGACAGCATCCCCCGGTAGTCGTCGGTCGACTCCACGATCACCGTGTTGACGCCGGCCTTCTCCGTGTAGACCTGTGCCTGACGGGCGTTGGTCTCCAGCCAGTCGCCGAACGCCGTCGACCCCGTGTAGTCGATGATCCGGATCTCCGGGCGCACCGCCAGCGACGCGGCGATGCGCTCGCCCGGGCGCTCGGCGGCCAGCGCCACCAGGTTCGGGTCGAAGCCCGCCTCGGCGAGCACCTGGCGGGCCACCTGCACGGTGAGCGCGAGCGGCAGCACCGCGCGCGGATGGGGCTTGACCAGGACCGCGTTTCCGGTGGCCAGGGAGGCGAACAGGCCCGGATAGCCGTTCCACGTGGGGAAGGTGTTGCAGCCGATGACCAGGGCGATGCCGCGCGGGACGGGTTTGAACGCCTTGGTGAGCGTCAGCGGATCGCGCTTGCCCTGGGGCTTGGTCCACTCCGCGGTGTCCGGCGTGCGGATCTGCTCGGCATAGGCGTACGCCACCGCCTCCAGGCCGCGGTCCTGGGCGTGCGGGCCGCCCGCCTGGAACGCCATCATGAATGCCTGGCCGCTGGTGTGCATCACCGCGTGCGCGAACTCATGGGTCCGGTCGCTGATGCGCTTCAGGATCTCCAGGCACACCAGGGCGCGCGTCTCCGCGCCCGCGTCGCGCCACGCCCTCTGGCCCGCCCGCATGGCGGGCAGCAGCACCTCGACGTCCGCGTGGGGATAGGTGATCCCCAGGGCGATTCCGTACGGCGAGACCTCGTCGCCCGTCCAGTCGTCCGTGCCGGGCTGGCCGAGGTCGATCCGGGTGCCGAGGAGGGCGTCGAAGGCGGCCTTGCCCGCCGCCGCGTCCAGGCTGCCGTGCTCCCCGTAGGCCTTGGGGTGCTCGGGGTGTGGGGACCAGTAGGCGCGGGTGCGGATCGCCTCCAGCGCCTGGTCGAGGGTGGGCCGGTGCTGGGTGATCAGCTGATGCGCGGTGAGTTCGGCGGTCATGCGGGACCAACCTCCTCGTCGGTGAGCTCTTCGGTGAACTCATGACCTGGGCAGGAACAGGCGGACAGGGTTAGAGTAACCGAACGATCGGTCGGTTCAAGGGGGTCCGCCGCATCTGTGGAAAACTTCGTGCGGGAGGATCGCGCACATGACAGCACTGGACCTCAGCAGCCCCGTGGCCGTCGTGGGCGCCGGCACCATGGGCCAGGGGATCGCCCAGGTCGCGCTGGTCGCGGGCCATCCCGTGCGGCTGTACGACGCCGTCCCCGGCCGGGCCCGGGAGGCGGCCGCCGCGATCGTGGCCCGCCTCGACCGGCTCGTCGAGAAGAACCGGCTCAGCGGGGCCGACCGGGACGCGGCCCGCGCCCGTCTGGTGCCCGTCGAGAGCCTGGCGGAGCTCGCGCTCTGCTCCCTCGTCGTCGAGGCGGTCCTGGAGCGCCTCGAGGTGAAGCAGCAGCTCTTCCGGGAGCTGGAGGAGGTCGTCGGAGACGACTGCCTGCTCGCCACCAACACCTCGTCCCTGTCGGTGACCGCGGTCGGCGGCGCCCTGCGCAACCCGGGCCGTCTCGTGGGCCTGCACTTCTTCAACCCCGCACCGCTGATGCCGCTCGTGGAGGTGGTCTCCGGATCCGCCACCGACGTCGGCTCGGCCACCCGCGCGTACCAGATGGCCCGCGGCTGGGGAAAGACCCCGGTCGCCTGTGCGGACACCCCCGGATTCATCGTCAACCGGGTCGCGCGCCCCTTCTACGCCGAGGCCTTCGCGGTCTACGAGGCGCAGGGCGCTGACCCCGCCACCGTCGACGCGGTGCTGCGCGGGTCGGGCGGCTTCCGGATGGGCGCCTTCGAGCTGACCGACCTCATCGGGCAGGACGTCAATGAATCCGTCACCCGGTCGGTGTGGGAGTCCTTCTTCCAGGACGTGCGCTTCACGCCCTCGCTGGCCCAGCGTCGGCTGGTCGAGTCGGGCCGGCTGGGCCGCAAGAGCGGACGCGGCTGGTACGACTACGAAGAAGGGGCCGAGCGGCCCGAACCGCACACCGCGGAGCTGGCCGAGCCGCCGGCGTATGTGGTGGCCGAGGGCGACCTGGAGCCCGCCGGGGAGTTGCTCGCACTGATCCGCGAGGCCGGGATCGAGGTCCGCGAGGAGGACGAGGACCACGGCACCCGACTGGTGCTGCCCGGCGGCGGCCAGCTGGCGCTCGCCGACGGACAGACCTCCGTGGAGTTCCGCGATGTCGTCTACTTCGACCTGGCGTTCGACTACCGCAGGGCGACCCGCATCGCCCTGTCCGCCTCGAAGGACGCCGCGTCGCGGACCCTGACCGAGGCCACCGGGCTCTTCCAGGCGCTCGGCAAGGACGTCAGCGTCGTCGGGGACCTGCCCGGCATGATCGTCGCCCGTACGGTGGCCCGGATCATCGACCTGGCGCACGACGCGGTCGCCAAGGGCACCGCCACCGAGGAGGACATCGACACCGCGATGCGCCTCGGCGTCAACTACCCCCTCGGTCCCTTCGCATGGAGTCGCAGACTCGGCCGCAGCTGGGCCTACGACCTCCTGGAGGACCTGCATCTGCGCGATCCCTCGGGACGGTACGCCCCGTCCCTCGCGCTCTACCGCCATGCGTACGCCTCCGAGAAGCGGGAGGGCACCTCATGACCACTGCCAAGCGCGACACCTACACCCCGGAGAGCCTGCTGTCCGTCGCCGTGCAGGTCTTCAACGAGCGCGGCTACGACGGCACCTCCATGGAGCATCTCTCCAAGGCGGCCGGCATCTCCAAGTCGTCGATATATCACCATGTCGCGGGCAAGGAGGAGCTGCTGCGCCGGGCGGTCAGCCGTGCGCTGGACGGCCTCTTCGCCATCCTCGACGAGCGGCAGGCGTGCGAGGGGCGCGCCGTGGTGCGGCTGGAGTACGTCGTACGGCGCATGGTCGAGGTGCTCACCGCCGAACTGCCCTATGTGACGCTGCTGCTGCGGGTGCGCGGCAACACCGGCACCGAGCGGTGGGCGCTGGAGCGGCGCCGCGAGTTCGACCACCGGGTCGCCGAGCTGCTCAAGGCCGCGGCCGCCGACGGGGATGTGCGCGGTGATGTGGAGGTGCGGCTGGCGACGCGGCTCGTCTTCGGGATGATCAACTCGATGGTGGAGTGGTACCGGCCCGACGGGCGCGGCATGGGCGAGCAGGAGGTCGCCGACGCCGTGGCGCGGCTGGTCTTCTCCGGGCTGCGCGAGGACCGCTGAGTCCGTCCGGAGAGATCGCCGGGCTCAGCCCTTCGGCTCCAGGTCCTCCTCCTCGAACACCAGCAGGGTGCGGGTGCTGAGCACCTCCGGGATCGCCTGGAGCCGGGTGAGGACCAGCTCCCGCAGCGACCGGTTGTCCGGGGTGTGCACCAGCAGCAGCACATCGAAGTCCCCGCCCACCAGGGCGATGTGCGACGCGCCCGGCAGCAGGCGCAGCTGCTCGCGGACCGTGCGCCAGCTGTTCTGCACGATCTTCAGGGTGATGTACGCCGAGGTGCCCTGTCCGGCGCGCTCGTGGTCCACCCGTGCGCCGAAGCCGCGGATCACCCCGTCCTCGATGAGCCGGTTGATCCGCGCATAGGCGTTGGCGCGCGAGACATGCACACGCTCGGCGACCGACCGTATCGAGGCGCGGCCGTCCGACTGGAGGATCTGCAGGATGTCCCGGTCCACGGCGTCGAGGGGGCGGGGGAGCGGCAGCGCCCGGCCGTGCTCCAGTGGCTCGGCCATTTGTTCAGGTGCCATGCGCCCCCGCCTCTCTACCATGGACGTACTGCGTTCATCTCACGGTGTGGAGAACCGTTTGTCCACAGCCTGGAGCCGCCTGTAGCCAAAATGTGCCGACGACCGAACAATCGGTTGGTGAGGCGCATCACACCCGTGCCGCGCCAAGCCGCTCCCACGAGGAGGTGCCGTCATGACGGTCATGGAGCAGCGGGGCGCCTACCGGCCCACACCGCCGCCCGCCTGGCAGCCCCGTACCGACCCCGCTCCCCTGTTGCCCGACGCACTGCCGTATCGCGTCCTCGGCACCGAGGCGGCCGCCGAGGCCGACCCGGAGCTGCTGCGCCGGCTGTACGCACAGCTGGTGCGCGGCCGCCGGTACAACGTGCAGGCGACGGCGCTCACGAAGCAGGGCCGCCTGGCCGTCTACCCCGCCAGCACCGGGCAGGAGGCCTGCCAGGTCGCCGCCGCCCTGGTCCTGGAGGAGCGCGACTGGCTCTTCCCCAGCTATCGCGACACGCTCGCCGTCATCGCCCGTGGCGTCGACCCCGTGGAGACCCTGACCCTGCTGCGCGGCGACTGGCACACCGGCTACGACCCCCACGCACACCGAGTGGCCCCCCTGTCCACCCCGCTCGCCACCCAGTTGCCGCACGCCGTGGGCCTGGCGCACGCCGCGCGTCTGAAGGGCGACGACGTGGTCGCGCTCGCCATGATCGGCGACGGCGGCACCAGCGAGGGCGACTTCCACGAGGCGATGAACTTCGCCGCGGTCTGGCAGGCGCCGGTCGTCTTCCTCGTCCAGAACAACGGCTTCGCGATCTCCGTCCCGCTCGCCAAGCAGACCGCCGCCCCCTCCCTGGCCCACAAGGCCGTCGGGTACGGCATGCCGGGCCGGCTGGTCGACGGCAACGACGCGGCCGCCGTGCACCAGGTCCTCGCCGAGGCCGTGCGGCGCGCCCGCGAGGGCGGCGGACCCACGCTGGTCGAGGCGGTGACCTACCGCATCGACGCCCACACCAACGCCGACGACGCGACCCGCTACCGGGTCGACGCCGAGGTCGAGGCATGGCGCGCCCACGACCCGATCCTGCTGCTGGAGCGCGAGCTGACCGAGCGGGAGCTGCTGGACGAGCAGGGGAAGAAGGCCGCCCATGAGGACGCCGAGGCGATGGCGGCCGATCTGCGCGCCCGGATGAACCAGGACCCGGAGCTCGGGACGAAGGATCTCTTCGCCCATGTGTACGCCCGGCCCACCACCCAACTCCTCGAACAGGAGGCCCAGTTGCAGGCCGAGCTGGACGCGGAGACCGCCGGACCGGAAGGAGCCGGACGATGACGACCGTCGCCCTCAAGCCGGCCACCATGGCCCAGGCCCTCACCCGAGCGCTGCGCGACGCCATGGCGGCCGATCCGTCCGTGCACGTCATGGGCGAGGACGTGGGCACGCTCGGCGGTGTCTTCCGCATCACCGACGGGCTCGCCGAGGAGTTCGGCGACGACCGCTGCACGGACACCCCGCTCGCCGAGGCGGGCATCCTCGGCACGGCCGTCGGCATGGCGATGTACGGGCTCCGGCCGGTCGTGGAGATGCAGTTCGACGCCTTCGCCTACCCCGCGTTCGAGCAACTGATCAGCCATGTCTCCCGGATGCGCAACCGCACCCGCGGTGCGATGCCGCTGCCCCTCACCATCCGCATCCCCTACGGGGGAGGCATCGGCGGCGTCGAGCACCACAGCGACTCCTCCGAGGCGTACTACATGGCGACCCCGGGCCTCCATGTCGTCACACCCGCGACGGTCGCCGATGCGTACGGACTGCTGCGCGCCGCCATCGCCTCCGACGATCCGGTCGTCTTCCTCGAACCCAAGCGGCTCTACTGGTCGAAGGACTCCTGGAACCCCGAGGAGCCGGACACCGTCGAGCCGATAGGCCGCGCGGTGGTGCGGCGCCGGGGCAGCAGCGCCACGCTCATCACCTACGGCCCCTCGGTGCCCGTCTGTCTGGAGGCGGCGGAGGCGGCGCGTGAGGAGGGCTGGGACCTGGAGGTCGTCGATCTGCGCTCCCTGGTGCCCTTCGACGACGAGACGGTGACCGCGTCCGTGCGGCGCACCGGCCGGGCCGTGGTGGTGCACGAGTCGACCGGCTTCGGCGGGCCGGGCGGGGAGATCGCAGCCCGGGTCACCGAGCGTTGCTTCCACCATCTGGAGGCGCCGGTGCTGAGGATCGCCGGTTTCGACATCCCGTATCCGGCGCCGATGCTGGAGCGGCACCATCTGCCGGGCGTCGACCGGATACTGGACGCCGTGGGGCGTCTGCAGTGGGAGGTGGGAGGCCGATGACCCAGGTGCTGGAGTTCAGACTGCCGGATCTCGGGGAGGGGCTGACCGAGGCCGAGATCGTCCGCTGGCTGGTCCAGGTCGGAGACGTGGTCGCGGTCGACCAGCCGGTCGTCGAGGTGGAGACGGCCAAGGCGATGGTCGAGGTGCCCTGCCCCCACGGGGGTGTGGTCACCGCCCGCTTCGGCGAGGAGGGCACCGAACTGCCCGTGGGCGCGCCGCTGCTGACGGTCGCGATCGAAGCCACGGCCGATGCGGCACCGGAGTCCTCCGGGAATGTGCTGGTCGGGTACGGCACCTCGGCGGCCCCCGCCCGCCGCCGCCGGGTCCGGCCGTCCCCGCCCGGCACCCGGCTCCCGGACGGAGCGTCCCGGACGGCCGGACGCGGTACCGCGGGGGCGTCGGCGGACCCGGGTCCCGCGCCCCTGCCCTCGTCCGAGGTGCTGACCTCCGCGGTGGCCCCGGGCGGCACACGGGGCCCCGCCGTCCCCGATCGCCATGACGGTCCCGTCGCGGTGATCTCCCCGCTCGTGCGCAGGCTCGCCCGCGACAACGGCGTGGACCTGCGCCTGCTGGCGGGTTCCGGTCCTGACGGGCTGATTCTGCGGGCGGACGTGGAGGACGTCCTCAGGACCGAGACGGCCCGCGCCGGGGCGACCGCGGCCAGGGCGGCCACGGCGGCGGGCGCCGTGCGGGGCGCGGCCGGGGCACAGTCCGTGGAAGCGGCCTCCGGTGCGCTCGGCAAGGGCACCTCAGGGACGTCCGCCGCCGGCACCCGTGTGCCGCTCAAGGGCGTCCGCGGCGCCGTCGCCGACAAGCTCTCCCGGAGCCGGCGCGAGATACCCGACGCCACCTGCTGGGTGGACGCCGACGCCACGGAGCTGATGCGGGCCCGGGCCGCGATGAACGCGGCCGGCGGGCCGAAGATCTCCCTGATCGCGCTGCTGGCCCGTATCTGCACCGCCGCGCTCGCCCGGTTCCCCGAGCTCAACTCCACCGTCGACCTGGAGGCCCGGGAGATCGTCCGGCTCCCCCAGGTGCACCTCGGTTTCGCCGCGCAGACCGAACGAGGACTCGTCGTCCCCGTCGTACGGGACGCGCACACACGGGACGCCGAGTCGCTGACCGCGGAGTTCGCCCGGCTGACCGAGGCCGCACGCACCGGGACGCTCACGCCCGGGGAGCTGACCGGCGGGACCTTCACGCTGAACAACTACGGGGTGTTCGGCGTCGACGGCTCCACACCGATCATCAACCACCCCGAGGCGGCCATGCTCGGTGTCGGCCGTATCGTCCCCAAGCCCTGGGTGCACGAGGGAGAACTGGCGGTGCGCCAGGTCGTCCAGCTCTCGCTCACCTTCGACCACCGGGTGTGCGACGGCGGCACGGCGGGCGGCTTCCTGCGCCATGTGGCGGACTGCGTGGAACAGCCGGCGGTGCTGCTGCGCACCCTGTGAACCGCTGCGAGCCGGGCCCCTGACCGGACGCCCCTCGGCCGTGTGCGGGCTTTCCGCGCACGGCCGAGGGGCCCGGTGCCGACACCGCGTCATGCGACGCCCATACTCGATGGCATGACCACCCAGGAGACCCCCGAGGGCTCCGGCACCGAGGAGTACGACGCCGTGGTGCTCGCCGGCGGTGCCGCCCGTCGGCTCGGCGGGGTCGACAAGCCCGGTGTGCGGATCGGCGGGCGAGCACTGCTCGACCGAGTGCTGGCGGCCTGCGCCGGCGCGGCCGTCACGGTGGTCGTAGCCGACCCCAGGACCACCGCACGCCCCGTGGTCTGGGCCCGCGAGGAGCCGCCCGGCGCCGGACCGGTCGCCGCGCTCGACGCGGGACTGAGACGGAGCACGGCCGCCCGGGTCGTCGTGCTCTCCGCCGATCTGCCGTTCCTGGAGGAGGGGACGGTACGACGGCTGCTGGACGGCCTTCGGACGAGCGGCGCCGAAGGGGCCCTGCTCACCGACGCCGAGGGCCGCGACCAGCCCCTTGTCGCCGCATACCGCAGCGCCGCACTCCGTCGTGAGCTGGCACGGCTGTCCGGCGAGCACACCGGTCTCGACGGTCTTCCACTGCGGCGGCTGGTCGCCCGGCTGGGTCTCACCCGTATCTCCGACCCCGTCGCGTCCTTCGACTGCGACACCTGGGACGACATCGCCACCGCCCGGTCACGTATCAGGGAGCATGGGCACGTGTTGGATGAATGGATCTCCGCAGTCAAGGACGAGCTGGGCATCGACCTCGATGTCGACACCGACGTCCTTCTCGACCTCGCCCGCGACGCGGCGCACGGCGTCGCCCGCCCCGCGGCCCCGCTGACGACCTTCCTCGTCGGCTATGCGGCCGCCCGGACACAGGGCGGACCCGAGGCCGTGGCCGAGGCCGCCCGCAAGGCCGCCGACCTGGCTCTGCGCTGGGCCGACAAGGACACCGTCGAGGCCGAGCCGGACGCCGGATGACCGGGCGGGGCGCCCACGGACGCCTGGACGCCGAGGAACGCGATCTGGAGGAGGCCCTGGCCGTGGCCAACGAGACCGGGGACCGGGGCCGTCCGCAGCAGGCCCGTCCGGCCCGTGCGCCGAAGGAGCGGAAGAAGCCCGAGGACCAGCACGACCTGGACCTCGACCAGGCCCTGGCGCTCGTCAGGGACCCGGATCCCCGGGGCCCCGAACCCGACCCGCCCGCCCCGGGCCCCCGGAAGGGGACGGCCCGGTCCGGACCTCGTTCCACGGGGAGCGATGACACCGGCGGGCCCGTCCAGGAGAGCGACCCGGGTGCCGGACCTTCCGCCACCTCGACGCCGAAGCACCGCACCGGTCACCGGGCCACCCCCTGGCCCGAGGCCCGCGCCGTCGCCGAGCGCGTCGCCCGGTCCGTGCCACGCCGGGAGCCCGTCGACGTCCCCCTCGTTGCCGCCTTCGGCCTGGTGCTCGCCGAGCCCCTCGACGCCCTCACCGATCTGCCCTCCTTCGACACCTCGGCCATGGACGGCTGGGCGGTCGCGGGACCCGGCCCCTGGCACGTACGGGAGGAAGGGGTCCTCGCCGGGCACTCCGCGTCGGGGCCCCTCGAGGACGGTGAGGCCGTACGGATCGCCACCGGTGCCCGCGTCCCGCCGGACACCACCGCCGTACTGCGCAGCGAGCACGGGCGCATCGACGACAAGGGACGGCTGCACACCGCCCTCCCCCACGACCCCGGCTCCGCCCGTGCCGGGAGGACCCCCACGATCGCGCACGGTCAGGACATCCGCCCCCGCGGGCAGGAGTGCCACAGCGGTGAACAACTGCTTCCGCCCGGCACCCTGGTCACTCCGGCAGTGCTCGGACTTGCCGCGGCCGCCGGCTATGACACCGTGTCCGTGGTGCCCCGGCCTCGCGTCGATGTGCTGGTCCTGGGCGACGAGTTGCTCACCGAGGGCCGGCCCAGGGACGGGCTGATCCGGGACGCGCTCGGCCCGATGCTGCCGCCGTGGCTGCGCACGCTAGGTGCCGAGGTGACGACCGTCCGGAGAGTGGGCGACGACGCCGAGACCCTGCACCGGGCCCTCGGCTCCTCGAAGGCCGATCTGATCGTGACGACCGGCGGCACGGCCGCGGGCCCCGTCGACCATGTCCACCCCACCCTGAGCCGCCTGGGGGCCGCACTTCTGGTCGACGGTGTGCAGGTGCGCCCCGGCCACCCCATGCTTCTCGCGCGCCTTCGGGAGGACCAGCACCTCGTCGGTCTGCCCGGCAATCCCCTGGCGGCGCTCTCCGGTCTGTTCACGCTGGTCGAGCCGCTGCTGCGGGGGCTCGCGGGCCGCCTTCACCTCGAGCCGTATACGCTGCCGCTGAAGGACGCCGTCCCCGGCCATCCGTACGACACCCGGCTCATCCCGGTCGCCGTGCGTGCCGACCATGCCGTGCCTCTGCACTACAGCGGCCCGGCCATGCTGCGCGGTATTGCCGCCGCCGACGCCCTGGCGGTCGTACCCCCGGCCGGCGCGCGCCCTGGACAGGAACTGGAACTCCTCCATCTGCCCTGGGCGTTGGCGGAGTGAGCTGCACGGCGTGAACGCGGCAGTATGACCCCGTCAGGGTCAGTCAGAGCGGGGAGTGTTTCACGTGAAACTTCCGGGCCGGGACGCGATGGCCCGTCAGCCCGACGAGCATCTCGTCACTCATCGGGTGAAGCTTCCCAGGAAGATGGTCCAGCGGCCGATACAACAGGTCGGCAAGCGGCTGGCGATGGCGCTTCTGGTCCTGGTCGTCACCGCACTGGTGGTGTGGGCCGACGGCAGCGGCTATCACGACAGCGCGGGCGGGCACTTCGGTCTGCTGGACGCCTTCTACTACGCGACCGTCACCCTCTCCACGACCGGATACGGCGACATCACCCCGGTGAGCGACTCCGCCCGGCTCACCAATATCTTCGTCATCACGCCTCTGCGCGTGGTGTTCCTGATCATCCTGGTCGGCACCACCCTGGAGGTCCTCACCGAACGCACCCGGGAGGAATGGCGGCTGAACCGCTGGAGGGCGGCCTTGAGGGATCACACCGTGGTTGTCGGATTCGGGACCAAGGGACGGTCGGCGATCCAGACCGTCTGCGCGACGGGCCTGAAAAAGGAACATGTCGTTGTGGTCGACCCCAGCTCCAAGGCCGTGGACGCGGCCATCGCCGAGGGCTATGCGGGCGTCATCGGTGACGCCACCCGCAGCGATGTGCTGCGCAGGGCCGAGGCACAGCGGGCCCGGCAGATCATCATCGCCACCCAGCGGGACGACACGGCCGTTCTGGTCACGCTGACCGCCCGCCAGATCAACCGTGCGGCGAAGATCGTGGCGACCGTGCGGGAGGAGGAGAACGCGCCGCTGCTCCGCCAGTCCGGAGCCGATGCCGTGATCACCAGTGCCAGCGCCGCCGGACGTCTTCTCGGCCTGTCCGTGCTCAGCCCCGCGGCCGCCATGGTGATGGAGGACCTCATTCAGCAGGGCAGCGGGCTCGATCTCGCGGAACGCCCCGTCACCAAGGCCGAGGCGGGCCGGACGGTACGGGAGCTGGACGACCTCGTGGTGAGCGTCGTCCGGGGGCACCGCGTGCTCGGCTTCGACGATCCGGCCCTCGGCACGCTCCAGTTGACGGACCGGCTGATCACGATCGTCCGTGCGACGCCCAGTACCCGCGCGACCATGGACATGCGCCCCCTGCCGCGGGACTGAGGCGGCGCCGTCGCTCTTCCCCGGCTTGCTGCGAGGAGTAGCGTCCCCTTTATGTACGCGATCACGATTCCTGATCCCGGTGGACCCGAGGCGCTGGTGTGGAGCGAGGTCCCCGATCCCGTACCCGGCGACGGCGAGGTGCTGGTTGAGGTGGCGGCCGGTGCCGTCAACCGTGCCGACATCCTTCAGCGGGAGGGCCACTACGCCCCGCCGGCCGGTGCGCCCGCGTACCCCGGACTCGAATGCTCCGGGCGGGTCGCCGCGCTGGGGCCCGGAGTCTCGGGGTGGGCCGTCGGCGACCAGGTGTGCGCGCTGCTCGCGGGCGGCGGTTACGCCGAGAAGGTGGCCGTCCCGGCCGGGCAGCTGCTGCCGGTCCCCGAGGGGCTCGAACTCCGGCATGCGGCCGCGCTTCCGGAGGTGACCTGCACGGTCTGGTCGAATGTGTTCATGATCGCCCATCTGCGGCCCGGTGACACGCTGCTGGTGCACGGCGGTTCCAGCGGTATCGGCACGATGGCGATCCAGCTGGCCAAGGCGGTGGGGGCGAAGGTCACGGTCACCGCGGGCACCAAGGAGAAGCTGGAGCGCTGCGCGGAACTGGGCGCGGATGTGCTGATCAACTACCGGGAACAGGACTTCGTGGAGGAGATCCGGGAGGCCACGGCCGGTCAGGGCGCGGATGTCATCCTCGACAACATGGGCGCCAGGTACCTGGACCGCAATGTCCAGGCGCTCGCGGTGAACGGCAGGCTCGCGATCATCGGCATGCAGGGCGGGGTCAAGGGCGAGCTGAACATCAACACCTTGCTGCGCAAGCAGGCGGCGATCACGGCGACCTCGCTGCGGGCGCGGCCGCTCGCGGAGAAGGCGGCGATCGTGGCGGCGGTGCGGGAGCATGTCTGGCCGCTGATCTCCTCCGGCCATGTCCGCCCGGTCGTCGACCGTGAGATTCCGATGGACCGGGCGGCCGAGGCCCACCGTGTGCTGGAGGAGAGCGGGCACATCGGAAAGGTGCTGCTGGTGGTGCCGTAGTCCTGCCGCTGCCGTAGTCCTGCCGCTGCCGCTGCCGCTGCCGCTGCCGCTGCCGCTGCCGCTGCCGCTGCCGCTGCCGCTGCCGCTGCCGCTGCCGCTGTCGCTGTCGCTGCCGGTGGCCCGGTTGGCCCGGTCGGGCCGGCCCCGGCGCGAGGGTCATTCCCGGCGCAGTCGCAGGGCGAGGAGCGCGAGCGCCAGACCGCTGCCGATGAGCATCAGACCGGTGGCGAGGGGCAGGATCTCCGACATCGATCCCGAGGGGGCGGCGGCCCGGGTGGGACCGGCGGCCTGCTGGGGCGGGGTGGGGGCGGCGGAGGCACCCGGAGGGTCCCCCGCGTCGGCGGACGCCACGGCCCCCAGATCCGGGTTTTCGCTGTCGCGGTCCGTCGGTTCCGGGGTGCCGTTCGCGGATGCCGTCGGGTCCTGGTCCGTGTAGACGGGCGGGTCCGCCTCGTTCTCCGGTTCGGGATCCGGCCGCCCCGGCCGCGGCCTGCCCACGCCGGCCCGGCTGCCCGCACGGGAGGGATCGGGTGAGGACTCGGACGGGGAGACGACCGGGTGTCTGTGGAAGCGCGGGTCCTCGGGGCCCGGAGGCCCGTGGTGCGAGCCGACGGACAGGTGTGAGGCGGCGAGGACGAGAGCGGGCGCGGCCGGTGCCGTGTCCCCGCGGGCGGCTGCCGTGCACGAGGTGTCCTCCAGGGCCCCCGTGCGGCCGGCCGCGACGGACGCCTCCGGCTCGGCGACGGGCGGTGCGGCGGACGCCGGGTGCCCGGCGGTGCGTATGGGGGGCGCGGGCGGTGCCGCGGAGACGGGGGCGGTCGACCCGCACCGGGAGACGGGCGCCGACCCGGCGGCCGCGTCGGAGGGCCCGGTGACCCGCATGGGCTGAACGGCGGACGAAGCGTGCCGGGCACCGTACGAAGGCCCGGTTCCCTGCCCGCCCGGCATGCCGTATGCGCAGGACGTGCCCGCGCCCAGCAGGGCCGCCGTGGTGAGCACCGGCGGCAGCAGGGCCGCTCGGAGCGTGCGGAACGCGGACGGCGTACACAGCCTTGGAGTCACCTGGTGACCCCCCTCCCGTGGTCGGGCGGCACGATCGACGGCTTCAGCCTCACATGCACCGGGGCGACCGGCATCTCGGCCGCGCCCCCCGCACAGGGCGTGACGGCCCCGCCCCGCACCGGGCCGACGTCCCCGCCGGACGGACGCCGCGGGCCTGATCACCACCGTTCACCGAGGGCGCGTGACCGAGGTGCTCCACGGGTGCGCGACAATGGCCGCATGGAGATGCCGAGGAACGAAAGGCCGTCGGAGAACGCCCAGAAGATCCTGGTCGTGGGCCAGGACGGGATGGCTCTCGGCGGCACCGCAGACGATGACTCCCGCGAGATCCCGGTGACGGAGCAGGTGGAGCAGCCCGCGAAGGTCATGCGCATCGGCAGCATGATCAAGCAGCTGCTGGAGGAGGTGCGTGCGGCTCCCCTGGACGAGGCGAGCCGACAGCGTCTGAAGGAGATCCACGCCAGTTCGGTGAAGGAGCTGGAGGACGGCCTCGCCCCCGAACTCGTCGAGGAGCTCGAGCGGCTCTCCCTGCCCTTCACCCATGACGCGACCCCGAGCGACGCGGAACTGCGCATCGCCCAGGCGCAGCTGGTGGGCTGGCTGGAGGGCCTCTTCCACGGGATCCAGACCACGTTGTTCGCGCAGCAGATGGCCGCGCGGGCCCAGCTGGAGCAGATGCGCCGTGCCCTCCCGCCGGGCGTCGGCTCCCCGGACGGTGAGGAGGACCGCCGCGCGGGCGGCCGTGCGGGCGGACCGTACCTGTAAGGGGCGGGGCCCCTCGTCCGCGGGGCGCGCGCCGCAGAACGTACCGCTCGGCGCGCTGCTCGGCGGACACACCACGACGGTCGACTCACCACGACGGTCGACACATCACGAAGAAACTTCACGACGAAACTTCACGACGAAGGGGGTCCGGCACTCTGCCGGACCCCCTCACCGTCGGTTCCGGGCGACTCCCCGGAGTGCGTCTTCGCGGCTCAGGACGGGTCACCCGTCGACACCCGAAGCTCGATCTCCGGCATGTGCTGCTGATCGACGTCGGTACCGGCCGACGGGAACTGGTCCATGACCGTGCCCTCGCCGAAGACGTTCTCGTCGACGTCCTTGATCTTCATCCGCCAGCCGGCGGCCTGGAAGCACGACTTGACCGACTGGATGTTCCTGAACGAGAAGTCCGGCACCCGGACCAACTTCGGGTCGTTGTACGCCTTCTCCGGCTCGGTGCACTTGGTCGTCTCGATCGTCTTGGTCGTGTCCGGGCCCTTGTGGTCCGCGACCGTGCTCGACGTGGCGGTGTCACCGCGGCTGCCGCCGTCGGCCTCGTGGTCGTCGTTCCCCTGCGTCGACATGGCGATGATCACGCCCACCGTGACCAGGGCGACCAGGGCCACCACGAGCGAGCCGATGACCACGGCCCGCTTGCTCCCCCCGCCGCCCGCGCCGCCCGGCGAGGGCACCGTGACATACGGCGGCGGGGTCGCCGCGGGCTGCTGGGGCGCATAGGCGGCGGTCCCCGGAGGGCTCTGGTAGCCGGGCTGCTGCGGATGGCCGTACCCCGGTGTGGGGGCCGGGCTCGCATACGGGCTGGGCTGGTACGGCATCTGCACGGGTCCCGGCGGGGCCTGCGCCGACCGGTCGACCGGCGGGAAGACCGCGGAGGCGACACCGGCGCCGCTGGGGGTCGCCGTACCCGGCACGATGCTCGGCGCGGCGGCCGTGAGGGACGCGGCCACCCGCAGGCACTCGTCCCGCATCGCCACGGCGCTCGGGAAGCGTTCGTTCGGGTTCTTCCGCAGCGCGCGGGCGATCAGTGCGTCCACCGCGGGCGGCAGCGAGCGGTTGACCGACGAAGGAGCCACCGGCTCCTCCTGCACATGCGCATATGCGATCGCCAACGGTGAGTCCGCCTCGAACGGCAGCCGTCCGGTGACCAGTTGGAAGAGCATGATGCCCACGGAGTACAGGTCGGAACGCGCGTCCACGCCTCTGCCGAGAGCCTGTTCGGGCGAGAGGTACTGCGGGGTGCCGACCACCATGCCGGTCTGTGTCATGGAGGTGACCCCGGACTGCATGGCGCGGGCGATGCCGAAGTCCATCACCTTGACGACGTTGCGCTTCGTCACCATCACATTGCCCGGCTTGATGTCCCGGTGGACCAGGCCCATCTCATGGCTGATCTCCAGGGCCGCCAGCACATCGGCGGTGACCTTCAGCGCCTTGTCGGCCGGCATCGCGCCGTACTGCCGGACATCGGCGTCGAGGACCGAGCTGAGCGGCCTGCCCTCGACGTACTCCATGACGATGTAAGGGGTCGTCATCCCGCCCAACTCGTCCTCGCCGGTGTCGAAGACCGAGACGATGTTGGTGTGCGTGAGTTTCGCCACGGACTGCGCCTCACGGCGGAACCGCTCACGGAAGGCCTGTTCGCGACCGAGTTCGGTGTGAAGGGTCTTGATCGCGACCTGGCGGTCGAGCACGGTGTCGTAGGCGAGGTGCACCGAGGCCATACCGCCCTCGCCGAGCAAGTCGCGCAGCTGATAGCGGCCACCGGCGGCCGATCGCCCGGCATAGCGGCCCTGCGCGCCGTCCTGGCTCATCTTCTGCGTCCCCCATCGGCGCGGTGGCTGCGAGCGGTGGTGCTCCCGCGGTCCGTGATCGATATGCATGGCTTCGACGACCGGCGCGTCTGATCCGTGATCGACTGGCTCATTCCCGGCCAAGTCTGCCCGAGGGCGGTGACACGTCAAGCCTGGTGCCCGTTCCGTGACCGTACGCGAAAGAAGCGTCGCGGAAGCGTTACCGGGGACGTACGAGCCGTGCACGGGATTTGCATGTGGGACCCCCGCACGGTTTCATGGCCGACCCATCTCGATTCCATCTCGGAACGGCGCCCTGCGCGGAGCCTGTAGCGTGGCCCGTGGGGACCGTAACAACCACCGCGCAGACCGCGGGAGAAACGACGGCGAGGACTGATGGCACAGACGCAGCGCGCCCAGGGCCCGTCCGACCCAGAGGCGAGTGGCGGCGGGATGTCGGACGCGCCGGAGAATTGGGGCAACGGCGGACTCGTCGGTGACGGCCGGTACCGGCTGACCCACCGGCTCGGCAGAGGCGGCATGGCCGAGGTGTTCGCCGCCGAGGACGTACGGCTCGGCCGGACCGTCGCGGTCAAGCTGCTCCGCTCCGATCTCGCCGAGGACCCGGTCTCCAAGGCCCGGTTCACGCGTGAGGCGCAGTCCGTGGCCGGGCTCAACCACCATGCGATCGTCGCCGTGTACGACTCCGGCGAGGACCAGGCGGGCGGCCAGGCGGTGCCCTACATCGTGATGGAGCTGGTCGAGGGGCACACCATCCGGGACCTGCTGCTCCACGCGGAGCCCCCCGGCCCCGAACAGGCCCTGATCATCGTCTCGGGCGTCCTGGAGGCGCTGGCCTACTCGCACCAGCACGGCATCGTGCACCGCGACATCAAGCCGGCGAACGTCATCATCACGGACAGCGGCGCCGTGAAGGTGATGGACTTCGGCATCGCCCGTGCCCTGCACGGGGCGTCGACGACGATGACCCAGACCGGCATGGTCATGGGTACGCCGCAGTACCTGTCGCCCGAACAGGCGCTCGGCAAGGCCGTCGACTACCGCTCGGACCTGTATGCGACGGGCTGTCTGCTGTACGAACTGCTCGCGCTGCGGCCCCCGTTCGTCGGGGAGACCCCGCTGTCCGTGGTCTACCAGCATGTCCAGGACATCCCGGTGCCGCCGTCGCAGGTGTCGGACACGGCGCCGCCGGAGCTGGACGGGCTGGTGATGCGCTCGCTGGCGAAGGAGCCGGACGACCGGTTCCAGACCGCCGAGGAGATGCGCGGGCTGCTCCAGTACTCGCTGGACATGCTCTACGACCAGGGCGCTCACACCGGCACCTGGAACACCGGCCCGGTCGAGATGCACGACGCCCGGCACACCCCGGCGCCGGGCTTCGCCGGCACGACGGCGATGCCGCACGCCGGTGAGGCCGGCACCACCCAGATCCCGCAGTCGATCCTGCCCTCGGCATACGGCGCCGGGGACGACGGCGGCTTCGAGGGACACGGCAACCGGGGCAGCGGCCGGGGCAAGCTGCTGGTCCTCGCGGTCCTCGCGGTCATCGCCGTCGTGGCGGGTGTCGCCCTGGCGCTGAACCAGGACAAGGCGGCCGACAAGCCCGACCCGACGAACTCGCCCAGCCCCTCGGTGTCCCGCGAGGTCAAGGAGTCCAGCGAGCCGCCGGCGGACGAGGAGGAGCAGAGCGACAGCTCCACGGGCGGTGACTCGAACACCGGCAGCGGCTCGGGCTACCAGCCCCCGTACCAGCCCACGCAGGACGACACCGAGCAGCCCCCGACCGAGCCGACGGAGACGGAGGAGGCGCCGACCGCCGGCCAGCCCAGCCAGACGACGCCACCGCCGCAGCCGACGGACCAGCCCACCACCGGCGACGGCGAACAGGAGCCGCCGACGTCGGACGGAGGCGGGGACAACGCGGGAAACCCTCAGGGGCCCTGACGGAACAGCCGCCGTTTGACGCCGGCGGGGCCTCACAGGCGGGGAGCGGTATGACCTCGCATCAGAACAGCGGGGAGGGCGGCCCGTTCGGCGACGAACCGGCCGCTCCTCAGCGGGTGAACGCCTCGCAGACGGCGTCGTACTCCCGGCTCCACCAGACCACCAGCGCCGAGGCCGCAGGGAACTGAGAGTCCGCGCGGGTGTCGCCGCGTTCGTAGTGCCAGCGCAGCATCCAGAAGTCGTTGAGCCGTTCCCACCACACCCGGTGCACGGCCGCGGCGAGTTCCGAGGCCGGCGCGTCCGCGGCGCGCCGGTACGCGCGTGCGTAGGCCCGGACCTTCGGCAGGTCGAGCGTGCCGACGGGCCGTACGAAGAAGATCGCCGCGGCCCGTACCGCCTCCTCCGCGCGGGGCTGGAGACCGAGCCGGTCCCAGTCGACGATCGCGGCGGGCGCGTCCCCCCGGTACAGCAGGTTGAAGGGGTGGAAGTCGCCGTGCACCCACCCCACCGAGCCACCGCGCGGCGGCCGCCGGTCCGCGTGCTGGTCCAGCAGCACCCGCCGTTCCAGCAGACGGTGCCGGGCGAGCTCGTCGAAGGCGGTGGGGGGCTCGTGCCGGCGCACCCGGCCCAGCAGATCGTCGATGAGCGCATGGGTGTCGGCGGGGTCCGCGCTCTCGGGGCGGGGACCGGGCGCCGACGCCATCACCCGCTCCAGGCTCGCGTGCACCACCCCGAGCAGTGCGCCCAGCCTGCCGCACTGCTCCGTCGTGAGCTGGCCGCCGTGCCGGTGCCGGCCGTCGATCCAGGGGTGCAACGCGTAGGCGTGGCCGCCGACGACCGCGACGGTACGGCCGTCACGGCCGGCCAGCGGCGGCGCCACCGGAACGCCGAGGTCGGCGAGGCGCCGGGTGGCGGTGTGCTGACGGGCGATCGCCGCGGGGTCGGCGGTCTCGGGGTCGAAGTGGTGCTTGAGGAAGTAGCGGCCGCGCGTCGTGCGGAGCCGGAATCCGCGGTTGAGCAGGCCCTGGTCGACGGGCTCGCAGGTGAGCACGGATCCCGCCGAGTACTGGTCGAGGAGGGCGCGCAGCGGGGGCGCGTGCAACATGCGGGGTGGTACAGATGAGCGCGGCACGCGCCAGATGGTAGGGCACCAGCAGATGCCGTGAGCTGGGCGCTGTCACAGACAGTCGCACTCGATCACATCACGTCTTCGGTGTGATCACGGGCCAAGATCCAATGCCGGCGGCCGGCCACTGTGCGGCGCCGTCGCACCACACCAAGTCATGTCTTCCCGTGCTCCAGGTGAGCGGGATAACGTGCCGTTGTTCCGGCCGCCTGCAAGGCTGTGACCAGGGCCTGCGCCCGACTGACGCGATTTACTTGGAAATCCAAGCAAAATCCCAGGTCAGAAGGGGTTTCACAGAAATGTGGAGCACTGGGTAACGTGCCCCTTGCAGGGCGCTCGCCGGGGCACCTGTCACGTCTGTCTCGAACGGACCGCACCCACCCCGTGCGTCCGTGCGCCGCAGACGAGCCGCTCCCACCGGCCCCATGCGGGCCGAGGGGATCCCCAGGCACCCGGCGAACCCGGGGGCCGGACCGACGGAGGAGCACACGTGACCGTGGAGAGCACTGCCGCGCGCAAGCCGCGACGCAGCGCCGGAGACAAGGCCGGCACCACCGGCACCAAGCGCACCACCCGCAGCGCGCCCAGGAAGGGCGCCGACCGCGACCTCGTCCAGCTGTTGACGCCCGAGGGCAAGCGGGTCAAGAACCCCGAGTACGACTCCTACGTCGAGGGCATCACCCCCGAACAGCTGCGGGGTCTGTACCGGGACATGGTGCTGACCCGCCGCTTCGACGCCGAGGCCACCGCCCTGCAGCGCCAGGGCGAGCTGGGCCTGTGGGCCTCGCTGCTCGGCCAGGAGGCCGCCCAGATCGGCTCGGGCCGAGCGCTGAACGACGAGGACTATGTCTTCCCGACCTACCGGGAACACGGTGTCGCCTGGTGCCGCGGCGTCGACCCCACCAACCTCCTCGGCATGTTCCGCGGGGTGAACAACGGTGGCTGGGACCCCAACGGCAACAACTTCCACCTCTACACGATCGTGATCGGCTCGCAGACGCTGCACGCCACCGGCTACGCCATGGGCGTCGCCAAGGACGGCGCGGACTCCGCCGTGATCGCGTACTTCGGCGACGGCGCCTCCAGCCAGGGCGATGTCGCGGAATCCTTCACCTTCGCCGCGGTCTACAACGCCCCGGTCGTGTTCTTCTGCCAGAACAACCAGTGGGCGATCTCCGAGCCCACCGAGAAGCAGACCCGGGTGCCGCTCTACCAGCGCGCCCAGGGCTTCGGCTTCCCGGGCGTGCGCGTCGACGGCAATGACGTCCTGGCCTGTCTGGCCGTCACCCGGTGGGCGCTGGAGCGGGCACGCAACGGCGAGGGCCCCACCCTGGTCGAGGCGTTCACCTACCGGATGGGCGCGCACACCACCTCCGACGACCCCACGCGCTACCGCCACGACGACGAGCGGGCCGCCTGGGAGGCGAAGGACCCGATCGCCCGGCTGCGCGCCCACCTGGAGGCCTCGCACCACGCGGACGAGGAGTTCTTCGCGGAACTCGAGGCGGAGAGCGAGACGTTGGGACGGCGAGTACGCGAGGCGGTCCGTGCCATGCCGGACCCGGACCGGTTCGCCATCTTCGAGAACGTGTACGCGGACGGGCATGCGCTCGTCGACGAGGAGCGGGCCCAGTTCGCCGCCTACCAGGCGTCGTTCGCCGACAGCGGCTCCGCCTCGGTGGAAGGGGGACAGTGACATGGCCGAGAAGATGGCACTCGCCAAGGCGATCAACGAGTCGCTGCGCAAGGCTCTGGAGTCGGACCCCAAGGTCCTGGTGATGGGCGAGGACGTCGGCAAGCTCGGCGGCGTCTTCCGGGTCACCGACGGTCTGCAGAAGGACTTCGGCGAGGAGCGGGTCATCGACACCCCGCTCGCCGAGTCGGGCATCGTCGGCACCGCGATCGGCCTGGCGCTGCGCGGCTACCGGCCGGTCGTCGAGATCCAGTTCGACGGCTTCGTCTTCCCGGCGTACGACCAGATCGTCACCCAGCTGGCTAAGATGCACGCCCGCTCGCTGGGCAAGATCAAGCTGCCGGTCGTCATCCGTATCCCCTACGGCGGCGGCATCGGCGCGGTCGAGCACCACAGCGAGTCCCCCGAGGCGCTGTTCGCCCATGTGTCGGGCCTGAAGATCGTCTCCCCGTCGAACGCGTCGGACGCCTACTGGATGATGCAGCAGGCGATCCAGAGCGACGACCCGGTGATCTTCTTCGAGCCGAAGCGGCGGTACTGGGACAAGGCCGAGGTCGACGCCGAGGCGATCCCGGGCCCCCTGCACAAGGCACGGGTGGTGCGTGAGGGCACGGATCTGACCCTGGTGGCGTACGGCCCGATGGTGAAGGTCTGCCAGGAGGTCGCGGCCGCCGCCGAGGAGGAGGGCAAGTCCCTCGAGGTGCTGGATCTGCGGTCGGTCTCCCCGCTCGACTTCGACTCGGTCCAGGCCTCGGTGGAGAAGACCCGCCGCCTGGTGGTGGTGCACGAGGCACCGGTGTTCTTCGGCTCGGGCGCGGAGATCGCCGCCCGGATCACGGAGCGGTGCTTCTACCACCTGGAGGCGCCGGTGCTGCGGGTCGGCGGCTATCACGCCCCGTACCCGCCTGCCCGGCTGGAGGAGGAGTATCTGCCGGGTCTCGACCGGGTGCTCGACGCCGTCGACCGTGCCCTGGCGTACTGAGGAGAAGGTCGTGACGACGATGACTGAGGCGTCCGTGCGCGAGTTCAAGATGCCCGATGTGGGCGAGGGACTCACCGAGGCCGAGATCCTCACGTGGTACGTGCAGCCCGGTGACACGGTCTCCGACGGGCAGGTGGTGTGCGAGGTGGAGACGGCGAAGGCCGCCGTCGAGCTGCCCATCCCGTACGACGGGGTGGTCCGCGAGCTCCGCTTCCCCGAGGGCACCACGGTGGATGTCGGCACCGCGATCATCACGGTCGACGTGGGCGGGGGCGCCCCCGCCGCGCAGGCCCCGGCACCCGCTGCCGAGGCCCCGGCGCCCGCCGCGCAGGCCCCGGCCGAGGAGCCCAAGCCGGAGGGCCGCAAGCCGGTCCTGGTCGGGTACGGCGTCGCCGAGTCCTCCACCAAGCGCCGCCCCCGCAAGGTGGTGCCCACGGCCGCGCCGACGGCCGCCGAGGACACCCTGAAGGCGGCCAGGGCGCTCCAGGGCGAGCTGAACGGGCACGGTGTCCGGGCGGCGGAGCGTCCGCTGGCGAAGCCGCCGGTGCGCAAGCTCGCCAAGGACCTGGGGGTCGACCTGGCGACGGTGCGGCCCTCGGGCCCCGACGGGATCATCACGCGCGAGGATGTGCACGCCGCGGTGGCGCCCGTGCCGGCGCCCGCCGCTCCCGTGACCGTCGGGACACCGGCGCCGGCGCCGGCGCCGGTGGTGACCTACGACGACGGCCGGGAGACCCGGATCCCCGTCAAGGGCGTCCGCAAGGCCACCGCGCAGGCGATGGTCGGCTCGGCGTTCACGGCCCCGCATGTCACGGAGTTCGTGACCGTGGACGTGACACGCACGATGAAGCTGGTCGAGGAGCTCAAGCAGGACAAGGACCTGCAGGGGCTGCGCGTGAACCCGCTGCTTCTGATCGCCAAGGCGCTGCTGGTGGCGATCAGGCGCAACCCGGACGTCAACGCGTCCTGGGACGAGGCGAACCAGGAGATCGTGCGCAAGCACTATGTGAACCTGGGCATCGCGGCGGCCACCCCGCGCGGTCTGATCGTGCCGAACATCAAGGACGCGCACCGGAAGACGCTTCCGGAACTCGCCGAGTCGCTCGGCGAGCTGGTGGCCACGGCCCGGGAGGGCAGGACGTCCCCGGCCGCGATGCAGGGCGGCACGGTCACCATCACCAATGTGGGGGTGTTCGGCGTCGACACGGGCACGCCGATCCTCAACCCGGGCGAGTCGGCGATCCTCGCGGTCGGCGCGATCAAGCTCCAGCCCTGGGTCCACAAGGGCAAGGTGAAGCCCCGCCAGGTCACCACCCTGGCGCTCAGCTTCGACCACCGCCTGGTCGACGGCGAACTGGGTTCGAAGGTCCTCGCGGACGTGGCGGCCGTCCTGGAGCAGCCGAAGCGGCTGATCACCTGGGGCTAGCCCCCGACGCCCCTCTGCCGGGGCCGAGGAGCGAGAAGCCGCGTCCCCCACGGGGGGCGCGGCTTCCGTCGTCGTACGGCGGCCCCGCCCGTGACGCCGTACGACGGGCGAAGGGCCCGGCCGCGGAAGGGCGGCCGGGCCCCGGGTGCCGTGCGCGGCGGAGATCAGACGGCGAAGCCGTAGTTCAGGAGCTTCTTGGCGTCCGCGGTGCGGTTGGCGACCGAGCTGGACGCCAGCACCGTACCGATGATCGTCTTGCCGTTGCGGGTCGCGGCGAAGACCAGGCAGTACTTGGCCGTCGGGCCCGAGCCGGTCTTCACCCCGATCGCGCCGCTGTAGGTGCCCAGCAGCGGGTTGGTGTTGGCCCAGTTGTAGTAGCGGTAGCCGCCGCTCTTGGTGGTGACCTTCTGCTTCGTCGAGGTGGTCTTCACGACCGTGCGGAAGGTGGCGTTCTTCATCGCGCTGCTGGCGATCTTCGTCAGATCGCTCGGCGTCGAGTAGTTGTTGCCCTTGCCGATGCCGTCGAACGAATCGAAGTGCGTGTTCTTCAGCCCGAGGGACTTGGCGGCGCTGTTCATCTTGCCGAGGAACGACTTCACCCGCGCGTCACGCGTCGAACCGGTGCCGAACTTGTCCGCGAGCGCATAGGCCGCGTCGCAGCCGGAGGGCAGCATCAGCCCGTACAGCAACTGGCGGACGGTGACCTTGTCGCCGACGATCAGATGGGCCTGGGAGGCGTTGTTCGCGACGACATAGTCGCTGTACGCCTTCTGGATCGTGACCTTGGCGTCCAGGTTCAGGTTCGACTGGGACAGCACGACCTTGGCGGTCATGATCTTGGTGGTGGAGCCGGTGGACAGTCTGGTGTCGGCGGCCTTGGTGTACAGGCTCTTGCCGGTGCCGTTGTTCATCACGAACCCGCCCTTGGCGGTGATCGTGGGCTTGGTGACGGCCTGCGCGGGCGCCGCGGTGAGGGCTCCGGTGGTGAGTACCGCTCCGGTGGTGACCACTGCCGCGATCGCTCTGCGCACACGCGCGCCCTTGATGCCGGTAATCAAGTTGAATGCTCCGATTGCGTCTCTGATGCACTTGAATGCACCCAAATGCCCCTGGAGAGCGGCCGGATGACGAGACCGCCTTCTTGTGTGACGTGTATGTCGGGCAAAAGGATGTACGGCCGACGGGGAAATCCGGGAATTCCGGATGGAAACGGCGGTCCGCATCGTGGACACTTCTCGGCTTGTGTACGTGTTGTATCTATGGTGTGCACATGCCTTCAGCGCCGTCCGCCGCCTTTGCCTCCGACAGCTCCTCCGCCAAACAGCCTCCTGCCGCCGACCGGGTGTACACCCATGTCAAACAGGGCGTCCTGGAGCGCCGTTACGAGGGCGGGGCGCTGCTCACCGAGGGCGGTCTCGCCGAGGAGGTCGGCGTCTCGCGGACTCCGGTGCGCGAGGCCCTGCTGCGTCTGGAGGTCGAGGGGCTGATCCGGCTGTACCCGAAGAAGGGCGCCCTCGTCCTGCCGGTCTCCGCCCAGGAGGTCGCGGACGTGGTGGAGACGCGTCAGCTGGTCGAGGAGCACGCGGCGCGCAAGGCGGTGCCGGCCCCGCCCGGGCTGATTGCCCGGCTCGAAGAGCTGCTGGCCCGGCAGCGGGAGCAGGCCGCCGCCGGCGATCTGGCCGGGGCGGCGGTCACCGACCGCGCCTTCCACGCCGAGATCGTGCGCAGCGGGGGCAATGAGATCCTCTCCCGGCTGTACGACCAACTCCGCGACCGTCAGCTGCGGATGGGGGCCGCCGTTCTGCACGCGCACCCCGACCGGATCGCCAAGACGCTCACCGAGCACGAGATGATCCTGGGCGCCCTGCGGTCCGGTGACGCGGCCGCGACCGTCGACATCGTCCACCGGCACATCGGCTGGATCTCGCTGCTGGCGCGGGGGGAGGCGCGATGAACTCCCGCCCGGTGGGTTCCCGTTCTCCGTCCCTGCCCGGCGATCCGCCGGGCGGACGTCGCGCCGTGGCCGTGTGGTGCACCGGCGTCTCGGTCTACTTCGTCGCCGTCATCTTCCGTACCTCGCTGGGCGTGGCCGGGCTCGACGCCGCGGACCGCTTCCAGGTGGGCGCCTCCGCGCTGTCCACCTTCTCCATCCTCCAGCTCCTGGTGTACGCGGGCATGCAGATACCCGTCGGTCTGATGGTGGACCGGCTCGGCACCAAGAAGGTGCTGGGCGCGGGAGCGGTCCTCTTCACGGCCGGCCAGCTGGGTTTCGCGTTCGCCCCCTCGTACGGCATGGCGCTCGCCGCGCGTGCGCTGCTCGGCTGCGGTGACGCGATGACGTTCATCAGCGTTCTGCGGCTCGGCACCCGCTGGTTCCCGGCCCGGCGCGGGCCCCTGATCGCCCAGCTCGCCGGTCTGGTGGGCATGGCGGGCAACCTGGTCTCGACGCTGGTGCTGGCCCGGCTGCTGCACGGGGTGGGCTGGACCGCGGCGTTCGGCGGCAGCGCCCTGGCCGGAGCCGTGGCGTTCGTCCTGCTGCTGGTCTTTCTCAAGGACCACCCCGAGGGGCATGAACCACAGCCGTTCCCGCACCATGGACCGGCGTTCGTGCGACGGCAGATCCAGGCCTCCTGGCGGGAGCCCGGGACCCGTCTGGGCATGTGGGTGCACTTCACGACGCAGTTCCCGGCGATGGTGTTCCTGCTGCTCTGGGGCCTGCCGTTCCTGGTCCAGGCGCAGGGTCTGTCCAGGGCGACCGCCGGTGAGCTGCTGACCCTCGTCGTGCTGTCGAACATGGTCGTCGGCCTGGTGTACGGACAGATCGTCGCCCGGCAGCACGCGGCACGGCTGCCGCTGGCGCTCGGCACGGCCGGGGCGACTGCGGTGCTGTGGGCGGTCACGCTGCTCTTCCCGGGCCCGCACGCGCCGATGTGGCTGCTGATCGTGCTGTGCACGGTGCTCGGTGCCTGCGGACCGGCCTCGATGATCGGTTTCGACTTCGCACGCCCGGCGAACCCGCCGGAGCGTCAGGGCACGGCCTCCGGCATCACCAACATGGGAGGTTTCATCGCGTCCATGGTGACGCTGCTGGCGATCGGTGTGCTGCTGGACGCCACCGGTGACGACTACGCCGTCGCCTTCTGCTCGGTGTTCGTCCTCCAGGCGGTGGGGGTCAGCCAGATCCTGCGGCTGCGCGGGCAGGTGGCACGCAGGGAGCAGGAACGGCTGGTCGCGAGCCGGGTGGAGACGGTGCACGTGCCGGCGTAGGGCCGGTACGGCCGACGGGGCCCGCCCCATGGGCGGCCCTGTCGGGGCGGCTCACCTCAGTGGCGCGGACGTTCCAGACCCAGCACCCGGTCCTTCAGGGCCGGGAACTGCTCCCGGACGGCCGCGACCTTCGACGGGTCGAACTCCACCGTGAGGACCTCCTCCTCGGCGCCCGCCTCGGCGAGGACCTCACCCCAGGGGTCCACCACGATCGAGTGACCCGCCTGAGGAACCCCGGCATGTGTCCCGGCCGTTCCACAGGCGAGGACGAACGCCTGGTTCTCGACCGCCCGCGCCCGGGCCAGCAGCGTCCAGTGGGAGCGGCGGCGCTCCGGCCAGCCCGCCGGGATCACCAGCGTCTCGGCCCCCGCGTCCACCAGCGCGCGGAACAGCTCGGGGAAACGGAGGTCGTAGCAGGTGGCCACGCCGAGGGTGGTCTCGGGCAGGGACACCGTCACCGGTTCGGTTCCGGCGCCCATCAGCACGGCCTCGCCCTTGTCGAAGCCGAAGCGGTGGATCTTGCGGTAGGCGGCGGCCAGTTCGCCGGAGGGGGAGAACAGGAGAGACGTGTTGTAGAGAGTCCCGTCCGGGTCGCGCTCCGGGATCGAGCCGGCGTGCAGCCATACGCCCGCGTCGCCCGCCGCCTTCGCCATGGCCCGATACGTCGGTCCGTCGAGCTGCTCGGCCTCGCGAGCGAACTCCTCGTAGGCGAATGCCCCGGTCGTCCACAGCTCGGGCAGCACCACCAGATCGGCTCCGGCCTGATCCCGTACCAGGGAAGCGGCCCGCTGCCGACGCGAATCGACCGATTCGTCATCGTCCACGCGGATTTGAATCAGGGAGGCGCGCACACTACCACCGTCCTGGCATTCGAGCCGTCACTTCGGGCCTACCATCGTGACACCAAAGCACTGCCGAGGTGCCTCGCAGCAGCGTAACTTAGCGTTCCAAGACACCCGCCGACAGTCGCCTCCCGTCGACACCGCCGTGACAAACCGCCCGCGTACCGACCGCCCGAGGGGTCCCGTTCCGTGAGTCTGCATCCCACTCTTCAGCCGTACGCCGACGCCTGGACCCACTCCATAGAGGCGATATCAGAGCTGGTGCAGCCGCTCGTGGAGGGCGAATGGAACCGGCGGACGCCCTGCCCCGGCTGGTCGGTGCGTGACGTGGTCTCCCACGTCATCGGCATGGACTGCGAGATGCTCGGCGATCCGCGCCCGATCCACTCGCTCCCCCGCGACCTGTTCCATGTCACCAACGAGGACCAGCGTTACACGGAGATGCAGGTGGACGTCCGCCGCCACCACACGGCGCCGGAGATGACGTCCGAGCTGGAGTACACCATCATCCGCCGCAACCGTCAGCTGCGGAACGAGACGCGCGAACCGAGCGCCAAGGTGCGCGGACCGCTCGGCAAGGAACAGACCCTCGAAGAGGCCATGCGCTACCGCGCCTTCGACGTGTGGGTGCACGAACAGGACCTGCGCACAGCGCTGAACCGGCCGGGGAACCTGGACTCGCCCGGCGCGCAGATCGCGCGGGACGAGCTGCTCGCCGGGATGCCGAAGGTCGTCGCCGAGGACGCGGGGGCGCGCCCCGGTTCGGCGATCGTCCTCGATGTGCACGGTCCCCTGGAGTTCATGCGGACGGTCCGGGTGGACGCGGAGGGCCGCGGCTCCATCGACGGCACCCCCTCGCTGGGCCCCAGCGTGTCGCTGACCCTCGACTGGGAGACGTTCGTCCGTCTCGCCTGCGGCCGGGTCACGGCGGACGCCGTCGCGGACCGCATCAAGACGGAGGGCGACCCGGACCTGACGGAGGCGATCCTCCGGTCCTTCGCGGTGACGAAGTAGCACGCCGGTGGGACGGCCCGGCCCCGGGTGCGCCGCGATGACGGCTCGGGCCCGCCACGACCGACAACAGTGCGCCGTGAGCGTAGGACCCCTGTGGGGTGCGCAGGGACGGAAGACCCGGCGCACCCCACAGCCGTAGCGCTCAGTCCCCCGCCCGTTCCCGCTCCGCCAGATGGATCACGCACACCGCCACCGCGATCAGCAGCGTCGGGTCCGCGTCGTCGCGCACGATGTCGACGCCGTAGGTCTCGCGGATGTGCAGCCAGCGACGGGAGATCTGGGCGAGCAGTTCCCCGTCCAGGTCGACGGAGAACTCGCGGTCGAGGATCCTGCCGCTGACATCGAGCACCGTGCCGTCCGCCAGCGAGACCCGGTAGTGGTGGCGCAGCAGGGACAGCCACTTGCGCTTGATCGTGGCCAGCGGTTCGCCGTCCCGCTCGATGACCATCGTGTCGCGCAGGGCGAACATCTTCTGGTGGATATGGATCAGGACACGCCCCCGGGTGTCCTTCAGCTCGAACGTGTCCCGCAGCCGCATCGCCTTGCCGTCGACCAGGAACACCTTGTTGCCGTGCTGGTCCTCGATCCAGTAGTCGTCACCGAAGCCGAGCAGCCGGTCGCGTACCTGAAATCTCATACCGTGAGGGCTTCCCCCACGACGGCCCCCCGACGCCGCCGGTAGGCCGACGGACTGAGGGACGGCCGGGCCGCCGAGGGCCGTGACCCCGCGTCCGCGAGGAGCGTTCCCCGGAGGCGGCGACGACATGAAGGCATTCTGTGCGTGCCCGCATGCGCTCCGTGGTGGAGTTATCCACAGGCTCCGCGGCACCGGGGCCGAGGATGGCACCCTTGAGCCATGAACGACTCCACACCGCGTCGCGTCCGTGTCCGCGCCCCCGAGCTGATCGGCAAGGGTGGCTGGCTGAACACGGGCGGTCAGCAGTACACCCTCGCCGACCTGCGAGGACGTATCGTCATCCTCGATTTCTGGACGTTCTGCTGCATCAACTGTCTGCATGTCCTGGACGAGCTGCGCGAGCTGGAGGAGAAGCACCGCGACACCGTGGTGATCATCGGCGTGCACTCCCCGAAGTTCGTCCATGAGGCGGAGCACCAGGCGGTGGTGGACGCGGTGGAGCGTTACGGGGTGGAGCACCCGGTCCTCGACGACCCCGAGCTCGCCACCTGGAAGCAGTACGCCGTCCGCGCCTGGCCGACCCTGGTGGTCATCGACCCCGAGGGGTATGTGGTGGCCCAGCACGCGGGCGAGGGCCATGCCCATGCGATAGCGCGGCTCGTCGAGGAGCTGGAGGAGGAGCATGCCGCCAAGGGCACGCTGCGCCGGGGCGACGGCCCCTATGTGGCGCCGGAGCCCGAGCCCACGACCCTGCGCTTCCCGGGCAAGGCGCTCCTGCTGCCCTCGGGGAACCTTCTGGTCAGCGACACCACCCGACATCAGCTGGTGGAGCTGGCGGCGGACGGCGAGACGGTGGTGCGCCGGATCGGCTCGGGCGTACGAGGCTTCGCCGACGGCCCGGCGGACGCGGCGGGCTTCAACGAGCCGCAGGGACTGGCCCTGCTGGACGAGGGCGCGGTGGTGGTCGCCGACACCGTGAACCACGCGCTGCGCCGTCTCGACCTGGCGACCGGTGAGGTCACCACGCTCGCAGGCACCGGCAAGCAGTGGTGGCAGGGCTCACCGACCTCGGGCCCCGCCCGGGAGGTGGACCTCTCCTCGCCGTGGGACGTGGCGGTCTTCGGCGGCCGGGTCTGGACCGCCATGGCGGGCGTGCACCAGCTGTGGACGTACGACCCGGCCACGGACACGGTCGCGGTGGCCGCGGGCACCACCAACGAGGGGCTGGTGGACGGACCGGGCACGGAGGCGTGGTTCGCGCAGCCGTCGGGCCTGGCCGTGTCGGCCGACGGGGAGCGCCTGTGGCTGGCGGACTCCGAGACGAGCGCCCTGCGCTGGGTGGACCGGGACGGCGCGGTCCACACCGCGGTCGGCACGGGACTGTTCGACTTCGGGCACCGGGACGGCGCGGCCGGACAGGCGCTGTTCCAGCACCCGTTGGGCGTGACGGCCCTGCCGGACGGCTCGGTGGCGGTCAGCGACACCTACAACCACGCGCTGCGGCGCTACGACCCGGCGACGGACGAGGTGAGCACCCTCGCGACGGATCTGCGGGAGCCGTCGGACGCGGTGCTCGTCGGCGAGGACATCGTGGTCGTGGAGTCGGCGCGGCACCGGCTGACCCGGCTGCGGCTGCCGGAGGAGGCGGTGCGGGTGGCCTCGGTCGCCCACCGCACCCAGCGCGCGGCGACCGAGGTGGCGCCCGGCCGGCTCCGGCTGGATGTGATCTTCCAGGCGCCGGCCGGCCAGAAGCTGGACACGCGCTACGGCCCCTCGACGCGTCTGCTGGTCTCCTCGACCCCGCCCGAGCTGCTGATCGAGGGCGAGGGCGCGGACACGGACCTCACGCGTGAGCTGGCGCTGAACCCGTCCATATCCGAGGGCGTGCTGCATGTCTCGGCGATGGCCGCGTCCTGCGACGACGACCCGGCCAACGAGTACCCGGCGTGCCATGTCCACCAGCAGGACTGGGGTGTCCCGGTCCGCCTCACCGAAGGCGGCGCGGAGCGGCTTCCGCTGGTGCTGGCGGGCATGGACGCGGAGTAGGGCCTCTTGTTCGGATCAGGCCGGTCTCCGGCCTGATCCGAACGAACGAAGGACGGTGGAGGGGGCTGTTCCGGCGGGTGTCGGGGTGGTCGGGTGCCGGGGCGGTCCTCCAGGAGCGTCAGTCCTCCAGGAACGCCACCAGCGCGTTCGCCAGCAGATACGGGTCGTCCGCTCCGCACAGTTCGCGGGCGCTGTGCATCGACAGGATCGCCGCGCCGATGTCCACCGTCCGGATGCCGTGGCGGGCCGCCGTGATGGGGCCGATGGTGGTGCCGCAGGGCATCGCGTTGTTCGAGACGAAGGTCTGGAAGGGGACGCCGGCCTTGTCGCAGGCGGCGGCGAAGATCGCACGCCCTGAACCGTCCGTCGCATAGCGGTTGTTGACGTTCACCTTGAGGATGGGGCCGCCGTTCGCCCGGGGGTGGTGCGTCGGGTCGTGCCGCTCCGCGTAGTTGGGGTGGACGGCGTGCCCGGTGTCGGAGGACAGACACACCGTGCCGGCGAAGGCGCGTGCCCGGTCCTCGTACGAGCCGCCCCGGGCGAACACCGAGCGCTCCAGCACCGAACCGAGCAGCGGTCCGTCAGCGCCGGTGTCCGACTGCGAGCCGTTCTCCTCGTGGTCGAAGGCCGCCAGCACCGGAATGTGAGCGAGACCGGCGTCGGCGGAGGCCACGGCCGTGAGCGCCGCGGTGGCCGCGTGCACGGACAGCAGGTTGTCCATCCGCGGGCCCGCGACCAGTTCACGGTCCCGGCCCAGATAGGAGGGTGCCTCGACGGAGTGCGTCATCAGGTCCCAGCCCGTCACCTCACCGGCGGCCAGGCCCAGCTCCTGTTCCAGGAAGGCGATCAGGTCGCCGTCCCGCACATCGCCGCCCAGACCCCAGACGGGCTGGAGGTGGCGCTGCTTGTCGAGCTTCAGCCCCTCGGCGGTCACCGAGCGGTCCAGATGGATCGCCAGCTGCGGCACCCGCAGCAGCGGCCGGTCGATGTTCACCAGCCGGGTCGAGCCGTCCCTCAGGGCCAGCCGGCCCGCCAGGCCCAGGTCGCGGTCCAGCCAGGAGTTCAGCAGCGGGCCGCCGTAGATCTCCACCGCGATCTGCCGCCAGCCGTGCGCACCGCTGTCGGGCCGCGGCTTGACCCGCAGATTCGGGGAGTCGGTGTGTGCGCCCACGATCCGGAACGGGGTGTGCGGCTCGGCGCCCTCGGGGACGTACCAGGCGATGATCGCGCCCCCGCGCAGCACATATCTGCCGCCGCTGGTGCCGTCCCAGGCCTCGGTCTCGTCGACCTGCCGGAAGCCGGCCTTCTCCAGCCGCTCGGCGGCGTTCGCGACGGCGTGGTAGGGCGACGGGCTCGCCGCCAGGAAGGACATCAGATCGTCGGTGTGACCGCGGTCAAAGGTGTGAGACGCGCGCGAGGCGCCCCCCGTGGGGGTGGCGGCGGGCGACGGCCGGGAGCTTGTACTCATGGCATTCACCTTAACGACGGACGAGGGCCCGCTCCCGTGATGGGGAGCGGGCCCTCGTAGGGAGGATGTGAAGGGTGCACCCGCCCCGGCCTCCGACGGGACGGGCCCTGGCGGGGGCCGGTCGCCCGCCGCCATGTCGCGGGCGACCCGCCTCCCTCGCCGGCCGGCGTCCTCTAGAACGCGGCCTCGTCCAGGTCCATGAGGTCCAGGTCCACGCCCTCGGCGATCTTGCGGGCCAGGGTGACACCCGGCAGGACCTGGGCCGCGAAGAACTTCGCCGCCGCGATCTTGCCGGTGTAGAAGGCCCGGTCCTTGGCGGAGGCCGTCTCCAGCTTCTCGGCGGCGACCGCGGCGCCCTTCAGCAGCAGATAGCCGACGATCACATCGCCGGAGGCCAGCAGCAGGCGGGTGGTGTTCAGGCCCACCTTGTAGATGTTCCTGACGTCCTGCTCGGTGGCCCCGAGGTCGGTGAGCATCAGGCCGACGAGGGTCTCCAGCTCCCGGGCCGCCTTCGCCAGCTGCTCCCGGGCGCCCGCCAGCTCCTCGCCGCCGGTGCCGAGCGCCAGGAACTCCTTGATGTCCTCGGCGACCGAGTTCAGCGCGGCGCCCTGGTTGCGGACGATCTTCCGGAAGAAGAAGTCCTGGCCCTGGATCGCGGTGGTGCCCTCGTACAGGGTGTCGATCTTGGCGTCGCGGATGTACTGCTCGACCGGGTACTCCTGGAGGAAGCCGGAGCCGCCGAAGGTCTGCAGCGACTGGGCAAGCTGCTCGTAGCCCTTCTCCGAGCCGTAGCCCTTGACGATCGGCAGCAGCAGGTCGTTGAGGGCGTGCTCGACGGAGGCGTCCTCGCCGTTCGTCTCCTTGACCGCGATCGCGTCCTGGACGCAGGCGGTGTGCAGCACGAGGGCGCGCATGCCCTCCGCGTACGCCTTCTGCGTCATCAGCGAGCGGCGCACATCGGGGTGGTGGGTGATGGTGACCTTGGGCGCGCTCTTGTCCATGAAGTTCGCCAGGTCCGGACCCTGGACGCGCTCCTTGGCGTACTCCAGCGCGTTCAGATAGCCGGTGGACAGCGTGGAGATCGCCTTGGTGCCGACCATCATCCGGGCGAACTCGATGATGCGGAACATCTGACGGATGCCGTCGTGCTTGTCACCGATCAGCCAGCCCTTGGCCGGGTGGCGGTCGCCGAAGGTCATCTCGCAGGTGTTGGAGGCCTTCAGACCCATCTTGTGCTCGACGTTGGTGGCGTAGACGCCGTTGCGCTCGCCCAGCTCACCGGTCTCGACGTCGAAGAGGTACTTCGGGACCAGGAACAGCGACAGGCCCTTGGTGCCCGGTCCCGCGCCCTCGGGGCGGGCGAGGACGTAGTGGAGGATGTTCTCCTCCAGGTCGTGCTCACCGGAGGTGATGAAGCGCTTCACGCCCTCGATGTGCCAGGAGCCGTCCTCCTGCGGGACCGCCTTGGTACGCCCGGCGCCCACGTCCGAGCCGGCGTCCGGCTCGGTGAGCACCATGGTGGAGCCCCAGGTCTTCTCGACCGCTATCCGCGCGATCTTCTTCTGGGCCTCGGTGCCCTCCTCGAAGAGGATGCGGGCGAACGCCGGGCCGGAGGAGTACATCCACACGGCCGGGTTCGCGCCGAGGATCAGCTCCGCGTACGCCCAGATCAGGGACGGCGGGGCGGTGGTGCCGCCGATCTCCTCGGGCAGGCCGAGGCGCCAGTACTCCGAGTCCATGAACGCCCGGTAGCTCTTCTTGAAGGTCTCCGGGACCGGTGCGGTGTTGGTCTCGGGGTCGAAGACCGGCGGGTTGCGGTCGGCGTCCGTGAAGGACTCCGCCAGCTCGTGCTCCGACAGACGGGTGAGCTCCGCCAGGATGCTTCTGGCGGTGTCCGCGTCCATCTCCGCGAACGGGCCGGTGCCGTACAGCTTGTCGCGGCCCAACACCTCGAAGAGGTTGAACTCGATGTCGCGGAGATTCGACTTGTAGTGCCCCATGGCGACGGCTCCGTGGAGGTATCGGCGAGGCACTGGCTCCTCGCGGTTCGACTGGTTCACGTACCAACTAGTAGCTTCGATGATGCTACCCGTCGGTAATAAGAATCAACCCCTGATGGCTCTTGTGTGGCCCATTACTCTTTGCGGCATGTACGGCTACCAGAACGCGGGTGCGCAGTACGCCTCGCCACAGCAGCAGATGCCCGGGTCGATGCCGGGCGGGCAGATGCCCGGCGGGTACGGCCAGCAGCCCCCGCTCTACCCCGAGCCGTCGCCGCCGTCGCTCGCGGACGCGGTCCGCGCGTTCACCACCGGGTCGATGACCGCCGAGGACTTCCAGCAGGTCTTCGCCACCTCGAAGGTGTACTGCCCGCGCGGCGACAACCCCGGATTCCTGGCGTTGCACAACACCCAGCAGCCGGTGATCCCGATGTTCACCACGCTCAAGGAGCTGCGGCGGTACGCGGGCAAGGAGTCCAAGTACTTCGTGATCACCGGGGCCGAGGTGATCGACCTGCTGCCGACCGGCTACGGGTTCGTCCTCGACATGGAGGGCGAGCACCGGATGGTGTTCGACGCCAAGGCGGTCGAGCAGATGGTCGAGTTCGCGATGCGGCGGATGTATGGCTAGACCCGTCGGCCCCGCGGCCCGCCGGCCGCCCTTGCTCCATGGACGGCCGGCCGCCGTCGCTTCTCGGACGATCCGCATCCTCGCCCCGTGAGAGGGGCCGTCGAAGCCCGGAGGGAATGCCCTCCGGGCTTCTGGTGTTCCGGGGTGGCAGAAAGTTCAATCGTCAACTAAAGTTGGGGTACAAGGAGGTACCGACATGCCTGCAGTGACGGTGGAGAACCCGCTGACCCTTCCCCGTGTGGCGGCCCCGGCCGACGCGGTGGCCCGACCCGTGCTCGGCGTCACGACGGCGCCCGGCGGCTACGAGGGCGAGGGCTTCCCGGTCCGCCGCGCGTTCGCCGGGATCCACTACCGCCACCTCGACCCGTTCATCATGATGGACCAGATGGGCGAGGTGGAGTACGCGCCGGGCGAGCCCAAGGGCACCCCCTGGCACCCGCACCGCGGCTTCGAGACCGTCACCTACATCATCGACGGGATCTTCGACCACCAGGACAGCCAGGGCGGTGGCGGCACCATCACCAATGGCGACACCCAGTGGATGACGGCGGGCTCGGGCCTGCTGCACATCGAGGCCCCGCCGGAGTCGCTGGTGGTGTCCGGCGGCCTGTTCCACGGCATCCAGCTGTGGGTCAACCTGCCCGCCAAGGACAAGATGATGGCCCCCCGCTACCAGGACATCCGCGGCGGCCAGGTCCAGCTGCTGACCACCCCCGACGGTGGCGCGCTGCTCCGTGTCATCGCCGGTGAGCTGGAGGGACACCAGGGCCCCGGCATCACGCACACGCCGATCACCCTGATCCACGCGACCGTCGCGCCGGGCGCGGAGGTCACCCTGCCCTGGCGCGAGGACTTCAACGGCCTCGCCTATGTCCTGGCCGGCCGCGGCAGCGTCGGCACCGAGCGGCGGCCGATCCACCTCGGCCAGACCGCGGTGTTCGGCGCCGGCTCCGCGCTGACCGTCCGCGCGGACGAGAAGCAGGACTCCCACACCCCGGACCTGGAGGTCCTGCTGCTGGGCGGACAGCCGATCCGTGAGCCGATGGCCCACTACGGCCCGTTCGTGATGAACACCCGCGAGGAGCTCCAGCAGGCCTTCGAGGACTTCCAGAAGGGGCGCCTCGGCACCGTCCCCGCGGTGCACGGGATGACCGAGAGCGGTCCGCAGGACTCCTGACGGAGGCCCCGGGCTTCTGACGCCGCGTCACCCGGGCGGGCCGTCCGCACAGGACAGCCCGCCCCTCGGCGTGATCGGCTGGGGGAGTGCAGCTCCTCCCCGAATCCGTACGACGCCTCGCCGCCTGGTGCCTCGTGGTGCTGCTGGTCTCCGGGGTCGCCTGGATCGGGATCCGGTTGTGCGGGCAGCTCCGCACGGCGGTGGTGCCCGTGCTGCTCGCGCTGCTCGGGACCGCGCTGCTCGGGCCGCTGCACCGCCGTCTGGTGCGGATCGGGATGCACCGGTCGCTCGCGGCCGGCATCACCTGTGTCGCCGTGGTGGCCGTGGTCGGCGGGGCCGTGTACATCGTCGTCTCCGCCCTCGTCGACAACGGCGGCCAGATCGCCTCCTCGCTCCGGCGGGCCGCCAAGGCGGTCGCCCGGCACTTCGGCGCGGCCGGCACCTCGCTGGACGACCTCGCCTCCCACGGCAGGGACCTGCTCACCAAGTTCGGCGGGACCGCCGCGCACAACGTCATCAGCGGGGTCAGCGTCGTCGGCGAGAGCCTCGCCATGGCCCTGCTGGCCCTGGTGCTCGTCTTCTTCTTCCTGCGTGACTCCCACCGGGTCGCCGACCTGCTGCGCTCGCTCGCCCCGCACGGCGCCGCCGAGACCGTCGAGGCCATGGCGCGGCGCGCCTTCGAGGGGGTCGAGGGATTCATGCGGGGGACCACGCTCATCGCCCTGATCGACGCGTTCTGCATCACCGTGGGGCTGTTGATCCTCGGTGTCCCGGGCGCGATCGGACTGGGCGCGCTCGTCTTCGTCGGCGCCTACATCCCCTACCTCGGGGCCTTTCTCTCCGGCGCGCTGGCGATCCTGGTGGCCCTGGCGGACCGCGGGCTGGTCATCGCGCTGTGGGCGCTCGGTGTGGTCCTCGCCGTGCAGGTGCTGGAGGGGCATGTGCTCCAGCCGATGATCCAGAGCCGGACCGTGCAGCTGCATCCCGCGGCGGTGCTGCTGGCGATCACCGCGGGGGCGTCGGTCGCCGGGATCCTCGGGATGCTGCTGTCCGTACCGCTGACGGCGGCGGTGTTCGGCGTCGCCCATGAACTGCGGGCGCGGTACGGGTACGGGGAGACGGCCCCGGCGCACCCGGAACCCGGGGACGGCGCGGACGGCGCGGACGGCCGGGCGGAGCCGCCGGAGGCATGACGGACAGCCGACGGAGGCGGGGCCGTCGTACGCGTGTGCGCGTCCTACGCCGCCGCGTCCTCTCCGTCCTTCGTGTCCTCCGTGTCTTCCGTGTCTTCCGTGTCTTCCGTCTCCTCCGGGTCCCGGCTGTCCTCCCCGTCCCCCCGGGCGTCCCCCTCGGGGCCCGGCCGGGCAGGGCGTTCGTACAGTTCGAACCAGGTGCTCTTGCCCTGGCCCCGGGGGTCCACGCCCCAGGCGTCGGCGAGGAGTTCGATGAGGACCAGACCGCGTCCGGAGGAGGCGAGTTCGCCGGGGTGGCGCCGGTGCGGCAGATCGTCGCCGGCGTCGGTGACCTCCACCCGCACCCGTCGTCCGCCCCGCCCGGCCGGATCGCCGGGGTCATCGGGGTCGTCGAGGTGTACGGCGTCCTCGGCGACCTCGGCGACGAGGAGAGCGTCCGTGTCCGTGTGCACCAGGACATTGGTGAGCATCTCGGAGACCAGAAGCACCGCCGAGTCGACCTGGTCCTCGCAGGGCCAGTCGTGCAGCAGCTCGCGCAGCTGCTGACGGGCGCCCGCGATCCGCTCGGGCTCGGCCTGGGCGACCGTCAGCATCGTGCGGCGCACTTTGCCCGCCGAGGGACGGCCGGGTCCCTCGCCGCCCCGGCTCAGCAGCAGCAGGGCGATGTCGTCCTCGCGGCGGTCCCTCAGCGGCCCGGTGGCGTGGTGCGAGGAGGGCCCGTGCACGGCCTGGACCAGCGCGTCGGCCAGTTCCTCCGCATCGCCGTCGTGCTCCTCGAGGATCCGCCGGATCCGCCGCCAGCCGGTGTCCAGGTCGTGTCCGCCGGTCTCGATCAGCCCGTCCGTGCAGAGCAGCATGGTCTCGTCGGGCTCCAGCACGAGACGGGTGGTCGGATAGTCCGCGTCCGGGTCGATGCCGAGCGGCAGACCGCCGGCGGTTCCCCGCATCAGCACCGTTCCGTCGGTCATGAGGAACGCGGGGTCGGGGTGGCCGGCGCGGGCGATCTCCAGCGTTCCGGTCGCCGGATCCACCTCGACATAGAGGCAGGTCGCGAAGCGCAGCTCGGCGCCGTCCGTGCCGTGCGTCATCCCGTGCAGAAAGCGGGAGGCGCGAGAGAGGACCGCGTCCGGGCGGTGGCCCTCGCTGGCGTACGCCCGCAGGGCTATCCGCAGCTGGCCCATGAGGCCGGCGGCATGCACATCATGGCCCTGCACATCACCGATGACCAGCGCGAACCGGCCCGTCCTGGACTTTGTGCGGGAGCTTCCCCCGGGCAGCTGGATCATGTCGTACCAGTCGCCGCCCACCTGGAGTCCGCCGCCGGTCGGGACATAGCGGGCCGCCACGGTCATGCCGGGTATCCGGGGGCCCAGCGTGGGCAGCATCGAGCGCTGGAGCCCGTCGGTCAGCTCCCGCTCCGTCTCGGCGGCACCCGCCCGGGAGAGGGCCTGGGCGAGCATCCGGGCGACCGTGGTGAGCACCGAGCGCTCGTCGGGAGTGAAGGCGACCGGGTACCGGAAGCCGGCCATCCAGGCGCCCATCGTGCGCCCCGCCACGGTAAGCGGCAGAAACGCCCAGGACTGACGGCCGAAGTGCGCGGCGAGCGGCCAGGACACCGGGTAGCGGACCTTGTACTCCTCGGGCGAGGACAGATAGACGGCTCGGCCGGTGCGGACGACCTCGGCGGCCGGGTAGTCCGTGTCCAGCGACATCTGGGTGAAGGGTGCCTCGTCCCCCGGCCGGTGGCCGTGGTGGCCGATCACGGTCAGCCGGTCGCCGTCGGCGCCGAAGACCGCGAGCCCGTCCGGGGAGAAGCCGGGCATCGACAGCCCGGCCGCGACCCGCAGCACCTCCTCCGTGGACCGCGCCTCGGCCAGGGCGCGCCCGGCGTCCAGCAGGAACGCCTCGCGGGAGCGGCGCCAGTCGCCGGTGACGGGGGAGCGCGCGGCGGCGCTCCAGGAGGGATCGGTGACCTCCTGGAGGGTGCCGACCAGCTTGAAGTGACCGGTCCGCGGGTCGAGGGACGGTCTGGAGCGGCTGCGGACGATCCGCACCACACGCCCGTGCTCGTCCATGATCCGCATCCGGGACTCGGCGATGGTGCCCTCGGTCAGGGCGAGTTGGACGACCCCGACGATCTCGTTCCAGTCGATCGGGTGGAAACGGGAGCGGATCCCGGCCTCGGTCAGGGTCGTGGGTTCGGCGGGCAGCCCCACCAGCCGGGCGGCCTCGCCGTCCAGAGTGACAAGGCCCGCGGCTGCGTCGTAGCGCCACAGACCGGTCGCCAGATCGGCCAGGACGTCCCCCAGCGAGGGCAGGGGCTCACCAGTGCGCATGGCCCCACTGTATGAAGATGCGATCGCGGGGTGCCACTGAAGGCGACACCGGGCGGTCCTCCCGATGAATTCCCGACCCCCGGAAAGGCCGGCGCCGGTGATCGACAAGTCCCGTGACCATCAGGGGGAGCCGATCTTGAGGTGGCCGGTACGGGTGGCCGGTACGCTTGGTAGGTCCGGGCCCTGTCCGCCCGGAGGCGCCGGGGAGCGACCCCGGGAAGACGCCCGATCCGCGAAGACTGGATGAACGACGATGCATCGGTACAGGTCCCACACCTGCGGCGAGCTCCGCGCCTCTGACGTCGGCAGCGACGTCCGGCTGAGCGGCTGGCTGCACAATCGGCGCGACCTGGGCGGCATCCTCTTCATCGATCTGCGCGACCACTACGGCATCACGCAGCTCGTCGCCCGCCCCGGCACCCCCGCGTACGAGGCGCTGGACAAGCTCTCCAAGGAGACGGTCGTCCGTATCGACGGCAAGGTCGTCTCCCGCGGCGCGGAGAACGTGAACCCGGATCTGCCGACCGGTGAGGTCGAGGTCGAGGTCGGCGAGGTCGAGGTGCTGGGCGCGGCCGCCCCGCTCCCCTTCACCATCAACGCCGAGGACGGGGTCAACGAGGAGCGGCGCCTGGAGTACCGCTTCCTGGACCTGCGCCGTGAGCGCATGCACCGCAACATCATGCTGCGCACGGCGGTCATCTCCGCCATCCGCCACAAGATGACCGCGCTCGGCTTCAACGAGATGGCGACGCCGATCCTGTCCGCCACCTCCCCGGAGGGCGCCCGTGACTATGTGGTCCCCTCCCGGGTCCACCCGGGCCGGTTCTACGCCCTGCCGCAGGCCCCGCAGCAGTTCAAGCAGCTGCTGATGATCTCGGGCTTCGACCGCTACTTCCAGATCGCGCCCTGCTTCCGCGACGAGGATGCCCGCGCGGACCGTTCGCCGGGCGAGTTCTACCAGCTCGACGTCGAGATGAGCTTCGTCGAGCAGGAGGACGTCTTCCAGCCGATCGAGAAGCTCATGACGGAGCTCTTCGAGGAGTTCGGCGGCGGCCGCCATGTCACCTCGCCCTTCCCGCGGATCCCGTTCCGCGAGGCGATGCTGAAGTACGGCTCCGACAAGCCGGACCTGCGCGCCAAGCTGGAGCTCGTCGACATCACCGATGTCTTCACGGGCTCGGAGTTCAAGGCGTTCGCGGGCAAGCATGTGCGCGCGCTGGCGGTGCCGGACACCGCAGGACAGCCCCGGAAGTTCTTCGACCAGCTCGGCGAGTACGCGGTGGAGCAGGGCGCGAAGGGCCTGGCCTGGGTGCGGGTCGGCGAGGACGGTGCGCTGACCGGCCCGATCGCGAAGTTCCTGACGGAGGAGAACGTCGCGGAGCTGACCAAGCGGCTGTCGCTGGCCTCCGGCCACGCGGTGTTCTTCGGCGCGGGTGAGTTCGACGAGGTCTCGAAGATCATGGGCGCGGTGCGGGTGGAGGCCGCCAAGCGCGCCGGCCAGTTCGAGGACGGCGTCTTCCGCTTCTGCTGGATCGTGGACTTCCCGATGTACGAGAAGGACGAGGAGACGGGGAAGATCGACTTCTCCCACAACCCGTTCTCGATGCCGCAGGGCGGTCTGGAGGCCCTGGAGACCCAGGACCCGCTGGACATCCTGGGCTGGCAGTACGACATCGTCTGCAACGGTGTCGAGCTGTCCTCCGGCGCCATCCGCAACCACGAGCCGGACATCATGCTCAAGGCCTTCGAGATCGCGGGCTACGACCGTGACACCGTCGAGGAGAAGTTCGCCGGTATGCTCCGCGCGTTCCGCTTCGGCGCCCCGCCGCACGGCGGCATCGCGCCGGGCGTCGACCGCATCGTCATGCTCCTCGCGGACGAGCCCAACATCCGCGAGACCATCTCCTTCCCGCTCAACGGCAACGCCCAGGACCTGATGATGGGTGCCCCGACCGAGCTGGACGAGTCCCGCCTGAGGGAACTCCACCTGTCGGTGCGCAAGCCGCAGTCGAAGTAGGCGGAAGCAGGCGGAAGCAGGCGCGTGAACGAAAGCGGCTCGGAACCGGTCACCGGTTCCGAGCCGCTTTCGTTCGGCTTGCCCCGCGGCTACTCCGACTCGCCGCCGAAGCGCTCCTTGTAGGCGGCCAGGTCGTCGTCCGTCAGCTTGGCGAACAGGACCGGGGGCACGATGAAGGGGGTGCCGGCCGGGACCGCGGTCAGGGACCTGGCCTCCTCAGGCGTCACCCAGGTCGCCGTGTCGTCGGCCAGCGAGAACGCCGAGCGCATCGCGGCCGACGTCGACGGGATGAACGGCTCCGAGACCACCGCGTACAGATGGATCAGGTTCATCGCGGTGCGCAGGGTGAGGGCGGCGCCCTCCTTGTCGGTCTTGATCTCCAGCCAGGGGGCCTTCTCCTCCAGATAGGAGTTGCCCGCCGACCACAGGGCCCGCAGGGCCGCCGCCGCCTTGCGGAACTGAAGCGACTCCATGTGCTCCTGGTACTCACCGAGGAGCCGCGCGATCTCCTCGCCCAGCTTCGCCTCCGGCTCACCCGGCTCGCCGCCCGCCGGGACCTCCTCGCCGAAGCGCTTCCGGGAGAAGGACAGCACGCGGTTGACGAAGTTGCCCAGGGTGTCGGCCAGGTCCTTGTTCACCGTGGCCGTGAAGTGCTCCCAGGTGAAGGAGGAGTCGTCCGACTCGGGCGCGTTGGCGATCAGGAAGTAGCGCCAGTAGTCGGCGGGCAGGATGTCCAGGGCCTGGTCGGTGAAGACGCCGCGCTTCTGGGACGTGGAGAACTTCCCGCCGTAGTACGTCAGCCAGTTGAAGGCCTTGACGTAGTCGACCTTCTTCCACGGCTCGCGCACACCCAGCTCCGTGGCGGGGAACATCACCGTGTGGAACGGGACGTTGTCCTTGGCCATGAACTCCGTGTAGCGCACCTTGTCGTCCACGTCGTACCACCAGCTCTTCCAGTCCCGGTTCTCCGGGTCCTGGTCGGACCACTCCTTGGTGGCGCCGATGTACTCGATCGGGGCGTCGAACCAGACGTAGAAGACCTTGCCCTCGGCCGCCAGCTCCGGCCAGGTGTCGGCGGGGACCGGGACGCCCCAGTCCAGATCGCGGGTGATCGCCCGGTCGTGCAGGCCCTCGGTCAGCCACTTGCGGGCGATCGAGGAGGCCAGGTGCGGCCAGTGCGGCTCATGGCGGGCCACCCACTCCTCGACCTCGTGCTGGAGCTTCGACTGGAGGAGGAAGAGGTGCTTGGTCTCGCGGACCTCCAGCTCCGTGGAGCCGGAGATCGCCGAGCGGGGGTCGATCAGATCCGTGGGGTCCAGGACCCGGGTGCAGTTCTCGCACTGGTCGCCGCGGGCCTTGTCGTAACCGCAGTGCGGGCAGGTGCCCTCCACATAGCGGTCGGGCAGGAAGCGGCCGTCCGCGGGGGAGTAGACCTGGCGGATCGCCCGCTCCTCGATGAAGCCGTTCTCCTTGAGCCGGCGGGCGAAGTGCTGGGTGATCTCGACGTTCTCGGCGGACGAGCTGCGGCCGAAGTAGTCGAAGGCGAGGGCGAAGCCGTCGTAGACCGCCTTCTGGGCGTCATGGGCCTTCGCACAGAACTCGTCCACCGGGAGGCCCTGCTCCTTGGCGGCGAGCTCCGCCGGGGTGCCGTGCTCGTCGGTCGCGCAGATGTAGAGCACGTCGTGGCCGCGCTGGCGGAGGTACCGGGAGTACACGTCCGCCGGGAGCATGGACCCCACCATGTTGCCCAGGTGCTTGATCCCGTTGATGTACGGAAGGGCGCTGGTGATGAGGTGTCGAGCCATCGCGGCTGCTCCCAGGTCGCTACGTGGAGTGACGATCGTTCCCTCTGCGGGGCGTCTGCATCGTCTACGAACCTTGAAATCGTAGCCGACACGACCGGGCCGCCCGCTTCCCATTTCGAGGCGTGGGAAGGGGCGGCCCGGGGGAGCTGCGGTGGATCGGCGGGGGTGGCTACGGGCGCCAGGACGCCAGCAGGCCCTCGTAGACCTCGGCGTCGGTCAGCTCGCGCGGGGTCTCACCGGCGAGGAAGGCCGCGGTGTTGTCGGTCTTGAGCTTGCGGAGGTAGTCGAAGGCCTTGTTCTCCGGGTCCCCGAAGGCGACGAAGGAGAAGAAGACGTCCGGGTGGCTCTCCGCGGCGCCCGTGAGGGACTGGGTGGCCGGGGTCTTCGCGTCCGGCGCGCCGTCCGTCTGGAAGATCACCAGGGCGGGGTCCGACGACTCTCCGTGGTGGGCGAGCACCGATTCGACGGCCGCGTGGTAGCTGGTGCGGCCCATCCGGCCGAGGCCCGCGTGCAGGTCGTCGACCTTGTTCTGGTGTTCGGCGAGGGTCAGCTCCCCGGTGCCGTCCAGCTCGGTGGAGAAGAAGACGACGCGGACGGTCGCCTCCGGGTCGAGGTGGGCGGCGAGCGCGAGGGCCTGCTCGCCCAGGGCCTGGGTGGAGCCGTCCTTGTAGTACGGACGCATGGAGGCGGAGCGGTCCAGGACGAGATAGACCCTGGCCCGGGTGCCGGTGAGCTCGTACTTCTCCAGGGCGGCCGCCGCGGCCCGGTAGGCGGTGGCGAGACCGGGGGCGTGGGACTCGATCCGGGCGAGGGGGAGCGCGGGCTCTGTCGCCTGGGCGGCGGCTTCGGCGGATTTCGGGGCTTCGGCTGCTTCGGTGGCTTCGGAGGACTGGACGGGTTCGGCCGTCTTGGCCTCGCTGTCGCTGTCGTCGGCCGTCGCCGAGTCGTCGACGACCGGGGTGGCCTCGGGCTCGGGGGTTGCTTCGACCGTCGGCTCGGACTCGGGGGTGACGTCCGCGGCCGGCTCGGGGGCGGCGGTCTCGGCGTCGGGTTCCGGGGCCGTTGCCGTTTCGGCCTCGGGCTCCGGGGCCGACGTCGTTTCGGTTTCGGGCTTGGGCGCGGTCTCAGGCTCGTCGGCCGCCTCGGACACCGGCTCCGGCTCCGGGTCCTGTTCCGTTGCGGTCTCGGGCGCCGGCTCCGGCGTCTCGGCGGCGGGCTCGGGGGCCGTCTCGGCGATCGGCTCCGACTGGGGCGCCTGCTCGGGCGTCGCCTCCGCAGCGGCCTCGGGCTCGGAAACGGGTTCCGCCTCCGCCGCGGGCTCGGGCTTCTGCTCCGGCTGGGGAGCGCTGTCCGTGGCCGGCTCGGGCTCGGTGGCAGGGGCCGCCTCGGCAGCGGGCTCCGCGACAGGTGCGGTTTCGGGCTCAGGCGCTGCGTCCGCGGCGGGCTGCTGTGCCGGTTCGGCGGTGACATCCCCGGCCGGCTCGGGGGCTGCTTCGGCCACCGGTTCCGCATCAGGCTCGGAGGTGACGTCCGCGGCCGGCTCGGCCGCGGCGGCGGGCTCCGGCTCGGGAGCGACCTCGGCCACGGGCTCCGGCGCCTGTGCGGCCTCGGGCTCCGCCGTCTCCGTCACCGCGGCCGACGCCTCGGTCCCGGGCTTCGCCGCAACCGGCGTCCCGGGCTCCCCCTCGGTGGTCGCCTCGGTCGTGACCGGCGTCCCGGACTCCGGAGCCTCCGCCGCGTTCTGGTTCGGCGCGGCCTGCCTCGGCACGGTGACCTGGTCGAACGCCGCCGACACCAGGTCGTGTTCCTCCGCCTGGTCCGACGACTGCTGCGCCGGGATCTCGGGCCCGGTCGTCGTCGGCTCGGAGGACTCCGCGGCGGATGCTTCCGGCTCCGTCGCCGTCGCCTGCGCGGACGTCGACGTCTCCCGCGAAGGCTCCTCCTCGGCGGAGCGACCCTTGCGTGAGCGGCCGAACGCGTTCCGCAGGAGAGTGAGAATGCCCATGTGCGCAACCCTTCGCATGAGTTGATGCCCGTCAATCCCTGGCCAGGACGGACACGTAAGGTTAGCGGTCATAGACGACGATCTTGGGTAGGGTCCAAACATCGGAAGCACCCGATGTCAATACCGCGATTCGGCCGTCATCGAGTGTGCTGCCGCGCCGGTCGCCCCCGCGGTGTCGATCCCCGCCGCCCGCCGCCCCAACCGCCTTACGGATCCCCACGGTTCACCGACCGAGTGCCCCGCGTGCGCTCAGGCCGGGCGGCGCTCGTGGAGCGTGATGTCGACGAGAAGGGCCCGATGGTCGGTCCCGGAGATGTCCAGAAAGTGTCCCGAGTTCACGGAGAAGTCCCGGGAGAGCAGCACATGGTCGATCTGGGCGCCGAACTGCGGGGCGGTCCTGGCGGGCCAGGAGGGGGTACGGGATTTGCCGGCGAGGCGGGCGCCGTCCCGTAGACCGGTGTCGAGAATGCGACGGAAGGCGGCGTGGTCCTGGGTGGCGTTGAAGTCTCCGGCGAGCACCGTGGGGGCGCCCTCGCCGGCCGCCGCGTAGGCCCGCAGCTCCCCCAGTTCATGACGCCACGGCGCAAGTCGGCCGAGCACCGGGGCCATCGGGTGGGCGAGCTGGAGGCGTACGGCATGGCCGCGGACATCGGCGACGGCGCCGGGCATGCCCATCCGGCCGGGCACCCCGGGCGCCGCCTTCAGCGGGAACCGGCTCAGGATGAGCGACCCGTCGGACCCGGACCCCTCCACGGCCTGCCGATAGGGGTAGGCGCCGGTGGCGCCGCCGAAGGCCTGCTCCAGCAGCGCGGAGCAGTGATGCTCGCACTCCTGCACGAACACGATGTCGGGGCGTTCGCGGCGGATGGCGGGCACCAGGGACGCGGTGCCGCGGCCGTACTCCACATTGGAGGTCAGCACCCGGAACTCGGCGAGCGCGGTGCCGGTGGGGTCGTCGGACTTCCCGTACGGCTCGATGAACCAGACGAGCGCGGCGAGCACCAGGACGCCCCAGACCGTGCCGGTACGCCAGCGGGAGAGCAGGGCGAGCAGCAGGGCGAAGGCGGTGGGGGCGAGCAGCCAGGGCAGGAAGGCGAGCAGTTGCGGGACGGGGGTGGCCGCGTCGGTGTCGGCGGCGCGGCAGCCCACGACGACGCTCACCCCGGCGAGCAGCAGCCCGGCGCACCAGGCTCCCAGGATCCGCCCCCCGGAACTTCGCCGGGTCGGGGCCGGCCCGGTCCGTTCCGCGGTCGTCGTCGCCATGTACCGCCGCCCTCCCCCTCGGTGGACCCGGTGTCCGAATCCTCCCTCGAAGACGGGAGTGGCGGGGAAATGGTTGCCAGTGGGAGCAGGAGCGGAGGCGGGACCGGGCGGACGAGGGCGGAGAGCCCCCGCCCCACGAGTACGGGTGATCGTGTCAGGCCTGGACGCTCGGCGCCTCGTCCGCCGGGACCTGCGCGGGCGCCCCGGATGCGCGCCGACGCCGTAGGAACATCCCGGTGAGCCAGGCCATCAGGGCGACCGTGAGCCCGAGCGCCATCAGCACCCAGCAGGCCGTCCGCAGCGTCCGGGTGAGCGCGTCGTAGACCGCGCCGGCCGCCGCTTCCGAGACGTCCGCCGGGAGGTCCCTCAGCGTCATCCGGCGGCCGACCGCGATCGCGACGCAGAGCACCGCCGCGCCCAGCGCGGTGCCGAGCCCGGTCGCCAGCACCGCACGGCGCCGGCACACGGCCACCAGGATGCCGGTCACAGCGAAGCCGACCGCCGCGACGGGCAGCCAGAAGCCGGTCACTTCGAGCACATGGAACCCCTTCCGGAGGTTGGTCAGGTCCTCCGACTGCAGCAGCGTGATCTCCGTGTGCGCGACCGGGATACGGCCCGCGAACGGCACATGATCGTCGGCGAGTTGACGCTTCAGCCGCTCGGTGGCGGGGGCCAGGTCGATGGTGACGGGGCGGTCGCCGTCCCCGCGCAGGGCACGCATCACGGCTTCATGGGCGGTGAGGTTCGCCGTGTCCCAGGCGGTGCGGAAGGCGTCGGTGGCGGTGAACGAACGGACCGCGTCATGGACGAAGGCATGCACCGAGCCCTTCAGCGGCTGCCCCACATGCACCTCGCGCATGATGCCGTCGGTGACCGCGGCGGCGATGGCCTCCCGGACCTCGGCGTCCGCGGCGAGCGGGGCGGTGGTGGCGGTGTAGCGGGCGCGGTCCTCGATGCCGTACTTCGCCCATGAGGCGAGCACACCGAGCGGCGCGAGCAGACACGCGATGCCGATCAGCAGCACGGAGAGCACGGTGCGGACGGTGCGGACGCGTCGGGACACGTCCTCAGCGAAACGTGCCCCCGGACGATCGGCGAGTCATCGGCCTGCACATGGGTGGATATGACGATCCGACGGGTGACAGATCGTAGGAATGGGTGCCGGAGTGGGGCGTGCGGACGGGCCGTCCCCGGCCCCGAGGCGTGGCCCCGACCGCGGCGGCGGGTCCCGGTGGCCGTGCTCTCCGGTGGAGGGTTCACCGGAACGGGTGTTATCTGGTGGTGGGGAGAGCAGATTCCGGCTACTCGACCGGCTCCCGGGAGCGGATCCCGGGTGACGGGGTGAGTGAGGGAGACGCATGAGACCCCGGTGCCGGCGGGAGCCGACGACCGGGGTCTTGTGCGCCGGAGGGCCGGAGGGCCGGAGGGCGGTCCGGCGCCGGGTCAGCCGGGCGACCGGAGGTCCCCCCGTTGTTCGTGGCCGTAGTAGCGGTAGTAGTCGAACACGAAGGCGGCCACCGCGAGCGCGATCGAGATGCCGGCGGCGCGCAGCACGCTGTGGCCGGTCTGGCTGTAGAGGAAGCCGAACGCGATGCCCGTGAACACCGCCCACAGCAGCGCCCGTCGCACCCGTGGCAGGCGCGGGGCGATCGTCAGCAGGGCGATGCACAGCACCGCGAACACGATCGCGCACACAAAACCGAACAGCAGGTTCCCGCCGGTGATGGCGCCGCCGGCACGTCTGATCCCCGCGGCCCAGAGGCCGTAGAGGAGCCCGAGGGCGATGGGCAGCACGATCCGTGCGATCGAGTGCACACGCCGGTCGAAGACCTCGGGCGGGCGCGGGATCTCGACGGTCGTACGCGGCCGTCCGACGGGTTCGCGCGATGTCCCTGGCACAGGTGCCGCATGGCTCATGGGAACACTCCTCTCTCCCGGCCCCCGCACTCCAGCGCACACCTGACCGGGGCCTCGGGCAAGTCGGGATGCGGGGCCCGCGGGGCCGTGTTTCGCTGGGGCTCATGAGGATCGTGCTGTTCGGGGCGACGGGAATGGTGGGCAGTCGGATCGCCGCGGAGGCCAGACAGCGCGGGCACCGGGTCACGGCCGTGAGCCGCTCCGGCCGTTCCCCCGTGCCCGGGGTGACCGCCGCCGCGGCGGACGCCTCGGACCCGGCCGCGACCGCCGCGCTGGCGACGGGGGCGCACGCGGTGGTGAGCGCCTGCGCGCCGCCCCGGGACGGCTCGGACCCGGAACAGCCCTTTCTCGCCCTCAACCGCGCCCTCGCCCAGGGCGTGCGGGAGAGCGGGGTGCGACGGCTCCTGGTGGTCGGCGGCGCGGGGAGCCTGGAGGCGGCCCCCGGGCGGCAACTGTGCGACCAGCCCGGTTTCCCGGAGAAGTACCGGGCCGAGGCGCTCGCCCACCGCACGGTCCTGGAGTTCTACCGCACGGTCGACGACCTGGACTGGACCTATGTCTCCCCCGCCGCCGAGATCGGCCCCGGCGAGCGCACCGGCCGCTTCCGGGTGGACGACGACCGGCTGCTCACCGACGCGCACGGCGACAGCCGGATCAGCGCCGAGGACTTCGCGGTCGCATGCGTCGACGAACTGGAGCAGGACACGCACCCGCGTGCCCGGATGTCGGTCGCGTACTGACGGCGGAACCGGTGCCCACCGAGCGATCACCCGACGAACGGCCGGAAGGGGGCCGGGGGAAGGAGGCCGGGATCGTGCGCCGGTGGCGAGGTCTCCTGCGACACGGCCGTCCGGACCGCGGGCCACTGCGCCGACGCCCGCTGCGGCACGGTCTTGCGCACCGCGGTCCCGGGCCCGCCGCCCTCGGGGCCTCGTTCTCCGACCCCTCCGACCCCTCCGACCCCTTCACCTCCGACGAGGCGCCGGGCGGCACCTCCGCCCCCGGGCCGCTGCCCGCCGTCTCCGTGCCCGACGAGTCCGTGCTGGGCGGTCCGGACGAGACCGGCCGGGCCGTTCCGCGCGGCTCCGTACGGGGCGGGCCCGCAGGACCCGGGCACGACCGGCACCCCCTGACCGCGGGCGCCGACACCCTGCCGGAGCGGCACCGGCTCCTGACCCTGCGCGGGCACAGCGTCGCCTGGGTGCCGCCGCTCGTTCTGCTGCTCGCCATCGCGGTGCTCGACTGGAACACCACCAGCGAGTTCCGGACCCTCTCCTGGGTCGTGCTCGTGCCCGGAATCGCCGCCGCGATCTGCGGGCTGCGCGCCACGCTCGTCATCGCGGTCCTGGCCGTCCTCACCTTCGAACTGGAGGACCGTGCCTGGCCGTACCAGTTCCGGACCGGGGTGCCGGACTTCATCCTGGTCGTGGTGGGCAGCGCGCTCGCCGTGACGGCCTGCGCGGTCCGGGTGCGCGGCGAGCGGCGCATGCTGCACATGCAGAACGTCGTCGACACCACCCGGCGTGCGGTACTGCGTCCGCTGCCGGCCGGCTGGGGCGGTCTCGACCATGCGGCGGTCTATCTCGCCGCGGACAGCGTCGCCCGGGTGGGCGGCGACTTCTACGACATCCAGCCCGGCCCGCAGGGGGCCCGGGTGCTGATCGGCGATGTCCAGGGCAAGGGTCTGGGCGCCGTCGCCGCCGCCTCGGCGCTGCTCGGCACCTTCCGTGAGGCGGCCTATCACGAACCCCTGCTCACCACGGTCGCCGAGCGGCTGGAGAGCCGGATGCGGCGCCATGTGCGCTACGCCGCCGAGATCGGCCGCTCCGACCAGGAACGCTTCGCCACCGCCGTGCTGGTCGGCTTCTCGCCGCACGGCTCCCCCTGGGTGGAGGTGATCAACTTCGGGCACGAGCCGCCCCTGGTGGTCGCCCCCGACGGCGTACGGTCCCTGCCGCTGGGCGGCGGACTCCCGCTGGGCCTGGGCAGCCTGGGCGACGGGCTGCCGCCGCCGCTGCGCATGCCGCTCGCGGACGACGAGACGCTGCTGCTGGTCACGGACGGGGTGTCCGAGACACGGGACGGCAAGGGGGAGTTCTTTCCGCTGCGGGAGCGGGTGGCGCGGGCGCTGGCCGAGGACCCGCGGGTCGTCGAGCCCGGACGGCTGGTGCGCTGCGTCCGGGACGGCACGCTGCGCCACTGCGGGGGCCATCTCGCGGACGACACGACGATCTTCGCGGTACGGCGCCGCCCGGTACGGGCACGCTGAGCCGCCTTCCCCGGCCGCGAACAGGCCGTTCCGTGTGAACGCCGTGCGAGGAGACCGTGAGAGGGCGTTTGCGCTTCTTCCGCCTCCTTTGCAGGCGCAGCCGTTACCGTGCTGACGTACCTGATCGAGCGGGGGAGGGAACGATGCCGGGAACCGTGTTGCTGCTCGCGGCCTCACCGGCGGGCAAGGGACGTCTGGTGGACGCGGCGTCCGTGCTCCCGGTGCTCGCGGCGGTCGCCCCGTCGGTGCTGTCCGGCACGGACACGGCGAACGTGGTCGAGCTGGCCGACCCGATCGAGCCACAGGCGGTGCTGACCCGGTTGCGGGCCGCCGCGGCCGTCCCCGACCCGCTGACGGTGTTCCTCGTCGGGCAGCTCCAGCTCGACCGCCGTCAACGGCAGCCGCATCTGGCGCTGGCCCGCACCACCCCGGCCACGGTCCGTTACACCGCTTTCCCCTGGCAGTGGATCCGCGAGGAACTGCGGCTGCGTCCGCCCGGTACGACGACGGTGTTCGCGGATCTGCACGCGGACGCGGAGTCCTGGCGGCGCCTGGCCATGGAGCCCCTCGACTGCGGCCCCACCGTGCTTCTCCTGGGCCGTGTCGCCCCGCCGCCGTCGCGCCGCGCGCCGGCCCTTCCGGCGTACATGAAGGCCCTGGCGACGATCCTGCGCAGCGGCCGGCGCCCCGAGCCGACGGTCCTGCACCACGACGCGCTGACCCGGGCGTACGCGGAGACCTCCGGCAACCGGGGCGACATCGTCCTGACGCCCGGCGGACCGGTGCCGTCGTGGTACGCACCGGCCCCGTACTCCGGCCCCGCACCGTCGGGGTTCCACGGCCACGGCCACGGCCCGGGGGGCCCGCTCCCGGCTGCCGCGCCCTCGGCCGTCACTCCGGCACCGCCGCATCACGGTGCCGGGCCTCTCTCCGCCGCGGCACCGGATCCGGATGCCGCAGCTGTCGCTCCGGCGGCACCGGCCTCGTACGGCCGCCGCCCGGGCCGGCCGGCCCGGCACCCGTCGGGTCCGCCTGCCACACCCCTGACCGCCGCTCCGGAGCGGTCGGCCCCGGGCGGTGCGCCTTCGGGCGAGGCTCCGGAGCCGTCGGACCTGCGGGGGCGTGGTTCGGGCGGCTCGGCCGCGGGGGCGTCGAACGTGCGTGCAGTGCCGTCACCCGTCGCTCCGGAGCCTTCGGCCTCCGGCGGTGCGCCCTCGGCGGTGGCTCCGGAGCCGTCGGACCCGAACGGCCGCCGTTCGGCACGTCCGTCCCCGGCGGTGCCGGACCTGCGTACTGCACCCCCGGCGGACGCCCCGCCAGCGCGGGCCGCACACGGCCTCCCTCCGGGAGGTCCGACCCCGGGATCGTCGGCCCCGGACCCCACACCCCTGGCCGCCGTCCCGGCGCGACCGGACCCCCGTACGGTCCCTCTGACCGTCGTCCCGCCCCCGTCGGACGCGGACCTGGGAGCGTCGGCCCGGTATGCCGCGCCGCCGGCGATCCGCCCACGGTCGTCTGCCCAGGACACCGCACCGTCGGCTGTCGCTTCGACGCCATCGCCCCCGGACACCGTGTCGTCGGCCGTCCCCGGAGCGTCGGCCTCGGATGCCGCACCGTCGGCTGTCGCTTCGACGCCACCGTCTCCGTACACCGTGCCAGCCGTCGTCCCGGTCCCGTCGGACCGGGGAGCACCGGTCCCGTACGCCGCCCATCCCGCGGTCGTCCCGGCCCCGTCGGACCGGGATCCGGAGGCGTCGGACCTGTATGCCGCCTTCCCGGCGGTCGTCCCGGCCCCGTCGGACCCGGACCCGGGAGCACCGGCCCCGTACGCCGCCCTCCCCGTCGTCGTCCCGGCCCCGTCGGGCCCGGAGCCGGAAGTGTCGGATGCCCATACCGCGCTCACGCTCGCCGTGCAGGGCGGTCGGCATGCGGAGGCGGAGGCGTTGGTGGTGCGGTGGGAGCAGGGTGCGGTGCGGGAGCACGGGGCCGGGTCCGCGGAGGCGCTGCACTGGGGGGAGGTCCGTGCCGACATCTCGATGCTCGCGGGCGACGCCGGCCGCAGCTGTGAGGCCTGGATGGCGGTCGCCGCCGCCCGTCTGTCGGCCGGTCAGAGCCCGGACGACCCGGCGGTGGAGGCGGCTGTGGACCGGGCCCACCACCAGTGGGGCCGCATCGGCGACCCGGCCCGGGCCCGCGAACTGGGCCGCACCCTGGCGGGCCTTCGGGAACGGGTGCCGGGACGGCGCGAGGGCGCCCTGCACCATGTCCAGGAACGCCTTCGCCGTCTGCAGGGGCGGCTCCAGACCCAGCCATGACGGCGCGCGGTCACCCGCCGTGCCGCCTCCGGGTTCCGCGGTCACGCCAGGGCATCAACGGGCCAGGGTGGGCGGCAGAACCGTCCAGGCGTGCGCGGGCGCCGCCGACTCCCCCACGGCGGGCAGCGGCTCCGACGCCCGGACCGGGTTCACATGGGCCGCCGCGATCAGGGCGGCCACGGCCACGAGGGCTGCCGCCAGGCCCCTCGCATAACGCGGTGATACACGGCCGTGGCGTACGGAAGGGTGTGGGGGCACGGCAACCGACCTCGCAACTAAAACGGCGGATCAAGCGAGCTTAATGCGCTCCTAACGTAGGGGGTGGAGGGGCTGAACCGAAAGGGCGCCAGGGCAAGTTGAGCCGTAGCCAGCGCGTTCGACGGCGGCTTTGCCGACCACCCCGACGTAACTGTGCTTACTGGCATGATGAATCCCATGGCGGAGCGAGACGACCCGGAGACGATCGGGCGCAGGGTGCAGCAGCTGCGGCATGAACGCGGCATGACCCAGAAGCAGTTGGCTGAGCCCGCATACACGCCCGCCTATATCTCCACTCTGGAGTCCGGCCGGGTCCGTCCCTCCGACGAGGCGCTGCGGCACCTCGCCGAGCGGCTCGGCGTCGCCTTCGAGGAACTGGCCACCGGCCGTCCCACCCATCTCGCCACCGCGCTGCGCCTGAGGCTCACCGACGCCCAGCGCACCCTCGCCACCGGTGAGGCCGAGGTCGCGGCCGAGCAGTACCGCGCCCTGCTGGCCGAGGCCGAGACTCACGGGCTGGACGCCGAACGGGCCGCGGCGCTGCTCGGGCTCGGCGAGTGCGCGATGGAGCTGGGGGACCTGGTGACGGGGCGGCGGCACTTCGAGCGGGCGGAGGAGTGCCTGGCCGACGCGCCGCTGCCCAGCCGGGTCCCGGCGCTGCGCGGACGCGCCGTCTCCCATTACCTCGCCGGTGAACTCCGGTACGCCTGCTATCTGCTGGAGTCCACCCTCGACGAGCTCAACCGCAGCGGACTGCACGACCCCGACTCCCTGCTGCTGCTCTACGCCAGTGCCATCGGCCCGTACATGGACATGGGCGCGCATGTGCGGGCGGCGCAGGCGGCCGAGTTCGCGCTGGCCCTCGCCCCCCAGGTGGGCGATCCGGCGCTGGTGGCGCGCATGCACCGCTCGGTGGCCCGCACCCTCATCGCGGAGGGCCGGGTCGCCGAGGCGGACGCCTCCCTCGCCAAGGCCGCCGAGCTGTACCGGCAGCTCCAGATCCGCACCGAGCTGGCCAACTGCCACTGGATGCGCGGCTATCTGTACGCCCAGAACGGCGAACTGGAGCGTGCCGAGAACGAGTTGCGCGACGCGCTCGCCATGCTCTCCGAGAAGCGGGCCGCCCTCTACAGCAGCCAGGTCGCGGTGGAACTGGCGGATGTGCTGCACCGGCGGGGAAGATCGGAGGAGGCCGCCGAGCTGTTGCACCGTGTCCTCGGCGATCTCAGCTCCGAGCGCGGCGCGGTGCACTCCGCCGCCGCGCACCGTCTGCTCGGCATCATCGCGGAGGACGCCCGCGACACGGAGGCCGCGGAGGAGCACTATGTGCGCGCGCTCAGCCTGCTGGAGCGGGCGGGCGCGGCGGGCGACCTGGCGGATCTGTGCCGGCTGCTCGGCGATCTGCTGCGCCGCACCGGCCGGGTGGAGGCGGCCCTGGACGCGTACCGCACGGGCCTCGGCCATCGCACCGCCCCGGGCACGACGACCCTGGGCCCGGCACCGGCGCAGCCACCGCTGTAGCGGCACTTTCGAAACACGCCCTAGGGGGTGACGACCGGGAACTCCCGGTCCGGCCGGGTCACATAGGAGAACAGCCGCTTCAGCAGCCCCCGGTCCCCTTCCGTCTCGATGCCCGCGAGACCCTTGCCCATGAGCAGGCCCAGGAGTTCGGGCCGGGTGAGGGTGAGCGTCAGGCCCGCGTGCGGTCTCGGTGTGCGGTGCAGGGGCAGGCTTCGATGGGTGAGCGCCCCGTGCTCCAGGTTGATCCGGTGCCGGCGCTGCTCGTCGATCACCACCAGGTCGATGATCAGCCGTGGTTCGCGCGCCGCGCGCGGCCCGTCGATGCGCACTGCGAGGGAGTCCAGCAGCATGCCGACGGTGAGCGCCGAGGTCATCCCGGAGGCGTCCGTGGCGACGGCGGGTCCGTCGGCCTTCCCCAGCAGTTCCTGCGCCGCGGTCAGATAGATGTTGCGCCAGGGCCCGTTCTCGGCGCCGTGCCCGAGCCGTCGGTACACGTCCGCCAGCGCCTCCTTCGCCGCCTCGTGGTCCGGGGCGGCGAAGACGAGGTGGTTGAGGAGGGTGGCGGCGAAGCGCAGGTCCCCCTCGGCGGCGTACCGGCGGGCCGCCTCGAGCGTCGCCTCCGGGCCGCCCGCCACCTCCACGTACCGCTGGGCCAGCGGCACCGGGGGGTGCTCCCACAGATGGGCGGGATTGCCGTCGTACCAGCCCAGGTACCGCTGGTAGACACCCTTGGCGTTGTGGCTCAGGGACCCGTAGTAGCCCCGTGTGTGCCAGGCGCCCTCCAGGGCCGGCGGCAGCCGCAGCTCCTCCGCGATCTCCGGGCCCGTCAGACCGCTGTTCAGCAGCCGCAGCGTCTGGTCGTGCAGATACGCGTACAGGTCCCGTTGCTCGGTCAGCAGCCGGACGACGTTCTCATGCCCCCAGGTCGGCCAGTGGTGCGAGGCGAAGGCCACGTCATAGCCCTCGGCGAAGAAGTCGATGGCCTCGTCGAGGTGGCGGGACCACACCCGGGCGTCGCGGACGGGGGCGCCGCGCAGGGTCAGGATGTTGTGCAGGGTGTGCGTGACGTTCTCGGCGAGGCAGAGGGCGCGCTGGTCGGTGAGGAGGAAGTTCATCTCGGCCGGTGCCTCGGTGCCCGGGGTCAGCTGGAACAGGATCCGGACTCCGTCGAGGGTCTCCGTCTGCCCGCTGTGGGTGATGTCGACCGTCGGAGGGAGCAGGGTGACCGTGCCGGAGGACAGGGCCGGGCCGAGGCCCGTGCCGATCTGTCCGTCGGGCGCCTTGGGCAGCCGCGTGCCGTGCATGAACCCGGCGCGGCGGGCGATCGCGGGGCCGGCGAACACGTTCTCGCTGACCGCGTGCTCCAGGAACCCGACGGGCGCCAGGACCGGCACGCCCGACTCCGCGTCGCCCGGCAGCACACCGCGGGCCCCGCCGAAGTGGTCGACATGGGAGTGGGTGTAGATCAGCCCGGTGACGGGCCGTTCCCCGCGGTGCCGCCGATAGAGAGCGAGAGCGGCCGCCGCGCACTCGGCGGAGACCAGCGGATCGACGACCACGATCCCGTCATGGCCCTCCACCACGGTCATATGGGACAGGCCGAGACCGCGCACCTGGTAGACGCCCTCGGTCACCTCGTACAGTCCCTGCCGCGCGCACAGCCGGGACTGCCGCCACAGGCCGGGATGCGCCGTGTCGGGGCAGTCCCCGTCGAGGAACCCGTACGCATCCCCGTCCCACACCACCCGGCCGTCCTCGGCCGTCACCACCCCGGGCACGAGGGCGGCGACGAATCCACGGTCGGCGTTCTCGAAGTCGGTCCGGTCCTCGAAGGGCGGAGAGCCGTCCTGGGGCGGGGCGTCCATGGGGCCAGCTTCGGGGCGGACGAGACGGGGTGCCAGCGGTGGGGGACCGTTCGAGGCGCCGCGGCACCAGGGTGCGGAATGTTGTATTCCTGATGTGGCCGAAAGGTGATGTGGAATGAAGTCGCCGTCGGGTCAGTGAAGTTGACAGTTACCGCAGGGTGATCGACTATGTGCTCGAACTGCGGCTCACGTGATCCGTGACCCCGGTGTTTCTCTTCGACCACTCTCTCCCGGCCACGGTCCCCGGTTGCCTCGCGCTGCCCGCCGCCGTCGCCAGGGTCTTCGCTCATGAAAATTGGGGACCGTATGCCCATCATCAGACGTGTCACCGTTCGCCGGCTGCTGGGGGCGGGCGCCGCCGCGCTCACCCTCACCGCCGTCACCGGCGGTGCCGCCTGGGCCTCGGACGCGCCCGGCGGCCATGGCTGGAACAAGGGCGACCGCGGCGGCTACGCGTCGGGCAAGGGCCCGGGCACGGTGACCGAGGCCGACCGCTGCCAGTTCTCGCTGGACGGGACCACCTTCACCGACTCGGTCCGGGTCGACGACCAGAACCTGCGGCCGACCGAGGACGGCAAGGTCCACATCAAGGTACGGGCCGCGGGCGACGCGACGACCTGTACGGCCTCCCTCGCCTCGTACCTGGCGCACGGTTCCTCCTTCAACACCTCGGGGCTCCAGGTCTTCCACAACTTCGACTCCGTGACGGTGAAGCGCGGCGAGACCGACTCCCTGGACATCTCGGTGCCGGACGCGGGCTGCTTCGCGCAGGTCGACCTGTACCGGGGCAAGGTGAAGTTCGACGGGAAGCTCGACGCGAACGACGGCTTCGAGCACGGTGACGTGCCCAAGGGCCCCGACCGCCCGGTCATCAAGGACAAGCTGATCGCGGCCTGGAACGGCGGCACCAAGGACTGCACGGCCGACTCGCCGAGCACCCCGGCGGAAACCGTCGAGCCCACCGCGTCCGCCCCGGCGCCCGACGCGTCCGAGTCGGCCACCACCGCGCCCGAGTCGAGCCCCGCGACCACCGCCTCGCCGGACGCCTCGGCCACCCCGTCCTCCTCCACCTCGATCTCGGCCTCGCCCGCCGACGAGTCGAGCGCACCCGCCGGGGTGACGCCCGACGGCGGCTCGTCCACCCCGTCCGGTGACCTCGCGGAGACGGGCGGCGGCAACGCCCTGCCGATCGCGGCGGGCGCGGCGGCTCTCCTCGCGGCCGGCGCGGGCATCGCGGTCGCCACCCGGCGCCGCGCCTCCGGCACCCGCGTGTGACGCCTCCGGCGTCCTTGTGACCACCCTTCACGGGCCCGGCGCTCTTTCCCCCCGATGAGCGCCGGGCCCACCTTTGTCCCGGTCCGCGCCCGCAGCCGGGGCACGACGGCCCGGCAGGGCGGCACGCCCGGACAGCAGGTGCCCCGTCCGCGCCGGGACCAAGAGGACGGACCGAGTGGTCCCCTGCGTGGCGGTGCTCCGGCGGGCGGCCCGGCTCCCGCTATGTTCGATCTGAACATCCGACATTCGGAGCCGGCATGCAGAAGACAGATACTCGCGCCGAGGAGACCGCGGAGACCGAGGAGACCGTCCCGGTCACCGAGGCGACCGACGGCGCCCCCGCAGGGAGACGGTCCCTGCCCCTGCCGCTCCTGCTCGCGGCGGCCGCCCTCACCGGTCCGGCCCTCCTCCTTCTCAGCCGGTGGCTGGACGAACCGGCGATGCGGGCCTGGCGCACCGTCTGTCTCGCCGTCACCGTGCAGGCGCTGCCCTTTCTGCTGCTCGGTACGGCCCTGTCCGGAGCGATCAACGCCTTTGTACCGGAGCGGGTGTTCACCCGGGCCCTGCCCCGGCGCCCCGCGCTCGCGGTACCGGTCGCCGGGGTCGCCGGAGTGGTGCTGCCCGGCTGCGAATGCGCCTCGGTGCCGGTCGCGAACAGCCTGATCCGCCGGGGTGTCCACCCGGCCGCGGCCTTCGCCTTCCTGCTGTCGGCCCCCGCCGTCAACCCGGTGGTGCTGACCGCCACGGCCATCGCCTTCCCCGGGAACCCGGCCATGGTCCTGGCCAGGCTGCTCGCCTCGCTGGCCACCGCCGCGGTGATGGGCTGGCTGTGGCTCTGGCTGGGCCGGGAGTCCTGGCTGCGGCCGACCGCACGGCACACCGGGCACCAGCCGGGGCACAGCCGCTGGACGGAGTTCAGGATCGGCTTCCAGCACGACTTCCTGCACGCGGGCGGCTTCCTGGTCCTCGGGGCCATGGCCGCCGCCACCTTCAATGTGATGGTCCCGCGTTCCGTGCTCGATGTGTTCTCCGGCTCGCCCTGGCTGTCGGTGCTGTTCATGGCCGGGCTGGCCGTCCTGCTGGCGGTGTGCTCCGAGGCGGACGCGTTCGTCGCGGCCTCGCTGTCCGGTTTCTCGCCCCTGTCCCGGCTGGTGTTCATGGTGGTCGGGCCGATGGTCGACCTGAAGCTGATCGCCCTTCAGGCGGGCACGTTCGGCCGGGCCTTCGCCCTCCGGTTCTCCGCCGCCACGGCCGTGGTCGCGGTGGTGTGCGGGGCGCTGATCGGAGGGGCGCTGCTGTGAGACGGCCCGCCCAGACGATCCTGCTGCTCCTCGGTGGCCTCGGCCTGCTGCGCATTTCGCTCCTCGGCGATCTGTACCTCCGCTATGTCAAGGAGGGGCTGCGCCCGCTGCTGATCGCCTCGGGGGTGCTGCTGCTTCTGCTGGGAGCCATGGACGCGGTCGCGTACCGGCGCGGGCGGCAGGAAGGCCATGAGCCTTCCGGGTCTCCCGAGCACCTGGGACACGACGGCCATGACCACTCCACCCTGCCCCGCGCCGCCTGGCTGCTGTTCTTCCCCGTGCTGAGCCTGCTCTTCTACGCCCCGCCGGCCCTCGGCGCGTACACCGCCTCCCGCGAGGCGCCCGAGGCCGTCACGGAGCAGCGGCACTTCGACCCGCTGCCCGCGACCTCGCCCGTGCCCATGACGCTCACGGAGTTCACCGGCCGGGTGCAGCAGGACCGCCGGGGGAGCGTCGAGGGACGCAGCGTGCGGCTGACCGGGTTCGTCACGCCCGACGAACGGGACGGCTGGTATCTGACCCGGATCGTCCTGTCGTGCTGCGCGGCGGACGCCCGGACGGTGAAGGTACGGATCCACGGCGCTCCCGCGCTGCCCGCCGACACCTGGGTCGCCGTCACCGGGACCTGGCACCCCGGCGGAACCCTGGGCACCAGATCCGCCCCGGCAGCGCTCGACGCCCGTACCGTCGACCGGATCGACCGGCCGGTGAACGCGTACAAGGACGACCTCCCGCTCGCCACGACCCGCTGAGACCCGCGGACGCGCCCGTCGTCCCCGGGCGTCCGTCCGAGGCCGCGGGGTCGGACGGACGTGGCGGATGCGGCGGATGCGGCTACGGCCGACGCGGGCGGCCGACCGTCGGGCCGTGGACCTTCGGGCCGTGAGCCCTCAGGCCGTGGGCTGTCGGGACGCGAGCCCTCAGGGCGTCGGTCCGGCGGCCGGGCTCGACTGGGTCTCCCCGGGGGGATCCGCCGAACTGCCCTCGGAGAACAGCGTCATGCCGACGAACATCGCCGTCAGGAACAGCGCCGCCGCGGCGATCAGCTTCACCGTGCGCGGCTGGCGGAGGATCAGGGCCGTCACCGAGGGCCGTGTCTCCGCCCGGCGGCTCCCGGTCGATCCCCGCTCACGGTGCGGCGCGGCCTGCGGACGCTCACGGCGGCTTCCCGACACGGGGCGCTCACCGCGCGGTGCGGCCTGCTGGCGCTGACGGTGGGCCGCCCGATGGCCCGTCCCCCCGGCGGCGGTCGGCAGCTTGTAGGTCGTCGACTGTCCCGATTCGGGGCGCGGCGGCGCCATGAGCGCGGAGGCCGGCGGAGCGTGATGCTGATCGGGGATCGCGGCCGGGAGCGGTTCGGGGCGGCCCCGCCAGGCGCCGGTGGCGAACCAGTCGGCGGCCTGCCGTGCGGTGGGCCGGTCCTCGGGCTTCTTGGCCAGCAGGCTGAGCAGGTAGTTCTCGAAGGCGGGCGGCAGCGAGACACCCAGCTCACGCGGCGGCACCGGAGCGGAGTCGAGATGCTGGTGAAGGATCACGATCGGAGAATTGCCCCGGAACGGCGGCTGCCCGGTGAGCAGTTGATAGAGAACACAGCCGAACGAGTAGACGTCGCTGGGCGGTCCGGCCGGCTTGCCCAGGGCGCGCTCGGGGGCGATGTACAGACTGGTGCCGACGATCTGCCCGGTCGCCGTGAGCGCGGCCGACGGGTCGTCCATGAACCGCGCGATGCCGAAGTCGCCGATCTTCACGACGCCGCTCGAGTCGAGAAGCAGGTTCCCCGGCTTGATGTCCCGGTGGACGATGCTCTGCTCGTGCGCCACGGCGAGCCCGGAGGCGGCCTGTGCCGCGATGTCCGCGACCCGGTCGGCGGACAGTGGTCCGTCGTCGGAGAGGACCTGGGAGAGGCTGTCGCCGTCCACCAGCTCCATCACCAGGAACAGTTGTCCCTCGTGCTCCCCGAAGTCCAGGACGCCCACCACATGGGGGTGGTGCAGCCGACCCGCGGTCTGCGCCTCCAGACGGAAGCGGGAGTCCGCGGTGGGGTCGGTGTTATGGGTGAGCAGAACCTTGACCGCGACGGGTCGGCCGAGCATCTGGTCGTACGCCCGCCAGACCTCCCCCATCGCGCCACGCCCGATGGCGGTGTTCAACTGGTAGCGGCCCGCGATCAGCACCTGTTGGTTCATCCTCCTGCCGTGGGACGAATGCCGTACGACGATTCGACCGCCGCCGGACGAGAATCCGCCAGGGCGAGTGATGGTGGGGTGCCGCGGCTGCTCCCAGCCTAACGGGCACGCCGACCCGATTCGATCACGGCCTCCCCTCTGTGACGGGTGAGACGTAACGATCCGGTCGCACAATCCTCGCGTGTCCGACACTCCCGTCCGGAGTCCCGCCGGCCCGGCCCGGCGGTCGTGTCGACGGCCCTGCACTGCCGAACGAGTGTCACCGCTCCGCTGTCTGTGGCCTGCCCGAGCGAGCCTGTTTTGACCGCACTGGTCCCCATTGATGGATTCTCCTGGAGACACGGACGATCGACGCGACGCGATACGGGCGGCCCGACGCAGGACGAAGGTGAGGATCCGGTATGCCGTGGACCCCGCGCACCCTCCCGGGCCGATCCGCCCTGGGCGCCGTCGCCGGCCTGGTGCGGCGCAACCGCCGTCTTCTCAAGCCCCTGCTGTGGGTGATCGGGGGCCTGCTGCTGCTCGGGCTGGGCTGGATCGCCGTGACGGGCCTGTACGCCCGCGGCGAACTCGTCGCGGCCCGGAGCGACTTGACGGCTCTGCGCACCTCGATGACCTCGCTCGGCGGATCGGCCCCGGCGGCGAAGGACGCCGGGAGCCGCGACCGGCAGGCCCGGGACGCGACCCGTTCCGCGGCGAACCACGCCCGGCGCGCGCACTGGCTCACCAGCGGGCCCGCCTGGTACACCGCGGCACGGCTGCCGTGGATCGGCGGCCCCTTCGAGACCGTACGCGGGACGGCCGGCGCGCTCGACCGGCTCGCGGGGCGGGCCCTGCCGCCCGTGGTCCGCACCGTCGGCCGGCTCACCGCCGACGCCCGGGGCAGCCACCTCGATCTCTCCGGACTCCGCGACGCCGCACCGGACCTGGAGCGCGCCGCGCACGAGGTGACCGCGGTCCGGGCGCTGGCGGCCGGGCTGCCGCGGGGGACCTGGCTGCCCCCGGTGGACCGGGTGCGGGACCAACTCCTCGGCGGGCTGGACCGGATGGCACCCGTCATGGAGAACGCCGCGGTCGGCGCCCGGCTGCTGCCCGGGATACTGGGGGAGGACGGCACCCGTCGCTATCTCCTGGTGTTCCAGAATCCCGCCGAGGCGCGTGGCACCGGCGGGATGCCCGGCGCCTACGCCGTGCTGACGGCGAAGAAGGGCGAGTTGGCGCTGACCGAGTTCGGACGGGACACCGACATGGCGGACGCCCGCCCCAAGGTCGACCTCGGTGCCGAGTTCACGGCCATGTACGCGCGCGGCGACGCGGTGCACACCTGGCCCAACTCCAATATGAGCCCCCACTTCCCGTACGCCGCGCGCATCTGGTCCGCCGCCTGGCTCGCCAAGAGCGGGCAGCGCGTCGACGGGGTGCTGTCGCTCGACCCGGCGGCGCTGTCCGGACTGCTGGCGGCGGCCGGACCGGCCCGCACCACCGACGGCACGCTCGTCACCGCACACAATGTGGTGGACCTCACCGAGCGCACCAACTACGCGATGTACCGGGATCCGGTCAGACGCAAGGCGTTCCTGCTGGACGTGGCACGGGCCGCGGCCGGCCGGCTGCTGTCCGCCGCCGAGGACCCCCGGCGGCGGCCCGCCCTGCTGCTCGGCCTGTACCAGGTGCTGCACGGCGGGGAGATGACCGCCTGGAGCGCCCATGCCACGGAGCAGCGGGAACTGGCGGCGCGCCCGCTGGGCGGCTCCCTGCCGCAGGGGCACGAGCCCTATGCCGGGCTGGTGGTCAACAACGCGGGCGGCACCAAACTCGACTACTACCTGGACCGCACCCTCGAATGGTCCTCCGAGGGCTGCTCCGAGGCCGGCCGGGAGGTCACCGTCAAGGCGGTCCTCACCAACCGTGCCCCGGCCAAGGGGCTCCCCTCCTATGTAACCGACCGGCTGGACGAGGCCACCCGCACCACCCGTCACGGCGACAACCGGCTGCTGGTCTCCTACTTCGCCACCGCAGGTGCGGAGCTGTCCGAGGCGACCGTCGACGGGAAGAGCACGGTCACCTCCCCGGGCGCCGAGCGGGGCCACCCTGTCTACACGTTCGACGTCGAGGTGCCCGCGGGAGCGAGCCGGACGGTGACGCTGCATCTGGTGGAGCCGCCGTCCGACCGGGCGCCCACCGTGCTGCGCCAACGGCTGACCCGTCCGCTGCGCGCCACGGTGCACCCCCTTCCCGGGTGCCGGGGCAAGGGGACGTAGACCCCCGGGAGCGCCGCGCCAGGGTGCCGGTCCGGTCGGCCGGCACCCCCCTGACAAGGCGTTTCCCTGTTCCTCGGTGCCGTCACCCGATGGCACCACCGCCCTGCGGGTTGACCGGTATATACCGATTGCACCGGTATGGTGCGGTCGGGATTGTGTTCTGTCCCGGGATCGCGTTCCGCGGTCCCCCACTTCTCGCGCAACTTCTCGCGCACCACAGGGAGAGCCGATGTGCGGCATTGCGGGCATGGTGTCGACGGAGTCACCCGATCCGGCGGCGGTCCGGGAGATGTGCGACGCCCTGGCCCATCGAGGCCCGGACGGTGAGGGCTTCCACACGGGCGACCATGTCGCCCTCGGCATGCGGCGGTTGGCCGTCATCGACGTCGTCGGGGGAGACCAGCCGGTCTTCAACGAGGACCGCAGCGTGGTCGCGGTGTTCAACGGGGAGATCTACAACTACCCGGAACTGCGCAGGGATCTGCTGAGCCGGGGACATACGTTCCGCACCGGCGGCGACAGCGAATGCCTCGTCCACCTCTACGAGGAACACGGTGCGGACCTGGTCCGCCATCTCCGGGGCATGTTCGCTTTCGCCCTGTGGGACGCGACCGCCGGGCGGCTGCTGCTCGCCCGCGACCGGGTCGGCAAGAAGCCCCTGTACTACCGGGACACCCATGGCTCGCTCTCCTTCGCCTCCGAACTCAAGGCGCTGAGCGCGATCGCCCCCGACGGGCGCGAGGTGGACCCGGTGGCCCTCCACCACTATCTGACCTACCAGTACGTGCCCGCGCCCTGGTCGATCCTCCAGGGCGTGCGCAAACTGCCGCCCGGTTCCCTGCTCACCTGGCAGGACGGCCGGACCCAGATCCGGCGCTGGTGGACGCTCGACTTCTCACCCCTGGCCGTCACCGATGAACGGGAGGCCGCCGAACGGACCCGGGAACTCCTGCTGGAGGCCACCCGGATCCGTATGGTCGCCGAACGGCCGCTGGGCGCCTTCCTGTCCGGGGGCATCGACTCGTCCGCCGTGGTCGCGGCCATGGCGCGGCTCTCCCCGGAACCCGTGAAGACCTTCTCCGTCGGCTTCGACGACGCCCGGTTCGACGAGCGGTCGCACGCCCGGGCCGTGGCACGGCAGTACGGCACCGACCACCACGAGTTCGTCGTGGGGGCCTCCGCGCTGGACGTCCTGCCCACCCTCGCCTGGTGCTTCGACGAGCCGTTCGCCGACTCCTCCGCGATCCCCTCGTTCTATGTGGCTCAGCTGAGCCGCAGGCAGGTCACGGTCGCCCTGAACGGCGACGGCGGCGACGAGGCCTTCGGCGGCTACACCCGCTATGTCCAGATGGGCCGTATGGAGCGCTTCCGGGTCCACCCGGCCGCCCGCGCGGCCCTCCGACGGCTGGGCGGGGCCCTGATGACGTCCGGATCGGCCGGCGCGCACCGCCGCAGAGCCGGCCTCGTCCTCACCCTGCTGGGCGAGAACGCGCCGCGTCGCTACGCCCGGATGATGTCCTACTTCGCGCCGGAGCAGAAGCGGGCCCTCTACACCGAGGAACTGCGCGAGCGGACGGCCGGGGTCGACAGCTACGCGCTGCTGGACGAGATCTTCCGGGACTCGCGCGCGGTGGGCCCGGCGAACCGGCTGATGGACGTGGACGTCAACAGCTACCTCCCCGGTGACCTGCTGGTGAAGGTGGACATCACCACCATGGCCAACTCGCTTGAGGCACGGTCGCCGTTCCTCGACCACCGGCTGATGGAGTGGGCGGCACGACTGCCCGCGGAGCTGAAGGTGCGCCGCGGCACCACCAAGTACCTGCTGAAGAAGGCGATGCAGGACTGGCTGCCGCCCGAGCTGCTGCACCGCCCCAAGCAGGGCTTCGGGGTACCGCTGGCGCACTGGCTGCGCACCGATCTGAGGGATGTGGCCTGGGACGTGCTGACCGACCGGACGGCGAGGTCCCGGGGGTTCTTCCGGCCGGAGGCGGTCCGGCGGCTGCTGGACGAACACCAGGCGGGGGAGAACCGCACCCGGCAGCTGTGGGCGCTGATGCAGTTCGAGCTCTGGCACCGCAGGTTCGTCGACCAGCCGCTGTCCGGCCCGCCGGTGCTCTCCGGCCCGCCGCTGCGGCACATCGGCTGACCCGCGCGCACCGCCGCGCACCCGCTCCGCCCCACCCATCCATGTGCCCGGACCTGACGGGGTGCCCGCCGAGGCCCCTCGCCGACGGCTCCACGGAGGACGAGTGATGTTCACCGGCAGACCGAGCATGAGATCGCTCCCCGCCGCCGTGTTCGGCCGGCTGGGGCTGCTGGCCGCAGGGCCGGTCGCCGTGCACCTGGCCCTGTTCCACGGTGTCGAGGCCGTCGTCGCGACGGTGGTGATCTGTTTCGCCGTGGTGGTCTGGCCGCGTCCCGACGTGGCCCTGCTGATGCTGCTCGGCCTGGTCCCGGTCGCCGCCGTCGCCGATCCCGGCGGCACGACGCTGCCGGTGATGGGCACGGGCGCCGTGGGGCTAATCCTCGTCAGGATCGCGCTGATCGGGCTGCGCCCCCGGCTGGATCTGCTGCTGATCCTGCTCCTCGGCTGTGGTGTCGCGGTGAGCTGTCTGCTGCCGCAGCAGACCTTCTCCGTCGCGCATCCATGGAAGCTGTGCGCCCTGCTGCTGGCGGGGCTCGGACTGCTCGCGGCCTCCGCCCTGACACCTCCCGATCCCCGGCACATCGCTCAGGTGGTGGCCTGCTCGGGGGCGGGTGTCGCCGTGTATCTGGTGATCCGGGGGGAGTACGCCTCCGACCGTCTCACGGGCCTCGGTCTGAACCCCAACTATGTGGGGTCCGTACTGGCGCTCTCCCTGGTCGCCGGCGTGGGGGCGGCGCGGTTCCACCGCTCCTGGGCCTGGCTGCTGCCGGCCGCCGCCTGTGCCTACGCGCTGCTGGAGACCCGGTCCCGGGGAGCCTTCGTGATGGCCGCGGCGGGGCTGGCCTGCGTTCTGCTCGTCGGCCGCCGGCCGCGGTACAAGGTGCTCATCGTGCTGGCCATCGCCGCCGCCACGCTGCTGCTCCCGAGCTCCCTGGACACGGTCGAGGACAATCTGACCGGCAGCAGGACGTCGACCGAGCTCGTCGCCAACACCGAGGTGCGCAAGCGGGCCGCCGAGGTGGCCCTTCAGGTGGCGTTCGACCATCCGCTGCGGGGCATCGGCTATGCGAGGTTCCCCGAGTACGCCCGGACCTCCCCCGCCCTGGGCATCTACATCAACACCCACAACGACTATCTGAGGGTGGCGGCCGAGGCCGGAATCGTGACGCTCGCCCTGCTGGTGGCCCTGATGTGGCTCGGCCTCGCCCGCCGGTACGCGGCCGATCACGCCGTGCTCCAGGCCCTGGGGGTGTCGTACGCCGTCGGGCTGCTCTTCGCCAACACCCTCACCGACCTGCTCGTCTCCACACCCTTCTGGATCTCTCTGGGCTGTCTGCTGGCCCATGCCGGGCACCGGAAGAGAGATCCCTCCACCCTCTCCACCCCCCTTCCCTCCCCCCACGTAAGGACAGCTGAATGATCGACTGCGAGACCGAGATCAACCAGGGCCGGCGTTTCGCCTTCGGCCGCAACTGGCTTCGATTCGGGCAACTGATCGACGAAGAACGCATCGCCCTCGCCAGGAGATCGCTGGAGTCGGCGCTCGGCACCACCGACCTGACGGGACGCAGCTTCCTGGACATCGGCTGCGGAAGCGGACTGTTCTCCCTGGCGGCGCTGCGCATGGGGGCCCGGGTGCGGTCGTTCGACTACGACCCCGAATCGGTGCGGGCGGCCGAGAAGGTGCGCCAGGAGTTCGCCCCGGACAGCGACTGGACCATCGGCTGTGCCTCGATCCTCGACGGGGCCTTCGTACGACAGCTCGACCGGGCCGACATCGTCTACTCCTGGGGCGTGCTCCATCACACCGGAGCCCTCTGGCCCGCGATGGAGGCCGCCTGCGGGCTGGTCGCCCCCGGCGGGACCCTCTACGTGTCGATCTACAACGACCAGGGGGCGGAGAGCCGGATCTGGACCTCGGTGAAGCGGCGCTACAACCGCTCCGGGTCCATGGGGCGCCGTCTGCTGCTGACCGGCAGCATGCTCTACCTGGGCAGGAACTACCCGGCGCGGGCCGCGCTGACGCTGGCTCAGCGGGTCCGGGGCACCGCGGGCGCGCGCGTCCCCCGTCCCCGGGGCATGTCCCGCAAGCACGACCTGGTCGACTGGGTGGGCGGTTACCCCTTCGAGGTGGCCACGCCCGAGGAGGTCTTCTCCTTCTGCCGCGAGCGGGGCTTCGCGCTGCGCCATCTGAAGACCTGCAAGGGCGGGATCGGTTGCAACGAGTTCGTGTTCGACCGGGCTGCCGCGACCGGCGGCTGAGACCCGGCCCGGACTCCGGGCCTCTCCGCACATCGGCCGGGTCAGGAGACCCGGCCGATGTGCAGCTGTCCCCAGCGGTGCTTCACCTCCGTGGTGACCCGGGACGCCTCGGCGCTCGTCGGCAGCAGTTGCCTCCAGCCGATCCCGCTCGTCCGGGTGAAGAACACCACCTGGAAGGAGACCAGCGCCGTGTACGCCACGGTGGAGGCGACCGCACAGCCGATCGCCCCCCACAGCGGGATCAGCGCGGCGTTCAGTGCCACGTTCGCCACCAGGGCGATCAGCGAGGGCAGCACGAGCACCCGCGGCGACCGCCGGCGCAGCAGATAGGTGGACACCGGCCGGCCGGCCGACAGCAGCAGGATCCCGGGGACCAGCCAGGCGACCAGCGTGCCGGCCTCCGCGTACGCGTGACCGTAGACCGGGGTGATGAGGGCCGACACCACGGTCACCGTCACCACCGCGGAGGCGGCGCCCAGCAAGAGCATGAACCGGACGATCCGCACCGTGACCAGCGCGGGGTCATGGGCCTCGTCGTCGAACTGGAGCGGCAGGGTGACCTGTGCGAAGACATCGACCGCGAGCCGGCTCAGCTCCGCGAGGGTCACCCCGAGGGTGTAGATCCCGACCTCGCGCGGGCCGGCCAGGGCGTTGAGCAGGAAGACGTCCGAGCGCAGCAGCAGATACGACGCCGCCGAACCGGTGTGCAGCCGTAGTCCCTTGACACAGGTCGTCCTGGCCAGCCGCAGATCGGGGCGGGCCACGGTCACGCCGCCCGCGGCGATCAGCACGGCCAGCGAGGCGGCGAAGGAGAGGACCCAGGCGATCACCACCGACGCCACGGTGAGATGCCCGGTCAGCCCCAGCAGCACCAGGCACAGGCACTGGGCGACCGCGCTCCCCAGCATCGCCCACCCGGCGATCTGAGGGCGGTCGCGCAGCACGGTGATATTGGTCCCGTACAGCACGCCCATGCCCAGCGGCACCCCCGCGCAGGCCGTGGCCAGCAGCCAGATGTCCGGGATGTTCCCGCGCCCCTGGAACAGCAGGCAGAGCACGATCGCCACCAGGGCCGCGGCGCCGCCGAGGCACAGCCCCAACGGCACGCTGTTGGCGTCGAGACGGGAGCGCCGTCTCTTCTCCGACCACAGGGCCGTCTGCGCCTGTTCGACGGACAGATGCCCCAGCGTCAGGGCGGCGGTGGCCACGGAGACGGCCATGTAGTAGGTTCCGCGGCCCTCGGGCGGCAGCGCCCTGGCCACGACGACACTGGCGAGCACGCCCATGCCCAGGGAGCCCGTGCGGGCCACCATCATCCAGACGAACGGAGGTCTGCGGTCAGCCACTTGTCGGGGGACCTCCCGGTGACGGGAACAGCCCGCTGGGGGCTGGTCGGAACAGATGTGGTGTCAGGGTGCGGACCTCGACGGCGCCCGGGGGTCACCGCCTTGCGGCGCGCCGGCCCGCCAGCAACCGCCGGTAGAGAGCGAGGTAGCGGTCCACCATGACGTCGGCGGTGAGATTGGCCAGAGCCCATTCGCGCGCACCGCGCCCGAGGGCCCGGGCGGCCTCCCGGTCGTCCAGCACCCGGCGGAGCCCCTCGGCCAGGGCGTCCGGGTCGGCGGGAGGGACCAGTACGCCGCGTCCTTCGAGGAGTTCGGGGGTGCCGCCCACCGCGGTGGCCACCACCGTCCGGCCGGCCGCCATGGCCTCCATCACCGCATTGCTCGACCCCTCGTACAGGGACGGCAGGACGACCACGTCGGCCCGGGCGAGAAAGCCGGACACATCGGTGCGGGACCCCAGGAACCGGGCGTCGACGCCCAGGTGGTCGGCGCGTTGCCGCAGCGCGGGGCGCTCGGGGCCGTCGCCGATGAGGACGAGGGTGCAGGGGCTCCCGGTGCGCCGCAGTGTTCCGCAGGCCTCCAGGAGGTACCGATGCCCCTTGTGCGCGGCGAGGTTGGCCACGCACAGCACCACGGGAAGCGTGGTGTCGACCTCGGCGGGCGCGGCGGGCTCGAACTCGCTCGGCCGCATCCCGTTGGGGATGACGGAGATCTTGGCCGCCGGCACCTTCTCCTCACGCCTGACCTCGTCGGCGATCGCCCGCGCGTTGGCGACCAGGAAGTCCGTCCAGCGGGTGGCGATCCGCTCCAGTGCCAGTGCCACCCGGTCGTCCTTCTTGAAGAAGCCGAGACTGCGCCGTCCGGCCACCAGCACCGGCACCCGCGCCAACCGCGCGGCGGGGGCGGCCATCAGATAGGCGTGCAGCAGAAAGGCCTGGAGGACCTGTGGCTTTTCCCTGCGCAGAAAGGCCACGAAGCGGAGGAAGGCGCGGACATTGATGATCAGCGACCGCCGTCCCAGGGACCCGCGGTGGAAGCCGAGTTCGACCACGGACACGCCGGAGTCCCGGAGTTCCTCCTCCCGTGGCCCTTTCTCGAACATGACCAGCAGATGTGTTCGGACGCCACGGGCGCTCAGTCCCCGGGCGAGCAGGACGAGCTGTTTCTCCGCACCGCCGAGACCGAGTTGTCCGATCAACAGGCAGACCCGGGAGGGAAATCGCCGCTGCCCGGTGTCCTGTGCTGCGGGAGCCAGGGGTGCTGATGTTTCTTCCGTCAATGACATGGGCGGCACCACCCGTTTTCCGCGAATCGTGGATGTGGTTGCCTTAGCATATGTTGCCTATTGATCGGATTCGCGGCTTTGACGGCGGTCCGTGCGCGTGTCAGAGCGCGGCTGTTTCCTTGTCGTCCATACGTCCGCCGCCTTGTCCGGTCTCTCCCTCTCGGTGCTGACGGAAGGAATGCCGATATGAAGAATCGAATTTTCATCTTGGGCGTCCGCTGTTTCTACAAACTGGTCGGACAACGGCTGCACTGGCGCGTTCCCGGCTCCCGCCAGGTACGCGGCTGGTGCGCCCACCAGATCTGCGAGGACGTGCGGCTGCCGGTCACCATCAACGCCCGCGTCGGCCTGCCGAGATCCCTCAGGATGGGCATGAACGCCGGGATCGGGCAGGGCACTCAGTTCCTCGGCCTGGGCCGGGTGTCCCTCGGCGCGCATCTGACCATGGGCCCGGACTGCCTTTTCATCACCGGGGATCACCCCGTCCCCAAAGCCGGGGGACGCTTCCGCGACCATGCGCCGGTGCACGAGGACATCGTCGTGGAGGAGGATGTCTTCCTCGGTGCCCGGGTGACCATTCTCCCCGGTGTGACCATCGGACGCGGCGCCGCCGTCGGGGCGGGAAGCGTGGTGACGAAGGACGTTCCCGCGGAGATGGTCGTGGCCGGGAACCCGGCCAGAGTGATCCGCGCCCGCGCGAAGTGACGTACCTGCCGAAGGGTCCGCCGGGGCGAGCACGGTTGCGGATCAGCCCAGGTGCACCGGTAGTTCGGTCAGCCCCCGCAGCAGAGTGCTGGTGCGCCAGGTCAGCGCTGCCGGGTCCGTGGCGAAGGCGAGCGCGGGCCGGTGCGCCAGGAGCAGGCGCAGGGCGATCGCGGCTTCCGCACGGGCCAGCGGGGCGCCGAGGCAGTGGTGCGGGCCGTGGCCGAACCCGAGGTGCCCCTGCGCTCGGCGCCGGATGTCGAAGCGGTCGGGTTCGGGGAAGTGAAGGGGATCGCGGGAGGCCGCGGCGAGGGAGACCAGGACCGCGTCGCCTGCGGCCATCCGGGTGCCGGCCAGCTCCAGGGGCTCGGCCGCGAAGCGGAACGCGGTCGCGTGCACGGGGGAGTTGTAGCGCAGTGACTCCTCGATGGCGGAGGCCGTCAGTGTGGGATCGGCGCGGAGCAGGCCGAGTTGGTCCGGGTGGGCGAGAAGGCTGTGCAGGGTGCCGGAGATCAGGTTGACCGTCGTCTCGTGGCCGGCGACGAGGATGAGGAAGGCCATGCCGAGGAGTTCCTCGTGGACGAGTCCGTCCCGGTCCTCGGCGGCCTCGTCGAGGCCGGGTTCCGTCGCGGCCAGCTCGCTGAGCAGGGTGCCGTCCGGGCTGTCGGACTTTCGGCGGATCAGTTCGGTGAGATGGCCGGTCAGGGCGGTGGAGGCCGAGGCTGCCGCTTCGCGCGAGGTGGGCATGACCAGTTCGTTCGACCATGTGTGGAAGGCCGCGCGCTCCGCCTCGGGGACGCCCAGCAGATCGCAGATCACCGTGACGGGCAGTGGTAGTGCGAACCGGCCGACCAGGTCCGCGGTCCCCCGCCGCGGCAGCGCGGCGAGCAGGTCCCCGGCGACGGCTTCGATCCTCGGGCGCAGCGCGGCGATCCGGCCGGGCGTGACGTGGCCCGCGATCGAGCGGCGCAGCAGGGTGTGCTGCGGAGGGTCGCTCTGGAGCATGTTGCGCCCGATGGCGTGACCGCCGTCGGTCTGCCAGGACGCGGAGTGCCGGATGTCGTTGCGCAACCGCGGGTCGGTCAGTGCCGCTCGGGCCGCGTCGCGTGTCACGACGAGCCAGCTCTCCCCGCTTCCCGGGACGAGGACTCGGTGCACGGGGCCCTTGGCGCGCAGGGCCGCGTAGACGGGATACGGAGAGGTCGCCGGGTCATGGCCGTCGGGGGCCAGTTCTTCCAGGGTGGGTGCGCGCATGGCTTCGCCTTCCGCTCTTGATCGGTGGTCCGCCGACCTTGCCGACGGAAGGGCCGGGCGGCGAAGGGGCGGTCGTGTCCTCCGCCGTCCGGACCGCCGCCTCGCACGAGGTCCTAGCCGCGCAGCACCTCGGCCACGGCGTCCGCGGCGGCCGTGGCCTGGAGGTGACCGGCCCGTGCGGCGGCCGGTCGGCGGGCGTCGGCGGTCATGTCGCGCCCCATGGCCCTGCGGGCGGCGGGGTCCGGGCACAGCAGGGTGACGGCGACCCCTTCGGCGGTGAGCTCGGCAGCCTGGTGCCGCGCGTCGGGATGCGGCCCGACGGCGGACGGAATCGGTGAGACGGCGAGGACACGCCGATGGCCGCGGGCCGGTCGGAGCGGGGTGGTCGAGCGGACTCCGCCGTCGATCCACCGGCGCCCCGCTGCCGTGACCGGTGGCCACACCAGCGGTACCGCACAACTGGCGGCGACCGCTTCGAGCAGGGTGAGCGGCGAGTTCGCGTCGAACGCCTCCGCCTCTCCGGTCAGGGCGTCGACCGCGGTGATCACCAGCGGACGCCCGGGCCAGTCCCGTGCTCCGCGCAGCAGGGTTCGTACGGTGTCGAACACCTCGGCCTCGGGTCCGGTGCGCGCGCCGAGGGCGGCCCGGCCCAGGCGCCGCGCGGAGCGCCCCGGGTCACGGGAGCCGAGCGCCGCCCACAGGAAGCGGAGCGTCAGGGCCGTGGTGACGCGCAGATCCACACGGTCCTCGCCCGCGAGCTGACGCTCGTACAGCTCACGGGGTGACTCTCCGGCCGCGAGCCGGGAGCCGAATATCGCGCCCGCCGAGGTGCCGATGACCATGTCGGCCCGGTCGAGGTCGATGCCCGCGTCCGCAAGACCGGCCAGCACTCCGGTCATCCATGCGCCGCCGACCGGCCCACCGCCGCCGAGTACCAGTGCCGTTCCGCCCATGCCCGCCCCCCTAGAAACGGGGAGTGCTCCCCGCTTTCTGTTCCGAAGATAACATCACTACCGGGGAGCGTTCCCCGCTTGTCGGTACGGAGGGTGAGATGACCGTCGGCGCGCAGCCTCCACGGCGACGCGACGCACGCCGCAACCGGGAGCTTCTTGTCGCGGCGGCCCACGAGGTGTTCACCGAGCAGGGTCTCGAAGCGCCCCTGGATGTGATCGCCCGACGGGCGGGCGTGGGGAACGCGACGCTCTACCGGCATTTCCCCACCCGCGTCGCTCTCGTCGACGCCGTCTTCCGTGATCCGCTGACCGACACGATCGCCGTCGGCGAGCAGGCCCGGACCGCCCTCGACGCGTGGCAGGGGCTCAGCGGCTACCTCGAGGCCGTCTTCAGCGTGCTGGCCGCCGACCGCGGCACCAACGACCTGATGACCACGCGTCTCCAGGGCATCGACGCGCTGGACGACGTCCACGCCCACAACCGTCGCACGGTGGAGGTCCTGCTGGACCGCGGCCGCGAGGAGGGCACCGTCCGTGCCGATGTCACCACCGAGGACGTCCTGTTCGCCCTTGCCGCGCTCGGCCGTGCCGTTCCGGCGCTGACCGCCGCGACCACGCCCGACGCCTGGCGCCGACCGCTCGCCCTGTTCCTCGACGGCCTGCGTGTCTCCCCCGTCGCCCCGCCGTTGCCCGCCCGCGCCCTCACCCCCGCCCAACTCGGCGACGTGCTCCGGGAACTGGGCCCCCACCGGGCGCCCCGCGACCGTGCCACGGACGGCTCCGCACCCGCACCGGTGACCCGGGAGGGCTGAGCGCCGGAGCGGTCTGTGCCCCGGCCGGTGTGGGGACTTCGGGCCGGGTGGCCACGGACGGGTGCCGTGGTGCGCGGACCAGGCGGTTCGCCGGTGGCGCCGTACACGGTCGGCGCCAGGGGCGCTGCGGCCGTGATCCGGACACCGGTCCGGATGCGGCGGTGCGGGTTTCAGAGGGGGAAGGTCCTTGCCGGGGCGTTGAAACCGGGTTGAAGCCGCTGTGAACCGGGTCGGGCGCAGGCTTCGGGGCATGACGGAGACGAAACACGAACCCGCGATCGCGGCCACCGGGCTGCGCAAGTCCTACGGGGACAAGACCGTCCTCGACGACATCGACCTCACCGTGCCCGTCGGCACGATCTTCTCCCTGCTCGGGCCGAACGGCGCCGGCAAGACCACGGTGGTCGACATCCTGTCCACCCTGATCTCCGCCGACGCCGGACGGGCGCGGATCGCCGGGCACGACCTCACCGCCGAGGCCCAGGCGGTACGCGCCGCCATCGGTGTCACCGGTCAGTTCTCCGCCGTGGACGGGCTGATCACCGGCGAGGAGAACATGCTGCTGATGGCCGACCTGCACCACCTCCCCCGGGCCACGGGCCGACGGGTGACCGCGGAGCTGCTGGAGCGCTTCGACCTGGTGGAGGCGGCGAAGAAGCCCGCCTCCACCTACTCCGGCGGCATGAAACGCCGCCTCGACATCGCCATGACCCTGGTCGGCGACCCGCGGATCATCTTCCTCGACGAGCCGACCACCGGACTCGACCCGCGCTCCCGCCACACCATGTGGCAGATCATCCGCGAGCTGGTGTCCGGGGGCACCACCGTCTTCCTCACCACCCAGTATTTGGAGGAGGCCGATCAGCTGGCCGACCGTATCGCGGTGCTCAACGGCGGCAGGATCGTCGCCCAGGGCAGTGCCGAGGAGCTCAAGCGGCTGGTCCCCGGGGGCCATGTGCGGCTGCGTTTCTCCGACCCGGTCGCCCATGAGCGGGCCGCCATCGCGCTGAGCGGGAGCACCCGCGACGACGCGGCGCTCGCCCTCCAGATCCCCAGCGACGGAAGCCAGCGTGAGCTGCGCGCCATCCTCGACCGGCTCGACACCGCCGACATCGAGGCCGACGAACTGTCCGTGCACACCCCGGATCTGGACGACGTGTTCTTCGCCCTGACCGGCGACCCCGTCTCCAGCCGGTCCACCGCTTCCGCCGACAGGGAGACCGTCCGATGAGCCTCGCCTCCCACGCCTTCCGCGACCACCTCACCATGCTGCGGCGCACCCTCCTGCACGCCCGCCGCTACCCCTCCCTCACCCTGAACGTCCTGCTCACCCCGGTCATGCTCCTGCTGCTGTTCGTCTATGTCTTCGGCAATGTGATGAGCGCCGGGATCGCCGGCGCTCCCGCGGACCGGTCCGAGTACGTCGCCTACCTCGTCCCCGGCATCCTTCTCATGACCGTGGGCATGATCTCGCTGGGCACCGCGGTGTCCGTGGCCACCGACATGACCGAGGGCATCATGGCCCGGTTCCGCACCATGGCGATCTCCCGCGCCTCCGTGCTGATCGGCCATGTGATCGGCAGCGTGATCCAGACGCTGCTGGCTCTGGTGCTCGTGCTGGGCATCGGACTGGCCATCGGCTTCAGGCCCGACGCGACATTGACGGAGTGGATCGCGGCGGCCGGGCTGATGGCGCTGGTCAGCCTCGCGCTGACCTGGATCGCGGTCGGTATCGGCCTGGTGAGCCCCAACCCCGAGGGGGCCAGCAACATCGGGCTGCCGCTGACCATGCTGCCGCTTCTGTCCAGCGCGTTCGTGCCGGTGGACGCCATGCCGGGCTGGTTCCGCTGGTTCGCCGAGTACCAGCCGTTCTCGCCCGCCATCGAAACCCTGCGCGGGCTGCTGCTGGGCAGCGGGATCGGCACCACGAACGCGGTGCTCGCCGTCGCCTGGTCGCTGGGGCTGAGCCTGCTGGGTTATCTGTGGTGCAGGGCGCAGTTCACCCGTGAGCCCCGGCGTTGAGTTCGCGCAGCGCCGCGGCCCACAACTCCTCCCGTCCCAGGGCGGCGTACGCCGATCGCGCATCGGTGTACGCCGCCCGGTCGGCCTTCTCTGCTGCCTCCCGGCAACGGGCCGAGGACAGGGTGGGGAAGTCCCGGAGCACCTGCATCCGTTCCGCCAGCGCCATCAGCCGCACGGCCGCCGTGTCGCCCCCGGCCAGCCCGGCGAATCCGAGCGCCAGCAACGCCGTGCCGTACACCGGCAGTTCCGCCGGGGCCCGCTCACCCGAAGGGCCGCGCTCCGACCCGAGCAGCCGTTCCCGCAGCTGCCCGGCCAGTCCCGCCACCGGCTCCAGCCGGCCGTGCTGTGCGTGCGCCGTCAGCGCGGCCGCCTGCAACTGCAGCAACCACGGATCCAGGAACGGATCCCCGGCATGCGGCAGGCTGTCCTCGCGCATCTGCTCGACCGCCCGGCGCCACAGCCCGAGCCCGGTCTCGGTCAGCCCCCGGGCCAGTGCGATCTCCGCCCGGGCGGGCAGATCGGGGGCGAAGAGCCGGGAGTACTCCGGCTGCCGGTCCAGGGCCGTGAGCCCCAGCCAGTACTCCGCCTCGTCGACCTCGCCGCGCTGCAGACAGGCGAACACCAGCCCCCAGTGGACGCCGATCGAGTCCGACCACTCGCCGGACTCCTCGAGCGCGTCGCGCGCGGCCCGCAGATGCCGGTACGCCTCCGCACCACGCTCCGACTGCAGACACAGCTCGCTGATCCGCCCATGAACGAGCAGCATCATGGACGGATTGCCGAGCGGCCCCAGCACGTCGAGCGCCCGGCGGGCGCACTCCAGCGCCTGCTCCGTCCGGTGCTCGGACTCCCAGACATAGCTGGCGAGGCACGCCGCGACGCCCGCGACCATGGGCTGGTCGGCGTCGCACAGTTCCCGCAGCCGCGTGTACCGGGGCGGTTGCGTCTCCGGGACGGCGCACAGCACCACGGCCAGTCCCCGCAGCAGTGTGTCCGGCGGGGCGGACGGCAGCCGGCGCAGCGTGACCAGCTGACGTACGGCGTGCGGGCCGCGGCCCATGAAGAGGCCGGCCGTGCACACCGCAGCCGCGCTGCGGACCGCCTCGACGTCCTCGGGGCCGGGGCGGAAGTGCGACAGCGGTCCGCCGGTCTCGGCGGCGAGGGCGGCGAGCCGGGCGTAGTGGGTGTCGGTGGCCCACAAGGAGGCCAGCACGGCGGTGAGCGCCGCGACGGTGGGCCCGTCGTCGCGGGCCAGCGCGTACCGCAGCGCCAGCACGAAGTTGTCCTGCTCGGCCCGGATACGGACGATCGAGGACAGCGGGTCGCCGCTGAACAGCACGTCGTGGTGGGCACGCCCGAAGTCCCGGGCCCAGGAGAGGAACCGCTCGGTCACCGGCTCCTCCTCACCGGCCTCGGCGCGGCGGGCGGCGCTGAACTCCCTCAGCGTCTCCAGCATGTGGAAGCGCACCCCGGACGGGCCCTCACCCACCTTGATCAGGGACTGATCGGCCAGCTGCTCCAGCAGGGCCAGCGTGTCGCCCCGGTCACCGAGCAGATGCTCCGCCGCGTCCTCGGCGAAGCCCCCGGGGAACACCGACAACGCACGCAGCGCCGCCCGGCCGTCGGGCTCCAGCAGATTCCAGCTCCACTCGACCACGGCCCGGAGCGTGCGATGCCGCTCGGGCGCGTCGCGGGCGCCCCCGCGCAGCAGGGCGAAACGGTCCCGGAGCCGGTGCGAGATGTCGCCCACGGAGAGCACCCGTACCCGGGCCGCGGCGAGCTCCACGGCCAGCGGCAGCCCGTCCAGATGGCGGCAGATCTCGGCCACTTGGTCGGCGGGCAGTTCCACACCGGGCCGGGCGGCCCGCGCCCGCTGCTCGAAGAGGGCGGCCGAGACCGCCGGGGAAAGCTCCGGCAGGGCGTACAGGGACTCCGAGGTCAGGCCCAGCGGAGCCCGGCTGGTGGTCAGGATCCGCAGCTCCTTCGCGCGCGACACCAGCGCCTGGACGAGTCCGGCCACGCCCCGGACCACCTGCTCGCAGTTGTCGAGGACCAGCAGCGCGGGGCCGGGGCCCAGCGCGGCGACGATGCCGCCCACCACGTCCGGGCCCGCGGTGAACGGCCGGCCTTCCGCGGCGCCGACCGCCGAGGCCACCTCGTCGGCCACGCCCTCGTCGGCGGTGACACCGGCCAGCGGGACGAAGTGAACCACCGGCTGCTCGGCCGCCCGGCTCACCGCATGGGACAGCCGGGTCTTGCCGAGCCCGCCGGGACCGACCAGGGTGACCACCCGGACCTCGCGCAGCAGCCCGGTCACGGCGGCGAGGTCGGCGTCCCGCCCCAGCAGGGCGTTCGGCTCATGAGGCACCCCATGGCGGGCCGGTGGCACATCCGCGCCGAGCAGTTCCTGGTGCAGGGCCCTGAGCCCGGGGCCGGGACCGGTCCCCAACTCCTCGCGCAGCGCCCGGCGATAGGCGTCGTACCGGGTGAGCGCCGCGGCGCGGCCCGAGGTCGCGGCCTCGCAGCGCAGCAGTTCCGCCAGCACCTCCTCGTCCCGCGGAAGCTCCCGGGCCAGCCCGGCCAGCGGGGCGACCGCCTCCTCCCGCCGTCCCACCCGGGCCAGGGCCAGCGCCCGGGTGCGGGCCAGCGAACGGAGCACCCGGACCCGGTCGGCGCGCAGCGCCACCAGCGGATCGCGCAGATCCTCCCCGGACCCGGCGCCCAGGACCCCGTCCCAGAGGGCCAGGCCCGTCTCGGCCTGAGCCAGGGCACCCGGGTGGTCCCCGGCCCTCGCCCGCTCGGCGCTCCCCGTCTCGTACCGCAGCAGAGCGGAACTGTCGACCTGCGCCTCGTCCAGCGCCAGCCGGTACCCCGTCGGCGTGCTCACGATCAGCTCCGCCCCGAGCTGCGCCCTGAGCCTGGACACCAGGACCTGTGCCGCCTTGCCCGGGCGCTCCGGCAGATCGTCCGGCCACAGCCCCTCCACCAGCCGACCGGTGCTGCAGCCGGTGCGCAGCTCCTGCGCGAGCAACGCCAACAGGCCGCGCAGCCGTGGTGCGGTGATCTCCCGCCCGCGACAGGAGACGTGAGGCAGCAGCGTCAACTCGGTGGTCACGCCAGCAGGTTAACCAGCGGAGCACCGGACGCACCCGCGAAAACCTCGCGCGGTGGCCCGGCGGAAGGGCGCGCGGCTCCGGCGGCGTCGACCAGTGCGTATCCACGGGTCCGCTCCGCCCTCCTCCGGGCACATGCTCGTGGAGTGCCCCGGTGTCCGCCCGAGCGGATCAGCCGCAGTGGCGGCGGCGGGAGACGTCCGTAGGCTTGATCGGGTAGGTCGACCGGGCTCCCGTGCGAGGGGCCGCCGTGTGTGGTGCTTTCAAGAGGTGCATTCAGGAGGAGACACACCATGACCGCTTCCCCCGGAGGCTCCCGGCGTTCGGAGACCGGTGTCACCCGGTTCACGGCCTCGCCGCAGCTCGCCCGAGCGTTGCAGCAGATCCTGGTGGATCTTGTGGAACTGCATCTCCAGGGGAAACAGGCCCACTGGAACGTGGTCGGCCACAACTTCCGTGATCTGCACCTGCAGCTCGACGAGATCGTCGACGACGCCCGGGAGTCGGCCGATGTCATCGCCGAACGGATGCGCGCACTCGACAAATGGCCGGACGGCCGGTCCGACACCGTGACGGCGAGCACCACACTGCCCCCGTTCCCGGAAGGGGAGCTGAGCGTGAGTGCCGTCGTCGACCTCGTCACCACCCGGCTGTACGCCACCGTCGACACCGTGCGCACCCACCACGACCAGGTCGACGGCGAGGACCCCTCCACCGCCGACCTGCTGCACGGGATCATCGTCACCCTGGAGAAGCACGCCTGGATGGTCGGCGCGGAGAACCGCACCCCCTGACACCGGTCGTTCAGCCTCCGGCGCAGGGCAGCGCCACCGTGATGCTCAGCCCTCCCCGGGGACCCGGTTCGGCGGTCAGGTCCGCGTCGTGGACGGCGGCGACGGCCGAGACGATGGACAGCCCGAGGCCGTGTCCGTCCGGACTCCCGGTCCGGGACGCAAGGCGCTGGAAGGGCTGGAACAGCGTGCCGATACGGTCCGGCGGTATCGTCGGCCCGCTGTTGACCACCCGCAGGAACGCTCGCCCGTGCGCGGTCCCGGTGACCACCCGCACCCAGCCGCCGGGCACGTTGTACCGCAGGGCGTTGTCGACCAGATTGGCGACCAGGCGCTCCATCAGCCGGGGGTCACCCGCGGCGGGCGCCGGTGCGAGCGCCGGCTCCACGCCGGTCTCCTGGGGGCCGCGGTCCCGCAGCACCGCCCCGACGACCCGGGCGAGGTCGAAGGGCTCGTGCCGGTCCAGACCCCGCTCGCTGCGGGCGAGCATCAGCAGCGCCTCGATGAGCCGTTCCTGGTGTTCCCCGGCGGCCAGGACCCGTTCGCACACCCGGCGCAGCGAGTGAGCGTCCGCCGCGGGGTCGGCCAGCGCGACCTCGATCATCGCCCGCTGCAGGGTGAGCGGGGTGCGCAGCTCGTGGGAGGCGTTGGCGGCGAAGCGCTTCTGCGCGGCGAACGCGGTGTCCAGGCGGCCCAGCAGGTCGTCGATGGTGTCGCCGAGGTCCTTCAGCTCGTCGTCCGGACCCGCGACGGCGAGACGTGCGTGGAGATTGCGCGCGGAGATGTGCCTGGCCTTGTCGGTCATCATCCGCACCGGACGCAGCGCCCGCCCGGCCATCAGCCAGCCCAGGCCCACCGAGACCGTCGACATCAGCCCGAGGGCGACGGCCGACTGGGTGAGCAGCTGCCGCAGCATCGCCTCACGCTGCTCCAGGGCGCGCCGGCCCATCACCTGGTGCAGCAGCTCGGAGTCGACCGCCTGGAACAGCAGGCTCGATCCGCTTCTGGTGGAGACGAACAACCGGGGGGTGCCGCTGTTCGCGACCAGGAGATAGGTGATGAGCAGCAGCGCCGCCGAGGAGACCAGGAACAGTGCGCCGTAGAGCGCGGTCAGCCGGAGCCGGACCGTCCAGCGAATGCGGCGGGGCACCCGGCCCACCGGCTCAGATGCGGTAGCCGGCATGGGGCACCGTCTCGATCACCGGCGGGTCGCCCAGCTTGCGGCGCAGCCGGCTGATCGTGACCTTGACCGTGTTGGTGAAGGGATCGGCCGCCTGGTCCCAGGCGCGCTCGAGAAGCTCCTCCGCGGACACCACACTGCTGCGGGCGGCCAGCAGCAGCTCCAGTACGGCGAACTCCTTCGGGGACAGCTCGAGCCGTCGGCCGTCGCGCCGCGCCGTGCGCCGGGCCGAGTCGAGGATGAGGTCGCCATGGGTGAGCACCGGGGGCAGCGCGGGCTGGGTCCGCCGGGCCAGGGCGCGCACCCGGGCGATCAGTTCGGCGAAGGCGAAGGGCTTGGTGAGGTAGTCGTCCGCGCCGAGGCCGAGGCCGTCGACGCGGTCCTCGACGGTGCCCGAGGCGGTGAGCATCAGAATGCGGGCGCGGCCGCCCTCCTCGACCAGCGTCCGGCACACCTCGTCGCCGTGCAGGACGGGCAGGTCGCGGTCGAGGACGACGACGTCGTAGTCGTGGAGCGTCGCCAGATAGACGGCCTCCCGGCCGTCGAGGGCGAGGTCGACGGCCATTCCGTCCTGCCGCAGCCCCATGGCCACGGTCTCGGCCAGCTCCATGTGGTCTTCGGCGATGAGTACGCGCATATCGGACAAGGATGCAGGAGGGGCGGTTACACCGGGATAACAGCGGACGTTCCCGTGGTGTAACCGCCCGGGCGGTAGCCCTTGACCCCATGGTCAAGACACATAGACGAACAGTCGTACGAGCCATCCCGGTGGCCTCCCTGCTTCTCGCCGGGGCGCTGCTGACGGGCTGCTCGGGTTCCTCCTCGGACTCGGCGGACTCCGGCGGCGGGGCGAGCGCGTCTCCCACCGCTCCCGAGGACCGCGCGCTGGCCTACTCACAGTGCATGCGCGACAACGGCGTCGCCGGCTTCCCGGACCCGCCCGAGGGCGGCGGCGGTATCAAGATCGGCCCGGACAGCGGGCTGGATCCCAACTCCGACGCGTTCAAGAAGGCGCAGGAGGCCTGCCAGGACCTGTCCCCGCAGGGCCAGAACGCCGGCGGCGGCACGATCGACCCGGTGAAGGCGGCCGAGTGGGCGACCTGCCTGCGGAAGAACGGGCTGCCCGACTTCCCCGACCCGGAGATCAAGGGCGGCTCGATGCAGATCGACATGAGCGGGCTCGACCCGCAGGGCGACACCTTCCAGAAGGCGATGGCGACCTGCCAGGACAAGCGGCCCGCCGGCGGCATCATGCTCAAGGGCAACGGGGGTGGCCAGTGACCCTCCAGGACCGCACCGATCGCACCGACCGCAGGGACCACGCCGATCGCATCGACCGCACGGACCAAGCCGATCGCACCGACCGGATGAACCACGCCGACCGCCCCGGCGCACGGCCGGCCGCCCACCTCGACGGCAACGCCCCTGCGGCCGATCCCGCACCCCCACGGCGCAGGCGCCGGCCGCTGCGCACCGCGCTGGTCGTGCTCGCCGCGCTGGTCGTCGCCGGGGCCGCCGGGGTGGCCGCCACCGGGACCCTGGGCGGCGGCGGGGACGAGCAGGCCTCGGCCGCGCCCTCCGGCCCGCCGAGGACGGCCACGGTCGAGCAGCGGACGCTGACCCGCACCCAGACCGTGGCGGGCACCCTCGGCTACGGCACCACGACCCCCGTCGTCGCCCCCGCCTCCTCCGGGGCGGACGCGGGCAGCGGCGGGTCCGCGAGAAACGCCGACGGCCCGGGCCCGGAGATCATCACGGCGCTGCCCGGCGAGGGCGACACCATCCGGCGCGGCGGGTCGGTGTACAGCGTGGACGATCAGAGGGTGCCCCTGTTGTACGGCTCGATCCCCCTGTACCGCACGCTCCGGACGGGCAGCGAGGGCAAGGACGTGGCGATGCTGGAGAAGAACCTGGCCGCGCTCGGCTACACCGGCTTCACCGCGGACGACGCCTACACCGAGGGCACCGCCGAGGCCGTTCGTGCCTGGCAGGAGGACCTCGGTCGCGAGCAGACCGGGACCGTGGGCCCCGGCGAGGCCGTGGTCGCCCCCGGCGCCCGGCGCGTCGCCGAGGTCAAGGCCGCGCTCGGCACCGTACCCACCGGGGAGATCCTGACCTGGAGCGGCACCGAACGGGCCGTCGGCGTCGATCTCGATGTGCGGTACGAGGACCTCGTCGACGAGGGTACGAAGGCCGACATCGAACTCCCCGACGGCACCTCGGTGGAGGCCACGGTCACCGAGGTCGGCACCGCCGCCACCGCGGCCTCGTCCGGGGGCAACGGGGGCGGCCAGGGCTCCGGCGGCTCCTCGAACGCCACCCTTCCGGTCCGGCTCTCCGTCAAGGACCAGAAGAAGCTGGGCCGTTATCAGGCCGCCCCGGTGGACGTGACCCTCAGGGCCGAGACCCGCAAGGACGTTCTCGCGGTGCCGGTCGAGGCGCTGACCGCACGGCGGGAGGGCGGCTATGCCGTGCAGGCCGTCCGCGGCGGCGCGGTCGAGTATCTCCCCGTGAAACTCGGCATCTTCGCGGGCGGCCTGGTCGAGATCTCCGGCGACGGCATCACCGCGGGCCTGACCGTGGGGGTCCCCCGGTGATACCGCCCGTCGTGGAACTGACCGCGGTGTCCAGGACCTATGGGGAGGTGACTGCCCTGGCCGGCGCCGATCTCACCGTCCAGCGCGGGGAGTTGCTCGCCATCGTCGGCCCGTCCGGTTCCGGCAAGTCCACCCTGCTCAACATCATGGGCACCCTCGGCCGCCCGACCTCCGGCACCGTGCGCATCGACGGCCACGACATCGGTGAGCTGAGCGACCGGGAACTGTCCGCGCTGCGCGCCGGCACCATCGGGTTCGTCTTCCAGGCCTTCCATCTCGCCCCCGGTGTCCCCGCCGTGGACTCCGTCGCCGACGGACTGCTCTACAGCGGCCGCCCGCTGCGCGAACGCCGCAGTCTGGCCGAGGCGGCGCTGCACCGGGTCGGCCTCGGCCACCGGCTCCACAACGAGCCGCACCAGCTCTCGGGCGGGGAGAAGCAGCGCGTGGCCATCGCCCGTGCCGTGCTCGGCGACCCGCCGCTGCTGCTGGCCGACGAACCGACCGGCGCGCTGGACTCCCGCTCCGGCGCGGTGGTGATGGAGCTGCTGCACGAACTGCACGCCGCCGGAACCACCGTCGTGGTCATCACCCACGACCGGGACATCGCCGCCTCGCTCCCGCGCGAGGTCCGTATCAAGGACGGCCGTGTGGAACACGACTCGGGTGCACCGGCCGCCCCCGTACGCGACGAGGTGGTCGTATGAGTACGGCGGCACTGTCCCGTCCCAGGCCCGCCCGCATGGGCCCGGCCGACGTACTCCGGGTCGGCGGCGCCGGACTGCGCTCCCGCCCGATGCGGGTGTTCCTGTCCGCACTGGGCATCGCCATCGGCATCGCCGCGATGATCGGCGTGGTCGGCATCTCCACCTCGAGCCAGGAGGAGCTCAACCGCAGACTGGCCGCGCTGGGCACCAATATGCTCACCGTGTCCCCCGGCCAGACCTTCAGCGGCAGCCAGGCCCGGCTGCCCCAGCAGTCCGTACGGATGGTCGGCGACATCGCGTCGGTGGAATCGGTGTCCGCGATCGGCAGGACCGACGCCAAGGTCTACCGCAACGACCACATCCCCGCGGTGGCGACCGGCGGCATCAGCGTCTGCGCCGCCCGCACCGACCTGCCGGCGACCGTCGGCGCCACGATCGTGGACGGCCGCTGGCTCAACGCCGCCGACGTCCGGTACCCGGCCACCGTCCTCGGCGCCCGGGCCGCCGAACAGCTCGGCGTGTTCCGGGCCGGAGACCAGGTGTGGCTGGGCGGGCGGTGGTTCACCGTCGTCGGCATCCTCGCGCCCGACGAGCTGGCCCCCGAGCTGGACTCCGCGGCACTGGTCGGCTGGCCCGTCGCGGAGAACGAGCTGGGCTACGACGGATACCCCACCACTCTCTACACCCGGGTCGAGGACCGTGCCGTCGCCGACGTCCAGTCCGTGCTCGGCGCCACCGCCAACCCGGAGAACCCCAACGAGGTCGACGTCTCCCGGCCCTCCGACGCGCTCGCCGCCCGGCAGGCCACCGACGACACCCTCGGCGGACTGCTCCTCGGCCTCGGTGCCGTGGCCCTGCTCGTCGGTGGGGTCGGCGTCGCCAACACCATGGTCATCTCGGTGCTGGAACGCCGCGCCGAGATCGGTCTCAGGCGCTCCCTCGGCGCCACCCGCGGTCAGATCCGCACCCAGTTCCTGTGCGAGTCGCTGCTGTTGTCCGCCCTCGGCGGCATCGGCGGGGTGGCCCTGGGCATCGCGGTCACCGCGGGCTACGCCGCCTACCAGGGCTGGCCCTCCGTGGTGCCGGCCTGGGCGATGGCCGGCGGTGTCGGGGCGACCCTGGTCATCGGCGGCCTGGCCGGCTTCTACCCGGCCCTGCGCGCGGCGAAGCTGCCCCCGACCGAGGCCCTGGCCACCGCATGACCCACGGGCCCGCCCTCCGGGGCGGGCCCGTGCCGCGGAGGGTGCGGCCCGTCACCCGCCCCCGGAGGCCCCTCTGTGCCCTGCGGTCCGAGTGAGGCCGTAGGCGGCGAGAGACACCACGCCCCAGGACGCCGTCGCCACCCCGAGCGCGAGCCACGCGGAGTGGTGACGGAGCAGAACCACGGCGACGACCGCGAACACCACGAGCCCCAGGGTGCCCAGGACCGCGCCGCGTGCGTCGTCGACGGCGCGGGTGAGGCCCTCCTCCTCGGCCACCAGGGTCAGACTGGCCAGCAGAATGGCGGGAAAAGCGAGGAAGACTCCGCCGACGAACGGCCCGAACAGCGCCGACACGACCGCTGCCAGGAGAGACACCCCGGCGCCGAAGGCGAACCGGAGGAGCAGATCCCTGCGCGGCGTCCGCGCGGCCGCCCGCCAGTCCACCCGGACCCGGTCGGCGTCCTCGGCGCCTTCCCCGCCCTCGCCCGGGGGCTTCGCCGTTCGGCTCACGGCGCCACCGCGAAGGCGAGTGCGGCCGCCGCCGCGAACCACACCACGAGCGCCGCCACCGACCCGCGCATCGCCCCGAACCTGCCGAGTGCCGGGACATCGACGAGACAGTAGGCGGTGAACGCCGGCGCCCCGGCGACCATGCCCCGTGCCGCGGCCGCCGCGTCCTGGTTGCCTTTGAACACCACCGTCAGGATCAGCCCTCCCAGCGCCACCGAGGGCGCCGCGGCGAAGACCCCGGCCAGCCGCTTGGGCTGGACGGTCTCCGCCACCAGCGCGAAGACCACCACGAACAGTCCGCCGATGAAAGCCTTCAGGACGATCTCAAGCAGGGGTTTCATCCCCACACCTCAACGCCGGGCCGCCGTCGGCGCAACCACAGCCCGACACTTTCATCCAGGTGGCACACCACCGGCGACCACGGACCGGCACCACTGCTGCCGGCCGAACTCGATCACGTTGCCACCCGCGAGCTCGGACGGGACGCCGCCCTCAGCGCGGTCGACGACATCCGGCGCTGGATGAGCAGGGGCCGTGTGGTCATGCCCGAGATCACGGAGGACCATCTGGGCGCCGCCCGGTCCGTCCGCGTCCGCTACGGCGCGCTCGACCTGGCCCTCGCCGACGCCGTGAACGTGGCCCTCGCCGCCGACTACGACACCGACGCGATCCTCAGCCTGGACCGACGCGACTGCCGTGCCGTACGCCCCCTGGACCACCACAAGGCGTTCCGCGTCCTGCCCCACGACCTGCCCCTTTGACCCGGCCTTCCCGCCAGAAGCCCCGGTCGTCGCAAGGGACCTCGGCGACCACATCCTGCGCATGCCGGCGGCGGCCATCGGGGCGGCGCGGCGGCGTGGTCGTCCTCGGGCGCAGGTCCCGGCGAGAGCGGCGGGTGTCGTCCGATGAGGCGGCGCTGACTGTCCCATCGGACGACACCCGCCGACAACGCGAGGCGGACACGCGGGGCGCCCGCGGGACGGTCAGGTGGTGAAGCGGTGGGTGCCCGAGCCGACCCGGTAGACCGCGCAGCCGTCCTTCCGGCGCAGGAACGTCCCGTGGGTGTGGGTGACTTCCTTTGGAGTGGAGGCGGGGATCCACACCTCGGCGGTCGTGTTGGGCGGCACCGTGCAGGTCAGGGTGAAGCGGCCGGCCTGCTGCCGCCACTGCGTGGAGACGGGTCCGTAGACCGAGGTGAACGTGGCGCGGGAGGTGGTGACGGCTCCGCCCGGACGGGGGCGGATGACGATCTCGCGGTAGCCGGGCCGGCCCGCCGAGATGCCGGCGATGTTCGCGTACATCCACTCTCCCACCGAGCCGTAGGCGTAGTGGTTGAAGGAATTCATGCCCGGGTCCTGGAAACTGCCGTCGGTCCTGAGGGAGTCCCAGCGCTCCCACATCGTCGTGGCGCCCCGGTCGATCTGGTAGCCCCAACTGGGGAACGAGCGCTGCTGCAGGAGGCGATGGGCGACATCGGTGTGCCCCGCGTCGGTCAGCACGGGCAGCAGCCGGGGCGTGCCGAGGAAGCCCGTCGAGAGGTGCCAGTCCCTGGCCTCGATCAGGGCGACGAGCCGGTCGGCCGCCGCCTTCCGCAACCCGTCCGGCATCAGGTCCATCGACAGGGCGAGGACATAGGCCGTCTGGGTGTCACCCTTGACCCTGCCGTCGGCGCTGACGTAGGCGCTCCGGAACGCCTCCCGTACCCGTTCGAAGAGGCCGCGGGGGGAGGCGGGGTCCTTGCCGAGCTCCGTGGCCATCCGCGCCGCGAGGTCGGCGCTGTGCGCGAAGTACGCCGTGGCGATGACGTCCTTGGGGGTCTCGTCGTCGACGTTCAGCCAGTCGCCGTATCCCTCGGCCGGGCGCAGCAGCCGGTCGCTGTGCTTCTCCAGGTACGTCAGCCAGGCCTGGACGGACGGCCAGGCGTCCATCAGGACCTGACGGTCGCCGTAGGCCTGGTAGAGGGACCAGGGGACCGTGACACCCGCGTCGCCCCAGCCGGCGGTGCCGCCGCCGAGCCCGCCGACGTCCGGTGCCACGTTCGTGAACGCGCCCTCCGCGGTCTGGGCGTCCCTGAGGTCGACGAGCCACTTGGACAGGAAGCGGGCCGACTCCATCGTGTAGGCGGCCGTGGGCGCGAAGACGTTGATGTCCCCCGTCCAGCCCAGGCGCTCGTCGCGCGCGGGCGTGTCCGTGGGAACGGAGAGGAAGTTGCCGCGCTGCCCCCAGGTGATGTTGTGATGCAGCTGGTTGAGCATCGGTACGTCGGTCTCGAAGTCGAGCGTGGAGGGCGCTGACGTATACATGACACGCCCGGTGACGGCTTTCGCCGAGGGCGTGCCGGGGAATCCGGTCACCTCGACATAGCGGAAGCCATGGACGGTGAAGCGGGGCTCGAAGCTCTCCTCCCCGTGGCCCTTGAGGGTGTATGTGTCGGTCGCCGCCGCACTCCGCAGGTTCGCCGTGTAGACGGTGCCGTCGGGGTTGAGCACCTCGGCGTGCCGGAGCCGGACGGTCGTCCCCGCGGCGCCCGACACCCGCAGGCGTACCGAGCCGACCATGTTCTGGCCCAGGTCGAACACGAAGACACCGGGCCTGGGCTCGGTCACCTTCTTCGGTGTCAGCTCCTCGGCCACACGCACCGGACCGGCCTCCTGTGCGACGATCAGGCCGGGACCGACCTCGCCGGCGCCGCGCACACCGAGCCAGCCCCTGTCGTCGAAACCGGGTGAGGTCCAGCCCGGGGTCTCCTTGCGCGCGTCGTACGTCTCGCCGCCGTGCAGGTCGGCGGCGACGATCGCCCCGGAGGCGGCCCGCCAGCCGTCGCCCGAGGTGATGCGCTCGCTCGTCCCGTCCGCGTACTCCACCTCCAACTGCGCCAGCAGCGCCGGATGTTCGCCGTACTGATGAGGACCGAACATGCCGACGTCGCCCGCGTACCAGCCGGGCGCGAGATACACCCCGACGGCGTTGGCGCCGGGCCGCAGGAGCGAGGTGACGTCGTACGTCTGGTAGGGGAGGCGGGTGCGGTAGTCCGTCCAGCCGGGAGCGAGCTGGTCGCTGCCCACGCGGCTGCCGTTGAGGTGGGCCTCGTAGAGACCGAGCGCCGTGGCGTACAGCCGGGCACGGGACACCTTCCGGCTCCGGAGCCGGAACTCGTGGCGCAGCTGGGTCACGGCGTACGTCACCGGGACGACTCTCCCCCAGGGCCCCTCGCCCCACGGGGCCGCCACCCTCGCCGCCGGCCAGTGGGCGTCGTCGAAGCCGAGCCCGCGCCAGTCGGCGGGGGGCTCCTTGTCCATGGCCTTCCAGGAGGCGTCGGTGACGGTCCTCTGCTCGCCGGAGGCGGTGCGGACCGTGAGCACGGCGATGAGGCCCGCCGGACCCGGGGACGCGTTGGTGGCGGAGACGGCGATGACGTTGTCACCGCTGTGCACCCGGTCCAGTACGTCGATCACGGCCGGGCGGCGCCAGCCGTCGATGTCGGTCTCCGGGTCGGTGCGGGCCACCTCGACTCCGTTCATGGAGACGGCGTACGCGTCGTCCGCGCTGATGACGAGCGTCGCCGCGGTGATCCCCCCGGGCAGCCCCGCGATGCCGCGGAACCAGCGGGTGACCGCCGGGACACTGCTCGTCGGATCGCCCTCGGGGAACCAGATCCAGGAACTTCCCTCGAGGGACGGCGCGTCCGTGAGGCTCGCCGGAGCCGAGATCCAGTCTGCCGTCCACTGCCCGGCTTTCATGAGACCGGTCTCCCACCACGAGGGCTCGCTCCAGCCGGAGGCCCGGCCGTCGGCGTCCCACACGCGCACGGACCAGAAGTAGCGTGTCCGGGGCCGGAGTTCAGGGCCCCCGTAGGGCACCAGCACGGACTCGCCGGACATGACCTGCCCGCTGTCCCAGACGTCCGGACGGGACAGGCCCGTTGTGCTGGTGGCGACGCGGATCTGATAGGCGCTCTGCCGCATCCCCGGCTTGTCGGAAGCCAACGGCCAGCTCAGCCGGGGCCGTTGCGCATCGAGGCCGAGGGGGTGCGGGACGTACTCCACGGTCGGCGCCGTGACGCGCAGTCCGTCGTGCCCCGTGTGCCCCGCGTGCCCCTGCGTCGGTACAGCTCCGGACGCCGGTACGGCCGCCGCCGGTACCGCGTCCAGTGTCGCCGCCGCGACGGTGGCGGCCGCTCCCGCCAGAACACTCCTCCTGCTGATCACTTCGACTCCTCACCCGGAGATTTGAATGAATCGATTCAATATCGATGAGTGTGGGTAACGTAAGGGCGGGCGAGGTGAAGGTCAATCAGTGTGCGTGCGGCTCTTTTCGACGGGCGGCCGGGGTGCGGACCGGATTGAACGTTTCAATCGCAGGGGCTCGGCCAGGCCGCCGCAGCGGCGTGCGCCGCCGCCCGGCTCCGAACGATCCGGAAAACCAGCGAACCCCTGGTCGACGACCAGGGGTTTCATCGTGGAGCGCGTGACGAGAACGCGCTTGTGGTGCGATCGCGAGTGGCGGGTCCGCTCAGCTGAAGGGAACGGCGTCGGCCGGGGCGGTGTGCCAGTTGGTGACGATCGGCTTGTCGACGGTGATGGTGCCGACCGGCAGGGAGACCGGGTCGCTGTCGTCGTTATTGACGGCGACGATGATGAAGTCCAGTTCCTTGCCGCCGTTCTCCTTGGTGGTCTTCGTCTGCACCCCCGCGTAGGCCGTGGTGCTCCCGCTCAGCTTGATCTGCTCGCCGACGGCCTGCTCCGCGGGGCCCGCCTCGGTGCCGTCGGATCCGAACGCCACGATCGGCAGTGCGGCGGGCAGGTAGCAGGTGATGCCCGGCTTCGCCTTCGCGGAGATCAGGATGTATCCGCCCGCCTGGGTCTCGGACTTGGTGCTCCACGAGATGTCGTTGGCGCCGCAGCTCTGTTCGACCTGCTCCCGCTTGCCGTTGCCGGTGTCGGCGCCGGAACCGGCCGAGTCCTCGGTTCCCTCGTCCTTCGCGTCGGAGCCCTTGGCGTTGCCCTGGCCGCTGCCCGCGGCCGACGAGCCGGACGGGGCGGCGGAGTTGGACGGGGCGGTGGAGTTGGAACTCTGCGCGGCGCCGGTGTCCGTGGCCGCGTCCGTGCCGTCGCACGCGGTCATCAGCAGGGCGCCGCCCACGATCGCAGCGGAGACGAGGAAGGCCTTGCGACGGTTGCCGGACATGAAATCCCCCTGGGTGAGGCGTTGTTGAGGCCGTATCGGTGCGGCCTCCCGTTGCTTGCTCAACCACTATGAGGGGGCCCTGAGCCCCATGGATACGGGTGCCTTCGTTCCAGGACAACGCTGTCACGGACCAGTGACATGATCACGGGATCGAGGGCCGCGAGCCGACCTGGCGACCCCGGCCGCACACCGCTGTCAGGTTGTGGCGCGCGGGAGGGCGAGGGAGCGGTGCTCCTCCACGACGTGGTAACCGGTGTTCGTGTAGAGGTTCATGGCCACCTCGTTGCCGCCCCACACGGTGAACATCAGCGCCGAGTCGCCGGCGGCGAGAGTCGCCTGTTCGCCGGCCGCCATCGCGGCCCGCCCGTACCCTTTGCCGCGGTGCTGCTCCTGGATGTACAGCGAGTAGCCGTAGGTGACCCCCGGGAGGTGGCCGTGCTTCAACCAGCCGGTGCCGATCCGCTCGCCCTCCGTTTCAAGGACCAGGAACGTGTTGTCGGGTGTCGCCAGGCCCTCCGGGATCAGCTTCGCGAAGTCACGGTCGGACTTGAGTACGGCCTCCTCGGGGCTCAGCGCTCCCGCCCGGACGATGTCGCCGGTGTAGGCGGCCTTCTGGGCGGTGAGCCACTCGGGATATTCGGCCTGTGTCATCGGCCGTGCGGTGACGCCGCCGACCGGTTCCGGCGGGGAACCGACGTGCCGCATCCTGAGCTGGCCCCGGGCGCTGTAACCGTCGAACAACTCACCCGCGGGCTCGGTGAGAAGTACGTTCAGCCGGGCTGCACCGCGCTCCGCGCACCATCTCTCGGCCCAGTCCCGGGCAGCCCCCTCGTGCCCCCGGCCGGCGTGGAGCGCGTCCACACGGAGGTCGCCGATACGGCCCGCGAGCGTGCCGTTGTCGTCGGCCACGACCACGGCGACGTGTCCGACCAGGGTCCCGGCGTCCATGATCTCGGCGACGGTCCAGTCGCCGATGCCGGAGTGGGCGCTCTCGACCTTGCGTTCCGCCGCGGCGGCGCCGAGTCCGGCCGCGGTGTAGCGGGCGCGCAGCCGCTGCTCGACGTCCTTCCGCCATTCCGTGGTGTCACCGAGGATGCTGAATTCCGTCATCCGATCACCCTAGGCGGGTTGTCATGACCTGGGTGGGCAATTTTCGGCGGTCACCAGCCGGTGAGCAGCAGATGGTTGAGGAGCAGGGGGAGCAGCGCCTGGGCGGTGAGCCAGGCGCGGACCGGGGTCTCTCCCGCTCGAGCGGAGCCGGGGGCCTGGGGGCGGGTGAGGAAGGCGCACGCCGGGAGCAGCCACAGCGCGAAGGGCAGCCAGATGCGTTCCGTCTCCGCCTTGCTCATGCCGGACAGGTCGGCGACCAGCAGGGCGAGGAGGGCGGCGGAGACCAGCAGCGCGAGGCGGGTCTCGGCCGTCCGGGCGGGCGCGTCGCCGCGGCGCCGGACGAGCACCGCGCCGGTCCTCCGCAGGCCCGCCGCCGTGGCCAGGCCCGTGATGAGCACCGTGCAGGCGAGGTTGGCCCACACCCAGTAGCCGTAGGGGCGGACGCCGCCCGCGCCCTGGTAGTAGCGCGTGACCAACAGCTGGTACGCCTCCCACCAGTTGAACCCGGCGAGCGTGAACGCCGTCGGGACCACCGCCAGCCCGGCGAGCAGGGGCACCAGCAGGGCGGGGCGTCCCCGCACCCCGTGCCGGCCGAGTACCAGTACCGCCGCCGCGATCAGCGCGACGAGCGTGAGACCGTACGACAGATAGCAGGTCAGACCGAACAGCAGCCCGGACGCCCCCGCCCACCACAGCGACCGTCCGGTGACCGCCAGCGCGAGCAGCGCCACCGCCCACGCGGCCACCGCCGCGAAGTACGCGTCGGCCGAGGTGCCCATCCACACGGCGGCCGGGGCCAGCACGAGGAAGGGCGCCGTCCGCCGCGCAAGGTCCTCGTCGGCCAGGGCGCGGACCGTGATCAGCACGGCCGCGCAGGCCGTAGCCCCGACGGTGACGCACCACACCCCGGCCCAGCCCCCGCCCCCCAGCCCGACCCGGTCGAGCAGCACGAAGGTGAGCGGGGCGGCGGGCGGGTGGCCGGCGACATGAGCGGGCCAGTGGCCGGGCGAGCCGAGCAGGATGTGCCCGGTGAAGCCCCGCAGCGCCGCCGGGATGTCCTGGAAGCGGTCGATGACCTGGAGGTACTCCTGGCGGGTGGTGAGCCGGACGGCGATGCCCCGGTGCCAGCCGTCGATCAGGGCGAGGGAGTAGATCCACGCCATGGCCGTGCCCCACGTCAGGGGAACCAGGGCCCGCCAGGGGAGACGGGCCGCGAGACCGGGGCCGTACGCCACGGTGGCGATCGCCACCAGGACGGCCATCGGGGTGCCGGGGCCGAGGTGGGGCTCCCAGGACGCCATCAGCGGGGGCCAGTTGACGAACAGGGTCCGGCTGGTCCCCTGGATGTGGCGGCCGACCAGCACGGCCGTCGTCACGAGCAGCACGGCGGCCCCGGCTGCGTACAGGTCAAGGCGACGGCCACGGGGCATGCCGGAGCGTGCGGTGCCGGGCTCGGTGGAGGGCAGGGTACGGATCACACCGGAACGCTAGGCCGCACGGCCCGCCACGGACCGCCGTCCGGCCGCGACGTCAGCATTTCGTCATGGGTTGCGCGGCCTTTCGCGGGGTGCTTCCGGCCTACCGTCGGGACATGCGCGACCCCGACGCCCCACGGCTTCCCTCCTCGCCCGGTTTCTGGCGCAGCCCCCTGCGCGGCCCCTGGTTCACCTCGGTGCTGGGCCTCGTCCTGCTCGTCGGCATCACCGTGCTGTTCGTGACGGGCCTGCTCTCGTACGCCGCCTACAACCCCGGTCTCTCGCCGGTGAACGACAAGACGCCGGACAAGGGGATCCTCGGCTTCTACCTCTTCCCCTGGCCGACGAACCCGCACTGGCTGTACCGGCTCGACCAGGGCGTCCATGTCACCCTCGGCGTCACCCTGATCCCCGTTCTGCTCGCCAAGCTGTGGTCCGTGGTGCCGAGGCTGTTCGCGCTGCCGCCGGCCCGCTCGCTCACCCACGCCCTGGAGCGGATATCGCTGCTGCTCCTGGTGGGCGGCGCCCTGTTCGAGTTTGTGACGGGCGTGCTCAACGTCCAGCTCGACTATGTCTTCCCCGGCTCCTTCTACCGGCTGCACTTCTACGGGGCGTGGGTGTTCTTCGCCGCGTTCGTCGCCCATGCCCTGCTGAAGACGCCCATGGCGCTGCGCAATCTGCGGCATTTGCGGGAGGAGGGCAACGACCTGGTGTCCCCGCGCCCCGCCGAGCCGACCGTCTCCCGCAGGGGTGCCCTGTGGTTCGTCGGGGGCGGCTCGCTGCTGCTGTTCGCCACCACGGTGGGACGGAGCTTCGACGGTCCGCTGCGACGCGCCGCCCTGCTCGCACCGCACGGCGGCGGCGACCCCGGCACCGGCCCGAACGGCTTCCAGATCAACAAGACCGCCGCCTACGCCGGGATCGACGCGGCGGAGACGGCCGAGGACGCCTGGCGGCTCGTCGTCACGGGACGCACGGGCACCGTCCGCCTCCGCCGGGAGGAGCTGCTCCGGCTCCCCCTGCACAGTGCGGCACTGCCCATAGCCTGCGTGGAGGGCTGGTCGACGTCGGACCAGTGGTGGCGCGGGGTGCGGCTGCGCGACCTCGCGGCGCTCGTCGGGTACGACGACCCGCCGGACCTGTTCGTCGAGTCCCTCCAGCGGAGCGGTGCCTTCCGTAAGGCCGCCCTGCGCGCCAACCAGGTGGCCGACCCGCGTTCCCTGCTCGCCCTGTACGTCAACGGCGAGGAACTGTCCCCCGACCACGGCCACCCGGCGCGGATCATCGTGCCCGCCGCGCCCGGTGTGCTCAACACCAAGTGGGTGGCCCGGATGACGTTCGGAGACCTGTGATGCTTACCCGGCTTACCGCGCTTCCCCGTATTCCGCTCGGCGGCGGCCCCCTGCAACTCCTGCTGCTCGTCTGCTCGTTCGCGCTCGCCGCCTATGCGGGGGTGCGGCTGCTCGCGGACGACTGGTCGGGCGTGGCGCTGTGGTTCGTGGGGGCCGCACTGCTGCACGACCTCGTGCTGCTGCCCCTGTACGCGATCGCGGACCGGGCGGTCGTACGAGGGCTCGGCGCGGTCCGGCGCCGGGAGTGGGCGCCGTACGCGCGCATACCGGCGGCCCTCTCCCTGCTGCTCCTTCTCCTGTGGTTCCCGCTGATCAGCGGCTTGACGGAGCGGCGCTACCGGCTTGCCACCGGGCTGCCTGCGGATGTGTTCCTCACCCGCTGGCTGCTGATCACCGCCGTCCTCTTCGGCGGCTCGGCGCTGCTGCTGGTGCTGCGGCTGCGCAGGGCGGCGAAGCACCGTCCACCGGCCGTCCACTGACCGGCCCGCTCCCAGCCCCGTGCGTGCCGGAGCAGCGCCCGGGTGCCGAGCCGCGCCCAGGGGAAGAGGGCGTCGGTGCCGGCGGCGTCGGTGAGGCCGACGACCTGCACCCGGGCGCGCTCGTCGACGTCCATCGGGGCGGTCTCGGCGATCAACAGGCCACCGGGGTGCAGCAGTCCGGCCACCCGGTCGAGGAGCGCACGTGGGTCACCGCCGATGCCGACGTTGCCGTCCATGAGCAGGACGGTGTCCCAGCGCCCCTCGCCGGGCAGCGGCTCGAAGACCGAACGCCGCAGCGCCGGACCCCCGAGCCGCACGGTGTGGTCCACCGCGGCTTCGCTGACGTCGACACCGAGGACGGCCCGGCCCCGGGCGGCGAGTTCCGCCACCAGCCGGCCGGGCCCGCACCCCACGTCCAGCACGGTCCCCTCGCAGCGGTCCAGTACCTCCCGGTCGACCGCGTCGGCCCGGGCGCACCAGCGTTCCACCTCCAGCGGCAGCAGCCAGCCGTCGTCGCGGCGCAGGAACAGCGGGCCCCGGCCGGCCCGCAGGGCGGCGGCGTACGGATCGGCGTCCGCCCAGGCGAGGGCGGCGGAGGGCGGGGTGCTCATCGGCGTGGGGGCGCTCATCGGCGTCCGGCCTGGGCCGGGGTCGGCTCCGCGAGGGGCCGGCGATCCGGTGGGGAGCCCGGTCGGCCGGCGGGCGGGACGTCCGGCCCGGATCCCGGTTGTGCGGCCGACGCCGAGCCCGCCTCGGTGATGGGCGGCGAGGTGGTCTCCGTGGCGGGTGTTGAGCCGGTGTCCGTGGCTGGTACCGAGGTGGCGTCCGGGGCGGGTGCTGAGCGGACCTCCGTGAGTGGCGGCGAGGTGGTCTCCGTGGCGGGTGTTGAGCGGACCCCCGTGAGTGGCAGCGAGGTGGTCTCCGTGGCGGGTGTTGAGCCCGTCTCCGTGGCTGGTACCGAGGTGGTCTCCGCGGCCGGCGCCGAGCCCGCCTCCGTGAGTGGCAGCGAGGTGGCCTGCGGGGCGGGTGTTGAACGGACCTCCGTGAGTGGCAGCGAGGTAGCCGCGGCGGGTGTTGAGCCGACCTCCGTGGCCAGCGCCGAGTCGGCTTCCGCGACGGGCCGCGCATCCGGCCCCGCGACCCCCATGCACTGCGCCAGCCGTGCCGCGAAGCGGCCGTGCGGGGACAGGGCGGCGACGGCGTGGGCGTCGGCGGCGGTGTCGATGTCACGCAACGGCGGCAGCTCACGCACCCTCAGACCGGCGGCGAGCAGCCGGTCCCGCAGGACCGCTCCCGTCTCCGAGGTCGACATGGGCACGCCCCGCAGCAGGCCGGGATCGGGGTGCGCCAGGCCGAGCGCCCAGAAGCCGCCGTCCTCGGCCGGGCCGAAGTGGGCGTCGCAGTCGGTGAAGTCCACGGTGAGCAGTTCCGGCGTCACCTGCGGGGTGTCCATGCCGATGAGCAGGGCCGGGCCGGCGCAGCGCGCGAAGGCGTCCGCCAGCCGCTCGTCGAGACCGCCCGCACACTGCGGTACGACGTCGAAGCCGGGCGGCAGCCAGGGGCCGGGGGCGCCGTCGAGGACGAGGACCCGCCGGGAGGCGGGCGTGGCCGCCACGGTGTGCAGGGTGTCCGCGAGGGCCGCCTCCGCCAGCCGAGCCGCCTGACCCGGCGTGAACGGCGGGGTGAGGCGGGTCTTGACCCGGCCCGGCCGCGGCTCCTTGGCGATGACGAGAAGCGTGATCAACGGACGGTTCCTCCTCCGTGCGCGGGGGGTTCGCCCAACACCCGGCTCATGTCCCGTACCGCCTGCCAGGTGCCGCGCCAGGTGCCCGTCACCTTCGAGGCCCCGGTGCGCGGCAGATACGGCACATCGTGCTCGGCGATCCGCCAGCCGGCGTCGGCCGCGCGCACGACCATCTGGAGCGGATAGCCGCTGCGCCGGTCGGTGAGGCCCAGCGCCAGCAACTGCTCGCGGCGGGCGGCGCGCAACGGACCGAGATCGTGCAGGCGCAGCCCGGTGCGGCGCCGCAGCAGCCGCGCGAGCGCCAGATTGCCGGCGCGGGCATGTGCGGGCCACGCGCCCCGGCCCCGCGGACGCCGTCGGCCGAGCACCAGGTCGGCCTCGCCGTCCCGGACCTCACGGACGAAGGGGACCAGGAGCGACGGGTCGAGGGAGGCGTCGCAGTCGCAGAAGCACACCACCTCGGCGGTGGCGGCGGTCAGCCCGGCGTGGCAGGCCGCGCCGAAACCCCGGCGCGGCTCATGCACGACGGTCGCGCCGCACGCGCGGGCTACCTCCGCCGAGCCGTCGGTGGAACCGTTGTCGACGACGAGCGCGCGCCAGCCCGGCGGGATCCGTTCGAGCACCCAGGGAAGGGCCTCGGCCTCGTTCAGGCAGGGCAGCACCACGTCGACGTCCGAAGGAGTCCTCGTCACGGGTCTCACCCTACGAATGCGAATCGGGGCATACCGGACGCCCGCTCCTTACGAAACGCGGACGTCCGGGGCCGGGGCGGCGTCCGGATGCGCCCCCGCGACGGCGCGGTGCCAGGCTGGAGGCATGCTGCAGGAGCCGTACGAACGCCCGGGGGCGCCGACCGCCGACAGGTCCCCCCGAATCCTGGTCGTCGACGACGATCCGACCGTCGCCGAGGTCGTCGCCGGGTATCTGGACCGCGCCGGTTACCTCGTCGATCGCGCCGACGACGGCCCGACGGCCCTCGCCCGGGCCGGCGCGCACCGGCCGGACCTGGTCGTGCTCGATCTGATGCTGCCCGGCATGGACGGCCTGGAGGTGTGCCGGCGCCTGCGGGCCCACGGCCCGGTGCCGGTCATCATGCTCACCGCCCGCGGCGACGAGGACGACCGCATCCTGGGCCTGGAGGTCGGCGCCGACGACTATGTCACCAAGCCCTTCAGCCCTCGCGAGCTGGTGTTGAGGGTGGAGTCGGTGCTGCGCCGCAGCGGGCCCGCCGCCACGGGACACCGACTGGGGGCGGCCGGTCTGACCGTCGACCCGGCGGCCCGCCGGGCCACCAAGAACGGCACCGAACTCGCCCTCACCCTCCGGGAGTTCGACCTGCTCTCCTTCTTCCTGCGCCACCCGGGGCGGGCCTATGGACGGGAGGACCTGATGCGCGAGGTGTGGGGCTGGGACTTCGGCGACCTGTCGACCGTCACGGTCCATGTCCGCCGGCTGCGCGGCAAGGTGGAGGACGACCCGGCCCGGCCGCGCCTGATCCAGACCGTATGGGGCGTGGGCTACCGCTTCGGCCCCACCGACGACCAGGACTGACCATGCGCGACACCCTTCTCATCGCCCTGTACGCCTTCGCCGGTGCCGCCGCCACGGGCCTGGCCGGTGCGGGCGCACTGCGCCTGATCCGGCGCCGCTCGCTGACCGCCTCGCTCACCGTGGTGGCGGCGGTCGGGGTGGTCGCGATGCTCGCGGGCACCCTCGCCGTCGCCCGGGCGATGTTCCTGTCGCCGCACGACCTGACCGTCGTCACCACCGTCGTCGCCATGGCGGCCGTCGTCTCCCTGGCCACCGCGCTGCTGCTGGGCCGCTGGGTGGTCGCCCGGAGCCGCGAACTCGCCGTGGCCGCACGCTCCTTCGGCGACGGCGGTGACTTCGCGGCGCCCCGCGGCCCGACCACCGCCGAACTGGACGAACTGAGCCGCGAACTGGTGGCCACCAGCGCCAGACTCGCCGAATCCCGGGAACGGGAACGGGCGTTGGAGACCTCCCGCCGTGAACTCGTCGCCTGGATCTCGCACGATCTGCGCACCCCGCTGGCCGGACTGCGCGCCATGTCGGAGGCGCTGGAGGACGGCGTCGCCGCCGACCCCGACCGCTATCTGCGGCAGATGCGCACCGAGGTGGAACGCCTCAACGACATGGTCGGTGACCTCTTCCAGCTCTCCCGCATCCACGCCGGCACCCTGCCCCTGGCACCCACCCGGATCTCCCTGTACGACCTGGTCGGTGACGCGCTGGCGGGAGCCGACCCGCTCGCCCGGGAGCACGGGGTGCGGCTGGTGGGCGACCGCATCGAGCCGGTACCGGTGGAGGTGGACGGCAAGGAGATGAGCCGGGTGCTGGGCAATCTGCTGGTCAACGCGATCCGTCGGACGCCGGCCGACGGCACGGTCGCGGTCGCCGCGGAGCGTTCCCCCGAGGGTGTGGTGCTGTCGGTGACGGACGGCTGCGGCGGCATCCCCGAGGAGGACCTGCCGCGCGTCTTCGACACCGGCTGGCGCGGCACACACGCCCGGACGCCCCCGGCCGGCGCGGGCCTCGGCCTCACCATCGTCCGGGGGATCGTGGAGGCCCACCAGGGCCGGGCCACGGTGCGCAACATTCCCGGCGGTTGCCGCTTCGAGGTGGTGCTGCCCACCGCCGCCTCCTGACCGCGCCCCTAAGAGATCGCGCGGATAGATGGGGCGGCGTCGCGGGGCCGGGCACGCACATCTGCGGCGTTGTAGTCAATCACCATGGCTCCGCCATGCCTCAATCCTCCGCCTTGCAGCTGCACGCACCCCACCTATCCGCGCGACCTCTAAGCCCCCCGCATCCCGGCCCGCGCGAACTCCGCCATGCCCTCCTCGAAACCGACCTCCGGCCGCCAGCCCAGCCCGGCCCGCAGCCGCGCCGAGTCCGCGGTGATGTGCCGTACGTCCCCGAGCCGGTACTCACCGGTGACGACCGGCTCGGGCCCGCCGTACGCGGCGGCCAGCGCCCGGGCCATCGCGCCGACGGTGTGCGGTTCACCGCTCCCGGTGTTGTACGCCGTGAGCGCGCCCCGGGCGGCCTCCGCCTCCAGCGCCACCGCATTGGCCGCCGCCACGTCCCGGACGTGCACGAAGTCCCTCAGCTGCCGCCCGTCCTCGAACACCCGCGGTGCCTCGCCCCGGGCGAGGGCCGAGCGGAAGAAGGAGGCGACACCGGCGTACGGGGTGTCGCGTGGCATCCCGGGCCCGTACACATTGTGGTAGCGCAGCGACACCGCCGACCCGCCGGTGCAGCGGGCCCAGGCGGCGGCCAGATGCTCCTGGGCGAGCTTGGTCGCCGCGTACACGTTCCGGGGATCGGCCGGGGCGTCCTCGCCCACCAGGCCGGGCGAGAGGTCGTCCCCGCACTCCGGGCAGACGGGCTCGAACCGTCCCGCGTCGAGATCGGGGACCGCACGCGGCCCGGGCCGTACGACCCCGTGCCGCGGGCACTCGTACCGCCCCTCCCCGTAGACCACCATCGACCCGGCCAGCACCAGGCGCCCGACACCGGCCTCCGCCATCGCGGCGAGCAGCACGGCGGTGCCCAGGTCGTTGCGCGAGACATACTCCGCCGCGTCGGCGACCCCGTTGCCGAGCCCCACCATCGCGGCCTGGTGACACACGGCGTCCACCCCGGCCAGGGCACGTCCCACGGCCCCCGCATCCCGCACATCGGCGCCGGGATCCACCCGCACATCGAACACCACCGCCTCATGCCCGCGCTCCCGCAACGCATCGACGACATGACCCCCGATGAACCCGGCACCGCCGGTGACCAGTACACGCATACGCCCACGCTAGGCCCGCCCCACCACCGCACCACGGGTCCGCACCCGCACGTCATCACTCCGTAAGGCACACCCGGGTGCGCCCTGTGTGACGGATGCGAGCATGGGGCGAGACCAGGGGGAACCACGGGTGGCGGGTGGGGGAGACGTGGCGAGGTCGAGAAGCAAGGCGGTACGGGCACGGGATGCGCGGCGGCGCAGGGCGGCGGTTCGTGGCGGCGACGGATACCGCTTGCCCGTCCATATCGAGCGAGCCGCCGTGGACAGCGGTGTTGCGCGACGGCGGGCTCTCCGGAGAGCGGCTGCGCGCGGGCGTCCGTCTGGACCCGTTCGACGTTTCCTGTGGTGCTGCGCTGCGGCGTTCTTCCTCGGCGTCACGGTGATGTGCGGCGTGGTGGGTGCATCCGCCGCCGGACTGGCCGGGACGCCGGGAGCCTTCACCGCCGATGAGTGCCATCTGGAGGGCAACGGCAAAGGAGGCGAGAGCACGTGGTGTTCGGGCGTGTTCGTCCCTCACGACGGGAGCCTCGTCGACCGGGAGGCGCAGGTGGAGTGGCCCGATGGCCGGGCTGGGGCGCATACACAGGTCAGGACGGTGCTGATCGGCGGATACCAGAGAGAAAGCGGCATCGATGTGGCCCTGATGGCCGGTCTTGGCCCCGTCATGGGTCTCCTGTCGGTCGGATGCGCGTTCGCCGCTCTGTCCCGCGCGACGCAGGACCGACTCGCCCTCCTGCTGCCCGACCGTGCGTTCGCGACCTATATGGAGTCCAGGTCCTGATGGAGCGGCCGTCAGGCGGGTCCGTCCGGGCTTCGGGAGAAGGCCGTGTCGCCGGCTGTCGCCACGATCGCGTCCTTGACGAGCAGCACGCGCGGCGGGTAGTCCTGCGCCTTGTCGCCGGGGTCGTCCAGTGCGGAGGTGCGCCAGATCTCCGCTCCGGTGCGGCTGTCCAGAGCCAGCAGACGGCCGAAGCGGTTGGAGAAATAGACCCGCTTGTACGTCGCCGCCACCGCGGGCGCGGACAGACTCTCCACGTCCGTCACCTTCTGCCAGAGCTGTGTGCCGCTGTCCGCCGACACCGCGGTGACCGACCCGTCGGACCGGACGAAGTAGACGACGCCGTCCACCAGGGTGGCCGCGCCGGTCAGTGGACGTGCCAGCGGTATCCGTCTGATCCGCCCGGTGTCCGGGGCCACCCGCAGCAGTGCGTTGTACGGCCGCTCGTACCCGGCTTCGTACACCTCCTTCGCGGTCTGCGGGGCGAGGAACAGCGGCTCCCCGCCGACGGCGCCGAGCGCTTCCGCCTTCTTGGGCAGTGTGGCGGTCTCGGCCACGCTGCCGGGTTCGAGCTTCATCAGGTCGACCGGTGCCTGGCCGGGCTCGGTGCCCTCCGAGCACAGGGCGTAGGGGACGCCTCCCAGCGCCGTGGGAGTGCAGTATTCGTCCAGCGAGGGCGCCCGCCACAGTTCCTTGCCGGACGGTCCGTAGGCCACGAACCACGAGGAGTCGGGAGACAGGGTCAGCAGCCCGCCGTCGTACAGGACCGCCTTCTCGGCCCGATTGATGTCACGTTGCCACCGCCGGTGCCCGGTACCGGCGTCAAGGGCCACCACCCGCCTGGTGTTGTCATCCGGTTCCTCGTACACATAGACCAGCCCGTCGCGAACGCCGATCGGCTGCGCCCCCTGAGGGCGGGTCCCGGTCCGCCACAGGATGCGACCGGAGGCCGCGTCGACCTTGGCGGTCGTGAATCCCCTGCCGCCACAGAACAGTGCGCTTCCCTCCGCCACGCATCCGGGGCTGCTGTAGTCGAGAGGGACACCCTTCACGTCGTACCGCAGCTTCGTCCGCCACGGCCGCCAGCCGTCGGGCAGGGACGCGGCACGGGCGGTGGCGTCGGAGGCGGTGGTGTCCGAGCCGGACATGTAGACCCCCGCCCCGATACACAGCCCGGCGACGGCCAGCGTCGCGCCCAGGCCGGTGAGCAGCATCCGCGCACGTCGGCGCTTGCCGGTGCCGGTGACGGCACCGGTGTCTGCGTCGGCAGGGGCACCCGCGGCGGTGGTGGTCGAGCTCGGAGCAGCAGGGCGGCGCCGGGGCTGCGCGGACGGTCCGGTCTCAGAGGACCCGACGGCATCGGACTCCGGCAGCGCCTGGAGCATGCGGTGGAGGTCCGTCAGTTCCGGCCGTGCGGCCGGGTCCTTGTCCAGGCAGCGCTCGACGATGCCCAGGAGCGCCTCGGGCACCCCGTCGAGGTCCGGGGTCCCATGCACCACCTGATAGCCGGTGATGTACGGGCTGTCGGCGTCGAACGGTCCGTTGCCGACGGCCGCGAACACCAGCAGCGACCCCAGCGAGAACACGTCCGAGGCCGGGGTGACGTCTCGGGGAGAGGCCAGTTGTTCCGGCGACATGAAGGGCGGAGTGCCGATCATCCGCCCGGTCGTGGTGAGGTTCTGGCTGTCGGAAGCGCGCGATATGCCGAAGTCGATGACGCGTGGCCCGTCCTCGGTCATCAGGACGTTGCCCGGTTTGAGGTCCCGGTGCACCAGGCCCACCCGGTGGATGTCGCGCAGCGCCTCCGTGAGCCCCAGCCCCAGCGCGCGCAGTTCCCGTCGGCTCAACGGGCCGTTCTTCTCCACGACTTCGGCGAGGTTGAGCCCCGGCACATAGAGCGTCGCCATCCAGGGCCGGTCGGCGTCCGGGTCGGCGTCCACGACAGGCGCGGTGAAGGCACCGCTCACCCTGCGCGCCGCCGCGATCTCCTGCCGGAAGCGCGTCCGGAACTCCTCCTCCTGGGCATACGGCCCGCGCACGAGCTTGACCGCGACCTGCCGTCCCGAGGCGGAGACCCCCAGATAGACGACCCCCATGCCGCCCGCCCCGAGCCGGCCGAGAAGGGTGTACCCGCCGATGGACTCCGGGTCCCCGGTGTTCAGGGGCGTCATCGCCGCTCACCCTTCCCCAAGCCTGCCTGCCTCACGGGGATCAGCGTAGGTCCTGCTTTCCCGGAGACGGAGCCCGGCCGTCGTTGCCGCCGCCCTCGCTCTCACCGGCCTCCGGGCCACCGAGCAGAGCGCCTCCGCCGCCACGACAAGGCCGCCACGCTCGCTCCGACCCCCCCCCGGCACCAACTAGCAGTGATCTCGTGGCTCCCCTGAGCGTGACCTTGCGCCCTACCGGTGACGCCAGACCTCCGCAGGGGCGATGTCCCACGAACTGCCCGCGATGTCCCTCGTGTCGAAGAACAAGGCCCAGGTCATGACGGCATCGCCGGCGCGCTGCGCGCCCAGTTCGATCTCGAAGCCGACGACGACCATGTTTCCTCCAGGGCTGAACGTGATCCCCGTGTCGTGTGCGGTGGCGTACGCCTCCATCTCTTGGGAGACCTCCGACGGCACGCGGCCGATCAGACGGATCCCCTCATGGGTGACCTGCGGCCCGAGCAGCCCGTCGACGAGCACGCACGTCAGGCCGACACCCTCGACGAAGTAGCACTTCACCGCCGGCCGGCTCCGGTGCGGTCCGCGCTTGCGGAACTCGACGCGCCATTGCGATCGGCTCGTCGAGTGCCAGTCCCCCATGTCGTGCAGTTCGGGGACGAAGCCGTGCTCCGCCATGGCGGCGACGGCGTCGCCGCGTTCCGTTCCGAAGCTCAGCGGCCCGATGGCCTGGCGAGGGGCGTAGCCCCACTGAGCCCGCTCCGAATCCGCGAGTACCGTCCAGTCGTCCGTGTTCACGACCTGATGATCGTCCACGCGGTTGCATTCAGCGCAATCCAGCCGAAGCGATCCGAGGCAACCGGCCGAGCACCTTCGTCGACGCTGCGGCCATCTGTCGCGCGACGGCTCACCTTGCTCCCGACATACCGGCCCTCGATCCCTTCCGGCCGTACGCCCCGCCGATGCCGGTGAAGCCGTCCGGGCCCATGGCCACGGCCGCCCCGGTCACCGACTCATCGGAAGCTCCGCCAGCACTTCGAGACCTACGCCGAACCGGGGCCGGGCAGGTCGAGACGAGGTCTCCAGTCACGGGTGCGCCGGGCAGTGCTGCTGGTGGCAGGCGACAAGGCCGGAAACTGGCAGCGTTGGTACGACGCCAACATCCCGATCGCCGAGGAGCGCTACCGGGCGCATGTGACCGATCTTGAGACCAGGGAGTACGAATGAGCACCGTCGGCTGGGAGGAGACCAAGCGCAGGGCGCGCGAGCGGCGCGAGGCCGCTGGGCTGCCGGTGCGTTCGGCTCAGGAGAAGCAGGCTGCCATGGACCGGTTGACCGCGGAGGTGCGCGCTCACAAGCTTGCAGAGGTCCGACGTGAACAGGCGCTGACCCAGCGCCAGGTCGCCGCATCCATGGGGGTCTCGGCACCTCGCGTCTCCGCGATCGAGCACGGCGAGCTGGACCGGGCCGAAGTCGCGACACTCCGAGCCTATGTGGAAGCGCTGGGTGGCCGACTGCGTGTAGTCGCGGACTTCGGAGACGCGGAGTACACCGTGGCCTGAGCCGACTGCCGCTCCTGCCGCCCGGCACGGACGGCCCTTCGGTGGGCTCCAGAAGCCGTGGAAGCATCCGGGCGAGTATGGAAAGCCCTCGGCAACGAACAAGGCCCAGGTCGCTGACCTGGGCCTCGATCATGGAGCGGGTGACGAGAATCGAACTCGCGCTCTCAGCTTGGGAAGCTGATGTTCTACCATTAAACTACACCCGCGTAAGACACCGTTCGCCCGGTGTCGGAATGCTCGCTCACTGTACCTCATCTCGGACCTCAGGCGCTGAAGCCCTGGGGTCCGCGATCGTTCGGAGGGGGCGATGCGGCTGCGGCGGGGCGGAGTTGGGGCGTACGGTGGGGGTGCCCTAGAGGGGACCGGGGTGGTCGGAGTGCCGCCTGGAGGGCCTTCCCTTTGATCCCGTAATGTGGCTTTCGTCGTCCGACACGCCAGTGAGACGAAGGCTCTTGGGGAAGGGACTCAGAGGACTTGATGGAGCGCACCGTCGTCCGTTGTGCCGAGGGGCACGTGTTCAGCACCGCTTCGTTCCCGATGCAGCAGGCCGAGCGGCTCGGCCCTGGCCGGCTCGTCCGGTGTCCGCGCTGCGCCCGGCTGCGCAGTGCGGTGCCGGTGGCCATGGAGAAGCAGTAGCGGTCCAGCGGTAGAAGGGCGCGCGGAGTGGCCGCGATTGTGGGCGCTCCGCGCGCCTTGCGTATTCTCGGGATGTGCTTCTCTCAGACAAGGACATCCGGACCGAGATCGACAAGGGCCGGGTCGTGATCGACCCGTTCGATCCGACCATGGTGCAGCCCTCGAGCATCGATGTGCGGCTCGACCGCTACTTCCGGGTGTTCGAGAACCACAAGTACCCGCACATCGACCCCTCCGTGGAGCAGGTCGACCTCACGCGGCTCGTCGAGCCCGAGGGGGACGAGCCGTTCATCCTGCATCCCGGGGAGTTCGTGCTGGCCTCGACGTACGAGGTCATCACCCTGCCCGACGATCTCGCCTCGAGGCTGGAGGGCAAGAGTTCCCTGGGGCGTCTCGGGCTCGTCACCCACTCCACCGCCGGGTTCATCGACCCCGGCTTCTCGGGGCATGTGACGCTCGAGCTGTCGAATCTCGCCACCCTTCCGATCAAGCTCTGGCCGGGGATGAAGATCGGGCAGCTGTGCTTGTTCCGGCTGACCTCGCCGTCCGAGTTCCCGTACGGCAGTGAGCGCTACGGCTCGCGCTATCAGGGCCAGCGCGGTCCCACCGCCTCCCGCTCCTTCGTCAACTTCCACCGGACCCAGGTGTGAGCGGGGTGAGTGACACCAGGGAGAACCTGACCTACGAGATGTTCGGGCACGCCGTCCGCGAGCTCGCCCAGACCATCGCCGACGACGGCTACCAGCCCGATGTCGTGCTCAGCATCGCGCGCGGCGGAGTCTTTGTGGCCGGTGGGCTCGCATACGCCCTGGACTGCAAGAACATCCACCTGGTCAACGTCGAGTTCTACACGGGCGTCGGCACCACCCTCGACATGCCGGTCATGCTCGCCCCGGTGCCCAATGTGATCGACTTCACCGACAAGAAGGTGCTGATCGCCGACGACGTGGCGGACACCGGCAGGACGCTCAAGCTGGTGCACGACTTCTGTCTGGAAGCCGTGGCCGAGGTCCGCTCCGCCGTGATCTACGAGAAGCCGCACTCCCTCGTGAAGTGCGAGTACGTGTGGAAGCGCACGGATAAGTGGATCAACTTCCCGTGGAGCGTGCTGCCCCCGGTGCGGAGGGGCGGGGAGCCCGTCTCTCCGTCGCGCGAGGCGCTCTGACCCGTATCCCGAGCAGGTCCGTCGGAAGGGTGTCCACCGGACCGGAGCGGCCCTGGTGTGCCGCGGCGGCGTGTGTGACGATGACCGGCGTGTACGGGGTTCTGGTGGGGGCGGCCGCGATGGTCATAGCAACAGTGATCGCGGTGGGGATCGTGAGCGTCGTGACGGGCTGGGTGCCGCGGTGGGAGCGGCGCAAGGTCCGGCGGCCGCGGCTGTGGGGTTACGGCGCGCTGGTGAGCGCCGTCGGCATGTCCGTCTTCGTCTTCCTCGGCCCCTTCGACGACGCCCTGTCCTCCCGGACGGTCCTGGCGGTCGCGGGCCTTGCGGTGTGGGTCCTCGGAGCGGCCGTGCAGATGACGGCGCGGCGCCCCGGCCGTACCGCGTGAGCACGGGGGACGGCGGTACGGGCACGGGAAAGGCCCCCGCGGACGTGCCGCCGGGGGCCCTGGGGCGGCACGCGGGACGTGGCGGGTCCCGCGTGCTCAGCTACTACGTGTGCGTGGAGTGCCGGGGGAGCGCTCAGAACGTGCCCAGTTTGATGATCGACAGGATCGCGATCAGCTGGATCGCCGAGGCGCCCAGCGCACGGGGCCACGGCAGGTCGTGGGACTTGGACACCATCAGGGTCAGCAGCGCGCCTGCGGCCACCCAGGTCGCCCAGCCCAGGAGCTGGACGAAGGAGGCGTCGCCGCCGAAGAACATCGCCACCACCAGGCGCGGTGCGTCCGTGATGGACATGATCAGCATGGAGAGGCCGACCGTGGGCTGCCAGGCGCCGTCTCCGCCCAGCTGACGGGCCAGGGTGTGCGTGACCACGCCCAGGACGAAGGTGCTGATCACCATGGCCACGGCCGTGATCAGGACGATCGGGATGGCGTTCGACAAGGTGGCGTTGATCGCGTCCTGGCGTGCGCCGTCGAAGCCGAAGACCGCGAGCAGGCCGTACAGGAAGGTCACGATCAGGGCCGGGGCCCACATCGTGTAGTCGCGCATCCTGAGGAAGGTCTGGTGGGGGGACAGCACGATTCCCCGCAGCAGGTCGTTCCAGTGCAGGGGCGGGCCTATCGGCGGTGCCGGGGCCTGGCCGGCGCGGTAGGTCCCGCCCGCGTTGTAGGGGTCCTCCCCGATGGAGAACGCCTGGGTCTGGCCCGGGTGGTCCGCCGCGTACGGATCCGCCGTCCCGGGCCGTCCCGGGCCGTCGTCGAAGTACTCCGGCTCTCCCTGGCCCTGCGGCGCCTGCCATTGCGGCCGGCCGCCGTAGGGCGCCGCGCCGCCGTACTGCTGCTGCGGCGGCGCGGAGGGGTAGCCGTACGCCGGGCCCTGGGGCGCCTGCTGTCCGTACGGGGAGTGCTGCGGTCGCGCTTGCGGGGCGCGGTTGTCACGACCGCGTCCGATCCTGAATCCAGCCACGCCCTCGAACGTACCTGGTCCCGGTCGGTGAGGGGCGGGCTCGGGCGGACCGCCCCGGCTTTGCTGCCGAGCTGTGACATCCCCTAGGGGGAGTAACGCGGGGATGTGTCGGGGTCGTTCGGGAGGGATGCCGAGGGAACCTTGGGGGCCCGGGGGACCCGGGGACCTCGGGGGACGTCAGGAGGAGAGGGGGATCGGGGAGCGGGGAGCGGGCACGGGGCCCGGTGCGGTCCCGCGCGGTGCGCGGGACCTTCGACCGGTCGACGGAGGGCCGGGCCACGGGCGGTCCTACTGCGGTGCGGCCGGGGTACCCGCGGTCGGGGACAGCGGGCCGGCCTTGCGGCCCGCCCGGGAATGCGGCATCGCCATGGGCCGGAGCGATCTGCCGCGGCGCCCTCCGGTGGGCCGCAGCGGAAGGGCGCTGCGGGCGATGTCGGCCGCAGCCATCCTCCCGGGCGCCGCGGCACCCGCGGCGGCGGTGACGGGGGAGGAGGGGATCTCGAGGAGCAGCAGTACCGTGCCGGCCCCCACCACGCAGGCGGCGACGAGTGCGACACCGGGAGCGAGCAGGCCGTAGGTCACCAGCACGGCCGACAGACAGCAGGCGACGGTGAACACGCTGAGGCTGCGCACGACCTGGCGGACCGACAGGCCGAGCCGCCGCAACCGGTGGGCGATGTGGTCCGTGCCGCCCTGCATCAGGGGCCTCGACTCCCGGTAGCGGGACAGCATCACCAGGGTGGTGTCCAGGGTCGGGACCAGGGTGGCGAGCACCAGGCTGGCGGGCCCGGCGAGGCCGCCGACGTCGTCGTGGAGCACCATCATCGAGGAGGCCAGGGTGAAGCCGAGGAAGAGGGAGCCGGCGTCGCCGAGGAAGATCCGCGCCGGATGCCGGTTGTGGAAGAGGAAACCGACACAGGCTCCCGCGAGGGCCGCCATCACCGGTCCCAGGCCGCCCCGTCCGCCGGCCGGGGCGGTCACACAGGCGAACACCGCGATCACGACGCACAGCGAGGACGCCGCGCCGTCCATGTTGTCCAGCAGATTGAACGCGTTGGTCACGAAGACGATCCATACGACGGCGAGCACCGCGTCGATCGCGCCGCCGAAGATGTCCGGATGGCCTCCGACCAGGACCACCAGCGCGGCCGCCGGTGTCTCGATGCACAGCCGGAGCCCCGCGCTGAGCGGGCGCAGATCGTCGACGAGGCCGACGGTGCACATGAGCGCCGCGCCCCCGAGCAGCACCCCGAGGACCGGGTCGAGGACACCCCCGGCGAGCGCGGTGAGGGTGCCCGCGGTGAGGGTGGCCAGCGCGACGGCGACACCGCCGAGATAGGGCGTCGGGCGGGTGTGCGCCTTGCGGGCGCTGGGCCGGTCGGTGATCCCGCGGCGCAGGGCGAGGCGTCTCAGCGGTTCCGTCAGCACCAGGGCCAGCAGCAGGGCGGTGACGCCCGCGGCGGCCGTGGCGACCGCCGCGCCCACGCCGGTCACCGTCCCGCCAGGGCGGTCTCGGCGGCGGTCCCGCAGGGCGCGGGGAGACGCTGCTCCGGGGTGCTCGGCACGCCCGCCGGCAGCGCCTCGTGCCATTCGCTGCGGGCGTCGGCGAGCGCGTCCGCGATGATGTCGTCGAGGGTGTGCCGGGGCTGCCAGCCCGTGAGCGCACGGAGTTTCGCGGTGTCGGGGACCCGCCGCTCCATGTCCTCGAAGCCCGGCCCGTAGGCCTCGGCGTACGACAGGTGCTGCACGGGGGAGACGCTTCCGGCCCGGGTGATGATCCGGTCGGCGAGCTCACGGACGCTGATCTCGTCGTCGGCACCGATGTTGAAGGTCTCCCCCTCGGCCTCCGGGCGCTCCAGCAGGAGCAGCAGCGCAGCCACGGCGTCGGCGACATGCAGGAAGCAGCGCCGCTGGCGGCCCTCCGCATGGATCGTCAGGGGTTCACCCCGGACCGCCTGCCGGGCGAAACGCGGGATGACCATGCCGTACGCCGGGCTCTGGCGGGGGCCCACGGTGTTGAAGAACCGGACGACGGTCGACCGCAGGCCCCGCTCCCGGTGGTAGAGGCAGGCCATGATCTCGTCCACCGCCTTGGCCGTGCTGTACGACCAGCGCGCCACGGACGGGCTTCCCAGGACACGGTCGGAGGTCTCGCTGAGCGGACCGGATGAATTCTTTCCGTAGATTTCCGAAGTACTGGCGACAAGAATCCGGCGGTCGTGTCGCTGCGCGTACTCGATGACGTTTTCGGTGCCTTTTGTGTTCGTGATGAACGACTTCAATGGCTGCTCGACGATGAGCTTGACCCCTACGGCGGCAGCCAGATGGATGACGCTATCGCATTCCCCTACCAGTTCGTCGACGAGCGGTGCATCCAGGACCGAGCCGTGCTGGAAACGAAAACGCGGATCCGTCTGTGCCGACGCGAGGTTGTCCTGTCGTCCGGTGGTGAGGTCGTCGAGGACCACCACGCTGTGTCCCCCGGCGAGCAATGCGTCCACGAGATGGGAGCCGATGAAGCCGGCTCCGCCGGTGACCAGGTACTTCGAACTACGATCCATGTGCGGCTTCACTCCGGTTCAGGTGGTGGGATCTCGGTTCCGCAGAGCTCGATCGCATTGCCGAGCCAACGTTCACCTATGCGATGAATACCGGAAATTGAAACCTCGTCAGATCACGATGGACCGTTCGGCGCGTCCACTGGTTACGGAATCAGAGTGATGCCGGTCGGACACAACCCACATGTTCCGAACGCGACTGCCCCGCATGCGTCAATGGGGGGCGGCGCATGCCGATTTCCCACAATAAGGGAGTGGTGAGGGTGGGTCAGAAAAGCGAAGCGGACAGGCGTAAGCTGATTGTCGTCGGTCTGGGATATGTAGGGCTTCCGCTGGCCGTGCGGGCGGTCGAGGCGGGCTACCTCGTCGTCGGTGTCGACACGGACGAACTGCGGGTGAAACGCCTGGGCGCTTGTGACTCCTACATCGAAGGCGTGGACGACACCCGCCTGATGGCCGCCGTGGACAGCGGCCGCTTCCACGCCACCACGGACTACGACCGGATCGAGGGCTTCGACGTCTGTGTCATCACCGTGCCGACGCCCCTGCGGGAGGGCGTTCCGGACCTGAGTTTCGTGGAGTGCGCCGGCCGGAGCGTCGCCCCGCACCTCACGCCCGGTGCCACCGTGGTCCTGGAGTCCACCACCTACCCCGGGACCACCGAGACCCTGCTGCGTCCGCTGCTGGAGGCGGGCAGCGGGCTGAAGGCGGGCGAGGACTTCCACCTCGGTTACAGCCCGGAGCGCATCGACCCCGGGAACCCCGAGTGGCATCTGGAGAACACGCCCAAGGTGATCTCCGGGATCGACCCCGCGTCGCTGCGCAGCGTCGAGGGCTTCTACGGCGACATCGTGGAGCGCACGGTGCCGGTGAGTTCGTGCCGGACCGCCGAGCTGACCAAGCTCCTGGAGAACACCTACCGGCATGTCAACATCGCGATGGTCAACGAGATGGCCATGGTCTCGCGGCAGTTGGGCGCCGACATCTGGGAGGCCATCGACGCGGCCGGCACCAAGCCGTTCGGTTTCATGCCGTTCCGGCCCGGTCCCGGTGTGGGCGGGCACTGTCTGCCGGTCGACCCCTCCTATCTGTCCTGGCAGGTGAAACGGTTGCTCAGACAGGACCTCCGGTTCATCGGCCTGGCCAACGAGATCAACGACCATATGCCCGCCCATGTCGTCCAGCGGGTCACCCGAGGGCTGAACGAACGCGGCAAATCGGTCAAGGGCTCCCGGGTGCTGCAACTCGGGCTGGCCTACAAGAAGAACACCGGCGACATCCGTGAGTCGCCGGCCCTCGTCCTGGCGCGCTCACTGCTCTCGCTGGGCGCCCGGCTGACCGTGGTGGAGCCGCACACCGACGCGTATCTCGTTCCCCCGGACATCACCCGGGTGGAACTCACCGAGGCGGAGGTGCGGGCGGCCGATGTGATCGTCGTGGCGACCGACCACGACGCCTTCGACTATGCGCTGATCGAGGACGCCGGCGCCTATGTGCTCGACACCCGCAATCGGTGCCGGGGGGAGCGCGTCGAGATCCTCTGACGGGGTCCTGTCCGGGCCGGGCGCGACGGCGGCACCGCCGACGTGGCGCCCGGCCCGGTGGGTTCCTCATCCCTGTGAGGCGAGGCCCTGCCCGTGTCCCCGGCACGGGCAGGGCTTCGTCGATGGCGGGGGCGGCGGCGGGGGCGTACGGGAGGCCGTGGAAAGCCCCCGCCGCGACGATCACGACGGGGGCGCGGGGGCGCGGGGCGCCCGGGGTCAGGCGTACTCCGGCAGGGTGTGGAACCAGCGGACCGTCTCGGCCAGCCCCTGTTCCAGCGGGACCGCCGTGAGCCCCGTGAACAGGCCCCGCAGGATCCCGTCGTCGGCCTGCGAGTCGCGCACATCGCCGCGGCGGGGTTCCACATGGCGGATCTCGACCGCCAGCTCCAGGGCCTTGGCGAGGTGATGGGCGAGTTCCAGGACGCTGACCCGGGTGCCGAAGGCCAGATTGACCGGGCTGTCGCAGGTGACCTTCCGCTGGACGGCGTCGGCGAGCACCCGGGCGACCGTTCCGACATAGGTGAAGTCGCGGGTCTGGTGGCCGTCGCCGTGGACGGTCAGCGGTTCACCGCGCAGCGCCGCGTCGATGAAGGACGGGACGACGGCGGCGTAGGCGTGCCCGGCGGACTGCAGCGGCCCGTAGACGTTGAAGAAGCGGAAGACCAGGGTCGGCAGCCCGAAGGCCGCCGCGTAGGACAGGGCGTAGGCCTCGGTGGCGAGCTTGCTGGCGGCGTAGGGGCTGAGCGGCCGGGTCGGCAGCCCCTCGTGCTTGGGCAGTTCGGCGACCGAGCCGTACACCGAGGACGAGGACGCGGCGACCACAGGGATCCGTCTGCGGCGGCACGCCTCCAGGACACACACGGTGCCGGTGGCGTTGACCTCGTGGCTGGCGAACGGATCCGCCAGGGAACGCGGTACGGACGGCCGCGCCGCCAGATGGACCACGGCGTCGGCGCCGGTCAGCACCTCGTCGAGCAGCGATCGGTCGAGGATGCTGCCCTCGACCAGTTCCGCGCCGGTGCCTGCGAGATGGGCGGCCGAGCCGGTGCTCAGGTCGTCCAGTGCGACGACCCGGCCGACGGAGGGGCGCGAGACCAGCTCGCGGCACAGGTTCGCTCCGATGAACCCGGCACCTCCTGTCACTACGACGTTCAACGGTTCACACCTTTCGGTAGGGCCCTCGGCCACCAGCCGTGTGCGACGGCGAGGGAGGCGTAGAGGTCATGGGTGTCCTGGACCAGGCGTTCGGCCCCGAAGCGCTCCGTCGTCCAGGCGCGGGCCTGCCGCCCCATCCGGTGACGGAGCGCCTCGTCGCGCAGCAGCGCGACGGTGTGGCGGGTGAGCAGCTCGGGGGTGTCCGGCGGGGCCAGGAAACCGGTCCGCCCGTCCTGGACGACCTCCGCCACGCTGCCCACCCGCGTCGACACCGCGGGCAGTCCCGCAAGGCCGGCTTCGATCAGGCTGACCGGCATGCCCTCGTTGTCCGAGGTGAGCAGCACCAGATCCGCGGCGGCGTACACGGTCTCCACATCGGCGCGCCAGCCCAGCAGATGCAGCGCGTCACGCAGATCGGCCGCCTGCTCCAGGTCGCCGTGCAGATCCCCGGCCCCGCACACCAGGAACCGGGCCTCCGGCACGGCGCGACGCACCTCCCGGGCCACCGCCAGGAACCGGTCGGGCCGTTTGATCCGGGTCACGCGGCCGACATAGGCCACGACCGGGCCGTCCCCGGGGACGCCGAGGAGTCTGCGGGCCTCCGAGCGCCCGGGCGGCACGGCCGGGGTGGTGCCGGGCGGGACCACGGCGTACTGCCGGGGCAGGCCGATGCCGGCGGACAGCAGATCGTCGCGGACCCCGCACCCCACGGCCACCAGCCGGTCGGTGACGGCCGCCAGGCGGCGCTCGGCCTGGACCACCAGCCGGGTCTTCGCCGGGGAGAAGTAGCCCTTCAGAAGGTGCCCGTGAAAGGTGTGCACCCGGACGGGCACCCGGGCGAGCACGGCCGCGAGACGGCCCAGCGTTCCCGCCTTGGCGGTGTGGGTGTGCACGATATGGGGCCGGAACCGGCGCATGGCGCCGGTCAGCGCGGCCAGCGCGCGCAGATCGTCGGTGGGCCGCACCGCCCGTCCCAGGGTGGGCACCTGGCGGACCAGTACGTCCGGGGCCCGCTGCTCCACGTAGTCGGCCTCGTCGGGGCCCACCGAACCGGCGTAGAGCCGGTGGTCGAACAGCTCGTCGTCGAGGCCGCGCATCAGCGCCGAGACCTGGAGGGCCGGGCCGCCCACGTTCATGCGTGCGATGACCCGCATCACCCGGATCCGGGAGCCGTCGAGGCCGGTCGTGCGTCGCCGGGCAACCGTCATTCAGCCTCACCGCGTTCCTGGTCACCGCTGAGGCGGGCCCCGTTACATGATCACGACGGGCAGTCATGCTGGCACGGCGGCAGGGGGGTGCGGCGGCGACGTGCCGCCCGCCGCGGGGAGCAGTACACCTACGGCGTACATGGCGCGGGACGGCCGAAGGGGCCGGATCGCGCTCCGCGATCCGGCCCCTTCAGATGCGATCGAGGCCCGCTACTTAACCGGCTCCGGTTCGGGCTCGCTCTCGGTCTCCGCCGCACCGGCCGGGTCGACCGGGGTCCGGACGGAGTCGAGCAGCAGCTGGGCGACGTCGACGACCTGGATCGATTCCTTGGCCTTGCCCTCGTTCTTCTTGCCGTTGACCGAGTCGGTGAGCATGACCAGGCAGAACGGGCAGGCGGTGGAGACGATGTCGGGGTTCAGCGACAGCGCCTCGTCCACGCGCTCGTTGTTGATGCGCTTGCCGATCCGCTCCTCCATCCACATCCGGGCGCCGCCGGCGCCGCAGCAGAAGCCGCGTTCCTTGTGGCGGTGCATCTCCTCGTTCCTGAGGCCCGGGACCTTGCCGATGATCTCGCGCGGCGGCGTGTAGATCTTGTTGTGGCGGCCCAGGTAGCAGGGGTCGTGGTAGGTGATGATGCCCTCGACCGGGGTGACCGGGACCAGCTTGCCCTCGTCGACCAGGTGCTGGAGCAGCTGGGTGTGGTGGATGACCTCGTAGTCGCCGCCGAGCTGCGGATACTCGTTGCCGAGCGTGTTCAGGCAGTGCGGGCAGGTGGCGACGATCTTCTTCGCCGACTTCGGCTTCTTCGTGGACGGGTCGTCGTCGTCCTCGCCGAAGGCCATGTTCAGCGCGGCGACGTTCTCCATGCCGAGCTCCTGGAACAGGGGCTCGTTGCCCAGTCGGCGGGCGGAGTCACCGGTGCACTTCTCGTCCCCGCCCATGATCGCGAACTTCACGCCCGCGATGTGCAGCAGCTCGGCGAACGCCTTGGTGGTCTTCTTCGCACGGTCCTCCAGCGCACCGGCGCAGCCGACCCAGTAGAGGTACTCGACCTCGGTGAGGTCCTCGATGTCCCGGCCCACGACCGGCACCTCGAAGTCGAGCTCCTTGGTCCACTCCAGGCGCTGCTTCTTGGCCAGGCCCCAGGGGTTGCCCTTCTTCTCCAGGTTCTTGAGCATGGTGCCCGCCTCGGACGGGAACGCGGACTCGATCATCACCTGGTAGCGGCGCATGTCGACGATGTGGTCGATGTGCTCGATGTCCACCGGGCACTGCTCGACACAGGCGCCGCAGGTGGTGCAGGACCACAGCACGTCCGGGTCGATGACGCCGTTCTCCTCGGCCGTGCCGATCAGCGGCCGCCCGGCCTCGGCCAGGGCGGACGCGGGCACCTCCGCCAGCTGCTCGGCGGACGCCTTCTCCTCGCCCTCCGCCGACATGCCGCCGCCGGCCAGCAGATAGGGCGCCTTGGCGTGCGCATGGTCGCGCAGCGACATGATCAGCAGCTTCGGGGAGAGCGGCTTCCCGGTGTTCCAGGCCGGGCACTGCGACTGGCAGCGACCGCACTCGGTGCAGGTGGAGAAGTCCAGCAGGCCCTTCCAGGAGAACTGCTCGACCTGGGAGACCCCGAAGACGTCGTCCTCGCCCGGGTCCTCGAAGTCGATCGGCTTGCCGCCCGAGGTCATGGGCTGGAGCGCGCCGAGCGCCGTCCCGCCGTCGGCGTTCCGCTTGAACCAGATGTTCGGGAAGGCCAGGAACCGGTGCCAGGCCACGCCCATGTTGGTGTTCAGGCTCACCGTGATCATCCAGATCATGGTGGTGCCGAGCTTGATCATGGCGAACAGATAGGTGAGGTTCTGCAGGGTGGTGAGGCCGAGCCCCTTGAACGCCAGGACCAGCGGGTACGAGGCGAAGTACGCGGCCTGGTAGTGGTCCACATGGTGCAGCGCGCCCTCGAGGCCCCGCAGCACCATGATCGCCAGGCCGATGACCAGGATGACGTACTCGACGAAGTACGCCTGTCCCATCTTCGAGCCCGTGAACCGGGACTTGCGGCCGGGCCGGGACGGCAGGCTCAGCAGCCGGATGACCATCAGCGTGATGATGCCCAGCGTCGTCATGGTGCCGATGAACTCGATGTAGAGCTCGTACGGCAGGAAGCCGCCGAGGACCGGCAGCGTCCAGTCGGCCCGGAAGAGCTGACCGTAGGCGTTGACGATGGTCGGCGGCAGGGTCAGAAAGCCGATGGCCACGAACCAGTGGGCGATGCCCACCACGCCCCATCGGTTCATGCGCGTATGGCCGAGGAACTCCCTGACCAGGGTCACGCTGCGCTGGTAGGGGTTGTCGGTGCGGCTGCCCGCGGGGACGGGCTGGCCGAGCTTGAAGTACCGGACGAACTGACCGATGGCGCGTGCGAGCAGCGCGACGCCGACCACGGTCAGGACCAGCGACACGATGATCGCGACCAGTTGCATGGGGGCTCCTCGGGCCTGCGAGGGGTGCCTCCGGCGTACAGCCTCTGTACTCCGGAGGAGTGATTACTAATCGGTAACTTATGTGGTTCGTCTGAGACTACCCACTAGTGCCGCCGCACTGTAGGGGAGCGCGCGGTGATCTGCGTCGCTGTGCCCCGGGGTGCCCCGGTCCCGTGCCGGCCCGGGCGAACCGGACCGCCGGGCGTGAACGGATGCGGACCACCCTGGGCCAGAACTTACCGGTGATCAGGGCCCGATGCGTGCCGGGACGGTCCGCGACGCCGTTCGACACCGCCCCGGGTGCGGTCTCGCGGCCGTACGGCAGGCCCCGCGTCCCGGCCCGGCAGCCGCCACCCGCCGTGCGCCGGACGGCGACCCTCGGCGCCCTGACGCGGCCCCCGGCCCAGGGGCGTGCGACGGGCCGACAGGGGGTGGCTCCCCCGCTTGGTGCCCACGAGTCCCTATCTTCTGCTCCGTGCATAGGGAACACAATGTCCCGTTTCGGGTGGTTCCCTCGGTCCCATGAGGGGTGCGTCTTGGATCTCCACGGTTTCCTGAAGGCCCTCGCCAGACGTTGGCCGATCGTCCTGCTCTGTCTGGTTCTCGCGGTCGGCGCGGCGCTGGCCGCGACGAACCTGAGCACCCCTGTCTACGAGGCCAGGGCCCAGCTCTTCGTCGCCACCCGCACCGGCGACGACACCGCCCAGCTGAATCAGGGGCAGAGCTTCTCGCAGGCCCGAGTGCAGTCGTACGCGGAGATCGTGACGACACGTCAGGTGACCGAGCCCGTGGTGAAGCAGCTGCGGCTGCACACCACACCGGAGGAACTGGCGTCCCGGATCAGCGCCGTCGCCCCGCTGAACACCGTGCTCATCGACATCACCGTCCGGGACACCGCGCCCCGGCGGGCCGCGAGCACCGCGAACGCCGTGGCGAAGCGGTTCAGTGCGGTGGTGGAGCGGCTGGAGACGCCCAAGCGCACACCGGGCCCGCAGCGGCAGGGGAAGAACCGGCGGACCGAGAGCGCCACCTCCCCCGTCTCCCTGGGCATCACCCAGGAGGCCACCGCCCCCGCCACCCCGGTCTCCCCCCGTCCGATGCTGAACCTGGGCGTGGGGGTGCTCGGCGGTCTGCTGCTCGGGGCCGGGTTCGTGGCGCTGCGCGAGACCCTCGACACCACGCTCAAGACCACCGAGGCGCTGGGCCGGTTCACCGAGCTGCCCGGCCTCGGCGCCATCCCCTACGACCGCAGCGCCCCCAGGAACCCGCTCGTCACGGCCGATGTGCACTCCAAGCGCGCCGAGGCCTTCCGCAAGCTGCGCACCAATCTGCAGTTCTCCCAGGTCGACGATCCGCCCCGGATCATCGTGGTGACGAGTTCGGTGCCCGGGGAGGGCAAGACCAACACCGCGGTGAACCTGGCCCTCTCGCTCTCCGAGGCGGGCGTCTCCACCTGTCTGGTGGACGGCGATCTGCGTCGCCCGTGCGTGGCCCGGACCTTCGGGCTGGTCCAGGACGCCGGTCTGACCACGGTGCTCATCGGGCAGGCCAGGACCGAGGACGTGATGCAGCAGGCGGGCGGCCGGCTCTCGGTGCTCGCCAGCGGTGCCGTACCGCCGAACCCCACGGAGCTGCTCGCCTCGGCCCGGATGGAGGAGGTGCTGCGCGAACTGGCGGACACCTTCGAGGTGGTGATCGTCGACAGCGCGCCGCTGCTGCCGGTCGCGGACACCGTCGGGCTCGCCTCCCTGGCCCAGGGCGCGTTGCTGGTCGTCCGTGCCGCGCGGACCCGCCGGGACCAGATCCGCACCGCCGCGGAATCGCTGGACCGGGTCGGCGTCCGGGTCCTCGGCACCGTCTTCAACATGGCCCCGATCCCCAAGGGCGACCGCTACGGTGCCTACGGCCGCTACGGGGAGCTGCCGGCCCCCCGGGCGGCGGCGCCGCGGCAGGGGGCCGCCGTGTCCATGGGGGCACGGCGCGCGGGCGAGAAGTGACCCGGATCCTGTTCGTCTGCACGGGCAATGTGTACCGCTCGGTGCTCGCCGAGCGGCTGCTGGCGGTGCGGCTCGCGCCCGGTGCGGCCGTGCTGCCGGAGAGCGCCGGCACCCGGGCGCGGCCCCGTCCCGGCATGGACCCCGCGGCCAGGGCGGTGCTGGAGCGGCTGGGCGGGGACGGCTCCGGCTTCACGGCCCGCCGGCTCACCGCTCCGCTGGTCGCGGACGCGGCCCTGGTGCTCGGGCTCGCACGTGAGCACCGGGAGGCCGCCGTGCGGCTCGCGCCCTCGGCGATGCGGCGCTGCTTCACCCTGAAGGAGTTCGTGCGTCTGGCGACGGACGGGACCGACGAGGCCCAGGACCGTGTGCCGGAAGAGGGCGCGGCGCGAGGCGCGACCGGCCTCGGCCCGGTGGTGGCGGCCGCGGCGGCCCGCCGGGGCGCCGTCCTCCCGGTCCCGGCGGCCGAGGACGAGGTCACGGACCCCTGGGACCGGCCCCATGAGGTGCTGGACGAGTGCGCCCAGGACATCGACCGGGCGGTGCGCCGGCTCGCCCTGCTGCTGGGCGGTGGTGGCGTGCGGGGATGAGGGTGGTGCGGCCCGCGGGCCCGGTTTCCCGTGCCGCCACCCGGTGTAGGTGCCCGGTTGCTGTGCGCCGTCGGATAAAAGTTGAGTCTGACTGACTCAGCTCTGTTGACGCCGCGCCGATGCCTCGTGCATCCTTGAGCCTGTTCCGCTCAAGTCAGCTGGAGGAATCGAAATGGCACGTGCGGTCGGCATCGACCTGGGCACGACTAACTCCGTCGTCAGCGTTCTGGAGGGCGGTGAGCCCACCGTCATCACCAACGCAGAGGGCGCCAGGACCACGCCGTCCGTCGTCGCCTTCGCCAAGAACGGTGAGGTGCTCGTCGGCGAGGTGGCCAAGCGTCAGGCGGTCACCAACGTGGACCGGACCATCCGGTCCGTGAAGCGTCACATGGGCACCGACTGGAAGATCGGGCTCGACGGCAAGGACTTCAACCCGCAGCAGATCTCCGCGTTCATCCTGCAGAAGCTGAAGCGGGACGCCGAGGCGTACCTGGGCGAGAAGGTGACCGACGCGGTCATCACCGTCCCGGCGTACTTCAACGACTCGGAGCGCCAGGCCACCAAGGAGGCCGGTGAGATCGCGGGCCTCAACGTCCTGCGCATCGTCAACGAGCCCACCGCGGCCGCCCTGGCCTACGGCCTCGACAAGGACGACCAGACCATTCTCGTCTTCGACCTCGGCGGCGGCACCTTCGACGTGTCCCTGCTGGAGATCGGTGACGGCGTCGTCGAGGTGAAGGCCACCAACGGTGACAACCACCTCGGTGGTGACGACTGGGACCAGCGCGTCGTCGACTACCTGGTCAAGCAGTTCCAGGCGGGTCACGGCGTGGACCTCAGCAAGGACAAGATGGCCATCCAGCGCCTCCGCGAGGCCGCCGAGAAGGCCAAGATCGAGCTGTCCTCGTCCTCCGAGACCTCGATCAACCTGCCCTACATCACCGCCTCCGCCGAGGGCCCGCTGCACCTGGACGAGAAGCTCACCCGGGCGCAGTTCCAGCAGCTGACGGCCGATCTGCTGGAGCGCTGCAAGACGCCGTTCTACAACGTCATCAAGGACGCCGGCGTCTCCGTCGACGACGTGGACCACATCGTCCTGGTGGGTGGCTCGACCCGTATGCCCGCCGTCGCCGAGCTCGTCAAGGAGCTGACCGGCGGCAAGGAGGCCAACAAGGGCGTCAACCCGGACGAGGTCGTCGCCATCGGCGCCTCGCTCCAGGCCGGTGTCCTCAAGGGTGAGGTCAAGGACGTCCTGCTCCTCGACGTGACCCCGCTGTCCCTCGGCATCGAGACCAAGGGCGGCATCATGACCAAGCTCATCGAGCGCAACACCACGATCCCGACCAAGCGGTCCGAGATCTTCACCACGGCCGAGGACAACCAGCCGTCGGTGCAGATCCAGGTCTACCAGGGCGAGCGCGAGATCGCGGCGTACAACAAGAAGCTCGGGATGTTCGAGCTGACCGGTCTGCCGCCGGCGCCGCGTGGCGTCCCGCAGATCGAGGTCTCCTTCGACATCGACGCCAACGGCATCATGCATGTCACGGCGAAGGACCTCGGCACCGGCAAGGAGCAGAAGATGACCGTCACCGGCGGCTCCTCGCTGCCGAGGGACGAGGTCGAGCGGATGCGCCAGGAGGCCGAGCAGTACGCGGAGGAGGACCACCGCCGCCGGGAGGCCGCCGAGGTCCGCAACCAGGGCGAGCAGCTCGTCTACCAGACGGAGAAGTTCCTCAAGGACAACGAGGACAAGGTCCCGGGCGAGATCAAGACCGAGGTCGAGGGTGCCGTCGGCGAGCTGAAGGAGAAGCTCAAGGGCGAGGACACCAACGAGATCCGGGTCGCCACGGAGAAGGTCGCCGCGGTCTCGCAGAAGCTGGGCCAGGCCATGTACGCGGACGCGCAGGCCGCCGGTGCCGCCGGAGCGGGTGCCGGTCAGCCGAAGGCGGACGACGACGTCGTCGACGCCGAGATCGTCGACGAGGACCGTAAGGACGGTGCGGCGTGACGGAGGAGGAGAAACCCGACGTCTCCTCCGGCGCCACCCCTGATGACGCCGAGCCGCAGGCCGCCGCCCCCTCCCCGGAGGAGGCGAAGGCCCCGGCGGGGGACACGGACGCAGGGACCGCAGCTCTGGTCGCCCAGCTGGACCAGGCCCGTACGGCGCTCGGTGAGCGCACGGCGGACCTCCAGCGCCTCCAGGCCGAGTACCAGAACTACCGTCGCCGGGTCGAGCGGGACCGGATCGCGGTCAAGGAGATCGCCATTGCGAACCTCCTGGGCGAGCTGCTGCCCGTGCTCGACGACATCGGCCGTGCACGGGAGCACGGTGAACTCGTCGGCGGATTCAAGTCCGTCGCGGAGTCGGTGGAGGCCGTCGCGGGCAAGATGGGCCTCCAGCAGTACGGCAAGGAGGGCGAGCCCTTCGACCCGACGGTGCACGAGGCCCTGATGCACTCGTACGCGCCGGACGTCACGGAGACGACGTGCGTGGCGATTCTGCAGCCCGGGTATCGCTTCGGCGAACGCATCATCCGCCCCGCGCGGGTGGCTGTCGCCGAGCCGCAGCCCGGTGCGCAGACGGTCAAGGCCGAGGAGACGGCCGAGACGGGCGAGGACAAGGAGAGCGGTGGCCCGGACGAGGGCTGACGTGATCGCCGCGGGGGTCCGCACCGGACCCCCCGCGGAAACCGACGCTGGACGGAAGGAGGGACGTCGGGGATGAGCACCAAGGACTTCATCGAGAAGGACTTCTACAAGGTCCTCGGCGTCCCCAAGGACGCCACCGAGGCCGAGATCAAGAAGGCGTACCGGAAGCTCGCCCGCGAGTTCCACCCGGACGCCAACAAGGGCAACGCCAAGGCGGAGGAGCGCTTCAAGGAGATCTCCGAGGCGAACGACGTCCTCGGCGACCCCAAGAAGCGCAAGGAGTACGACGAGGCGCGCGCCCTCTTCGGCAACGGCGGATTCCGGCCGGGGCCCGGGGCGGGCGGCGGTTCGTTCAACTTCGACCTCGGCGATCTCTTCGGCGGCCAGGGCGGCGCCGGGGGGAACTTCGGCGGCGGCGGTGGTCTCGGTGACGTCTTCGGGGGCCTGTTCAACCGTGGCGGCGGCGCGGGGACGCGCACCCAGCCGAGGCGCGGCCAGGACGTCGAGTCCGAGGTCACGCTGAGTTTCATGGAAGCGGTGGACGGCGCGACCGTGCCGCTGCGGATGTCCTCGCAGGCCGCCTGCAAGGCCTGCTCGGGCACCGGCGACAAGAACGGCACGCCGCGGGTGTGCCCGACCTGCGTCGGCACCGGGCAGGTGTCGCGCGGCTCGGGCGGCGGTTTCTCCCTGACCGACCCCTGCCCGGACTGCAAGGGCCGCGGTCTGATCGCGGAGGACCCCTGTGAGGTCTGCAAGGGCAGCGGCCGGGCGAAGTCGTCCCGGACGATGCAGGTCCGCATCCCGGCGGGCGTCACGGGCGGGCAGCGGATCCGGCTGCGCGGCAAGGGCGCGCCCGGCGAGCGGGGCGGCCCGGCCGGCGACCTCTATGTCGTCGTGCATGTGGACACGCACCCCGTGTTCGGCCGCAAGGGCGACAACCTGACCGTGACCGTGCCCGTGACGTTCGCGGAGGCGGCGCTCGGTGCCGAGGTCCGGGTTCCCACCCTCGGGGGGTCCCCGGTGACGCTGAAGCTTCCCCCGGGCACGCCCAACGGGCGCACCATGCGGGCCCGCGGCAAGGGCGCGGTCCGCAAGGACGGCACCCGCGGCGATCTGCTGGTCACCGTCGAGGTGAGTGTTCCCAGGGACCTGTCGGGGAAGGCTCGTGACGCGCTGGAGGCGTATCGCGAGGCGACCGCGGGTGAGGACCCGCGGGCGGAGCTGTTCCAGGCGGCGAAGGGAGCATGAGGAGATGGACGGCCGTCGACGCAACCCGTACGAACTGACCGAGGAGACCCCGGTCTACGTCATCTCGGTGGCGGCCCAGCTCTCCGGACTGCACCCGCAGACGCTGCGCCAGTACGACCGCCTGGGGCTGGTCTCGCCGGACCGTACGGCCGGCCGGGGCCGCCGCTATTCGGCCCGCGACATCGAACTGCTCCGTCAGGTGCAGCAGTTGTCGCAGGACGAGGGCATCAACCTGGCCGGTATCAAGCGCATCATCGAGCTGGAGAACCAGGTCGCCGCGCTCCAGGCCCGCATCGCGGAGCTGGAGGACGCGCTGGACGGCGCGGCGGCGGCGATGCGTCAGCGCGAGGCCGCGGTGCATGCCTCCTACCGTCGCGACCTGGTGCCGTACCAGGAGGTCCAGCAGACCAGTGCGCTGGTGGTGTGGCGGCCGAAGCGGCAGCAGCAGTCGGACTGACCCTCATGTGTGAGGGAGAGGGGGCCGGGAGCCGAGAGGCGTCCCGGCCCCCTCTTCGTTGTCCGGGCACGCCCCGGCGGACCGGCCGCGGGACCGCGCCGGGGCCGTCCCGGGCCGGCCGGGGACCCGCCTGACCGGGTCCGTCTTCTCCCCCTTCTCCCTCTTCCGGGATGTGACCGAAAAACGGCGTTCACGAGGAACGCCCTTTGAGGGTGCGGGCGATGCGGTGTGATGTGACGTGAATCACGCGGGAACCGTTGAGTCAAACACGCTGTGTATGTGGGTCGTTGACCGAACGTCAATTACCGTATCTGCCCAGGTGGTCAGCGGAATCTTCGCCTCGCGGAGGTTTCGGGAGGACCGTCGCACTAGACTCTCCCGGTCTTCACCTGACTTCCACGCAGATGCTGTTGCCATCTCGTTAACCGGTACTCCTTGACGCTGCATGCGGTTGCCGCGTTGGCTTTCAGCCACCTGGGTCGCAATGCTGCTCCCTCGCCCGGAAGGCACCTGATGTGAACGCTCGTACCCCCCGTAGGACTGCTGTGCGTCGTACTTCCATAGCCCTGGCCGCCTCGGTGTCGGCCGTCTCGCTCGCCGCATGCGGCGTCATCGACGGAGTCGGCGGCGGCAGCAGCTCCGCGGCGCCGAAGAAGGGGAACGACATCACAGTGGGACTTCTCCTTCCGGAGAAGGAGAACCCGCGGTACGACAAGTTCGACTACCCCATCATCAAGAAGCAGGTGCTCAACCTCACCGGCAACCAGGGCAAGGTCGTCTACGCCAACGCGGACGCGGACGCGGCCAAGCAGAGCCAGCAGCTCGACCGGATGATCAACGACAAGGTGGATGTGCTGCTGCTCGACGCGGTCGACGCCAAGGCCATCGCGCCGGGGGTGCAGAAGGCCAAGAACGCGGGCATCCCGGTCATCGCCTACGACCGGCTCGCCCAGGGCCCGATCGACGCGTACATCTCCTTCGACAACGAGCTGGTCGGTCAGGTGCAGGGCCGCGCCCTTCTCGAGGCGCTCGGCGACCAGGCCCCGAACAGCAAGATCGTCATGATGAACGGCTCGCTCACCGACCCCAACGCGGCGCAGTTCAAGGCGGGCGCGCTCGCCGAGCTCGACGGCAAGGTGAACATCGTCAAGACCTTCGACACCAAGGACTGGAAGCCGGCGAACGCCGAGGCGAACATGTCCGAGGCGATCCGCTCCGTGGGCCTGAGCGGCATCGCCGGGGTCTACTCCGCGAACGACGGCATGGCCGGTGCCGTCATCGACGCGCTCAAGCAGGCGGGCGCCACCAAGATCCCGCCGGTGACCGGGCAGGACGCGGATCTGGACGCGGTGCAGCGCATCGTCCTGGACGAGCAGTACATGAGCGTCTACAAGTCGTACCCGGAGGAGGCGAACAGCGCCGCGGAGATGGCGGTCGCCAAGGTCCAGGGCCGTTCCATCGAGTTCGACGCGCTGACCCGCGCCAAGGTCGACAGCCCGACGACCAAGGGCATTCCGGCGATGCTGGTGCCGGTGGTCGCGCTCACCCGGGCCAACATCGTGGACACGGTGATCCAGGACGGCATCTACACCGTCAAGGAGATCTGCACCCCGAAGCACAAGGCGGCGTGCGACGCCCTCGGTCTGAAGTAGCGCACCACCCCGGGCCGTTGGGCCCGAGGTGAGGACGACAGGTGCGGCGGGCGGGCGATGATGCCCGCCCGCCGTCGTGTTCCCGGGCGGCCGCGGATTCCCGTTCCCGCGCCCGGGAGGATCCGGGAAATTCCAGGCGATTCATGGGCGTCGAGGCGACGGAGCCGTGTTGCGGAGGCGGGCGGCTCCGCGCATAGTTGCGCTGCGAAGGCGTGTGGACGCGGTACGGACGGCCTGCTTCCACACCCCCACGCATGAACGTCGCTGGTGGAGCTGCATCGTTCAGCACGCCGGAGCCAGGAGTCGGATCCAGAGGTGGAAGATGGCCGGGCACGGGACGGACGCGCATCCGCACGGCGCTGACCGGCTCTGCGAGGTCGGCAACCGTGTGTACTCCCGGGCCGTGCGCCGGGGCCGAGTGCCCCGCGCCGACGCCGCGTCGGCGCCCTGCCTGCTGGAACTCGCGCTGCTGCACCCGGACCCCGACGACATGGACTGGCTGGTGCCGACCTCCCCGCAGGAGGTCATGACACGGTTGCTGCGCGGGGTGCACGAAGAGGTCGGGGCGAGCCAGGCACGGGTCGGGGCGGCGGTCGCCGCGGTCGAGTGGTACGCCGCGCTCGGCGGCCGTGAGCAGGGTCTTGTGGAGGGCGTGGCGATCCGTGTCCTGGACGGACTGCCGCGGATCCACGCCGCGATGGACGAGGCGACGGAGCGGTGCCGGACCGAGGTGCTGACCGTGCAGCCGGGCGGTATCCGCCGCGAGGAAGAACTCTCCGAGGGGCTGCACAGGGCGCTGGAGATGCGCCGCCGGGGGGTGCGCATGCGGGATCTGTACACCCATGTCGCCCGGCACGGCCAGGGCCTGCACACCTACATGGAGCTGATGGGCGACGCGGCCGAGGCGCGCACCCTCGACGAGGTGCCCGAGCGTCTGATCGTCTTCGACCGCGTGGTCGCCTTCATCCCGGCGAACGCCGACCGCACCCTCGCGCTGGAGCTGCGCCATCCGGCGGTGGTGGACTATCTGGTGACCGTGTTCGAGCGCTTCTGGCGCCTGGGGATCCCGCTCACCTCACCGCTCCCGGACACGGGCATCGACGGCATCACCCACCGGGAGCGCTCGATCGCGGCGCTGCTCGCGGAGGGCCATCAGGACGCGGCGGTCGCCGAACGCCTGGGCATCAGTGTCCGTACCTGCCGCGCGCACATCGCCCGGCTCTCAGAGACCCTGGGAGCGGCGAGCCGGACCCAGTTGGGCGTCCGTATCGCCCAGGCGGGCCTGGACGGGCCCACGGGCTCGCCCGGGCTCCTCCCGGCCGTGGCGCCCGGTGTCCCGGAGGCCCCGGCCGGCCTGTGAACCGGCGGAGCCGCACCGGGGCCCGCCGCGGGTGGGGGCGGACCCCGCCGCCTCACACCTGAGGGTCCTGGTCCTCCTGGTCCAGGATGCCGGACTGTGCGATGAGATAGCCGAGTTGGGCCCGGCTGCCGCTGCCGAGGGCGCTGGCGAGCTTGGCGATATGGGCCCGGCAGGTGCGTACGTTCATGCCCAGGCGGCGCGCTATGGCCTCGTCGACATGGCCCTCGACGAGAAGCTTGGCGATCGAGTGCTGGATCTCCGTGATGCCGTCGGGGGCGGCCTCGTAGGGGGCTCCGGTGCTGAGCGGCACCGCGCGGGACCACATGAACTCGAAGACCTTGATCAGATAGCGGACGAGCCCCTGATGGCGGAGTTCCAGGGCGACCTGGCGGTCGTCCCGCGTGGGGATGAACGCGACCGTCTCGTCGCAGATGATCAGGCGCTCCACCAGTTCGTCGATGGTGCGGTACTCGGCCTTGCCGTCGGTGAACTGGGCCACGTACCCGAGGGTCTCGGGGCTGTAGCGGGCCGTGTGCTGATAGAGCGTGCGGATGCGCACCCCGCGCTCGATCAGCGGACGGTCGCGCTCCAGTCCCTGCAGGAGCGTGTGCTCCAGCCGGCGGCTGCTGGGCTGCACGGTGAGCATCTCCGACCGGCACTCGGAGGTGGCCTGATCCAGCGCTGTGTTGATCCTCTCCAGGCCCTCCAGGACCGTGATGGAGTGCGTCGGCGTCGACACCTGGGCACTCAGTGCCATGAACGGCTCGAAGGCCTCCGCCAGCTCGACCGACACGCGCCTGCGCTCGGCGATCTCGCGTTCGAGGGGATTGAGCCGGTGGGCCAGGGCGACCGACGGGGGGATGGGCCGGAGCCAGTTCGCGTCGTCCGGATCGGGATGGAGCAGGGCGAACTCCATCAGGCAGGGGACGGGTTCCACGTCCGCGCGGGCGATACGTCCCGTGCGCAGGGCATGGGCGTATAGACGGCTGCCTTCCTCGCACAGCTCGGTCATCGCATGGGGATGTGATGCTTTGGTTGGATTCGCCATGAAATCTCCACCCCCCAGGCTCCTGAACATGCAGGAACATGATGCATCGACCGTGTGGCCATGACGTGCCTGAATGAGCCATCGTCTTGTTCGACGGGGGAAGAGGGGACCTTCAAGTGAGGACGAAGCCGACTATGCGCAAGAGAATGCTTCGCTCGGTTCTTGTTGTCGCCTTCTCCGCCGTTATGGCCATCGGTGCACTGACTGGCCTCTCGGAAGAGAAGGGCGACGCTCCGGCGGACAGTACCTGGGGAGCGATTGCCAATGACGTTGTGATCAGCGGCGGTGCTGCATCTGCTGCTCCTGCTAGGGCAGACGACAGCACGTGGGGCTGACCGATGACGATGCCTCCGGACGACCGCTCCTTCCGACGTGAAATGGCCACCGCCTACCGCTCGGGCTGGCACTTCATCGACCTGGTGACGGCCATCCCGCACAACGGTGACTCGTTGATGGTGACCGTGTTCGGGGAGCCCGTGGTGGTGACCCGGGACGACGACGAGGATGTACGGGCGTACCGGCTGCTGCGGCGGCCTCGGGGGGCGCCGCAGCCTGTACGGTGCGCCATCCGGTACGGAATGATCTTTGTGAACCTCGACCGGCGCGACCATCGGCTGGCCGAGACCGGCGGTCCGGAAATACGGACCATGACAGCCACCCCCCGCAGTGCCTGACGCGATTCCCCCGTCGTAAAGATCGCTCAGGTGCTTCCCCCCGCAGCGGCGTCACCGTGACCTGAACACGGTGACGCCGCTGTAGTTTTTGCGGTACATGTCGCTCTATCGCCCGGGTTTCACGGTGGCTGAAACCAGCCCGTCCGGCGCCCTATGGGAGCGCTCCCGTCCATGCCGCCCGTGGCGGGCCGCCCGGCGGCGCCTTTCCCCGCGCCCTGCCCCTCGTGTCCCACTCCTTGCGCCCCCGCCTTCGGGGTCCCGCCGGTGTCGCCTTCCCTGGCATTCCTTCATTCCTGGCTCCTTCCCCTCCTGGCCGTGCCTTGAGTGGAATAGACTCAACTTTGTGTACGTTGCTGCCGTCAGAGTGCAAGCTGACAGCTGAGTGCGGCCGAGCAAGGAGGAGAAGGCGAACGTGGATGCCGAGCTGACCAACAGGAGCCGGGACGCGATCAACGCGGCCGGCAGCCGGGCCGTGTCGGAGGGGCACCCCGACCTCACCCCCGCCCATCTGCTCCTCGCGCTGCTCGAGGGGCAGGACAACGAGAACATCGTCGATCTGCTGGCCGCCGTGGACGCCGACCAGGTCGCCGTGCGGTCCGGTGCCGAGCGGGTGCTCGCGGGGCTGCCCAGCGTGACCGGGTCGACCGTCGCACCGCCCCAGCCCGACCGCGAGCTGCTCGCCGTGATCGCCGACGCGACCAAGCGCGCCAAGGACCTCGGGGACGACTACCTTTCCACCGAACACCTGCTCATCGGCATCGCGGAGAAGGGCGGCGCCGCCGGCGACGTACTCTCCCGTCAGGGAGCGAACGCCAGGAAGTTGCAGGACGCGTTCCAGAAGACCAGGGGAGGACGCCGGGTGACGACCCCGGATCCCGAGGGCCAGTACAAGGCGCTCGAGAAGTTCGGCACCGATCTCACCGCCGCCGCGCGCGACGGCAAGCTGGACCCGGTCATCGGCCGGGACCAGGAGATCCGCCGCGTGGTGCAGGTGCTGTCCCGCCGCACGAAGAACAACCCGGTGCTCATCGGCGAGCCCGGCGTCGGCAAGACCGCCGTCGTGGAGGGGCTCGCCCAGCGGATCGTGAAGGGCGATGTGCCGGAGTCCCTCAGGGACAAGCGGCTGGTCGCGCTCGACCTGGGCGCCATGGTCGCGGGCGCGAAGTACCGCGGCGAGTTCGAGGAGCGGCTGAAGACCGTCCTCGCCGAGATCAAGGACTCCGACGGCCGGATCATCACCTTCATCGACGAACTGCACACCGTCGTGGGCGCCGGAGCCGGCGGCGACTCCGCCATGGACGCCGGCAATATGCTCAAGCCGATGCTGGCCCGCGGTGAGCTGCGCATGGTCGGTGCCACGACCCTCGACGAATACCGCGAGCGGATCGAGAAGGACCCGGCGCTGGAGCGGCGCTTCCAGCAGGTGCTGGTCGCCGAGCCGACCGTCGAGGACACCATCGCCATCCTGCGCGGGCTCAAGGGCCGCTACGAGGCCCACCACAAGGTGCAGATCGCGGACAGCGCACTGGTCGCCGCGGCCACCCTCTCCGACCGGTACATCACCTCCCGCTTCCTGCCCGACAAGGCCATCGACCTGGTCGACGAGTCGGCGTCGCGGCTGCGCATGGAGATCGACTCCTCCCCGGTGGAGATCGACGAGCTCCAGCGTGCCGTCGACCGGCTCCGCATGGAGGAGCTGGCGCTGAGCAAGGAGACCGACCAGGCCTCCAGGCAGCGGCTGGAGAAGCTGCGCCGCGACCTCGCCGACAAGGAGGAGGAGCTGCGCGGTCTGACCGCCCGCTGGGAGAAGGAGAAGCAGTCCCTCAACCGCGTCGGTGAGCTGAAGGAGCGGCTCGACGAGCTGCGCGGCCAGGCCGAGCGCGCCCAGCGCGACGGCGACTTCGACACCGCCTCCAAGCTGCTGTACGGCGAGATCCCGACCGTGGAGAAGGAGATGGAGGCCGCCTCCGAGGCCGAGGAGGAGGCGTCCAAGGACACCATGGTGAAGGACGAGGTCGGCTCCGACGACATCGCGGACGTGGTCGCCTCCTGGACCGGCATCCCCGCCGGACGCCTGCTGGAGGGCGAGACGCGGAAGCTGCTGCGCATGGAGGAGGAGATCGGCCGGCGGCTCATCGGCCAGAGCGAGGCGGTGCGCGCGGTGTCGGACGCGGTGCGCCGCAGCCGGGCCGGGATCGCCGACCCGGACCGTCCGACCGGCTCGTTCCTCTTCCTCGGCCCCACCGGCGTGGGCAAGACCGAACTCGCCAAGGCGCTCGCCGACTTCCTCTTCGACGACGAGCGGGCGATGGTCCGCATCGACATGTCGGAGTACAGCGAGAAGCACAGCGTCGCCCGGCTGGTCGGTGCCCCGCCCGGATACATCGGCTACGAGGAGGGCGGCCAGCTGACCGAGGCGGTCCGCCGCCGCCCGTACAGCGTGGTGCTCCTTGACGAGGTCGAGAAGGCCCACCCGGAGGTCTTCGACATCCTGCTCCAGGTGCTGGACGACGGCCGGCTGACGGACGGGCAGGGCCGCACGGTCGACTTCCGCAACACGATCCTGGTGCTGACCTCGAACCTGGGCAGCCAGTTCCTGGTCGACCCGGTGGCGGGCGAGGAGGAGAAGAAGGAGCAGGTCCTGGAGGTGGTCCGGGCCTCCTTCAAGCCGGAGTTCCTCAACCGGCTGGACGACCTGGTGGTCTTCTCGGCGCTGACCAAGGAGGAGCTGGCCCGGATCGCACAGCTCCAGATCGACAGCCTGGCCCGGCGGCTGGCCGAGCGGCGGCTGACCCTGGAGATCACGCCGGAGGCGCTGACCTGGCTCGCGGACGAGGGCAACGACCCGGCGTACGGCGCCCGCCCGCTGCGCCGCCTGGTCCAGACCGCCATCGGCGACCGGCTGGCCAAGCAGATCCTGGCCGGGGAGATCAAGGACGGGGACACGGTCCGGGTGGACACCTTCCCGGCCCCGGCCGACCCGGACCACCCCCAGGGCGGCGGGCTGATCGTGGGCCCGGTACCGGCCAAGACGCTGTGACCGGGGTCCGGGCCGCGTAGGCATCGGGCGGCGAGGCATCGGGCGGCGAGGCATCGGGCGGAGGGGTGCGAGGGCGGCTGCACGACCGCTCTCGCACCCCCCGGACGTGCCGGGCCTGGCCCCGCTCCCCTCGCCGTGGCCGCCATGAATTCACCGTGAACAGGTCCTGAAGGGGAACGGCCCCCTGGCGACGCGTTTTCGGACATCGCACACGGTCAGCGAGGGGGGAGAAGCGGTCTGTGCGCGTATACGGCCCACCGCCGTTCAGGGGGCGGCGCGCACCGTAGGGATCGTGTCAGCCTCCGGCGGACACGCCCGTCCGGGGTTGCCAGCCCCCTCCCCGGATGGGGGAGGATGGCGGAATCCGTACGAAGGGAAGAACACGGTGAGCATCGACCCGTCCTCGATTCCGAATTTCGGGGGCCAGCCCGAGCAGCAGCCGCCGGCAGGCCCTGTGGTTCCGGATCAGGACCTCGTGAAGCAGCTCCTGGACCAGATGGAGCTCAAGCACCTCGTCGACGAAGAGGGTGACCTCGTCGCGCCGTGGGAGCAGTTCCGTACGTACTTCATGTTCCGCGGCGAGGGCGACCAGCAGGTCTTCTCGGTGCGGACGTTCTACGACCGGCCGCACAAGATCGACGAGAAGCCGCAGCTGCTGGAGTCCATCGACGACTGGAACCGGCGCACGCTGTGGCCCAAGGTGTACAGCCACACGCACGACGACGGCACCGTCCGCCTCATCGGTGAGGCGCAGATGCTGATCGGCACGGGCGTCAGCCTGGAGCACTTCGTCTCGTCGACCGTCAGCTGGGTGCGGGCCGCCATCGAGTTCGACCGGTGGCTCGTCGAGCAGCTCGGCCTCGCGGAGGACGTCGACGACGCGGACGCGGACAAGCCCGAGGACGACGAAGAGTAGACCCGGCTGGAGGGGCGACCGGGCCGGCACCACGCGTACGCCCCCATGGACCGAAAGAGCCCGGCCAGGACGCCAGCCACGCGGCGGCGCACCGGGGCCGGGCTCTCGTCGTGCCGGTGAGGAGTCGGCTGTCCTGGATCACCCTTCACCCGCCGATGTCCTCGGCGAGGCTGAGGGGATGGGGGTACGTGCCGACCAGAAGTCGGAGTGAATGTAGGGGAGCCCCTTGGATTCCGGGGAGCCCGGCTCAAGGGGCTTCCTGGGGGCTTCGGTGACCTTCGACTCGGTGACACACGGGGAAGCCACGTGGAATCCCGCCTGGCCCTTGTACCCGAACTCCAGACTGACCTGGAAACCGTCTGGTGCGGTCATGAAGATCGCCGGCATGTCGGCGCTATTGCGCACCGACTTGATCTGGTAACCCTCGTTCTTCCAGTAGCGCTCGACGACACCGAGGAAGCTGCCACGCCGCTCGGTCGAGATAATGGTCATTACATAGCGTCGACGGGTTACCGCCCCAGTACCGGTGCCATCGTTCCTGAGGTCGGTGCAGCTCGAGTCGCTCGACGGCCCCCGCATGGCCACGACCGGCGGGTTGATCGCCTTGAGGGTCGCATCGATGATGCCCTCTGCGTGATCCGCCGCCTCCCGCATGTTCATGGTGGTCTCCTTCGACGCGTCCGCCTTCTTTCCCTCGCTTCCGCCACCGTCGCCGATGAAGCCGCAGCCAGATACGACGAGAGTTGACGTCACAAGGGTCACGACACGGATTTTCATCGATGCTCATCCCAGGTCACGAGGTCGGAACGGCCCGCGACGATGGCCGCGATATTTGCGGCGGACACAGGATCCTTGTCCCTGGCCGGATTGAAATAATTGGAATGTGCCGGAGTAGGCCCCTGCCCGGCGATCACCGCCATCGGGCCGTCGAGCACCTTGAATCGTCTGGCACCGAACGCCTCGCTGGCCGGGTCCTTGCCGAACCAGACGTCGTCATCGCCTTGATCCGCGAGGTCCCCGAAGAAGTACGCCCCGACCGGACCGCCGCCCAGGAAGCCGACGGTGCCGGCCACGGCTTCCTTCCTCGACGGCAGGTGGCTGACAGGGTCGTTCTCAGCCGCGCCGACAAACACGTGGTCCTTGCCGACCCCCAGGTCATCCGCCTTGTCGACGCCGACGCCGGGGCTCCCGAGAAGGATGATGTCATCGGCCCCGGGGATGCCTCCTGGCTGTTGTGCCGCCGCCCCCACCAGACGGGAGCCGTAGGAGTGCCCGATCGCGACCAGGTGCGGGTCCTCGGTGTCGTTCGTGGCGGCGAGCCCGCCCATGAACGAGTTGTACGCCGGCGCGCCCTTCTCCGCGTCATGTGCCGACATCACATCGGTGTCGGACAACAATGCAGCGGGGGCCAGGGAAGCGGAGAGCTGTGGTGCGTCGTAGCCCAGCCACACGATGGACGCGCTGGACGGATCCTTGTCCCGGGCGTCGACCGCAGTGTCATAGGCGCGCTTCACATCGTTCCTGGCGAAATCCGTGTCCAGGGCAGTACCGAGACCCGGAACATATGCCGACACGTTCTTCGATGTGTCAGGGTTCCCAAAAGAGACGATGGCCCGACCGAGCCCTTCGTCGCCGATCCCCAGCAGATACATGGGCGGCTCTTTCGGGTCCACCAGTTGCTTTGCGGCATTTTCCTGCAGCTGCTGTCGGATGCTCTGGAGAGCGTCCAACTGCGCCTTGGCCCTGGTGTCGTCTTCACCCGAGAGCTTGCCGATCAGAATGTCCAGGTTCTCGCGGTTGACCTCGTCGCGGATCGCGGAGGGGATGCCGTCCAGGTTGCCGATGAGCTCCGGGAACGCGCGCTTGTACTCGTCGCGCTGCTCCGCGCTGAGGCCGTCCCACCACTGCTTGCGGTCGGCGGGTGTCTTGTCCAGGGGGATGTGGTCCTGGAGATACCTGCTGGCGGCCGAGCTGACGGCTTGGACGTCGGACGCCACGTCGGCCCAGGTACCGATGCCGACTCTGAGCCCCGGGGCCGCCCGGAGTCGCGCCAGCGCTCTGCTGTACCGGACGTCGGTCTCTGTGGCCTCCTGCACGGCGTGGGCGATGCGGTCGGCGATGTCCTGGGCCTTCGCGCGGTGCGGGTTGGGGCTGTGCAGCCCGGAGGCGTCGGGGCCGAGTCCGGGGGTGTACCGGCCCGTGTTGCCCTGGACGGTCCCCCCGGGGAGCTCGCCACCGGTCGCCTCGTTCTCGCCGCCGGCGGGGTACCCGACACCGCCGTCCGCGTCCACGCTGTACGACAACGCCTTCGCGTCGTCCAGTGCCTCCAGCAGGCGGCGTCTCGGGGCGGTGATCTCGGACGAGAAACCGTTGAGCGCTCCGCTGATCAAGCCGCACTCGACCTGGGTGTAGTGGAAGTTCTCCGACAGCCTGCGCAGTTGCTTCAGCGCCGCGTCGGCCGCCTCGCCCTTCTCGGCCTTCCGCAGGGACGCGGCGATCTGCCGGTCGACGCGGTCCTTGGCCGCGTCGGCCATGTCGCTCACCGCGCGATACCCGTCGGCTGCGTCCGCGTACCCGGACGGGGCGACGGACTTGAGCGTCTCGAGGTCCATGCCTCCGGATCACCGGCCCTTGCCGGAAGTGCCGATCAGCCTGGCGACCTCGGCCCTGACGGCTTCGTCGGTCCTCAGCTGGCCCTCGCCCGTCTTCTCCAGCACGCCGACGAGCCCGTCGCACAGCTCGCCGATGTCCTTCACCCGGCGTTCCCAGGAGTCGTACACGCCCTTCTGGGCCACCGCCGTCAGACACCGGGGCCCCTTGTCGAGCCCCGTCTGGCCGTGCTCCAGCTTCGTCAGCGCCGTGCCGATGCCGTCCCGCAGCTCGCCGACGTCCCGGCCGGCCGCGGACCACGCCTCCCTGTCGGACCTGAGCCTGCCGGCGGTGCCGCTGCCACGGGTGCCGCCCTGGTCGGCGGGCAGCCGGTCGAGCCGCGTCCCTGCGCGGTGTCGTCCGGCCGCCGCGGCCTTGAGCTGCTCCCACTCCTCCCACACCCCGAGCGGTCCTCCTCCCGTGTCGTGCCGTGCACCGCCGGGCCGTTGTGCAGGTGCGACCGCAATGCTGCACTGCCGGGAGGCGCCGTACGACCCCTTCGCCACGCGATTCATCCGTTCCGGTCACGACGGGTGACCGAGCGTGCATGGTGGCGGACCGGGCTGGGGCGGGTCAGTTCGTCAGGGATTTCAGGCGGTGGGTGGCCTCTTCGAGGATCTCGGTGCGCTTGCAGAAGGCGAAGCGGACGAAGGGGGCGCCGGCCTCGCGGTGGTCGTAGAAGACCGCGTTCGGGATGGCGACGACGCCCGCGCGCTCCGGCAGGGCGCGGCAGAAGGCGAAGCCGTCGCTCTCGCCGAGGGGGCGGATGTCGGTGGTGACGAAGTAGGTGCCCGCCGGGCGGAACACCTCGAAGCCCGCCTCCGTGAGCCCGGTCGCCAGCAGATCCCGCTTGGCCCGCATGTCCGCGCGGAAGTCCTCGAAGTACGAGTCCGGCAGGCGGAGCGCCTCGGCGACGGCGTACTGGAAGGGCCCGGACGCCACATAGGTCAGGAACTGCTTGGCCGAGCGCACCGCCGTGAGCAGCTCCGGCGCCGCCGTCACCCAGCCGACCTTCCAGCCGGTGAACGAGAAGGTCTTGCCGGCCGAGCCGATGGTGACCGTCCGCTCGCGCATGCCCGGGAAGGTCGCGAGCGGCACATGCTCGGCGTCGTCGAAGACCAGGTGTTCGTAGACCTCGTCCGTGACGACGAGCAGGTCCCGCTCCACGGCCAGTTCGGCGATCGCCCGCAGTTCCTCGCGGGTGAGCACGGTGCCGGTCGGGTTGTGCGGGGTGTTGATCAGCAGCAGCCGGGTGCGCTCGGTGACGGCGTCGCGCAGCTCGTCGAGGTCGAGCCGGAAGGCACCCTCGTGCGGCCGCAGCGTCACCGGTACCCGACGGCCGCCCGCCATGGCGATGCAGGCGGCGTAGGAGTCGTAGTACGGCTCCAGGGCGATCACCTCGTCGCCGGGCTCCACGAGTGCCAGCAGTGCCGCCGCGATCGCCTCGGTGGCGCCCGCCGTGACCAGCACCTCGGTGTCGGGGTCGTGGGACAGGCCGTACCGCCGCTGCTGGTGCGCGGCGATCGCGGTGCGCAGCTCGGGGACGCCGGGACCCGGCGGGTACTGGTTGCCCCGCCCGTCGCGCAGAGCCCGTACCGCGGCCTCGCGGATCTCCTCGGGGCCGTCGGCGTCGGGGAAACCCTGCCCGAGATTGAGAGACCCGGTGCTGACGGCGAGGGCCGACATCTCGGCGAAGATCGTCGTCCCGAACTCGGCGAGCCGGCGGTTGAGGAGGGGGCGCGCGCTGAAGGTCATGGCCGCCATCCTGCGCCCAAGCTCTGGACTTCCTCAACTCTGCTTTGCCGGGAACGGCGTGGGGGCATCCCCGGTGCACGGAACGCGGGCGGACCCACGGGGGGTCGCCTCGGGGGAGGCGGAAGGAGGGCGGCGCCATGGTCGTCGTCATCGTCCTGGTGGTGCTGGTGGTGCTGGTTGTCGCGGCGTCGATCGTCAGGCCGTACAACGCTCGGCGTGGGAACAGGGGCGCGGCTCGGGGTGGGCGCGGTGGCCGGTCCATCCGCACCGGCGGTCGGTCCACCGGCGCCGGGGACCGGTCCGGCGGGGGCGGAGCCGCCGGTGACGCCGGGGGCAGCAGCTGGTGGGCCGACGGGGGAGACGGCGGTTCGTCGTCGGACGGCCCGTCGGGCGGCGGGCACTCGGGCGGCGGGCACTCCGGCGGCCACCACTCCTGCGGCGGCGGGCATTCCTGCGGCGGGGGCGGATCGTCGTGCGGCGGGGGCGGCGGCTGCGGCGGAGGCAACTGATCCGGGGCAGCCGGGCTCCACGGGGGAGAAGCGCCCGGAGTACGTCGCAGGCCCGCCGGAGGCAACCGGCGGGCCTGCGGGATCTCACCCGACCGGGGGGCGCGAGGGCGCGCGTCGGCAGCGCCTCGAACGGGACGAGCGCTGACGGCTTCGCGTCGGAGGTGCGCCCGACCTGCACATCAACGCTCCCGCCGCATCAAGTAGTTGAACAGATGCGCTGCCGGGTCCCCAATGGGATGGAAACCCTATGAACTTGGGTAAAAACGCTGTGAACACGGCTCGGTTCATGGTTCTCTCTCAACCGTCAGCGCGGTCCCGGACGCCCGTCCTGAAGGCGCTTTGCCCGGCCGGGCCGACCCGGACGGCGCGCCCGACCGGCTGAGCCGGGCGAACCCCCGGCGCCGGCCGGGGCGTGCCGGAACCTCTCCTCTTTTTGCGTGCTAGCGGAGCCGATCCATGCTCACGACCCTGAACACCTCGTACACCGACACGCGTGCGGCCGACCTCGCCTGGACCCTGGGGCGCGAGCCGCTGCCCGCGCTTGCCACGCTCGATCTGGAACTGGCCGGTGCTCAGCTCCAGTTGAGACTCCTCGGCGCGTCCCACCAGGTACTGCTGGAGGAGGAGCAGGGCAGATGTTCGGAGACGGTGGCGTGCATCGCGGGCTCCAGCGCCCCCCTGCCGGTGGGCGTCGCCGAGCGGGTGGGGGACTGGGAGTACGAGTTCGCCGCCCATGTCGAGGTGCTGTCCCCCCGTTCCTTCGCGGGCCGCGCCCAGGAGTTGCTGGCCCTGGTCTCCGACCATCCCCACGGGCTGGCCGGCGTCTTCCCCGGCAGCCCGCACGCCTTCACCGCGATGCTGGCCCGGCGCCACGAGGGCCAGGTCCACTGGCGCACCTGGCACGCCTATCCGCAGGACGGCCAGTTGGTGGCGACCCGCACCCGGGTCGGCGTCAGGATGCCGTCCGCACAGTTGAGCCCGTCCGGTGTATGAGGCGGAGCCGACGATTCCGGCGGCGGCCAGGCGTCCCGAAGGCACCCTCGCGCCCGTAGTTCCACACCTGTGGGTGACAAACTGCAATGCAGTCGTGACGTAGCGTTCCTATCGTGATCGAACCGCACGCGCCCGCACCGACCGGCCCGCCCCGCACCCGGGGCGAGGCCGGCCGGAGTCAGGCGCGGCTGCCCGTGCGCCCCACGACCGGACGGTTCCTCGTCCTCGCCGGGGTGTTCGTCTGCGCGGCCTGCGGCCTGGTGTACGAGCTCGAACTGGTCGCCCTGGCCTCGTATCTGATCGGCGACTCCGTCACCCAGGCCTCGGTCGTGCTGTCCGTGATGGTCTTCGCGATGGGCATCGGCTCGCTCGCCGCGAAGCGGTTGCGCTGCCGGGCCGCGGCCGGCTTCGGCGCGGTGGAGGCGGCGCTCGCCCTGGTCGGCGGCTGCAGTGCGATGGCGCTGTACGCGGTCTTCGCCTGGACCGGCGACTGGGGCGGTGTCCGGTCCGGGGGCCCGCGCTGTCTGCTGGTGGGCTTCTCGCTGGCGATCGGCCTGCTCATCGGCGCCGAGGTGCCGCTGTTGATGGAGCTGATCCAGCGCATCCGCCGCCAGGACGCGGGCGGCGCGGTCGCCGATCTGTTCGCGGCGGACTATGTGGGCGCGCTGGTCGGCGGGCTCGCCTTCCCTTTTCTGCTGCTGCCCCAGCTCGGCCAGCTCACCGGCGCCCTGCTCACCGGCGCGGTCAACTCGGTCGCGGGCGGCGCGCTGGTGCTCGGACTGTTCCGGCGGGATCTGTCCCGCCGCGGCCGGCGGCTGCTTCTGATCGCCAACCTCGCGGTGCTGGGCGTGCTCGCCGCGGCGGCCGTCCTGGTCGACGACTTCGAGCGGGCGGCCCGCCAGGCGGTCTACGGCGGACAGGTACGGGTCGCGCTGCGCACCGGGGTCCAGGAGGTGGTGCTGACCGGCGGGGGCCCCGGGCATCCCGTCGCCCTCTTTCTCGACGGGCGGCCGCGGCCGGCCGGCCGGGACGGGAGCCGTTTCCGGGAGGCGCTGGTGCGCCCCGCGATGAGTGGCGGCCCGCATGCGCGGGTGCTGGTCCTCGGCGGCGGCGACGGCCTGGCCACCCGCGAGGTGCTGCGGCTGCCCGGGGTGGAGCGGGTCGAGGTGGTCGACCCCGATGCCGCCCTGGTCCGGCTGGCGCGCCGCGATCCGGCCCTGTCCGCGCTGAACGGCCGTGCCTTCGCCGATCCGCGCGTCCAGGTGCGCACCGACGATGTGTTCCGCCGGCTCAGACAGACGCACCAGGCGTACGACGTGGTGATCGCGGACCTTCCCGACCCGACCCTCACCGCGAGTACGAAGCTGTACTCGCAGGAGTTCTACGGGCTGGCCCGTCGCACGCTGGCCCCCGGAGGCCGACTGGTGGTGCACACGGGCCCGGTGACCTCGCGCCCCCGCGTCCTCTGGACGGTTGAGGCGACGCTGCGCGCGGCGGGCCTGGACCCGGTCCCCTATCGCGTCGCCGGGCGGGCCCCCGGTTCCGCGCGGCGCCCCGGCGGCTCGGCGGAAACGTCCGGGGCTGCGCGGGACTGGGGGTTCGTGCTCGCCGCCCGTGACCGTCCCGCCCTGACCCTGGACCCGCACGGACCGCGTCCGCGCACCCTGACCCCGCAGTCGCTGCGGGCGGACGCGCGGGCGGCGGCGCGCACCCGGGTGCGGGGTCTGAAGCCGTCGACACTGGTGCACCCGCGGTACCCGGACTGAGCAGGAGCGCGCACCGGGGAGCGCTGGTCGCGCTCGGCCGTGCGAATGACGCCGAGGAGGGGGACGCGCCGGGGCGCTCGTGGGTAGGCTCGGCAGGTATGGAGCATGAGGTGTTCGTTCCGGTTTCTGCCGAGCGGCTCAGGGAGGCGCTCGCCGATCCCGCCCGGGTGGCCCGCGCGATCCAGGGACTCCACCAGGAGGCGGGGGCGGAGCGCGTCACCGGCCGTCTGCGGATGCGCATCGCCGGCCACACGATCACCTACCGGGGTTCACTGCGGGTGACGGGCCGGGCCGACGGCTCCTATGCGATGGAGGCCGAGGGCACGGAGGCCCGCGGCACCGGCACCGCGAAGCTCTCCCTCCTTGTGCGCCTGCTCCCGGCCGAGGGCGGCGTCACGCTCGCCTTCACGGGCACGGCCGTCGCCGACGGCCGGATCGCGGAACTGCCCGGGGACGCGGTGGCCTCGGCGGGGGCACGACTGCTGGGACGCTTCGCGGAGGACCTGGGCGCCGAGGCGCTGACGGATCCGGGAGCCGGGGACACGACGGCACCGACGGGCGTGGAGGAGACGGCTCCGCGTGCCGCTGCGGCGTCGGCGGAGGCCGGGGGCGAGTCCGCTGACACCCCGTCGGCGGGGGCGCCCGGCGGGCAGCCGGAGGGCGCGGTGCCGCCTGGTGCCGACGGTGAGCGGGCGGCGGAGACGCCCGCCGCGGAGTCGGGGGACGCGTCGCGGGAGGCGTCCGGCGGGGACTTCGGGGAACCCCACGATGCCTCCGAGGAACCTCCGGCCGCACCGTCCGTCTTCGACACCGAGATCCCTCCGTCGTCCCTCGACCCGTTCGCCGATGAGGGCGATGAGGGCGATGAGGGCGATGAGGGCGATGAGGGCGACGAGGGCGAGGAGGAGTACGGGAGCGACCATGACGGCGACCACACCGGCGGCCTCACCCCCGACGGCTTCGACGGTCGCGGGAGGCCCGCCCCGGTCCCCTCGGCGTTCGACGGCGGGGACCCTCAGGCCGAGGCGGCACACGCCCGGCGCACGATGATCGGCCGGAGCGCCGAGGAGGTCGACCACGCACCCCCGCGCGGCCGCTACGCCCCCGTCCCCGCCCCGGAGACGGTGACGGCCACCGCGACTCTGCGCTGGGCGGCCCCGGCGGCGGCCCTGGTCCTCGCGTCCGCGATCGTGGCGGGCCGGCTGCTGCGCCGCCGTCGCTGACCGGGCGGGCCCCGCGCGCCGATGCCCGCGTACGTTCCCTTCAACGGCCAAGTAGGGTCGGCCTCGTGAGTAACGACGAGATCACGTTGGCCGCGGGAGACGCGGAAGTCGTGCTGGCACCGGCGAACGGCGGGCGGGTGCGCAGTCTGCGCGTCGGCGGTGCGGAACTGCTGCGGCAGGGCGAGCGGTTCGGGTGCTTCCCCATGGTCCCCTGGTGCGGGCGGCTCCGGGACGGCATGTTCCGGGACGGCGGTGCGGTCCACCGGATGCCTCTCAACGCCCCTCCGCACGCCATTCACGGCACCGTACGGGACGGCGCCTGGCGGGTGGCCCGCGCCGGTGGCGACGAGGCCGTCCTCACCTGTGACCTGGGCGCCCCCTGGCCCTGGGCCGGCCGGGTCACCCAGCTCGCCGCGCTCACCGGGGACTCCCTGACGCTCACCATGTCGGTGGAGACGTACGACTCCTCGTTCCCGGCCCAGATCGGCTGGCACCCCTGGTTCAACCGCACCCTCGGCGGCGAGGAGGTGCGCGTCGACTTCAGCCCCGCCTGGCAGGAGGAGCGCGGCGACGACCATCTGCCCACCGGGAACCGCATCGACCCGAAGCCCGGCCCCTGGGACGACTGCTTCGGCATGCCCGGCGGCGTCGACGTCACCCTCACCTGGCCCGAGCAGCTGGAACTGAGGGTCACCAGCCGGGAGGAGTGGGTCGTCGTCTACGACGAGCAGCGGGAGGCGGTGTGCGTGGAGCCGCAGACCGGTCCGCCGGACGGTCTCAACACCCTTCCGCGCCTGGTCACCCCCATCGAGCCGCTGGAGGCCACGATGACCTGGAGCTGGCGCGGCCGGTGAGACGCGGGGGGTCCCGGGTCCCGGGGCGCCCGTAAGCTGACTCGTATGAGTGACGTCTACGCAGCAACGCCGTCCGGTGCCCGCGACGCCCTGCTCCAGCAGATCAAGGACAAGGCCGTGGTGCACGGCACGGTGACCCTCTCCTCGGGTCTGGAGGCCGACTACTACATCGACCTGCGCCGGATCACCCTCGACGGAGAGGCCGCCCCGCTGGTCGGCCAGGTGCTGCTGGACCTCACCGCCGACCTGGACTTCGACGCGGTCGGCGGGCTCACCATGGGGGCGGACCCGGTCGCGGCCGCCATGCTGCACGCGGCCGCCGCGCGCGGCAAGAAGCTGGACGCGTTCGTGGTCCGCAAGGCCGCCAAGGCGCACGGTCTGCAGCGGCGCGTGGAGGGCCCGGAGATCAAGGGCCGCAGGGTCCTGGTCGTCGAGGACACCTCCACCACCGGAGGCTCCCCGCTCACGGCGGTGGAGGCGGTGCGCGAGGCCGGGGCCGAGGTGGTCGCGGTGGCCACGATCGTCGACCGGGACACGGGCGCGGCCGAGAAGATCCAGGAGGGCGCCGGGGTGCCCTATCGCTTCGGCTACGCGAAGGACGAACTGGGCCTGGACTGACGGCGGTCCACGGCGTCACGCGGGTGCCGGGGTCCGTCACGGGGGTGACGGGTTCGTACCCGACGGGGGAGTTGTCCACAGGCCCGTGCGCTCAGGCCTGAGCATCGGGCCAAGTCTGGAAAGATGGGGACGACGATGATGTCGCACCCTAGGTCAGGGCCGTAAGCAGAGCCGTACGCAACCCGCACATACAAGGAGCGGACAGATGCCCATCGCAACCCCCGAGGTCTACAACGAGATGCTCGACCGGGCGAAGGCAGGCAAGTTCGCCTACCCGGCCATCAACGTGACATCGACCCAGACCCTGCACGCCGCGCTGCGCGGCTTCGCGGAGGCCGAGAGCGACGGCATCGTCCAGATCTCGACGGGTGGCGCCGAGTTCCTGGGCGGCCAGTACGACAAGGACATGGTCACCGGTGCCGTGGCCCTGGCGGAGTTCGCCCACATCGTCGCCGAGAAGTACCCGGTCAACATCGCGCTGCACACGGACCACTGCCCCAAGGACAAGCTCGACGGGTATGTGCGTCCGCTGCTCTCCATCTCCGAGGAGCGGGTGTCCCGCGGTGAGAACCCGCTCTTCCAGTCCCATATGTGGGACGGCTCCGCGGAGACCCTCGCCGACAACCTGAAGATCGCCCAGGAGCTGCTGGAGCGCACCCGCGCCGCCCGGATCATCCTCGAGGTGGAGATCACCCCGACCGGTGGCGAGGAGGACGGCGTCTCCCACGAGATCAACGACTCCCTCTACACCACGCCCGAGGACGCGATCCGCACCGCCGAGGCGCTGGGCCTGGGCGACAAGGGCCGCTATCTGCTGGCCGCGTCCTTCGGCAATGTGCACGGCGTCTACAAGCCGGGCAATGTCGTCCTGCGCCCCGAGCTGCTGAAGGACCTGAACGAGGGCGTCGCCGCCAAGTTCGGCCGGCCGGCCGGCAGCCAGCCGTTCGACTTCGTCTTCCACGGCGGTTCCGGCTCGACCGAGCAGGAGATCCTGACGGCGCTGGAGAACGGCGTGGTCAAGATGAACATCGACACCGACACCCAGTACGCCTTCACGCGTCCGGTCGCCGACCACATGTTCAGGAACTACGACGGCGTGCTGAAGGTCGACGGCGAGGTCGGCTCCAAGAAGACCTATGACCCGCGCACCTGGGGCAAGCTCGCGGAGACGTCGATGGCCAAGCGTGTCATCGAGGCCTGCGGCAACCTCCGGTCGAGCGGTACGAAGATCAAGTAACCGGATCCCGGTTCTTCTTCTCTCCCTCCGACGGGCCCGGCGCCACCACCATGGCGCCGGGCCCGTCGTGCGCCCTGCCCGGGGGCTCCTCGTGCGCCCTGGCGGGGCGCGTCGTACGCCCGACGTCGAGGCCGGCTTCCCGGGCGGCGGGGCGCGCGGGATGATCGGGCCATGGCCGTCCCCGTGCGCCGAACCCCCGCCGTCAGGATCTCCTCCGCCACCGGGAAGTGGATCCTTCTGACCACGGTGCTCGGCTCCAGCATGACCCTGCTGGACTCCACCGTCGTCAATGTCGCCCTGCCCCGCATCGGCAAGGACCTCGACGCGGATCTCGCCGCCCTCCAGTGGACCGTCAACGCCTATCTGGTCACGCTCGCCGGGCTGATCCTCCTCGGCGGTGCCCTCGGCGACCGCTTCGGCCGGCGCAAGGTCTTCGTCGTCGGAGTGGTCTGGTTCGCCGGTGCCTCCCTGCTCTGCGGACTGTCCCCGGACGCGACGTTCCTGGTCGCCGCGCGTGCCCTCCAGGGCGTCGGCGGCGCCCTGCTGACCCCCGGCTCGCTCGCGCTCATCCAGGCGTCCTTCCATCCGGACGACCGTGCGCGGGCGGTCGGTCTGTGGTCCGGCTTCGGCGGCATCGGCGCCGCCGCCGGCCCGTTCCTCGGCGGCTGGCTGGTGGACGGGCCCGGCTGGCGCTGGGTCTTCCTGCTCAATGTCCCGCTGGCTCTGCTGTGCGCGCCCGTCGCCGTCAGACATGTACCGGAGTCCGGCGGGGAGAGTGCTCCGGCCGAAGCCGGGCGGGGCCGCGGACGCTTCGACGTCCTCGGCGCCGCGCTGGGCGCCCTGGCCCTCGCCCTGGTCACCTACGCGCTGACCGAGGCACCGAACGGCTCCCGGACCGTGGCCGCCGTCACCGCGGCCGCGGGCGTGGCGGCGGGCGTCGCCTTCGTCCAGGTCGAGAGGCGCCGCGCCGCCCCGATGATGCCGCTGGACATCTTCGCCTCCCGCACCTTCACGGCGGTCAATCTGGTGACCCTCTGTGTCTACGCGGCCTTCGGCGGCTTCTTCTTCCTCACCGCGCTCCAGCTCCAGGTGGTGGCGGGCTACTCCCCGCTGCGGGCCGGTGCGGCTCTGCTGCCCACCACCGTGCTGATGCTGCTCTTCTCGGCCCGCTCGGGTTCCCTCGCCAAGCGGATCGGCCCGCGCATTCCGCTCACCGTGGGGCCCCTGCTGTGCGCGACGGGCATGCTGCTGATGCTGCGCGTCGGGAAACATGCCTCGTACGCCGGCGACGTGCTGCCCGCGCTGCTGGTCATGGGCGCGGGAATGGTCACCCTGGTGGCACCGCTGACCGCCACCCTGCTCGCCTCGGTGGACACCGCCAGGGCGGGCCTGGCCAGCGGCATCAACAACGCGGCGGCCCGCGCGGCCGGCCTGGTCGCGGTGGCCGCGCTGCCGCTGCTCACCGGGATGGGCCCCGAGGCGCCTCAGGTGCCGGATGCGTTCGACGCCGCCTTCCGCCGGGCGATGCCGCTGTGCGCGGCCGTCCTGGTGGCCGGGGCGGTGCTGGCCCTCGCGACCGTGCGCCGCCCTCCGGAGGACGGCCGCGGTCCCGAGTGCCGCACCCACGGCTGGGTCACGGCGCCGCCCCTGGAGCCCCGGCGGGGGCCCCGGACCTCCGGCCCCGGCGGGACCCGATGACCCCGGCTGAGTGGCACGGGCCGGGCCCGATGACCCCGGGCGAGCGGCACCGGCCGGTGGCGGCGGGGCGCCCGCGGAACGGTGCGCTCCGGAGGCCGTAGGCCACCGTTACCGATCAAGGGCCATGCCGCACACTGAACTCATGACCCTTCACGAGAACCTGCTCGGGGGCCCGCCCCCGACCCACCTCCCCGACGACCCGGAGCCGCGTGAGCTGCTCGCCGACGGCACGGCGCCCGCCGATGTCGCCGCGCGGTACCCCGCCTCCTCGCTCGCCTGGGCTCAGCTGGCCGACGACGCGTTCCAGCGGGGCGCGGTCGTCGAGTCGTACGCCTATGCGCGCACCGGCTACCACCGTGGCCTGGACGCCCTGCGCCGCAGCGGCTGGAAGGGCCACGGGCCGGTGCCCTGGGAGCACGAGCCCAACCGCGGCTTTCTGCGGGCCCTGCACGGCCTCGCCCGGGCCGCGCAGGGGATCGGGGAGCAGGAGGAGTACGAGCGCTGCACCCAGTTCCTGAAGGATTCCTCGCCGACGGCCGCCCAGACGCTGGGCTGACGGGGTGACGGTCCGACGGCCGACGGCCGGATGAACCGAGGGACGGTCCGACGGCCACGGACCCTGCCGTGCGGGCCTCGACGGCTCTGGTCCGGCAGCCCTGACGCGTGAAGAGGCCCGCCTGTGACGGGGCGGGCCTTGCGGGGCAGAAGGTGATTGCGCAGGATGCCGGTGGGGACCGGGGCCCCCGTGCCGGCATCGGCAGGGGCGGACCGCTACCCGGAAACACCATCAGGAGACAGCGATGTCCCAACCGGCTCATCAGTCCCGAGAGACTCAGGAGCCCGAGACTCCGCATCTCGACTTCCAGGGCACCACGCCGTACGAGGACTATGTCCGGGCGGATGTGCTCACCCACCTCCAGCACACCCTCTCCGAGGATCCCGGAGAGATGGTCTTCCTGGTCACGACCCAGGTGATGGAGCTGTGGTTCACGGTCGTCGTCCATGAGTGGGAGACCGCGGCGCGGGCCCTGCGCGAGGACCGGGTACCGGTGGCGATCGACGCGTTGAAGAGGTCCGTACGGGAACTGGAGGCGCTGAACGCCTCCTGGCAGCCGCTCGCCCAGCTGACCCCGGCGCAGTTCAACTCCTATCGCTCGGCCCTCGGGGAGGGCTCCGGCTTCCAGTCGGCGATGTACCGCCGTATGGAGTTCCTGCTCGGCGAGAAGTCCGCGTCCATGCTGGTGCCGCACCGGGGCGCGCCGCGCGTCCACGCCGAGTTGGAGAAGGCGCTGCACGAGCCCTGCCTCTACGACGAGGTGCTGCGGCTGCTCGGCCGACGCGGGCACCCGGTCCCGGACGCGGTGCTGCGGCGTGACGTCTCCCGGCGCTATGAACCCTCGGACGAGGTCGAGGCGGTGTGGACCGCCCTCTACGCCGGGGACCAGACGGATGAACTCCTCCGGCTGGGCGAGGCGCTGACCGATGTGGCCGAGCTGGTGTGGCGCTGGCGCAACGACCATCTGCTCGCCACCCGGCGCGCGATGGGCGCCAAGGCCGGAACGGGTGGTTCCGCCGGGGTGGCCTGGTTGGAGAAGCGCGCCCAGAAGAACGTCTTCCCCGAGCTGTGGACGGCGCGATCGCATGTCTGACCTGGAGCTGAGGGCAAGGGAACGGGACGCGGCCGACCCGCTGGCCGCCGTACGCGCGAGGTTCGTGCTCGACGAGGCCGTCTATCTGGACGGCAACTCGCTGGGTGCGCTGCCGGCCGCCGTGCCGGGCCGGATGGAGGACGTGGTCCGCAGACAGTGGGGCTCACTGCGGATCAGGTCCTGGGACGAGAGCGGCTGGTGGACGGCGCCGGAGCGGATCGGTGACCGGATCGCCCCGCTGGTCGGGGCCGCGCCCGGGCAGATCGTGGTGGGCGACTCGACCAGCGTCAATGTCTTCAAGGCGCTGGTGGCGGCCGTACGTCTGGCCAGGGGGACCGCGGGGGCCGAAGGCGGCCGGGACGAGATCGTGGTCGACGCGACCACGTTCCCCACGGACGGATACATCGCCGGGTCGGCGGCGCGGATGACCGGCTGCACCCTGCGGCCGGTCGCCCCGGCCGAGGTGCCGGACGCGCTGGGTGACCGCACGGCCGCGGTGCTGCTGAACCATGTCGACTACCGCACGGGCCGGCTGCACGATCTGCCCGGGCTGACGGCCGCGGTGCACGCGGCGGGCGCGGTGGCGGTCTGGGACCTCTGCCACAGCGCGGGCGCGCTTCCGGTGGGCCTGGACGAACACGGGGTCGACCTGGCGGTCGGCTGCACCTACAAATATCTGAACGGGGGCCCCGGCTCCCCGGCGTATCTGTATGTGCGGCGGGAACTGCAGGACCGCTTCGACTCCCCGCTGCCGGGCTGGAACTCGCACGCGGAACCCTTCGGCATGCGGGCGGACTACGAACCGGCGGCGGGCGCGCCCCGCGGTCGTGTCGGCACCCCGGACATCCTGTCCATGCTCGCCCTGGAGGCGGCGCTCGAGGTGTGGGACGGCGTCTCGGTCGACGCGGTCCGCGCCAAGTCCCTCGCGCTCACGGACTTCTTCCTGGAGTGCGTGGCGGCCTACGCCCCCGAGGGCGCGGTCGAGTCGTTGACGCCCGCCGCGCACGCGGAGCGGGGCAGCCAGGTGGCGCTGCGCTGCCCCGACGCGGGCGAGGTGATGAAGCGGCTGATCGCGAGCGGAGTGGTCGGCGACTACCGCCCGCCGGATGTGCTGCGCTTCGGGTTCACACCGCTGTATGTGGGCTTCGCGGACGCGGAGCGGGCGGCCCGGATCCTGGCGGACACGCTGTCCTGACGGCACGTGGGGTGCGACGGCGGCCGTGCCCGGCCGCCGTCGCAGCACGTGGACCCCCGGGCTCATGTCACCCGCCTGATACCGTCCCCGCCGACGACTGGTCGGCTTTCGGCCAGGTGTACGTATGCCGTTTCGCCGCTGAGAGGTGGGAGCATGCCGGACGAGGTGAGCCGGGAGGCCGCCGAGGCACGTGACGCCGCGGAAGAGGCGTTCGCCTTCTCCCACCCCCCGGTGGAACCCGGTGCCACCGCCCCCTACGGGGACCACCCCGACCAGGTGATCGACTTCTATGCCCCCCGGGGACCCGGACCGGCCGAGGCACCCGGGACCGGGGGCCCCGCACCGCTCGTCGTCGTTCTGCACGGCGGGGCGTGGCGTGCGCCGTACGACCGTCGGCACATCACCCCGTTCGCGGACTTCCTGGCCCGCCGGGGCTTCGCCGTGGCCAATGTCGAGTACCGCAGGGGCGCATCCGGTACGGACCGGACGGACGGTGCAGGGGGCCCGGACACTGGCGGGAGCGGACCGGTGGCGGGTCGCTGGCCCGAGACGTTCGACGATGTCGCGGCGGCCCTCGACGCGCTGCCGGCGCTGGTCCGCGAGGCGCTGCCGGACGCCGATCCCCGCCGCACGGTGATCACCGGGCACTCGGCGGGCGGCCATCTCGCGCTGTGGGCCGCCGCCCGCCATGTCCTCCCGGCGGACTCCCCCTGGCGCACGGACCGCCCTGCCCCGCTGCGCGGAGTGGTGGCGCTCGCCCCGATCGCGGACCTCCAGGTCGCCGGGGAGCTGGCGGTGTGCGGGGGCGCGGCGGTCCAGCTCCTGGGCGGCGAGGCCCTGTTCGAGGAGCGCCGGCCGTACGCCGACCCGGCTCTGCTGCTGCCCACCGGCATCGCCACCACCCTCGTCCAGGGGCGTACGGACATCGTGGTGCCGCGGGCGGTCGCCGAGGCGTACGCCGGGGCGGCGGCGACTGCGGGCGAGGTCGTCGGGCTCACCCTCCTGGAGGGGGCGGGCCATTTCCCCCTGATCGACCCGGCGGCGGACGCCTGCGCGGTGGTGGCGGAGGAGATCGCGCAGCTGGCGTGGTAGCCGCCGGCCGGATCCTTCCCGGGCGACCCTGAGGAACCCCTGTCATCCCTGTCATCCCTGAGAGCTACCTCTCAGGTGAGTCCCCTGGCATGACGCCGACGACGCGTCACGCTCCGTAACTTCCCTTCCGTGACGGCCCGATGAGCGGGCCGAGGAAGGGGAGGACGCCATGGCGTTCCCGGGGAGGACTCCGACCGCGGGCGCGGGCGCGGACGGGCGGGCGCCTCAGGGGCCGCCCACCGGAGGCGGGGCGTGGGGCCGCGGGAGACGACGACCCGGCCGGCCGCGTCTCGGCCGACTGCGCCGGGCCCTGCTCGCCGCGCTGGTCACGGGTGCCGTGGTGGTGCCTCTCTCGGCCGCCGGGCGCCCCGGGATCCCGGCCCCGCCGCCGGCCGTGCTCGCCCCGCTCTCGAGGGCCGCGCTCACCGGGATCTACGAGGCGAACCGCGCCGACGCGGCCGAGGCGTCCCGCCGGGCGGCGGCCCACGGCGACCACGGCCGCGCCGCGACGGACCGCGCCATGGCCTCCCCGACCCGTCGGCTGCTGGCCTTCGACGGCCGGGGCACGGGCCGGGTGACCGAGGTCCTGGGCGAGCTGACCACGGCGGACCACATCGCGGTCCTGGTCCCGGGCGCCGACACCACGCTGGACAGCTACGGCCGTCTCCGTGCGGGCGCACTCGCCCTGTACCGCGCGACGGGCCCGCGCACCGCGGTCATCGCCTGGCTCGGGTACGACACACCCCGCACACTCAGCACCGCCGCGCTCACCACCACCCGGGCCGAGCGGGCCGCCCCGCTGCTGGAGCGGTTCCTGAGCGAGCTGCGTGGCGCTCTGGGCCCGTCGCCCGGCATCTCCCTGGTCTGCCACTCCTACGGCTCGGTGGTGTGCGCCCGCGCGGCCGGCACCGCCGAGGCCAGGGACATCGCCCTGATCGGCAGCCCCGGCACCGGCGCGGACTCCGTCGCCGCCCTGCACACCCGGGCGCGCGTCTGGGCGGCCCGTGGTGCCGACGACTGGATCGCGGACGTGCCCCATCTGCGCGCCGGCCTGTTCGGCACGACCCTCGGTTTCGGCACCGACCCGGTCTCCCCGGCCTACGGCGCCCGGGTCTTCGCCGCGGGCGACGGCGGCCACAGCGACTACTTCAGACCGGGCTCGGCATCCCTGGCCAACCTCGCGCACATCGTCCTCGGCGAGACCTCGGAGGTGACCCGTGCCTGACCGGAACCCGGGGGAGGACGTCCCCCACGCGATACACGCCCGCACTCCGGACGCCACGGACCCCGGGGAGACGGCGGTACCCGTTCCCCGCCTCCCGCGCTCTGCGGAAGCCACGGGCTTCGGGGAGGCGGCGGTACGAGCGCCGCGCGCCCCGGACGCCGCAAGCACCGGGGAGGCGGCCGTACCCGCTCCGCGACTCCCGCGTTCTGCGAATGCCACAGGCACCGGGGAGGCGGCCGTACCTGTGCCGCGTCTCCCGTGCTCTGCGGAGGCTGCGGATCCTGGGGAGGCGGCGGTACGGGTGCCGCGTCCTCTGCGTACTTCGGACGCTGCGGATCCTGGGAAGGCGGCCGTACGGGTGCCGCCGCCCCTGCGGTCTTCGGGGGGCACGGGCATGGGGGAGGCGGCCGTACCTGTGCCGTGTCTCCCGCGTTCTGCGGAGGCTGCGGGTTCCGGGGAGGCGGCGGTGCAGGTGCCGCGGCCCCTGCGGTCTCCGGATGTCACAGGCACCGGGGAGGCAGACGTACCCGTGCCGTGCCCCCCGCGTGCCCCTGACGCCCCAGGCGCCGGGAAGGTGGCCGCACGTGTCCCGCGTCCTCTGCGTGCCCTGGACGCGATACGCACCGCCGCACACCGGACGGACGCGGCCACCCCCGCCGGGCGGGACCGTGCCGTCGACGCGCTGCGGGCCGTCGCGATCCTCGGTGTGGTCCTGGGCCACTGGCTGGTGACCGCCCTGGTCGCGGACGGCGGGGCGCTGCGCACCGCGAGCCCGCTGCACTTCATGCCCTGGCTCGCCCCGATCTCCTGGGCCTTTCAGACGCTTGCCGTGTTCTTCCTGGTGGGCGGGCATGTGGCCACCAAGGGGTATGCGTCGGCACGTGCGCGGGGCGTCACCTACGGGCGGTGGCTGGGCACCCGTCTGGCCCGGCTGTTCAGGCCCGTCGTGGCCATGGTGGCCCTGTGGACGGTGGCGGCGTGCTGTCTGCTCCTGTCCGGCGCGGACACCGGCACGGTGCACACCCTGGTGAAGCTGGCCCTGTCGCCGCTGTGGTTCCTGCTGGTCCTCGCGGTCCTGACGGCGGCGACACCGCTGCTGGCCCGCCTCAACCCCCTGTGGCCGCTGGCCGTCGTCCTCCATGTGGACCTCGTCCGCTTCGGACTCGGCGGCCCCTCCTGGCTCGGCTGGCTGAACCTGCCCGCGGGCTGGCTGGTGCCGTACACCCTGGGTGCGGCCTGGACGCGGGGCGAGCTGGAGGGCCGTCGCGCTGGCCGGGTGCTGCTGGTGGGCGGCGCGGCGGCGACGGCGGCCCTGGTGGCCTGGGCCGGATATCCGGCGTCGATGGTCGGCGTCCCGGGCGCCCCGGTCTCGAACCTCGACCCGCCGACCCTCGCCGCCGTCACCTTCGGTGTGGCCCAGTGCGGACTGGCGCTTTTGCTGCGCGAACCGCTGCGCCGCCTGATGCGCCGGCGCCTGCTCTGGGCGGCGGTGGCCCTGGTGAACCTCTCCGCGATGACGATCTTCCTCTGGCATCAGACGGCCCTGATGGCGACCACGGCGACCGGGCTCCTGGCGGGCCGTCTGCCGGGGCTGCACACCGTCCCGGACGGCCCGGTCTGGGTGGCGGCCCGCCTTGTCTGGCTCCCGGTGTTGGCCCTCGGCCTCGCCCTGTGTCTGTCCGCCTTCCGTACCTGGGAGCAGCCGTACGGGAGCACCCGTAGTACCTGAGAAGGATCCTGAGGAACCCCTCTCACCGGTGACGACCGCGCCCTCTTTCCGGCCTACCTTTCTGATGTGACCGAGACGACCCAGACGCAGACGACTCCGGACGGTGCCTTCGCCCCGTACAAGCCGCGCAGCGCCGAGTACCGGGCGGCCGCGGACCTGCTGGGCGGGCTGCGGCAGGACCTGTTCCACGACGCCTTCGCCTACCGCCCGCTGCTCCCCGCCGGTGGAGAGAGCCCGCCGGGCGGCCGGGTGCGGAGGTACATGGCCTGGAGGCGGCACGCCCTGGTGGTGGCGGCCGGTCTGGTGGCGATGTTCGTCGCCCTGACGCGGGACGGCGGCGGGACGGCCACCCTGTCCGGCCTGCTGGCCCTGGGCCCGGTGCTGCTGACGCTGTCCCGCCCGGTCGGCGCCTTCTGGGCGTCCCTGGTGGCGACCACGTTCGCGGCGGCCCTGGCCCCGGGCTGGTCGGTCGGGCCGTGGCCGCCCGGGAGCCTCGTCTCCCACCTGGTGGTGGTGACGGTCGTGGCGATACGCACCCGGCCGCGCACGGCGGCGTGGATGTGGGTCCTCACCGCGGTCTACGGCTTTTTCACCGATGGGTTCTTCGGCGGGAACCGCTTCAACACCAACACCCAGCCCGTGCTGGTCGTCTCCGCCATCGCGCTGCTGTCGGTCACCGTCTGGCACATCCGCCTCAACGCCGAGCAGAAGGTGACCGCCCAGCAGAGCGAGACCGCGCACGAGCGCTCCCGCCGCACCCTGCTGGAGGAGCGCACCACGATCGCCCGGGAACTGCACGACGTGGTGGCCCATCACATGTCGGTGGTCGCCATCCAGGCGGAGGCCGCGCCCTACCGCGTGGAGAACCCGCCGCCGGAGCTGGAGAAGGCCTTCGCCACGATCCGGGAGAACGCGGTGGCGGCCCTGACCGAGCTCCGCCGGGTCCTCGGTGTCGTACGGGCGGAGGACTACGAGGCCCCGGACGCCCCGCAGCCGACCCTCGCCGATCTGGACGGTCTGCTGACCAATGTGCGGGGCGCGGGCCTGACCGTGGAGAAGGCGGTCACCGGCGCGGTGCGGGAACTTCCGCAGGGCGTCGAGCTGTCGGCGTACCGCATCGTGCAGGAGGCGCTGAGCAACACCCTGCGGCACGCCCCGGGAGCCTCGGCCCGGGTGGAGATCGGCTATGTGCTCGGCGGGCTGGGGCTGCGCATCGTCAACGGCCCGGCGCCGCGGGTGCTGCTGGAGAAGTCCACGCACGGCGCGGGGCACGGGATCACCGGCATGCGGGAGCGGGTCTCGATGCTCAACGGCGAGATGACGGCGGGAGAGACGGACGACGGAGGGTACGAGGTGGCGGTGTTCCTGCCCGTGGCCAGGGCGGAGGACGCCGTATGAGCGGCGGCACCGTCCGGGTACTGATCGCCGACGACCAGATGATGGTCAGGGAGGGCTTCTCGGTGCTGCTGGGTGCCCAGCCCGACATCGAGGTCGTCGGGGAGGCCGTCGACGGCCGGGACGCGATCGCGCAGGTCCGTGAACTCGCCCCGGACGTCGTGCTGATGGACATCCGCATGCCGGAGCTGAACGGCATCGAGGCGACCCGGGAGATCGTCGCCGCGGACGGCTCGGCGAAGGTGCTGGTGCTGACGACGTTCGACCTCGACGAGTATGTGTACCAGGCGCTGCGGGCGGGGGCCTCCGGCTTTCTGCTCAAGGACGCCTCCGCACGGCAACTGGCCGAGGGCGTCCGGGTGGTGGCGGCCGGCGAGGCACTGCTGGCCCCCTCGGTGACCCGGCGGCTGATCACCGAGTTCTCCAAGCTCTCCGACGGGCCGCGCCCGGGCCGCGCCGCACAGGCGGCGTACGGGGACCTGACCGAGCGGGAGACGGAGGTGCTGGTCCTCATCGCGCACGGTCTGTCGAACGTGGAGATCGCCGAGCGCCTGGTGGTGGCCGAGTCGACGATCAAGACCCATGTGAGCCGGATCCTGGTGAAGCTGGGGCTGCGGGACCGCACCCAGGCGGCGGTGTTCGCGTACGAGGCGAGGCTGGTGACGCCGGGCTGACCCCGCGCGCGGCGGGGCCGGTGTGCGGGAGACACCTCTGGTCAGGGAGGGGGAGGCCGGGTTAGCGTCCGCACATGGCCCTCCGTTCCGACCTCGCGTTCGACCCCTGGGACCCGGCGTTCCTCGCCGACCCGTACCCCGCCTACGCCGAGCTGCGCGCCCGGGGGCGGGTGCACCGCTACGAGCCCACCGATCAGTGGCTGGTCCCGCATCACGCGGATGTGTCGGCGCTGCTGCGCGACCGGCGCCTGGGCCGGACGTACCAGCACCGCTTCACCCACGAGGACTTCGGCAGGACGGCGCCGCCGCCCGAGCACGAGCCGTTCCACACGCTCAACGACCACGGCATGCTCGACCTGGAGCCCCCGGACCACACCCGGATCCGGCGGCTGGTGTCCAAGGCGTTCACCCCGCGCACGGTGGAGCGGCTCAAGCCCTATGTGCAGCGGCTGGCCGGCGAACTGGTGTCCCGACTGGTGGAGGCGGGCGGCGGCGATCTGCTGGCGGACGTCGCCGAGCCGCTGCCCGTCGCGGTGATCGCCGAGATGCTGGGCATCCCGGAGGCGGACCGTGCGCCGCTGCGCCCCTGGTCGGCGGACATCTGCGGGATGTACGAGCTGAACCCGCCGGAGGAGACGGCGCGCCGGGCGGTGCGGGCGTCGGTGGAGTTCTCCGCCTATCTGCGGGAACTGATCGCCGAGCGTCGCAGGAACCCGGGGGAGGACCTGATCTCGGGTCTGATCGCGGCACATGACGAGGGGGACCGGCTCACCGAGCAGGAGATGATCTCGACCTGTGTGCTGCTGCTGAACGCGGGCCACGAGGCGACCGTGAACGCGACGGTCAACGGCTGGTCGGTGCTGTTCCGCCACCCGGAGCAGCTGGCGGCGCTGCGCGCGGACCACTCCCTCGTCCCGTCCGCGATCGAGGAGCTGATGCGCTACGACACCCCGCTCCAGCTCTTCGAACGCTGGGTGCTGGAGGACATCGAGATCGACGGCGTCACGATCCCCCGGGGCGCGGAGATCGCGATGCTGTTCGGCTCGGCCAACCATGATCCGGCGGTGTTCGACGCCCCGGAGAAACTGGATCTGACCCGCAGGGACAACCCGCACATCTCCTTCAGCGCGGGCATCCACTACTGCATCGGCGCACCGCTCGCCCGGATCGAGCTGGCGGCGTCCATGACGTCGCTGCTGGAGCAGGCCCCGACGCTGCGTCTGGCGGCGGAGCCGAGGCGGAAGCCGAACTTTGTGATCCGGGGGCTTGAGGGGCTGAGCGTGGAGATCGGCTGACCACCGGTCCGCACATGGGGCCGGGCCTTTCCGAGGAACATGAGGAACAGGCGAACGCCTCGGACGTCCGAGGCGTTCGCCTGCCCCGGCCTGTCGGCCCGGCCGCCGTCAGGCCGTCATGTCCCGCCTGCGCAGCCCCAGCAGTCCCCCGGCCACCAGCAGCGCGGCGATTCCGGTCAGCGTCAGCACGGGTGTCCACGCCATGTGCGGACCCGGCAGCTTCGGCAGATGACCGTACGGGGACAGGTCCAGCACGATCTGAGGGACGTCCAGCGCGGGGCCGACCCAGCCGATCAGCAGCGCCGCCCCGGCCACGCCCCACGCCACCACCGCGCCCCGCGGCAGCACGCCGTACAGCAGGACCGCCAGTCCGCCGATCACCCATACCGCCGGGAGCTGCGCCAGGCAGGCGCCCAGGATCGGGCCGGTCTCCCGGCCGTGGCCCGCGGCGAAGCCCAGGCCCGCCAGCACCATGATCAGCGCGGAGCCGCCGAAGGCGATCACCAGATGACCGGCGGCCCAGCGCAGCCGCCCCACCGCGTTCGCCAGCACCGGTTCCGCCCGGCCCGAGGACTCCTCGCCGTGCAGCCGCAGTACCGAGGAGACGATGTACAGGGCCGCGACCAGGCCCATCATCCCCACCGTCGCGGCGAGGAAGGCGTCTGTCAGTCCGGACTGGCCGCCCATCCGGGTGAAGATCTCACGGGCCTTGTCGTTGTCGGCGACGAGGTCCGTCGCGCCGTCGACCATGCCGCCGTAGACGGCCCCGGCGACGAAGAACCCCACGCTCCAGCCGAGCACGCCCCCGCGCTGAAGCCGCCAGGCCAGGGCGGCTGCCGAGCCCAGGCGGCCGGTGGCGGGGCCGGGCCGTGTCGGCAGGAAGCTCATGCCGAGGTCACGGCGTCCGGCGAGGGCGTACGCCACCGCGCCCTGGAGCAGCGCCGCCGCCGCGAACAGCAGCAGCACCCACCAGCGTTCGCCGGCGTAGGGGCGGGTGTTCTCCAGCCAGCCGAGCGGTGACAGCCAGGTCGGCACCGACGAGCCGTCGTTCGTGCCCGCGTCGCCCGCCGCGCGCAGCACGAAGGCGGCACCCAGCACCGCGCCGGTCAGCCCCCGGGCCAGCCGTGCGCTCTCGGTCAGCTGGGCGACGATCGCCGCCATGGTGGCGAACACCATGCCCACACCGCCGATCCCCAGGCCCAGGGCCAGCGCCCCCGCGACGCCCTGCCCGGCGAGACCGACCGTGATCACCAGGGCCAGCAGGGCGTTCGTGGCCGCCGCCGCGAGCAGTGCCGCCGTCAGCGGGGCGCGCCGCCCCACCATCGCCGACGAGATCAGTTCCTGCCGTCCGCTCTCCTCCTCGTCGCGGGTGTGCCGGACGACGACGAGCAGGCTCATCACCGCGGCCAGCAATGCGGCGTAGAGGCCGGCGCGCCAGGCGGTGAGCGCCCCGATGGAGTCACCGAGGAGCGGTCCGACCATCGCCCGCAGTGAGGAGTTGGCGGACATCTGGGCGACCAGGGCGGTGCGTTCGGCCGCGGTGCCGTACAGGCCCTCGAGGGTGTTCGGCATCGACAGCACCATCAGGGCGTCGACCGCGATCCAGAGCGGGATCATCACCCGGTCCCGGCGCAGCGCGAAGCGCAGCAGTGTTCCCGTACCGGCGAGTTGACGGGATCCCCCGTCCCGTACGGCGAAGGCGGACGCCACGGCGGTCATCGGTCCCCCAGGCTGTCGGTCCCGCCGGTGCGGACGGCCGCCCCCACCGTCTCCCCGCCCCCGGTGCCGGAGGAGGGCCCGTCCTGGTAGTGCCGCAGGAACAGCTCCTCCAGCGTCGGGGGCGTCGACCTGAGCGAACGCACCCCCGACTCGCTCAGCGACCGCAGTACCGCGTCCAGCTTGTCGGTGTCGACCTGGAGCCTGATCCGGTGCCCCTGGACGTCGAGGTTATGGACCCCGGGCAGCGCGGCCAGTCCGTCGGGCGGGCCGACCAGTTCGGCGCTGACACTGGTACGGGTCAGATGGCGCAGGTCCGCCAGCGAACCGCTCTCGACCGTGCGGCCCTTGCGGATGATGCTCACCCGGTCGCAGAGTTCCTCGACCTCGCTGAGGATGTGCGAGGACAGCAGGACCGTCCGGCCGCGCTCGCGCTCCTCCTCGACGCACCGCCGGAAGACCTCCTCCATCAGGGGGTCGAGGCCCGAGGTCGGCTCGTCCAGGATCAGCAGGTCCACGTCCGAGGCGAAGGCAGCGACCAGGGCGACCTTCTGGCGGTTGCCCTTGGAATAGGTCCGTCCCTTTTTGCTCGGGTCCAGTTCGAACCGCTCGATCAGGCTCGCCCGGCGCCGCTGGTCGAGACCTCCGCGCAGCCTCCCGTAGAGGTCGATGACCTCGCCTCCGGAGAGGTTGCGCCACAGGGTGACGTCCCCGGGGACATAGGCGACCCGGCGGTGCAGATCCACCGCGTCCGCCCAGGGGTCGCGGCCGAGTACCTGGGCGGCGCCGGAGTCGGCGCGCAGCAGACCCAGCAGGACCCGGATGGTGGTGGATTTCCCGGCGCCGTTCGGGCCCAGGAAACCATGGACCTCGCCGGTCTCGACCTCGAGGTCGAGACCGTCCAGCGCGTGCGTCCGCCCGAACGACTTGTGCAGTCCGGAGACGGTGATGGCCTTCGTCATGCTTCGGAAGGTACGCTTCTTTCAGAAACTTGTGAAGTTAAGGAAGCGTATAAACCGCGGGTAGACTCGGAAGTGCGTCCGACGAGGGGAGACGATCCAGGGATGACGGAGCTGAAGCCGGTGGAGCAGGGGCGGGACCCGGAGGCGGTCTCGCGCTTTGTCGAGCACTTCGCCGCGCAGCTCGTCGAGGCGGGCGTGCCACGCATGCCGGCCCGTGTCTTCGGCGCGTTGCTCGCCTCCGACACCGGCACCCTCACCTCCGCCGAGCTGGGTGAGCAGCTGAAGATCAGTCCCGCCGCGGTGTCCGGGGCGGTGCGCTATCTGGCGCAGGTCCATCTGGTCTCCCGGGAGCGGGAGCCCGGTTCGCGCCGGGAGCGGTACCGGGTGCACAGCGAGCAGTGGTACGAGGCGCTCACCAGCCGGGAGGCGGTCATCAAGCGCTGGGAGGACGCCTTGCGCACCGGTGTCACCACCCTGGGTGCCGACACCCCGGCGGGCGGGCGGCTCGCGGAGACCCTCGCCTTCTTCGAGTTCATCGAGACCGAGATCGCGGCCGTGATGGAGCGCTGGCGCGCACACCGGGACGAGATCTTCGGAACGGACTGAGGGGCCCGCGTCGGCAGACTCAACGGCTGACACATCGGCAGACACGCCGGCAGGCATCCCGACGGCGCGCCCCGGTGGCCGTCAGGGCCCCGCGGCCCCGCCGGCCACGGGCAGGGTCAGCCCCCAGGCGCCCTCGCACACCACCCAGGTGCGGGTCCGTACCGGGCCGCTCACCACGGAGTCCGCCTGGTACCGGAAATGGGCGCCGGACACCGTCACCCGTCGCCCCGAGGCGCTGAGCGGTGCCGCCTCGGCCCCCACGGAGACCGGCCGCACCTCGACCTCGGCCACCCCCGGATCCCCCGGTGTCACACACACCCCCTCCACCGGCCGGTCCAGGTCCACCAGGGTGATGCCGTCGACCTCCACCCGCAGCCGGGAGGACCCGGGCCCCGGGCGGTGCGCCGGCCGGGCCGGGCGTGCCGCCAGCGTCCGTGCCAGCGACTGCCGCACGCGCAGCCACGGCCCCACCGGTGAGGCCTCCCGGCCGTCCGCCGCGCCGTCGCGCTGGAGCGGGACGAGCGGCACGGACGGTATCCGCAAGGTCCCGAGCACCACTCCGTCGCTGTCGTCCACCAGCAGGTCCATCCGCCGCTCCACCCCGTCCAGCACGGCCCGGGCCGCCGCCACCGCCCCGGTGGGCACCCCCAGGGACCGCGCCAGCGACAGTCCGCCCCCGACCGGCACCAGCGACAGGCCGGTCGCCGCCAGTTCGCGCCGCCGGTGCAGCAGGCTCACCGTGCGGAGCAGGGCATGGTCGTCGCCCACCACCACCGGTCGTCGCGCCCCGCGGCGTTCCAGCGCCCGGGCGAATTCCTCCGGGCCCTCCGGGAGGCACACCTTGGCCGTCGCGCCCGCGCTGAGCACGTCTTTCGCGATCCGTACCGACTCACCGTCGCAGTGACGGGCGACCGGGTCGATGACCACCAGTAGCTGATCGGAAGTCGCCACCTCGGTCCTGCCTCGCTTCCTCGGGTAGCATCTTTGTGCAAGAGCCCCTTTGCGCTATTGCGCCAGGGGCTTCGTCTATTCCGGGGCATGTGGTTTGAGGGTTGCGGCCGACGACGGTCGCAGTGCACGCGGCGGTGAACCCTCCGCGTACGCCCCCCGACCCTGGACATGCCCCGCCCGGAAGGGGTGTACGCGCGTGCCCGCACTTGTGCTGCTCGGTGCTCAGTGGGGTGACGAGGGCAAGGGGAAGGCCACCGATCTGCTCGGTGGCTCGGTGGACTATGTGGTGCGCTACCAGGGCGGCAACAACGCCGGCCACACGGTTGTCGTCGGCGACCAGAAGTATGCGCTCCACCTGCTGCCTTCCGGAATCCTGTCTCCCGGATGTACGCCCGTGATCGGCAACGGAGTCGTCGTCGACCCATCGGTCCTGCTCTCCGAGCTGAGCGGTCTGAACGAGCGCGGCGTCGACACCTCCAAGCTGTTGATCAGCGGAAACGCGCATATCATCACGCCGTACAACGTCACCGTCGACAAGGTGACGGAACGCTTCCTCGGAAAGCGCAAGATCGGCACCACCGGCCGGGGCATCGGACCGACCTACGCGGACAAGATCAACCGCGTCGGCATCCGGGTCCAGGACCTGTACGACGAGTCGATCCTCACCCAGAAGGTGGAGGCGGCCCTCGACGTCAAGAACCAGGTCCTCACCAAGCTGTTCAACCGGCGTGCCATCGCCGTGGACCAGGTGGTCGAGGAGCTGCTGGACTACGCCGAGAAGATCAAGCCGTATGTCGCCGACACCGTCCTGATCCTCAACCAGGCGCTGGACGACGACAAGGTGGTCCTCTTCGAGGGCGGCCAGGGCACGCTGCTGGACATCGACCACGGCACCTATCCCTTCGTCACCTCCTCCAACCCGACCGCGGGCGGCGCCTGCACGGGCGCCGGCGTCGGCCCGACGAAGATCAGCCGCGTCATCGGCATCCTGAAGGCATACACCACCCGCGTCGGCTCGGGCCCCTTCCCGACCGAGCTGTTCGACGAGGACGGCGAGGCGCTGCGCCGGATCGGCGGCGAGCGGGGCGTGACGACCGGGCGTGACCGCCGCTGCGGCTGGTTCGACGCGGTGATCGCCCGTTATGCCACCCGGGTGAACGGCCTGACCGACTTCTTCCTCACCAAGCTCGACGTCCTGACCGGCTGGGAGCAGATCCCGGTCTGTGTCGCCTATGAGATCGACGGTGAGCGCGTCGAGGAACTCCCCTACTCCCAGACCGACTTCCACCACGCGAAGCCCGTCTACGAGTACCTCCCCGGCTGGCAGGAGGACATCACGAAGGCCAAGACCTTCGCCGACCTCCCCAAGAACGCCCAGGGCTATGTCAAGGCCCTGGAGGACATGTCCGGCGCCCCGATCTCGGCGATCGGCGTGGGCCCGGGCCGTGACGAGACGATCGAGATCAACTCGTTCCTCTGACCCGTCCTCGGACGCCGACCGGTGGCCGGTGACCAGGGACGGACCTCGTCCCCCGGTCCCCGGCCACCGGCCGTCGTCCCGGCGCCGTCCGCGATGCGGCGCGGCGGAGCGGGCCGCCGCTCGATGCGTTCCGGGCCTCAACTGAAGACGATCATCGATCCCTGGGCGAGACTCCGGGTCGCCGCCGTGTGCAGGCCGAGCCACACATGCCGCTCACGGGCGAAGGGGCTCGGGTCGTAGGGCGCGGGCGACGCCGGTTCCTCCAGCTCCGTGGGGGCGAGCGGGGGCTGGGGGGCGGCCGGCGGATTCGCCGGGTCGATGCCGATCGCCGGGGCCACCAGCTCCAGCTCCCGCAGCAGCGTCTGGGAGGAGCCCAGCGGCCCGCCGCCCGCGAGGAGTTCGTCGTTCCACAGGGGCTGCGGGAAGTCCACCGGGACATAGGCGCCCGCGTGGTCGTAGTGCCACACCAGATGCGACTGCTGGGCCGTCGACTCGAACATCTCCAGGAGCTGTTCGTAGTCACCGCCCAGCGCGTCGACCGGGTTCACGGCCAGACCGCGCACCTGAAGCAGATAGGCGCGGCGCAGAAAGTGCAGCGCCTCGTAGTCGAAGCCCGCGACCGGCGCCACCTCACCGGTCAGCCCCGGCATGTACTGGTACACCGGCACCGGCGGCAGCCCCGCCTCGCCCAGCGCCTTGTCGTAGAGGGCGAGTTCCTCCGCGAACGGATTGTCCGGTGTGTGGCACAACACGTCGACGAGCGGGACCAGCCACAGGTCACAGGCCAACAGTAAGCTCCTCGTTTCATCGGTGTGGTGCAGGCAGCGTAATGGGCGCGGGGCGGTGCGACTCAGCCGTGCAGGTCCCTTACCCACACTCCGCCGTCCTGCCCACCCGGCCGACCCACCGGCTTTGTCCGCGATCCGCCCCGGTGCTCGGCAGCGAGGGCACTCATACGGTGCCCGCGCGCTCCAGCAGGGCGAGGGAGTGTGCGTTGTACGAGGCGACGACGGCCGCCGCGGCGACAGGGTCGCGGCGGGTGAGGGCGTCGACGAGCTCGGTGTGCCCGGACCAGAGCAGGCCCCTCAGATCGCCTGCCCCGCGCAGATGCTGGACCACACAGACCCAGGACTGCACCCGCAGCCGGTGCAGGAAGTCCGCGAGATAGGGATTGCCGTACAGGGCGCTCAGCTCGCGCCAGAACCGCAGGTCGTAGCCGATGAGGATGTTCAGATCGCCTGCCGTGGCGGCACGCCCGGCCTCCTCGCCCCGGCGGCGCACCGCGGCGAGGGCGGCACGGCGATCGTCCTGCGCGGCGTCGGCAGGACCGCCGTCGACCAGACGGTGGAAGATCCCGTCGGTGACCAGGCCCCGGGCCTCGAGCATGGCGCGGTAGTCGTCGGCGGAGTAGGCGTGCACCTCGAAGCCGCGGTGCTGGACGGCGTCCAGGAGGCCCTGCGCCGACAGGTCGACCAGGGCCTCGCGGACGGGGGTCGCCGAGACGCCGTACTGTTCGGCGATCTCCTTCACCGTGAACTCCTGCCCCGGCTGCAGCCGGCCGGCCAGCACCTCGTCGCGGAGCGCGTCCGCGATCTGCTGCCGCAGGGTGCTTCGGGTGACGGCGCCATTGCCGGGCATCGTGGTCCGGGACTCCCATCCGCGTACGGGTCTGTGTTCCCAGTGCCCTGTCAAGCACTGGTCGAGCACGTCACCTTACGCGCTGGGGGCAGCCGGACCGCCGCGCACCGGGAGCGGTGCGCGGGCGCGATCCGGAAACCTGCCGGAGTGTGCCGGAGCTGCTACTCGGTGTATTCGTCCGCCATCGACAGCGCCGCGTCCAGGGCCGCCAGGCCCTCCTTCGCCTCCGCCTCCGTGAGGGTGCAGGGCGGGACGACATGCGTCCGGTTCATGTTGACGAACGGCCACAGCCCGTGCGCCTTCGCGGCGGCGGCGAAGGCGGCCATCGGCGCGTTCGCCTCACCGGCCGCGTTGTACGGCACCAGCGGCTCCCGGGTCTCCCGGTTCTTCACCAGTTCCAGGGCCCAGAACATGCCCACGCCGCGCACCTCGCCCACCGACGGGTGCCGCTCCGCCAGGGCGCGCAGCCCCGGCTCGACGACCTGGGCGCCGACCACCGACGCGTTGGCCACCACGCCCTCCTCGGCCATCAGTTTGATCGTGGCGACCGCGGCGGCGCAGGCGAGGGGGTGCCCGGAGTAGGTCAGACCGCCCGGGTAGGGCCGCTTCCCGAAGGTCTCCGCGATCTCCCCGGAGATGGCGACACCGCCGAGCGGCACATACCCGGAGTTCACACCCTTGGCGAAGGTCATCAGGTCGGGGGTCACCTCGAAGAGGTCCGCCGCGAACCACTCGCCGGTCCGCCCGAACCCGGCCATCACCTCGTCGAGGACGAAGACGATCCCGTACCGGTCGCACAGATCCCGGACGCCCGCGAGATAGCCGCGCGGCGGCACCATGATCCCGGCGGTTCCGGGGATGGTCTCCAGGACGATCGCGGCGATGGTCCCCGGCCCCTCGAAGGCGATGGTCGTCTCCAGGTGCTCCAGCGCCCGCTCGCACTCCTGCTGCTCGGTCTCGGCGTAGAACCGCGAGCGGTAGAGGAACGGCGCCCAGAAGTGCACCACGCCCGCCGTGCCGCTGTCGGAGGCCCAGCGGCGCGGGTCACCGGTCATGTTCACGGCCTGCTGGGTGCCGCCGTGGTACGAGCGGTACGCGGTCAGGACCTTGGGCCTGCCGGTGTGGATCCGCGCCATGCGCACCGCGTGCTCGATCGCGTCGGCGCCGCCGTTGGTGAAGAAGATCTTGTCGAGATCGCCGGGGGTGCGCTCGGCGATCAGCCGCGCGGCCTCCGAACGGGACTCGACGGCGAAGGCGGGCGCGAAGGTGGTCAGGGTGGCGGCCTGCTCCTGGATCGCGGCGACGACCTTCGGGTGCTGATAGCCGATGTTGGTGTAGACGAGGCCGCTGGTGAAGTCGAGGTAGCGGTTGCCGTCGTAGTCCCAGAAGTACGACCCCTCCGCACCGGCGACGGCGAGCGGGTCGATGAGCTCCTGCGCTGACCAGGAGTGGAAGACATGCGCACGGTCCGCCGCCTTGACGGCGGCGCCGGCCTGGGGGTTGGGCTGAGGAGTCATGTGCCGAAGGGTAGGTGTCCGCGATACGGACGCGGTATGGGCGTCCTGTCTGTGGTCCGGTCGGGAACACGACAGTGTGTCCAAGGGGTGCGGCGGGGGCGGGGCGCGGCGCGGCGGCACCCGGGTCGGCGGTGCCGCGCCGCCTCCGCGGGGCGTCGTCCTGTTACGGAACCGTAGAGACAGCTCCGGCCGGTTCCCGGTACGGCGGCACTATCCTCGGGCTGGCGCACACGCAGGGGGTAGGTGACGGCGGCGATGGAGAAGCTGCACGCGGGGGATCCACAGGGAGTTCTCCCCGGTGTCGAACTCCGGGGCAGGGCCGGGGCGTACCGGCTGCTCACCCGGCTCGGGGCCGGCGGCATGGGCAATGTCTATCTGGCCCGCTCGGACCGGGGACGTACCGTCGCCGTGAAACTCGTCCGGCGGGAGCTGGCCGAGCAGGAGGAGTTCCGGGCCCGCTTCCGGCAGGAGGTGCAGGCCGCGCGGCAGGTCGGCGGGTACTGGACCGCGCCCGTCCTGGACGCGGACACCGAGGCGGAGATCCCCTGGGTCGCCACCGGCTATGTCGCGGGCCCCAGCCTCCAGACCGTCGTCTCACGCGACTACGGCGCCCTGCCGGAGCGCTCCGTGCGCATCCTGGCCGCCGGGCTCGCCCACGCCCTGAGGGACATCCATGCCGCCGGGCTGATCCATCGCGATCTCAAGCCCTCCAACGTCCTGGTGACCATCGACGGGCCGCGGGTCATCGACTTCGGCATAGTCCGCGCCCTGGAGACGGTCACCGAGGCCGGGCTCACCCAGACCGGCGCGCTCGTCGGGTCCCCCGGGTTCATGGCGCCCGAGCAGGTGCGCGGCGACCGGGTCACACCCGCCTGCGACGTCTTCTGCCTGGGGTCCGTCCTGGCGTACGCCGCCACGGGCACCGTTCCGTTCGGCCCCGCCAACAGCGCGGCGCACGCCCTGATGTTCCGCATCGCGCAGGAGGAACCCGACCTGGCGGGCCTGCCCGAGAGCCTCGCCGATCTTGTGCGGGACTGTCTGCGCAAGGACCCGGCGGCCCGGCCCACACCGGCGGAGATCCTGGAACGGACCGGGGTGGAGGACACCGTCACCGGCGGCCGCAGCCGGGACCCCTGGCTGCCCGGCGCCCTGGTCGCCCAGCTCGGCCGTCATGCGGTGCGGCTCCTCGACTCGGAGGATCCGGAGCAGGGGGCGGCGGCCGCCGTACCGGCGGGTCCCGCGCGCCCGGCGGACGCGGACGCCGAGGGGCGACCGAACCCGACGGCCCCGACGGTTCCGGCGGCCCGCACGGCTCCGACGATTCCGGCGGCGCCGGGGGGTGCGGTGGTCCCGTCCGTCCAGGCGGCCCCGGAGGTCCCGGAGGGTGCGGCGGTCCCGGAGGGTGCCGCGGAGGCCCGGCCGGGCGCGGACGGTGCCGAGGAGGCGGCCGTCGGCGGCGGCATGCCCGGGGAAGCGGCCGCCGCCCCCGGTGTTTCGGGCGCCACGGGGACCCGTGTGGACCTCGTCAAGCGGGTGCCGGTGGCCCCGGTCGCCGAGGCCCCGCCCGAACACGCCCCCGCGCCCGACACCCCGGACGGCGCCGCCCCGCCCCCGTCCGGCCCGCCCCCGGACGCCGGCAGACCGCCCGCCCAGGCCGTGGGCCCCGGTCCGGCGCCCCTGCCGGGCGTGCCGCCCCACCCCGCCTACGGCTCCCCGCAGCAGCACCCCCAGCACCCGGCGTACGGCCCCCCGCCGTATCCGGGCGGCTCGACGACGCCGTACGGCCCCTATCCGTACGGTCCCCACCCCTTCGGCGACCCCGCACGGCAGGAACCGCCCCGCAGGAGCGGCCGTTCCACCGCCGTGCTGATCGTCGTCGCCCTGGTGGTGGCGCTCGGCGCGGGCGGCTCGGTGTACACGCTGATGCAGGGCGACGATCCCGGGACGGGCGGCCGGACGAGGCCGGGGCCGTCGCACCCCGCCGGGCCCGCGGCCTCCGCCGCGACCACGCCCCCGCCCGCCGCCTCGCCCGCCGCGAGCCCGAGCCCCTCCTCGTCGACGCCCGCCGCGGGCGCCGTCCCCGACGGCTACCTCGGCACCTGGAACGCCGCCATCGACAACGGCACCGGGCACAACACCCGCCGTCTGGTCGTCCAGCAGGGCGAGGCGGGCGACACGGTGCTCTCCCTGACGGCGGACGGCCCCTCCGGCGGCGGCACGTACCACTGTGTCTTCCACGCGGGGCTGACCGGACGCCCCACCGGCGAGGGCCCGTTGGAGATCGGCCCGTCCACGGTCACGGAAGGCCGCCCGCTCTCGTCCTGCACCCCGGGCGGCGCCACCGAACTGACGCTCCTGCCGGACGGCCGCCTCCGGCGCCTGAACCCGGCCACCGGCGAGTCCCTGACGTATACGAAGGAGAACTGACCCGGCCGCAGGCGGTGAACACCGGCTGAACTTCCCTCCGGCCGCCCGGAATGTCCCTCGGGCGGGCCGTACGGTGTCCGCACCGTCGGCTCGGGGGGTGGCCTGTGGAATGGCTGAGCGCGGAGAACGTCGTCGCCATGGTGACCGCGGTGCTCGGCATCGTGGCGTCGGCGGTGATGGTCTGGTACGAGCGCCGGGTGCCGGGGCGCAAGAGGATCGGCTACCGGGTCCAGATGGACAACCCGATCGGCGACGATGTGCGCCCGGGGCGGGCGAATGTGCGGCTCGGCTGGTTCGACGAGGCCTCCGGCATGGCCGACGCCACCTTCGTCCTGCTGCGCATCGAGAACGACGGCTCGCACAGCATCGCCGACAGCGACTACACCGCGCCCGAACTCCACGGTCTGACGGCGGTGTTCGCCGACCGCACGGTCCGCGGGGTGTCGGTCACCCAGCCGTCCGGCAGTGATCACCTCCTGGACCACTTCACGCCGGTGGCCGGATTCGGCTACGAGGGCAACACCCTGCGCATCCCGCGCGTCCCGCTCAACCGGGGCGACCACTTCAAGCTGCTGGTGCTGCTGTCGGGCGGCGAGGTGGGCAGCCCGATCCGGATCACCGGCGGCATCCTCGGCGGTGAGGTGCGGCCCAACCGCAGTACCACCCCGGACGACAAGCCACCCGTGTTCAGCAAGGCGTCTCAGATGATCACCGGGCTGCTGACGGTGTGCGTGCTGATCCTGACCGTGCTGATGGTGACGCGGGACGACACCCGCCCGCCGATGGGTTGTGAGAAGGGCACGCTCACGGTGACCGGGTCGACGGCGTTCCAGCCGGTGATGCAGGAGGCGGCGAAGAAGTACCAGCGGGACTGCCCGGGCTCCACGATCACCGTGGACGCCCATGGCAGCACCGCGGGAGTGCGCGAACTCGAGGCCAGGGGCCAGGAGTCGAAGAAGGGCTCCCCGCCGGTGATCGCCCTCTCCGACGGCCCCAAGCCCGAAGGGCTGCCCGCGCTGCGCGAGAACCGGGTGGCGGTGTCGGTCTTCGCGCTGGTGGTGAACAAGGACGTCCCGCTCACCGACCTCTCGCTCACCGAGGTGCGCAGGCTCTACGAGGGCAGGATCACCAACTGGAAGCAGCTCGGCGGCCCCGACCGCCCGGTCCTGCTGGTCAGCCGGGACGCCAACTCGGGCACCCGGCAGGTCTTCCAGCGCCGGGTCCTGGGCCGGGGCGAGATCGCCAACTCCTCGCTGGACTGCGTCCACAAGGACGATGCGACGGCCCCCGTCGTGCGCTGCGAACTCGACTCCACCGAGCAGGTGCTGAACGCGGTCGCCACGCTGCCAGGCGCCATCGGCTACAGCGAACTCAACCTGGCGGAAGGCCACTCCGGTCTGCGGCTGCCGGCACTGGACGGGCACCGGCCGTCCGTCGAGGAACTCGAACACGGCGGATCCGACTACCCCTACCGCGAGATCGAGTACGCCTACACCTACGGCCAGCCGCCCGCCGACTCCCTCGCCTCCAGCTTTCTCACCTACATCAGCCGGGGCAGCGGCCAGGACATCATCCGCACCCATGGCCATCTGCCCTGCGGAACACCGGTGGGGCTGAGGATCTGCGGCGGGCGGTAGGCGGTGCCCGGGTGGCTCGTCGGCCGGGCCGCGCTCATCGGGTCTCCGGCGGCCGCTGCCGGGGCATGTTCGGCCGGGCCCCCGTGGGGGGCGCGAACCTCCCCGGCACCACCCCCTCCGCCCGTGGCGCGGTCACCGCCGACGACTGGATGCCCAGCGGTGCGGACCTGGTCCGGAACTCCACCATCCAGTCCGCCGTCTCCGCGCGGACCAGCTCCGTCACATCCTCCGAGAACCGCCGCAGCACCGAAAGGCAGCGCTCCGCCGCCTCCCCCGCGGTCCCCTCCGCCGGCCCCAGCACCTCCCGTACGCTCTCCGAGGCCCAGTCGAACTGGAGCGTCTGCAACCGTCGCTGCACGGCCTGGGCGGTCGCCATGTCCCGCATCCACCCGGACGTCATCCCGAAGAACCGGTCCCCGGCGACACACGCCACCCCCAGCAGCAACGGCAGACAGGCCCAGGGCGCCACTCCGCGCACCACTCCGGTCAGATCCAGCAGCGGCAGCGCCGCCCCGCAGACGGCCCCGGCCGCCGCACCCCCGCGCAGCACCAGCGCGCCCCGCCGCTTCCAGGTCCGGTTCGCCAGATACCAGGCGGTCGTCTCCAGCGCCTGCCGCTCCACCCACCGGTACAGCTCGTCCAGCCGCTGCGCGGGCTCCCCCCAGTCGCCGTGCGGGAAGGGCCGCCCCGCGAGGTCGTCCGGCCGGGGCCCCGCCGCGGCGTCGCCCCGACCGTCCTGGAGAGGACCCTCGGGCTGCATCTCCGGCTGACTCACCCGGCACTCCCTCCGTACGGCTACGGCGTTCCGACGTCCCACGACGCGCGCCCCGCGGTGCGCGCCCGCCCCTGTCGCGCACGGTCCGCGACGGATCGCGACGCAAGGTGCCGGGCATCGGACCCTTCCTATCGCCCCGGGGCCGCCGAGGATCCGGGTTTCCCCGCCTTTCCGCCCGGAAGTGGGCCTTGGCCAGGGACGGGGGCCGCCGTCAAACTCACTCGAAAGAGTGGGGTCGCGGGCCCCCGGGGAGTCCGGACGGACTACCGGAGCGCTCGTCCCGGTGACCACGTAGGCTCGTGCCAGGCGGTGAACCCCGCCCTGACAGCCGTACGAAATCCTGTCGGCCGAACCGTACGAGACCAGGAGCTGATCGTGATTCCCGGTGGTGGCCAGCCCAATATGCAGCAGTTGCTCCAGCAGGCCCAGAAGATGCAGCAGGACCTCGCGAACGCCCAGGAGGAGCTGGCACGGACCGAGGTCGACGGCCAGGCGGGCGGTGGTCTGGTGAAGGCCACGGTCACCGGCTCCGGCGAGCTGCGAGGCCTGGTCATCGACCCGAAGGCGGTGGACCCGGAGGACACGGAGACCCTCGCCGACCTGATCGTCGCGGCCGTCCAGGCGGCCAACGAGAACGCACAGACGTTGCAGCAGCAGAAGCTCGGCCCGCTGGCCCAGGGCCTGGGCGGAGGCATCCCCGGCCTGCCGTTCTGAGCCCTCGGGCCCGTCTCCTCCGGGGGATCCGTTCCTCGCGGGAGACCTGTTCCTTCCCGGAAAGCAGCTGGTCTCTTCTGGGAAGGGCGGAGGCCAACTACCGTACGTACCAAGAAACCGAGCCCGGTCGCACAGGTACCCGGCGCTCTGTGGGAAAGGCAGTCCGTTGTACGAAGGCGTGGTCCAGGACCTCATCGACGAGCTGGGGCGGCTGCCCGGCGTCGGTCCCAAGAGCGCGCAGCGGATCGCCTTCCACATCCTCCAGGCCGAGCCCACGGACGTACGCAGGCTCGCCCAGGCGCTGCTCGAGGTGAAGGCCAAGGTCCGCTTCTGCGCGACCTGCGGCAATGTGGCGCAGGAGGAACTGTGCGGCATCTGCCGCGACCCGCGCCGGGGTGTCTCCGTGATCTGTGTGGTGGAGGAACCCAAGGACGTCGTGGCGATCGAGCGGACCCGTGAGTTCCGGGGCCGCTACCACGTCCTGGGCGGGGCGATCAGCCCCATCGAGGGGGTGGGCCCGGACGATCTGCGCATCAGGGAACTGCTCGCGAGACTGGCCGACGGCACGGTCGAGGAGCTGATCCTGGCCACGGACCCGAACCTGGAGGGCGAGGCCACCGCCACCTACCTCGCCCGGATGATCAAACCCATGGGCCTCAAGGTCACCCGCCTGGCCAGCGGCCTCCCGGTGGGCGGCGACCTGGAATACGCGGACGAGGTCACCCTCGGCCGCGCCTTCGAGGGGAGACGACTCCTAGATGTCTGACGCCACGCTGCACTCCACGACGCAGGACCCCGGCGACTTCGCGGTGCAGATCGCGGACCAGATCGAGAGCTTCCTGGTGGCCGTCACGGAGGTCGCGAAGGGCGACGAGCCGGACTCGGCCGTTCCCTTCCTCCTGCTGGAGGTCTCCCAGCTCCTCCTGGCGGGCGGGCGCCTCGGCGCCCACGAGGACATCGTGCCGGACGAGCGCTACGAGCCCGACCCGGGCCCGGAGCCGGACGTGGACGGACTGCGCGAACGCCTCGCCGCCATGCTGGAGCCGATCGATGTCTACTCCGAGGTCTTCGACCCGTACGAGCCGCGCAAGGCCCCGGTCCCGGCCCGTATCTCGGACGACCTGGCGGATGTCATCACGGACCTGCGTCACGGCATGGTCCACTACCGCGCCGGCCGCACCACCGAGGCCCTGTGGTGGTGGCAGTTCTCCTACTTCTCCAACTGGGGCTCGACGGCCTCCGCGACGCTGCGCGCGCTCCAGTCCCTGGTCGCGCATGTGCGGCTGAACCAGCCCCTGGAGGAGCTCGACGGCCTCGACACCGACCAGGGCCTCGGTGACGAGACCCTGGCCGAGGAGGCGGGCCGGGTCATGGCCCGGGAGATCGCGGCCCCGCTGGGGCTGCGCCCGGCGCGGCGCGTCAAATGAGCCCCTCGGACCGCCTCGTGTGACGCGCGGCACATTTCGAGTGAGGGTGTGCGCGCCGGGTAAGGACCCGTGCGGACGGACGCGGCGCCACAGCGGCCGCGTCCGGTGCGGCGGCGGAGCGCGGCGGTGAGAACCGCCGCACATCCTCCGCGCTCCCGGAGGAAACCCGGGTGATCCCTGGGTGAGCGGGACATCTCACCATGCGGTATCCCGGAAGGGGAATTCGGTCGCTCGTTAGACTGAGCCGACCGCGCCGCACATGCACAGGCGTGGCACGAGACGGATTGAGCGAGGAGCGCACGTGGGCCTTGTCGTGCAGAAGTACGGAGGCTCCTCCGTAGCCGATGCCGAGGGCATCAAGCGCGTCGCCAAGCGGATCGTGGAGGCGAAGAAGAACGGCAACCAGGTGGTTGTCGTCGTCTCCGCGATGGGCGACACGACGGACGAGCTGATCGATCTCGCCGAGCAGGTTTCCCCGATGCCTGCCGGGCGCGAGCTCGACATGCTGCTGACCGCCGGAGAGCGGATCTCCATGGCGCTGCTGGCGATGGCGATCAAAAAACTGGGGCACAAGGCGCAGTCGTTCACCGGCAGCCAGGCGGGTGTCATCACCGACTCGGTCCACAACAAAGCCCGGATCATCGATGTCACTCCGGGACGCATCCGGACCGCGCTGGACGAGGGCAACATCGGCATCGTCGCCGGTTTCCAGGGTGTCAGCCAGGACAAGAAGGACATCACGACCCTGGGGCGCGGTGGCTCCGACACCACCGCCGTGGCGCTGGCCGCCGCCCTCGACGCCGAGGTCTGCGAGATCTACACCGATGTCGACGGTGTGTTCACCGCCGACCCGCGTGTGGTGAAGAAGGCCCGGAAGATCGACTGGATCGCCTTCGAGGACATGCTGGAGCTGGCCTCGTCCGGGTCCAAGGTGCTGCTCCACCGCTGTGTGGAGTACGCGCGCCGGTACAACATCCCGATCCACGTCCGCTCCTCCTTCAGCGGGCTGCAGGGCACGTGGGTCAGCAGTGAGCCGATTCAGCAAGGGGACAAGAAGGTGGAGCAGGCGCTCATCTCCGGTGTCGCGCACGACACCTCCGAGGCCAAGATCACGGTCGTCGGCGTGCCGGACAAGCCGGGCGAGGCGGCCTCGATCTTCCGTGCCATCGCCGACGCCGAGATCAACATCGACATGGTCGTGCAGAACGTGTCGGCCGCGGCCACCGGTCTCACGGACATCTCCTTCACGCTCCCGAAGTCCGAGGGGCGCAAGGCGATCGACGCCCTGGAGAAGGGCCGGACCGTGATCGGCTTCGACTCGCTGCGCTACGACGACCAGATCGGCAAGATCTCGCTCGTCGGCGCGGGCATGAAGACGAACCCGGGCGTCACGGCGGCCTTCTTCGAGGCGCTCAGCGCGGCGAGTGTGAACATCGAGCTGATCTCCACCTCCGAGATCCGTATCTCGGTGGTCACCCGTGCGGACGATGTGCCGGCGGCGGTCCGCGCGGTGCACACCGCCTTCGGCCTGGACTCCGAGAGCGACGAGGCCGTCGTCTACGGAGGCACCGGGCGATGACCGTCCTCCCCCGCGGGGGCACGGTACGCACGGCGTCGGCGCGCCACCCGTACGGGGAGACGGGGCTGCCCTCGGGCGGCCCCGGAAGCGCGGGCCCGGCCCGCCCTCGCTCGGCGGGCGTGGCGCGTCGGGGCGCGACCGACCGCCGACGTCCCGCGTGCACGGATCCAGTTCTGGAGCACCCATGACGGCACACACCGGAAAGCCGACACTCGCGGTCGTCGGGGCGACCGGGGCCGTCGGCCGGGTCATGCTCCAGATCCTGTCCCAGCACGCGGACATCTGGGGCGAGATCCGGCTGATCGCCTCGCCACGCTCCGCCGGCCGCAAGCTCGCCGTGCGCGGCGAGGAGGTCGAGGTCGTGGCGCTGTCCGAGGAGGCGCTCTCGGGCGTCGACGTGGCGATGTTCGACGTGCCGGACGAGATCGCACGGCAGTGGGCCCCGGTCGCCGCCGCCCGGGGCGCGGTCGTGGTGGACAACTCGGGCGCCTTCCGGATGGACCCCGACGTCCCCCTGGTGGTGCCGGAGGTCAACCCGCACGCCGCCCGGTCGCGGCCGCGCGGCATCGTCTCCAACCCCAACTGCACGACCCTCTCGATGATCGTGGCCCTCGGCGCGCTGCATGCCGAGTTCGGACTGCGTGAGCTGGTCGTCTCCTCCTACCAGGCCGTGAGCGGCGCGGGACGTGCCGGCGTCGACACCCTGCGCCAGCAGTTGTCGCTGGTCGCGGGCACCGAGCTGGGGACCAGCCCCGGTGACGTACGGCGCGCGGTGGGCGACAGCACGGGGCCGTTCTCCGAGCCCGTCGCGCTGAACGTGGTGCCCTGGGCCGGATCGCTGCGCGAGGACGGCTGGTCCTCGGAGGAGATGAAGGTCCGCGACGAGTCCCGCAAGATCCTGGGACTGCCGGATCTGCGGGTGGCCGTCACCTGTGTCCGGGTGCCGGTGGTCACCGTGCATTCGCTGACGGTGCACGCCCGCTTCGAGGGTGAGGTGACGGTCGGCCGTGCCCGCGAGATCCTCGACACCGCGCCCGGTGTGGTGCTGTTCGACAACCCGGGCGCGGGGGAGTTCCCCACGCCCGCGGACGTGGTGGGCACCGACCCGACCTGGGTGGGCCGGGTGCGCCGGGCCCTGGACGATCCGACCGCGCTCGAACTGTTCGTGTGCGGCGACAATCTACGCAAGGGCGCGGCCCTGAACTCCGCGCAGATCGCGGAACTGGTGGCGGCGGAGCTGGGGGCGCTCTAGAGGACCGGGCGCTCCGGAGGCTCAGGCGCTTCAGAGGCTCAGGCGCTTCAGAGTCCGGGCCGAGGGCGGGTACCGGCTGTAAATCTTATGGCCATTGGCGGAATCGTTTGTAGGATCTTCGATGGTTTCCCAGGTCAGGACTGTGGTCCGGACCACTTGAATCGAACCCTCTTGGCGTTCGAAGATTTTTCTCCCCGTCCTTGCAACCGCGCGCAGGGCGGGGAGCGTCTTTGCGGTCGCCTTCCGGGGGGCCGGGCGACACCACATTCGGGCATAGGGGAAGAGCTGGTACGCATGAGGGGATGTGGCGCACGGTCCGCCGTGCCGGGGGGCGCGCGAGGGTACGTGCGGAGGGGCGTGATGCCCGACGGGAATGTGTGCCCTGTCGCGTACAACCCTCCCGGGGGGAGAGACGTCCAACTTGCGTGGCAGAGGTACTCGAATTCACTGCGGTACGGACGACGGGCGCGGCTCTTCGTCCGTCCCGGCGTCCCCGCCTGTCCGGTGGCATGCCGGTGATCGCCCCCATGCCCGCAGCGCGGCCCGCCCGCATACCGAACCAGCGCGAGGGTGTCGACGACACGATCGCCGCAGGCACCACGGTCGATCACCTGACCGACACCTATCGCACCCACTACCGCTCCCTGCTGGGTCTGGCGGCGCTTCTCCTCGATGACACCGCGTCCTGCGAGGACGTCGTCCAGGAGGCGTTCATCCGGGTCCACTCGGCGCGCAAGCGCGTCCGCGACCCGGAGAAGACGCTCGCGTACCTCCGGCAGACCGTCGTGAACCTCTCGCGTTCCGCGCTGCGCCGCCGCATCCTCGGCCTGAAGCTGCTGTCCAAGCCCATGCCGGACATGGCGAGCGCGGAGGAGGGCGCCTACGACCAGCTGGAGCGCGACTCGCTGATCAAGGCGATGAAGGGCCTCCAGCGGCGTCAGCGCGAGGTCCTGGTGCTGCGCTACTTCGCGGACATGACCGAGGCCCAGGTCGCGGAGACGCTGGGTATCTCGCTGGGGTCGGTGAAGGCGTACGGCTCGCGCGGTATCGCGGCGCTCCGGGTCGCCATGGGGGCGTCGGCATGAGCGAGTACGACGAGCGGCGCGCCACAGCCCGGGGGCATGACTCCCGCACACCGCACGAGCCCTCCGAGCGGCAGGAACCGACCGGCCTGCCCGGGCTCCACGAGGACGACCACGAGCAGCACGCTGGGAACCGAACTGTGAACCATCGCCCCCACGAGCAGGGCCCGAACGAAGCCGTACCCGAACGCGACGACCGCGCGGGCGGGGACCACCCGGCTGCCGGACAGGCCGACACCGCTGCGGGACCGGCCGACGTCGACGCGGAGGAGGGCGACGGCGGCACAGGGCGGGACCGGCTCATGGCGGCGCTCGGTGGTATCGCCGACGACCTCGGAGCAGCTGGTTCCGGCGCCGGCGGGGGCGGCCGTGGCACCAGAGCGACCGGGACCGGACCCGAGGAGCCCGAAGGGGCCTCCGAGGGACTGGAAGCGGAGGAGCTCGCGTTGCGGCGGCTGCTGCACCAGGCGGTGAGCGAGATCGAGCCGCGTGACGGCACCTTGCAGCATCTGCGGCGCGCGGTACCTGCGCGCAGGGCCCGGAAGCGGCAGGCCGTGGTGGGCATGGCCGCCGCCGCGCTGTTCTTCGGCACCGCGGTCCCGGCCGCACTCCATGTCTCCCAGACCGCCGGGTCCGACGCCGACCCGTACATGGCGGGTCAGGCCTCCCAGGCCCACGGCGACGCCCAGAAGGGCACGGGGACGGAGGGCGGCTCCGGCGGCTCGGCCGGCTCCTCCGCGTCGTCCCCGGGCAGGACGGCGGGCGGCCACAAGGACGCGGAAGACCCGAGCAAGGACACGGGTGCCGGAGCCACCGCCGGTGCCGATCCGTCGGCCTCCGAGGAGAGCGCACCCGCGTGTACGGCGGGGCAGCTCGGCGGTGGAACGGCCACCGTGGGCTCCCCGGACTCCATCGGAGCGGTCTACGGCTCGTTCCGCCTCAGCAATGTCTCCACCACGAGCTGTACCGCCTCGGGCGGCGGCAGCGTCTCCACCGTCGCCCAGGGCGCCGCGGACTCGTCCAGGATCAGCGTGGTGAGCCATGCCGCGGGGGACGCGGCCACGGCTCTCCCGGACCCGGCCCAGCAGGTCTCGTCCCTGGTGCTCGTCCCCGGGGCGGCCTACGAGGTGAAGTTCGCCTGGGTCCCGTCGTCGACCTGCCCCACCAACTCCGGCGGCGGCACCGGCGGCACCTCCCCGGAACCGGACCCCTCGGACTCGGCGACCGCGGGCAGCGGCTCGAACACGGACAGCGGCGGCACATCGCCCCAGCTGATGACGGATGACGGCGTGGCCGACGGCAGTGTGGCGGTCACCCTCACCCCGGACAGCGGCGCGGGCGGCCTCACGACAACCATTCCGAACGCCTGCGCGGGCACCGTCTACCAGTCGGGGATGCTGCCGGCGTCCTGACCGCCCTGATCCCCGCGTCCCCGCGTCGGTGAGGTGCGGGCGTGTCGGCCAGGTGCGTCATGTGTGTGGTGGGCCGGCGGCTCGCGTACCGCCGGGGCTCCGGTCCCGGTCCGGGCAAGGCGCCGGAGCAACGCCTGGTCCGGGCGCCGGCTCTACCAACGCCCGGGCCAGGCTCCGGGACTCAGGCCCGGGTCAGCCCAAGCCCCCGGGACAGGAGGTCAGGCGCGCCTGGATCGGGGCGGGCCCGTGCCGCGACGGGCGCCGACAGGGCCGGGTGTCGGCCGGAACGGGCGTCGGGCCGGGGGCACCGTAGGGCGGCGAGACCGCGGTCCAGGGCCAGGGCCGGGGCCGCTGGTTGGGCCTGGCTGGGGGTCGGGCCCGGTTCCGGGCAAGAACAGACGGCGTCAGGCGATGCCTCAGGCCTTTGCGGCCCGCGCCCGGTCTTCCTCGGCGGCTTCCGGGGCGCCGCTCTCTTCGCCACCGGCCCCACCGGCTCCACCGGTCCGCTCCGTCGGGTCCCCGGCCGGGCCGTCACCCCCGGCGGACTCCGCTCCGGCGGCCGTTCCCTCCGGGGTGAGCCCCAGCTCGGCGTCCCGGGCGAACTCGACCTCGCGGCGCAGCAGCCGGAACCACATGAAGACCGTGAAGCCCGCGAAGACGAACCACTCGCCGGTGTAGCCCAGGTTCTGGAAGGCCTTCAGGTCGAGGCCGGTACCCTGGGGGGCCGTCGCCGGCACCGGCTTCATCCCGCTGTCGGCCTTGTCGAGGGTGATCCACGCGTCGTACACGTCGTACGGCACCAGGTTCACCAGCGATGCCGAGCTGATCGCCGCGGTCTGGCCGTCCGGCAGCCCGCCCACTGCGCTGACCCCGTTCGCCCCCGGGCTCTCCGATGCCTGGAGGGCTCCCGTGACGGTGACCTCGCCGGTGGGCGCGGCCGGTGCCTTCGCGGGGTCGGCGTCACCCGGCAGCCAGCCCCGCACCACCGGCAGCGCCTGACCCGAGCCGGTCCGCAGCATGGTCAGCACATAGAAGCCCTGCCTGCCGTCCAGCTCACGGTCCGGCACCAGCAACTGCTTGCCGTACCGCCCGGTGGCCGTGGCCTGCATTCCGGAGGTCATCTTGTCCACCGGCAACAGCTCGTCCAGTGGCCGAGGCGCCTCCTTGCGGTCCGTCGCGGCCCGCTCGGTCTGCGTCTGGTGGTCCTGCACCCGGGCCTCGAAGCGGCTCAACTGCCATGACCCCATGAACACGCAGAAGGGGATGGCCAGCAGCACGAAGACGTTGATCCCCCACCAGCGGGGCGTCAGCAGAAACCGGTACACGCCCTCAACGGTACGGTGCCGCCGCCGAGGACCCGCCCGTGGGGCCCGGGGTGCCCGGGTACGGGGCACACGCGCATGCCCCGTACGCCGCGCATCAGGTGCACCACGGCCGCCCTACGCCACGGTCGTCGCTCCCCTCACCTCCCCCGAGGCAGTCCCCAGGTGCCGCGCGGCGAAGTCCAGCTCCAGCCGCACCTGCTTGAGCCGCTCCTCGACCACCAGCGAGCCATGACCCGCGTCATACCGGTACACCTCGTGCACCGCGTCCCGCGCGGCGAGCCGGTCCACATAGTTCTCGACCTGGCGGATCGGGCAGCGGGGATCGTTCACCCCCGCCGAGATGTACACCGGTGCCTTCACCGCGTCCACATACGTCAGCGGCGACGACGCCTCGAAGCGCTCCGGCACCTCCTCGGGCGTGCCTCCGAGCAGTGTCCGGTCCAGGGCCTTCAGCGACTCCATCTCGTCGTGGTAGGCCGTGACATAGTCCGCGACCGGGACCGCCGCGATGCCGATCGTCCACGCGGTCGGCTGGACGCCGAGTCCGAGCAGTGTCAGATACCCGCCCCATGAACCACCCGTCAGGACGATCCGCTCCGGATCCGCGAGTCCGGACGACACCGCCCACTCCCGGACCGCCGCGATGTCCTCCAGCTCGATCAGCCCGACCCGGTGTCTGAGCGCGTCCGTCCATGCGCGGCCGTATCCCGTGGAGCCGCGGTAGTTGACCCGCACCACCGCATATCCGTGGTCCACCCAGGCCGCCGGGCCTGCCGCGAAGGAATCGCTGTCGTGCCAGGTCGGACCGCCGTGGATGTCGAACACCGTCGGCAGCGGCCCGCTCGATCCCGCCGGTCTCTGCACCAGGGCGTGGATGCGGCCGTCCGGCCCCTCCACCCACACGTCCTCCACGGGCACCGACCCGGGGCATCTCATCCCGGGCGGATCCAGCACGACCTCGCCGGACGTCGACCGCACCACGGGCGGCTCGGCCGCCGAGGACCACAGATACTCCACGGTCCCGTCGGGACGTGCGGTCGCTCCCGACAGCGTCCCCGGCGGTGTCGGCACACGCAGCAGCTCGCGCGTCGCCAGGTCGTAGCGGAACAGCTCGCTGCGTGCCTCGAAACCGTGCACGACCAGCAGCGCGGAACCGTCGGGATACCACTCCGCGGCCACATCGCCGGGCAGCTCCAGCTCCAGATCCGTCTCCTCGCCCGAGGTGACGTCCCACACCAGCGGCTCCCACCGGCCGCGCCGCTGGTGTCCGATCAGCAGCCGGGTGTCCCCGTCCACCGGAGCGAAGCCCAACACCTCCAGGCCCAGCTCGACGGTGCCGCCCCTGGTGTCGTCCAGCTCCGCGACCGTCGAACCGTCCGGTCGCAGCACGCGCAGCGCCGAGTGCATCGCGTCGCCGTGCTCGGTGTGCTCGACGGCGATCAGCAAGCCGTCGTGCGAGAAGTCCCCCACCCCGGCCGACTCGGGATGACGGTAGATCTCCACCGGGTCCTGCCCGGTCCGCACCAGGTGGATCGTCGATCCGTCCTGGTCGGTGGACCGGCCCACGACCGCCGTCCGCCCGTCCCGCCCGAGCGCGAGCCCGGCCGGGTACGACGGCTCGAGCCCGGGAGCCGCCGGCTCATCGGCCCCGGAGCCCGTGCGGGAGGCATCGAGCGTGAACGCCTGGCGTCTCCAGATACCGAACTCGTCGCCGTCCGTGTCGTCGAACCACCAGATCCACTCCCCGTCCGGAGAGAGCACGCCGTCCGTCGTGCCGTTCGCCCGGTTGGTGACCTGGCGCTGCCGGCCCGTGGCGCGGTCCCATGCGTACAGCTCGTACGTCCCCGTGGCGTTGGAGACGAACAGCGAGCGGTGCGGGGCGTCCTCCGCCCAGTCCGGCAGCGACACCCGTGGCGCCCGGAAGCGCTTCTCCCAGTCCGGCATCTCCTCGCCGCGCTGCGGTGAGGGGGACTCGTTGCTCTCAGTCATGGCCCCATAGTGCCTGGCTCGGGCGACTTTTCGCGGGGGAGCCCCTCAGCCTGTGGACAACTCACACAGAAAACTCTGTGACCAGGCACGATCCCGGGCGCGTAATGACTCCGCGCCCTGCCTCCCTGCCTCCCTGCTCCCCGTGCCCCGTGCCCCGTGCCCGACGCCCCGCGCCCCGTGCCCCGCGTGCCCCGCGCCGGACCGATACGGCCTACCCGGCCGGATCGGAGCGCCTGCGCCCCAGGAGCTCGGCCAGACCGCGTCGGGTCGCCGCGAGGACCACCCGGTCCTCGCTCCGCAGCACATAGCCGGGCGGCAGGTCCCAGATCAGGCCCGAGAAACGATCGGGCCCGTCCTGCTCCGGATCGGCCGTCTGGCTCCGTCCGGCGGGCGCCGCAGTGTCCAGGGCGAGCACCCGCCAGGCCCCCGCCCGGAAGGCCTCGGACACCGTGCGCCCCTCCAGTCGCGGATGGCCGGCCACATCCACCGCAGCGAACAGCAGCACCCGGCGCTCCACCGGGATCGCCCCCAGGATCTGCCGCCCCAGCATCGCTCCCGCGAACGCGGGCGCCGCCAGATGCGACACACTGCGGCTGCGGGTCAGGGCGTGGGGGTGCGCGGCGCGCAGGGTGCGGTAGACGGCGGTCGCGAAGTCGTCGTCGTACAGCCGCAGCACCACCCGGAGATCGGGCCGCAGGGAGCGTGCGTACAGGGCGGCTTCCAGATTCGTGGTGTCGGCGCTGGTCAGCGCGAGCAGTGAATGCGCTCGGTGGATCTTGGCGGCCTCCAGGACGCCCTCCTGTGTGACGTCCCCGAGCACGACCGGCACCCGCAGCCGCCGTGCCGTGGCGAGTCCGCGCGCCTCCGGATCGCCTTCCACGCACACCACGGGGATCTTCAGTTCCCGCAGCCGGGTCATGACCCGCGTGCCGATCTTGCCGACGCCGAGCAGGACCACATGCCCGGACAGCCCGCGCGGCGGCTTACGGAACGCCGACCCGCTGCGGAAGGTGCCGAGCGCCTCCAGCACGGCCGCCAGCAGCACCGGCAGCAACAGCAACCCCACCAGCCCGGACAGCAGTTGCAGGATCTGCCGGCCGACGGGCTCACCGATGGCCGGATCGTCGATCGCGAACAGGTCGAGCAACGTCAAGTAGGTGGCTCGCAGCGGGCGTTCGCCGGTGACGGCCATCGAGGCGACCGCCAGGGCCACCACACATCCCACCAGACCCGCGAACGACCAGCGCAGCCGCCGCGACAGCAGCGAGCCCAGCGGGACGACACTCCGCCCGGAGGCCAGCGCGGGCCCCGCGTAGGAGACCGCCTCCAGGACGACGGTTCCGCGCCCTGCGGCCTCCGCGACGGACCCTTCGTCGGGCAGGAGTTGGGGACCCTGGTCTCCGCTCTCCTCGGAACCCTCGGACCCGGCGGGGTCGTTGGTGGTCGTGGAGAGCAGTGCCAGGGTGCACAGTCCGGGGTCGGAGGCCTGACCCGGCTCGGACGGCGGGCGTTCGACGGCCCGCAGCATCAGCCCGTCGGCATGCACGACCTTCGTGGTGCCGGCGACGGCGGTCGCGGCCAGCGCGGGCGCGGCGGTGTCGGCGTCGGACAGGACGGTCGTGGACGCGTCGAACGCCCCGGTCCCCACGTCGGCTCCGCCCGAGGCCAATGCGGCGGCCTGGTCGAGGAGCGCCTCGATGTGCTGTCCGAGCCGCCGGTTGTAGAGACGCAGGACGAGCCGCAGCCGCGGGTTGAGACGGCGGGCGGTGAGAGCGGCACGGATATTGGTCTCGTCGTCGTCATAGACGAGGGCCAGCGCCGTCGCCCGCTCCACCCCGGCCTCGGCGAGCACGGCCTCGGACGCCTCGGCGGCCTCCAACAGCCGTACGGCACCCGCCGCTTCGGCCGTGCGACCGCCGCCGGCCCAGTCGGCGCGTCCGTCCGCACCACCGACGCCGATGCCGATGCCGTTGCCCGTCGCACGGGTGACGGCGGCGGAGACCCGGTCGAACAGCGCCGAGGCCCGGATGCGGCCCACCATCGGCTCCCGGGCGACCCGTTCGGAGGGCGGGACGACGAGCGTCACCTGCTCCCGGTACACCCCGCGCAACTCGGCTGCCAGCCGGTGCGCGAGCCCGTCGTCCCCGCACACCACCATGTGCGCGAGGATGTCACTCGACCCGGTCTGCTGCGGAACGCCTGCCACGAGGAGCAAGACTGCCCTATCGAGGGAGCCGGTTCCACAGTTGTAGGTGGAGGTGTGGGAGCGGTTCCGGGGCGGGCTTGTCGGCCGAGCCCTCGGCGGGAGAGACTTCTACAGTTCTGTAGATCCGCGCGACAGTCCGGCCCTCGGCTGTCCCCCCACGACCGCCCTGGGAGCAAGCCTGATGTTCGGCATGAGTGAGCTGGCCGTGATCCTCCTTGTGGTGATCGTGCTGGTCGGGATGAAGAAGCTCCCGGAACTGATGCGTGCGGCGGGCAAGGCGACACGGATCCTCAAGAGCGAGATGAAGGCGCTCAACGAGAAGGACGCCAAGGCGCATCAGCGTCAGCATCACACGAGCCGTGCCGCGCGGGGGACGACGGCGAAGCAGCACAAGCCCAGCGGCCGTTCCTGAGAGCGGAGCCGGTGGGGCGCCCCTGTCACGGCGCCCCCGTCCCCCGGACGGAGCAAGTCCTTCGCGTGACCCCGCAGTCCGGGCGGAGCGCGGCTCGCCGACGCCCCCTCGGTGAAGAGCGGGGCAGGAGCCCCTGGGCCATACTCGGCTGTGCGCCTCGACCGTCTCGGACGTCTCGACCGTGTCCACGGACGGGCGCACGTCCGACATCCGGCACCTCGCTGACCCGGTCGGGGGCACCATGGCAGTGGAGATTCCGCCCTTGGTGAGCCCCTCCCGGCTCAGACGCCGAGGCGGTCTGTTCGGCGAGTGCCTGGCGGAATTCCTCGGCACGCTCGTCCTCGTCGCCTTCGGGTGCGGCGCGGTGGCCATGGCGGTCGCCGCGCTGCCGGGATCGGGCCGTACGGCGGGACCCATCACCTTCTTCCTCGGCTCCGGCGACTGGCTTCTGGTCACCTGGGGCTGGGCCATGGCCGTGACCTTCGGCGTCTATGTGGCCGGCGGCATCAGCGGCGCCCATATCAACCCGGCCGTCACGCTCGCCTTCGCGGTGCGCCGCCGCTTCCCCTGGACCAGGGTCCTTCCGTACATGGCGGCGCAACTGGTCGGCGCGTTCGCCGGGGCCGCACTGGTGTACGGCGTCTACCACGACGCGATCAACACCTTCGACCAGGCCATGAAGGGGCCGAAGACGAACGGGCACACCCTCGCCTCCTTCTCCATCTTCGGAACGTTCCCCGCGCCGTACTTCCACGGCGGGGTGTGGGGCCCGCTCGTGGACCAGATCGTCGGTACGGCGTTCCTGGTGATGTTCGTGGTGGCCCTCATCGACCTGCGCAACACGGGGGTGAAGGCCAACCTCGGGCCGTTGCTGACCGGCTTGGCGGTCGCCGCCGTCGGCATGTCGTACGGCGCGAACGCCGGCTATGCCATCAACCCCGCCCGGGACCTCGGCCCACGCCTGCTCACCTGGCTGGCGGGCTGGGGGGCCCTGGCGATGCCCGGCACCCAGGCCGGCTCCTTCAGCAACTACTTCTGGATCCCCATCGTCGGACCCCTCGTGGGCGGCGTGATCGGGGTCCTCGTCTACGACCTCTTCATCGGGGACGTCCTGCACATCCGGGCCCAGCTGGCCGAGCCCCCGGAGTCCGGCCTGACCCGCCCGGTGGACTGACCTCCCCTGCTTCCCGCCGCTCTCCTCGCGATCGGCGGCCCCGCACGCCGGAGTCCGGCTCGACTTCCGGCCGGGTCCGAAACGCGAGATCCTGGGGAGGCGTCGACCGCCGACCAGCGGAAAGACGTGGGCCGGAGCGCAGCTCACGCTGGGTGAAGCGGGGTGCGCATACGGTCCTGACGAAAGGAGGCCGGACGATGACCCACCCGTCGGACCGTGACCGCACAAGGGCGACAGCACCGCCGCGGCTCCCCGGCCGGAGCGCGACCAGACGCAGAGTGAGCACCGTTGCCGCCGTGGCGGTGGTGCTCCTGGCGAGCTGTGGCACGGGCGCCCCCAGGACGGCCCCGCACGCCAGCGGCCCCACCGTTCCCCTCGCCCCGTCCACCACCCCCGCCTCGCCCTCGTCCCCGGCCTCCCCTTCGCTCCTCGCCCCGCACCCCACCGCCGCCACCGCCTGCACCAACACCACGAAGCTGGCCGGATGGTCGAACCGCAGCCTGGCCATGCTGACCATCGCCGTCCCGGTGTCGGAGACCTCGGTGTCCGATGTCACCTCCGAGGTGAGCGCCGGAGCGGGCGGGGTGCTGCTGTTCGGCAGCAAGGCGCCGGCCGACCTCGGCTCCCGGCTGACCGCCCTGAAGTCCCATGTGCCGGGCCACCGGGGCCTGCTGGTGATGACCGACGAGGAGGGCGGCGGCATACAGCGCATGGCGAACCTCGTCGGATCGCTGCCCTGGGCCTCGTACATGGGGGCGCATTGGACCCCCGCCCAGATCCAGCAGAACGTCACCAAGGTCGCCACCAGGATGGCGGCCGCCCAGGTGAACATGAACCTCGCACCGGTGGTCGACGTCGACGGCAGGAACGTGGCCCCCAGCAAGACCAACCCCGACGGATGGCGGTCCTTCAGCGGCAACACCTCGGTGGTCTCCAAGGCCGGTGTCGCATACATGAACGGGATGCGGGCCGGAAACGTGATACCCGTCGTCAAGCACTTCCCGGGCCTCGGCGGCTCCACCTACAACTCCGACTTCGGCCCCGCCCGCACCCTGCCCTGGTCCACCTTGCAGAAGGTGGGCATCCCACCGTTCGCCGCGGCCATCAAGGCCGGCGCCCCGGCCATCATGGTCTCCAACAACATCGTGCCGGGCCTGAGCACCGCTCCGGCGAGCCTGTCGCCCACCGTCATCAATTCCGAGCTGCGCGGCAAGCTGGGCTTCAAGGGGCTGGTGGTCACCGACTCGCTCAGCGCCAAGGCGATCTCCGCCGCGGGCTACAGCGTCCCCACCGCCGCCGTCCAGGCCCTGCGCTCCGGTGCCGACATGGTCATGTTCGACCTGGGCGGCAACGTCAACTCACGGACGTCCTCGATCGCCTCGGCCATCACCAAGGCGGTCACCGACGGCCACCTCCCCCGCAGCCGCCTCATCGACGCGGCGGCACATGTCCTGGCCGTCCGCCACGTGAACCTCTGCTCCTGACCGCCTGCCCCTGACCGCCGACCGGTCACGGCGGTCCCCGGGCTGCCCGGCACGAGCGGCGACCCGCGCTACGGCGCACCGAAGGCGGCGCCAGGCGGCTCCCGGGCGGCTCCCGGGCGGTTCCCGTACGAGGACCCGAAGTTCCCCGTATCGGCCGCCCATGCGCGGTACCCGCAGGCGACTGGAGGATCCAGGTCGACCGGCTCGGTCGCAAGCCGCCCACCCTGCATCCGCCGGCAGACGAGCCCTTCCCGCGTCGACGCCGCTTGCCGACGCCCGCTGATCTCTTCGCACGTCGGATGCCATATTCTCCATGGACGAGCGGTGCCGGGGGGTACCGCTCAAGGTCTCTCAGGGGGGAGTCACCGTGCTCGTATTGTCATGCCTGCTTCTTCTCGCCGCCTTGGTGATGTACTTCATCGCCCGCGCCCAAGACTCGCTCCGGCTTCGGCTGGGTGCCGGCGCCGCACTGCTCGGCAGTGTGCTCTGTGGCATCGCCAGCACCGTGTACGTCGTCAGCGCCTATGAGGTCGGCGTGCCGGTGACGTTCGGCAAGGTGGGTGCGCCGATGACGTCCGGGTTGCAGCTGAAGGCGCCGTTCACCGATGTCACGACCTTCTCGACCCGTCCGGTCGACCTCAACCTCTCCGACAAGGACGTCGTCGAGGTGCGGTCCTCGCAGGGGGGTGTGATGTACGCGGAGGTGACCGTGAAGTGGGCGGTCATACCTGACAAGGCGGGGGAGCTGTACCGGCTGGCAGGGAGCGAGGACGCCATTCAGCAGCGACTGGTCTTCCCGGACAGCCGCGAGATCGTCCGCAATGTCTTCGCCCGCTACACCAGCGAGCAGGGGTATGCGTCGGCCCGAGAGAAGATCAATGCGGAGATCGACAAGTTGATCAAGGAGCGACTCGCGCCCCGCGGTATCGACATCACCGCCGTGAACCTCCGTAACGTCAAGCCTTCGGACGCCCTCCAGAAGCAGATCGACCGCAAGATCCAGCAGAAGGAGGCCACCGAGCGGGCCGCTGAGGCGACCCGCACGGCGGAAGAGGAGGCCAAGCGCCGCAAGATCGAGGCCGAGGGCATCGCCCGCGCCAACAAGATCCTCAACGACTCTCTGACCGACAAGGTTCTGACGAACCAGTGCATCGACGCGTACCGGGAAGCGGCCAAGGAGAACCCGGTCTACGCCGTGCCCTGCGGCTCGGGCAACGGCACCCCGGTCATCGTGGGCGGCAACGGCCGGAACTGATTTCCCGTGCGGGCCGAGCCGGCACATCGTGCTCGGCCCGCGCACCTCTGTGGCAGCCCGTCACGAGGCGTGCGACCCGGCCGACGCCGAACTGCGCATCACCAGACGGCCGGGAGAGCCATCAACAGCACCAGCAGGACGCGCGAGATCAGCATCATCGCCACATGTGTGAGCAGGGACCGCCCCAACCCCAACACGGCGAGGACCAGCAGCCTGACCCCCAGCCACCCGACGTACAGTTCGCCGGCGGTGTGCCAGGCGGCCGTTTCCTCTGCACGGGTGATCGGCTCAGCGCCGACCACTCCGACGGCCACGGAGACCGTCCTGTCCGCCAGTCGTGCCTGCGTCCGCGGGCCTATCGCGCTCATGAGCCCGGAAACCTATCCGCTCTCGTAACGGCCCCCCGGCCCGGCCGGCTTGAGCCTTTGCCGTGCGTACGCCATTCCCGCGCAGTGACCGGGGCGGACGCCGCGGGAGCTGTGGCACCAGGTCAGGCGGCGGTCGGGCGTGGGCTGCCGTGGAAGACCTGGTCGGTGTGCCAGGAGCGGTGGGCTGCCGCGACGGGAGGGATGCCGGGTTGAGGGCCTATGAGCGGACGGCCCGCGAGTGCTGTGACATGCTCGCGGGCAGCCTGGCTGCGGCCTACGAACCGCTGCGAGACCAGGATGCGATGGCCGTCGCCTATGCCGAGAACGCCCTTGTCGAAGAGCTTGTGGTGCAGTGAGCACAGGCACAGTCCGTTGTCGACGTCGTCCGGGCCGTCGAACGCCCACCAGCGCACATGGGCGGCCTCCAGCCCGACGGGCGCCGTGCCGATCATGCCGTCGTAGCCGCAGAAGGCGCACTGGTACTCGTACGCGGTCAGCACCATCTCCCGCATCCGCGGATCCCGCTGCCGCCTCGCGGGCGCTGCCAGCGCGTCTGTCTCCGCCGACTCCAGCTCCAGGCCGACCGCGTCGCACAGGTCCTGGTGCAACGACGGCGGAAAGTGCAGATCCAGCAGCACCCTCGCCATGCGGCCCAACAGCGACGGTTCCCGCCGTAGCGCCAGCCGCAGGTCCGGGGCCAGCCGCCCCGTGGCCCCGCTGGCCCGCAGCTCCCGTACACCCGTCCCGGGGCTGCCGATGCCCCGATCGGTCCGCACCTCCCACACCTCGTCGCTGACCAGGTGGTGGAAGGGATAAGCGGGCGTGGTCCCGCGCGCCGGGCCGTACTCCGCCAGCAGTTGCTTCAGATCTGCCTCCACCGCGCTGTACGGCATCTCGTCCGCGGCATCCGCCTGAAAACGGCCCAGCGCGTACAGCAGCAGCAACGGCTTGTGCGGCGCCCGTACCCCGTCCCGACTCCACTGCCTCAACTTCGCGGCACGCTCCAGCCAATCCATGACCGTGATCGTAGTGATGCTTGGCCGTACGCCTTGCTGTCCGGGCTCGTCTCTGAGGCTGCTGTGCCGTGGAGGTCGTTCGCTCCCAAATCACTCCCAGAATAGGGTCACAAAGCACATCAGGCCCGGTGCTGATCTCTCAGCACCGGGCCTGACCTGATGTTTGGCCCCCTGGACTGTCAGAGGTGACAGCTCATCTGATCCACGACAGGGCTACCAACAAGGCCGTTGAGCAGCACAGTCAGCGACGTGCTGAGCGTAGTGAATGCCGATGGAACGACCGAGACCGGCTCCGTGATCGACGACATCGTCCGCGAGGGGGCGAGGCGGATGCCGGCCGCCGCCCTGGAAGCTGAAGTCAACGCCCATATAGCCGAGTCGGCCGAAGAGCGTGACGAGTGCGGGCGCCGTCTGGTGGTCCGCAACGGCTATCACCAGCCGAGGGACGTGACGACCGCGGCCTGGGTGGTCGAGGTGAAGGCCCCGCGGGTGAACGACAAGCGCATCGGCGAGGCGACCGGCGAGCGCAAGCGGTTCTCCTCGGTGATCCTGCCGCCGTACAGACGCGGCAGCGCGTAGGGAGGAGCGGCGGCCGGGGCACCTGGTTTTCGGGGCCATCGGGGCTGCCCCGACCTGGCGTCAACCGTTCGGTGGAGCTCGAGCGCAGCTCGAACGCCAGACCCGAATGACACGCCGCCAGGCCCGAACTCCCCTTACATCACTTTTCGTGCACGAGTAATCACAATGAGTGATTAATGGTGAGGTGGCCTGTCCCACTGACGGAAGGCCGCCTCACCCCAAGCCAGCACGTCGGGAGACATCAGTGACCAGTCATCACGCTCCACAACACCCCCTCACCGGAGTGGAGGCAGAGCGAAGCCGAGCCCGCGTAGGCATCGGTGCTCGTGTGCAGCGGCGGTGGGCAGGAGTCGTGGCGGGACTGTGCGCGGCACTGGCCGGAACCGCGCTGACGCCCGCGACCGCCGCACCGGCCGTCGCCCCAGCGACAGTACGAGGAACCGACCCATCGTCCACCTTCAGCTTCACCGGGGCCCCGCAGACCTTCGCCGTCCCCACGAACGCGGTCGTCACCATCACCGCGGATGGTGCTGGTGGCGCCGACAACGACACCACCAGCACCCCCTGCGGCTTCACCGGGTCCGGGGGGACGGGGGCACGCGTCGTCACCACGCTGCCGGTGACCACCGCCCCGACGACCTACACCATCAACGTCGGCGGCACCGGCAGCGCCGGCTGCAACGGGGCCGGGGCCGGCGGCTACAGCGGCGGCGCCCCAGGCGGCACCTCGAGCCAACCCACCGGCCAATTCCGGAGAGGTTCCGGGGGAGGCGGGGCATCCAGCGTCAGTACCGGCACCAGCCTCCTCGTCGTCGCCGGCGGCGGCGGTGCCGCCGGCGGCGCCCCGTTCGCCGGCACGATCGCGGGGGGCAACGGGGGCAACGGCGGCACACCGGACGCCACCGCCGGAACCACCGGAGCGTTCGACAGCGGTGGTTCGCCGGGATCCGGCGGGCAAGGCGGCAACACCACCACCATGGCCGTCGGCGCCGGCGGTACGCCGGCCACCCCGACCGGAGGCTGTACGCCCGTCGCAGGTAACCCGGGAAGCAGCTTCACCGGCACCACGGTCGGCACCGGCGGCACCGGCGGCAACAACACCGGTGGCAACTGCGTGGCCGCCGGGGCCGGAGGAGGCGGAGGCGGCGGGTACTACGCCGGCGGCGGAGGCGGCGCCGCCACCCCCGGCACCAGCGGCCTCGGCCGTGCGGGTGGTGGCGGTGGCGGCGGAGGAAGCAGCTTCGCCACCGCGACGGGCACCGGGACGAGCTACACGGCCTCGGCGATCGGGACGGCGAACAAGAGCGGTCAGGTGATCATCTCCTACACGGTGGTCACCCCCTCCTTGACCATCACCAAGACCCACACCGGGAAGTTCGTCCAGGGCAAGCAGGGGATCTACACCATCAGGGTCGCCAACAGCGGGCCGGGCGTCACCGACGGCAGCACGGTCACCGTGCACGACACCCTTCCGCGCGGACTCACCGCCCGCAGCATCACCGGCACCGGATGGAACTGCCACCGGACCACCCTCACCTGCACCCGCAGCGACGTCCTGACACCAGGCAGCAGCTACCCGCCCATCACCCTCAAGGTCAACGTCTCTTGCGGCTGCGACACACACCACAAGATCAAGAACAAGGCCACCGTCAAGGGAGGCGGCGACACCACCACCCACACCGCCACCGACCCCACCACCGTCAAACGCAACAAACACTGTCACCGCGCCGGGCACGACCCCAGGTGAGCGATCGGTCGCGGCTGCTACGACAGCGACGAGAGCAACAGAACCCGACGGGGCGGCGCTCCGGCCGTTGACGCAGTTCAGCGCCCGAGTGCGCCATAACGGCTGGTAACGGTAAAGAGAGTGTGGAATGTGTGCCTGCCTCCCGCCCGGAGGAGCGAAGCGACGACGGGTGCTTGATGGAAGTAGGGAAGGTTCTGCCGCTCGTGCAGCGTCGGTTCTCAAGAGCACTGCGAGAGGGCCCACACCTTGGTACGGGCCCTCTCGCATCGTCCGAGCTGCTTACTCGGGGCCACGACCTCTTCGTCCCGAACGCGATCAACCCCCTCATGGCCTCGGGGAGGCGAGCCTGGCCAGCTCATTCGTCTCCGGAGCAGTCCAGTGCTGTCCGGGAGCGTCTTCGTGCGGCTGCCTCGCTTGGCCCCCTGTTTGGCCCCCATCCCGTATGACCGCCGCGTCTGGGGCGCGGGAGCGCGCCCGACCATGGCCGACCGCTCAACGTGGCCCCGGTGGGCGCTAGGGCCACCGACCCCTCATGGACCGGGCCGGGTCTCTGACCTGCGGCCGTGTCATCGATCGGCGCTGCGACCTGCGACTTAGCCACCTCACCGGCACGCACACCACAGCCCGGCACCGAACTGATCCGCCCTCCTGGCGCCAGCCATTCGATGGAACCCGAGCCCAGCTCAAACACCAGACCTGTATGACACGTCGCCAGGTCGGACACACTCCTCATCTAGTCACTTATCGTGCGGATCGGATCACGGTGAGTGATCCATGGGCTGTGCCCCGCTGGGCTCCCGCACGGCGGAAAGAGGCCTCACCCCAAGCCAGGAAGTCAGGAGACACCGGTGATCAGACATCACGCCCCACAACCACCCCCCTCTGAAGCGGGGACGAGACGAGGCCAAGCCCGCACAGGCGTCGGCACTCGTCAGCAGTGGCTGCGGGCAGGGGCGGTGGCAGGACTGTGCGTGGCGCTGTCCGGCACCGCACTGACCCCCGCGACCGCCGTACCGACGGGGGCCAGGCCGGCCACCGACCCGGTGCGGACACGAGGGACCGACCCGTCCTTCACCTTCAACTTCACCGGAGGCTCGCAGAGCCTCACCGTGCCGGCGAACGCGACCGTCACCATCACCGCCGACGGCGCCGGCGGCGCGGACAACACCGGCACCGCCTGTTCCGTCACGGGGACTGGCGGGACGGGGGCGCGGGTGGTGACCACGCTCCCGCAAACCGCCTCGCCTACGACCTACACCGTCAACGTCGGCGGTACCGGCGGCAAGGGCTGCAACGGCACCGGGGTGGGGGGTGCCGGCGGGTTCAACGGCGGCGCCCCAGGCGGGGCCTTCCCGGCCAGTGGTTTTCAGTTCGAAGGTCCGGGCGGGGGTGGCGCGTCCAGCGTCAGCGCGGGCGGCTCCTTGCTGGCGGTCGCCGGGGGCGGCGGTGCCGCCGGCGGCACCGGAGCAGGCTCTCCAGGGGGGAACGGGGGCAACGGAAGCAACGGTACGACGGCGGATGCCACCGCCGGTACCACGGGAAGTGCCACCGGCCCTGGGGCTTCACCAGGGCAGGGCGGGGGCGGCGGCAGCACCAGCACCAGCACCGGGGGTACCCCCGGTACCGCCGGCACCGGCACGAATTGTGCCGCCACGAACGGCGGGGTGGGAGGCGGGTTCTCCGGTACCACGGTCGGTACCGGCGGCACCGGAGGCAGCATCGGCGCCGGCTGCGCCCTCACCCTCATCGGGGCCGGTGGGGGCGGTGGCGGCGGGTACTTCGCTGGCGGGGGCGGCGGCAGCGCCACCGTCGACAACCGCGGCACCTCGGGGAGTGGAGGCGGAGGTGGTGGGGGCAGCAGCTTCGCCACCCCCACAGGTACCGGCACAAGCTACGCGCTGTCCACGATCGGGACGGCGAACAACAACGGCCAGGTGACCATCTCCTACACCCTGCCCCCGCCCACTCTGGCCATCGCCAAAACCCACACCGGCAACTTCACCCAAGGAAAACAGGGCACCTACACCATCACCGTCCGCAACACCGGCCTTGGCCCCACCGACGGCAGCACCGTCACCGTGCGCGACAAGCTCCCGCGCGGACTCACCGCCCGCAGCATCACCGGCACCGGATGGAAATGCGTCCGGGCCACCCTCACCTGCACCCGCAGCAACGTCCTGGCACCGGGCGACAGCTACCCGCCCATCACCCTGAAGGTCAAGGTCGCCTGCGACTGCGAGACACACCGGAAGATCACGAACACCGCATCCGTCAGCGGAGGCGGCGACATCCACACGCACACCGTCACCGACCGCACCACTGTCAAACGCAACAAGCACTGTCACCGCGCCGGGCACGACCCCAGGTGAGTGATCGGTCGCGGCTGGTACGACAGCGGCGAAAGCAGCAGAACGCGACGGAGCGGCGCTCCGGCCGTTGACGCAGTTCAGCGCCCGAGTGCGCCATAAGTGATCGCAGCTTCCCAAGCTGAGGTTCCAGGTATGCCGGCGCATACAGCAGCGTGGGCGGAGCGGGCCGGAGGCAGGAGCGGAGCCGTGAGCGCGCCCGGCGGAGCGGAGCGCAGCCGGGTGCCTTGATGAGGGCGGGGAAAGTCCTGGTCTCGCCGGTGACGGCTTTACGGCCAGCTAGCCAGCGCCTCCCCCGCCTCCGCGTCTACCAGGACAATGTGCGCACCCGGGCAGACTGCCGTACTCGCCAACCCACGACCGGAACTTGCGGTTTGCCACGGCGCGGTCTCTCCACCAGCCGTGCATGAGCGGCCGGCCAGCGATGGTCAGGGTCGGGTGGCAGCGCTGCTCATCCACGGCGGTGCCACCCTGACACTCTCGGGCCGCCGTTCACTGCTACGCCCTGGCGGACGGTGCGGAGATGCTCGAATCCCTGACGAAGGTAGGGACAAGGCCGCGCGGAACGTCGCGCTGCTCGTCACCGCGCCAGAAGGACGGCCGGAACGTCCGAGTAAGGCACTGAACTTGAAGGAGGCGGAAGCTGTGCTCGCCTCCGCTCGCCCGTCGCGGCTTTACGCCTACCTCGTGCTCTCGCTCCTCAGCGGCGCAACGTAACCGCCCGCGAGGCTTGATCAGAATCCTTTGGCCCCCTGTTTGACCCCCCGAGCACGACAGAGGGCACATACTCATGTGAGTACGTGCCCTCTGACCAGCGTCGGGGTGGCGGGATTTGAACCCACGACCTCTTCGTCCCGAACGAAGCGCGCTGCCAAGCTGCGCCACACCCCGATGTCGCTGCTTGTCGCGGCGACGTCGTTTACTTTAGCCCACTGGTGGCCGGAGGCGAAATCCGGTTTTGGCGTGGTGGCGGGTCGGGTCCGGGCGGATGTGGTCGAGCGCGACCAGGAGGACGGCCAGGGCGAAGAAGGCCAGGCCGAGGAGGAGTGCGTTGGCCAGGACGCTGCGGTAGCCGAGCCGGCCCACGTCCAGGAACGGGTAGAGGTAGCGGTCCCTCACGTCCGGCGGGATCAGTTCGCCGCGGAGCAGGGAGACGGCCAGGTAGGCCATGGGGTACAGCAGCCATGTCCTCGCGTGCCGCAGGCTCAGGGGGGCCGGGCGGGTGATCAGCAGCCAGTCCAGCAGTGCCGCGGCCGGGGTGAGGGTGTAGAGCACCCGGTCGGCGAGCGCGAGCCAGCCCGTGGGTGGGGTGTTCTGACCGGTCATCGAGAAGGGGCCGGGTTCGTTCACCACGAGCACATGGAAGACCAGGCCGCCGAGCAGGACGTAGAACAGCGTGCCGCCGGTGACCAGGGGTGACAACGGGCGCTGGGCCGTCCAGGCCCGCCATGCGGAGAGCGCGAAGACCACGGCGACGAGCACATTGCTCTGGACGGCGAAGTAGGTCAGCACCCGGACCGGGCTGCCGGCGAGCAGGTAGACGGCCACCGCCGCCGCGGCCGTCAGCGCCACCAGCAGGCGGTAGGCGGCCGCCACCGGACGGTACGCCGGAGCCATCACGGCGGCAGCCGGGACGACCGACGGCCTGAGCGTCGGTCGTCCCGGGACCGCCGGGAGGTCCGGGATCTCCTTGGGTATCGGCGACGTCATGCCCTCACGCTAAGCGGATGGGGCAGATCGGGCGATATGGGTGGTCCGGAGGGGTTACGGGGCGGAGGGCGTCGGGGGACGAAGAAGCCCGGGGACCGCGGGGTGGGTGTCGCGGTCCCTCCCGGTCGTCACCGGTCCCTGGCCGTCAGCGTCAGCAGCGTCGCTTCCGGCGGGCAGGCGAACCGTACCGGCGTGTAGCGGTTCGTCCCGCAGCCCGCCGAGACATGCAGATACGACGTCCGCCCCTCCGCCGTGTGCCGTGACAGGCCCTTCACCCGGTCGGTGTCCAGGTCGCAGTTGGTGACCAGGGCGCCGTAGAAGGGGATGCACAGCTGGCCGCCGTGTGTGTGGCCCGCCAGGACCAGGGGGTAGCCGTCCGCGGTGAAGGCGTCCAGGCTGCGCAGATAGGGGGCGTGGACCACGCCCATCGAGAGGTCCGCCGAGGAGGACGGGCCGCCCGCCACACGTGCGTAGCGGTCGCGCTTGATGTGCGGGTCGTCCAGGCCGGTCAGCTCGATCTCCAGACCGTCGACCTTCAGCGTCCCCCGGGTGTTCGTCAGGTTGAGCCAGCCCGCCGCGTCGAAGCCGTCCCGCAGCTCCTCCCAGGGGTTGTGGATGGCGCCGACCACGGGAGCGTTGCCGTTCAGACCGTGGTGGCCCCTCACCTTCTCCACCAAGTAGAGGGCCGGGTTGCGCAGTTTGGGGCCGTAGTAGTCGTTCGAGCCGAAGACATACGCCCCCGGGAACTCCATCAGCGGACCCAGCGCGTCCAGCACCTCCGGTACGCCCTCCGGGTCGGAGAGGTTGTCCCCGGTGTTGATCACGAAGTCCGGGCGCAGGCCCGCCAGCGAGCGCAGCCAGCGCTGCTTCTTGCGCTGTCCGCTCACCATGTGGATGTCGGAGACCTGGAGGACGCGGAGGGGACGTGCTCCCGGGGGCAGCACCGGGACCGTCACCCGTCGCAGCCGGAAGGAACGGACCTCGAACCCGGCCGAGTACAGCACTCCGGCGGCGGCCACCGCCGTGATTCCCAGGGGTACTCCGTATAGCGCGCGCATACGACCATCGTGTCAGAACAGGAGGGGCCCTCGACGCACCTGTGGACAACCTCGGACCGTCGTCGCCCTGCGCGGGGGAGCGTACGGAACACCCCGCGGACCCTGCGAAATCAACGGGCGATCGCCCCGGCACACCTGCGAGAATCGGAGCATGACCACGCTCAAGTCGAAGCTGCACGAAGACCTCAACGCCGCGATCAAGGGGCGCGACGAGCTCCGCTCCTCGACGCTCCGGCTGACGCTCGCCGCGATCACCAAGGAGGAGGTCGCGGGCAAGGAGAAGCGCGAGCTCTCCGACGAGGAGGTCACCAAGGTGATCACCCGCGAGGCGAAGAAGCGTCGCGAGGCCGCCGACGCCTTTGCGCAGGGCGGGCGCGCCGAGCAGGCCGAGCGGGAGCGGGCGGAGGGCGAGGTGCTCGCCGCGTACCTGCCCAAGCCGCTGTCCGACGACGAGCTGCGCGGGATCGTCGCCCAGGCCGTCGAGGAGGCGAAGGCGGCCGGTGCCGAGGGGCCGCGCGCCATGGGCCAGGTCATGAAGATCGTGAACCCGAAGGTGGCCGGCCAGGCCGAGGGCGGCCGGGTAGCCGCCGTGGTGAAGCAGCTTCTCGCGGGCGGCTGACCGGCTCATCGCGCTGTGTACGACAGCGGGGCGCCCCTGGTGGGGGCGCCCCGTCGTCGTGCGGTCGATGGGACCCGAGAGGGGTCCTGGGGTGCGGGCTAGCCCGTCACCCCGCCGGTGCCGTTGCCGTCTCCCCCGTTTCCGTTCCCCTGGATCCAGCCTTCGGGCAGGGGGAAGGAAGGCGCCGGGTCCGTACCGCCGGTGGTCTCCCCGGTGGTGGTTCCCCCGATGCTCACGCCGCCGTTGGTCTGCAGGCCGTTGCCGTTCCCGTTGCCCCGGCCAGGACCATGGCCGCGGCCGTGGCCGAACCTGTTTCCGTTCTGGTTCCCGTCTCCGTCGCCCGGGTCCTTGTTCTTGTCCTCGTCGGCCTTGCCGGGGGCGACGGGGTCGGGGATGTTGACGAGGTTGAAGGACGGGGCGGGCTTGCCGGAGAGGGCTCCGGCCATCGCGTCCCGCCAGATCGGGCCCGGTACCTGGCCGCCGTAGACGAGGGGGTTGAAGACGCCGCCGATAGTGATGTCGATCATCTTGACCTTCTGGGTGGCGCTGCCGACCCACACCGCGCCCGACAGGTTCGGCGTGTAGCCGACGAACCACGCGTTCTTGCGCTCGTCCGTCGTACCCGTCTTACCCGCGTTGTCGCGGTCGGAGAGGCCGGCCTGGGTGCCCGTTCCGGAGTCGACCACGCCCCGCAGTAGCGTGTTGACGGTGTCCGCGGTCTTCTCGGACATGGCCCGCGTGCAGGCCGACTTCGGCACCGCGAGTGATTTCTGCTGTTCGCCGATCTTCTGCGTGATCGACTCGATGGCGATCGGTGTGCAGTACGTGCCCCGGGAGGCGAAGGCGGCGTACGCGGACGCCATCGTCAGCGGGGAGACACCTTTGGAGCCGAGCGAGATCGCGGGCACTTCGGGCAGCTTGTCGCCGTCGCCCTGGACCACGTGCAGTTTGTCGATGGTCTGCATCACCGGGCAGAGGCCGATGTCGGCGACCATCTGCACGAAGTAGGTGTTGACCGACTTGGCCATCGCCTCCTTCATCTGGTACGGCCCGACCTCCGACTTGCTCTCATTCGGCACGGTCTCGTGGTCCTGGTTGATCCAGGGCTTGCCGCTGCACGTCTGAACGGGGTCGGGGTACGGCATCTCGTACGGCGACGAGTACTCCTGCGTCGGCGGCCTGCCCTGTTCCAGCGCCGCCGCCGCCACGAACGGCTTGAATGTCGACCCGGTCGGGAAGCCGAAGTTCGAGCCGCCCCGGTCGTTGCCGACCGAGTAGTTGATCTCGGTCTCGTTCTTCCCGTAGCCGTACGGCTTGGACTGGCCCATCGCGACGATCTTGCCGGTGCCGGGCTCCACCAGCACAGCTGCCGCCGCGACCGAGTCGGATTGGTAGACGTGCTTCTTCAGCGAGGCCTGCACGGATTCCTGGGACTGAGGATCCAGCGTCGTACGGATGGTCAGGCCGCCCTGGTTCCAGACCTTGGCCCGCTGCTGGCGGGTCTTGCCGAACACCGGGTCGTTCAGGAACACCTCGCGGACGTAGTCGCAGAAGAAGCCCGCGCCCTTGACGGCGGTGATGCAGCCGTTCTTCGGCTGGCTCACGTGCAGCCCGAGGTCCGTCTTCTTGGCCTTGTCGGCCTCGGCCTGCGTGATGTCGTGCACCTGGGCCATGCGTTGCAGCACCACGTTGCGCCGCTTCAGGGCCTCCGCCTCGTGGTTCACCGGGTCGTACCCCGTGGGCGACTGGACGAGGCCCGCGAGCAGTGCGGCCTCCGGGAGGCTCAGGTCCTTGGCGTGCTTGGAGAAGTAGCGCTGGGAGGCCGCCTCGACGCCGTACGCCTGCTGCCCGAAGAACGTGATGTTCAGATAGTTCTCGAGGATCTTCTCCTTGCCGAGCTTCTCCTCGAGCTGGATGGCGTACTTCAGCTCGCGGATCTTGCGGCCGACGGTCTGCTGGGTGGCCTGGGCGACCTTCGTCGGGTCGTCGCCGGCCTCCTCCACGAAGTAGTTCTTCACCAGCTGCTGGGTGAGCGTGGAGGCACCCTGGGCCACCCCGCCGTTCTGCGCGTTCTGGTTCAACGCACGCAGGACGCCCTTGAGGTCGATCGCGCCGTGCTCGTAGAAGCGCGAGTCCTCGATGGCGACCAGCGCCTTCCGCATGTACGGCGATATGTCCTCGAGCTCGACCACCGTGCGGTCGCGCGAGTAGACCGTGGCGATCTCACCGCCCTGGCTGTCCAGGATCGTGGTTCGTTGGCTCAACTGGGGGCTCTTCAGGTCGGACGGGATCTCGTCGAATCCCTGCACCGTGCCCTTGGCCGCGAGTCCGAGCGCGCCTGCGGCGGGCATCGCGATGCCGGCCATCACCGCCCCCGCGAGCACACTCACTCCGACGAACTTGGCGGCCTGCTGCACAGGGGACTGCCCCCCGCCCGAGCGCTTCTTTGGCATGGGGGCAGCCTACGTTCTCATTCGCCGGACACGCGTCCAGGCCTTGGCCTAAGCTGAGCCCAACTGTCACGGCAGTAGGGCCATGTATCAAGTACGTCCGGCGACCCCGAATCGTTCCGACGTTCCCTCGATATTTTTCCGGATGCGTGCCCGAATTCGCCTTGTGTGTCAGTAGACATCCGTTATGACCCGACTGAACTGTCGTGGTCTGTCCGGAACATCACGCATGTCGTCAGCTCACTCCCCTGGGTGATCTGCCGCTTACCCATAGTCCGTTCGGGCCATTCAAGATTGGGCCCGAAGGGGGTGTTGCGCTGTGCCCGCCTTCCGTAACGTCCTCAACTGGCGGCGGTGAATATGCCGCTGCCGCCGTGGGGGAGCCTCGATTCGGGAGAGGACGGCGCCGGTATGGGCTGGGTAACCGACTGGAGTGCGCAGGCGGCCTGCCGCACTACCGATCCGGATGAACTGTTCGTTCAAGGAGCAGCGCAGAACAGGGCCAAGGCGGTGTGCACCGGATGCCCGGTACGCACGGAGTGCCTGGCCGACGCGCTCGACAACCGCGTCGAGTTCGGCGTGTGGGGTGGAATGACCGAGCGCGAGCGTCGCGCCTTGCTGCGCAGGCGGCCGACCGTCACCTCGTGGCGGCGCCTGCTGGAGACCGCGCGTATGGAGTACGAGCGCGGAGCGGGTCTGCTGCCCCTGGACGAGGAAGAAGCGTACGAGAACTACGCAGCGGTGAGCTGAGGGTGGACCGCTCCCCGGAGCGGTTGTCCGCCGCTGCCGGTCGTGGGCGGTTGCGGACGTCGCATATGCAGGGTGCCTGTGCCGGGCCCGTCGCGAGCAGCGGAGGGGACGGCAGGGCCGGCGCCTCGGAGGATGTGCCTGGCAGGGCGCGCCTCGGTGGCGGAGGCGACCGCGGTCGGCGCCGTCGTGTGGAGGGGCGGGGTTCGGGGCTGCCGGGGCGGGTGTCGGGCGTGCCCTGATGTCCCGCCGGGAAGCGGGCTCTGGGCCCGCCCCCGTTGCCCGGTCGGAACGGTGCTGGGTGGGCCCCTGATGTCCGGTCGGACACAGTTCCGGGTGGGGCCTGTGTTGTTCGGTCGGAAACGGCTCCAGACGGGCCCGTGTTGTCCCGCCCGGGACGGGTTCCGGGAGCGTGTCGCCGCGTCGGGCGACCGGCGTTCCGCTCCCTATGCCTGCCCGTCGCCCTCCTCGGGCCGGTCGGCCGCGAGGCGGTGCCCGATGTTCCGCAGTCCCACCAGGTCATGGACGTCGCCGGGCAGCGCGGCCACCTCCGCCACGGCCACCTCGGGGTGGCGCGCGGTGAAGCGGTCGCGCGTGCGCTGCTCACGGGAGAGCAACTGCATGCGTTCGGCATGCAGTCTCAACAGGCCCGCGGTGAGTTGCTCGATCCTCCGGTCCTGGTCCGTGGTGGCGGGGGAGCCTGCGTCGGATGCCGGTGCCGGGGTGCGAGGAGATTCTGAACTGCCGTACGTGTCGGGAGAGTTACGAAGTCCAGCCTTCCCGTCCGGCTGATCCACAATGCGGGGGTCTTCAAGATTTTCCGCGGCGGCGAGGGCCCGCTCGGCCGACAGCTGGGCGGCGCCGCTGTCGTGGACCCGGTTGAGCACCAGACCGGCCAGCGGCATGTCCTCGGCGGCCAGACGCTCCACGAAGTACGCGGCCTCCCGCAATGCGTCCCGCTCCGGGGCCGCCACCACCAGGAACGCCGTGCCGGGCGCCTGGAGCAGCTTGTAGGTGGCGTCCGCGCGGGTGCGGAAGCCGCCGAACATGGTGTCCATGGCGGCCACGAACGTCTGGACGTCCCGCAGCAGCTGCCCTCCGAGCAGCTTTCCCAGGGCTCCCGTCATCATCGACATGCCGACATTCAGGAACTTCATCCCCGCTCGGCCGCCCATCTTCGCCGGGGCCATCAGCACCCGGATCAGCTTGCCGTCCAGGAAGGACCCCAGGCGCTTGGGGGCGTCCAGGAAGTCCAGCGCCGAGCGCGAGGGCGGGGTGTCGACGACGATGAGGTCCCACTCGTCCCGGGCGCGCAGCTGCCCCAGCTTCTCCATCGCCATGTACTCCTGAGTGCCGGCGAAGCCCGCGGAGAGCGACTGGTAGAAGGGGTTGCCCAGAATGGCGGACGCCCGCTCGGGGTCCGCGTGCGCCTCGACGATCTCGTCGAAGGTGCGCTTCATGTCCAGCATCATGGCGTGCAGTTCGCCGTCCTCGGTGTCCTCGATGCCTTTCACCCGCCGCGGGGTGTTGTCGAGGGCGTCGATCCCCATCGACTGGGCGAGCCTGCGGGCCGGGTCGATGGTGAGCACGACCACCTTGCGGCCGCGCTCGGCCGCGCGCAGCCCGAGGGCCGCCGCCGTGGTCGTCTTGCCGACGCCTCCGGAACCGCAGCACACGACGATACGGGTCCCCGGATCGTCGAGGAGGGGGTCGATCTCCAGGACGGGCACCTGCTTCAAGGCGCGCAGGGAGCCCGTGTCGGGGGAGTGCGCCGCATCCGGGGCGGAGGACGTGTCGTCGTGCGCGGGGGCCGGGTCCGAGCTCATGAGATCCCTTGCTGACGCAGTTCCGTGGCCAGTTCGTACAGGCCCGCCAGATCCATTCCCTCGGCGAGCAGCGGCAGCTCGTGCAACGGCAGGCCCAGCTCCGCGAGTACGGCACGCTGCTCATGCTCCAGGGCGAAGCGCTCCGCGTACTCGTCGGCCTGCCGGAGCAGCGGGTCCACCAGCCGCTCCGCGAGCCCGCCACGGCGTGCGCCGCCGAGCCCGGCGTCCGACAGGGAGCGGGCGAGAGCCGTCCGCGGCACGGCCTGCGCGAGGTCCAGGTCCGACTGCTCCAGGAGCGTCGGCCGCACCATGTTCACGATGACCCGGCCCACCGGCAGCTTCGCGCCCCGCAGTTCGGAGATCCCGTCCGCGGTCTCCTGGACGGGCATCTCCTCCAGGAGCGCCACCAGGTGCACGGCCGTCCCCGGGGACTTCAGCACCCGCATCACGGCCTGTGCCTGATTGTGTATCGGGCCGATCTTGGCCAGGCCCGCCACCTCGTCGTTCACATTCAGGAAGCGGGTGATACGCCCTGTGGGCGGCGCGTCCATCACCACATGGTCGTAGACGAAACGTCCGCTTCTGTCCTTTCTGCGGACCGCCTCGCACGCCTTGCCGGTGAGGAGCACATCCCTGAGGCCCGGCGCGATGGTGGTGGCGAAGTCGATGGCGCCGAGCTTCTTCAGGGCCCGCCCCGCGCTGCCCAGCTTGTAGAACATCTGGAGGTAGTCCAGCAGGGCGAGCTCGGGGTCGATGGCCAGCGCATAGACCTCGCCGCCGCCCGGGGCGACGGCGATCTTCCGCTCCTCGTACGGAAGTGCCTCCGTCTCGAAAAGCTGTGCGATGCCTTGTCTGCCCTCGACCTCGACGAGGAGGGTGCGTCTGCCCTCGGTCGCGAGGGCGAGCGCGAGTGCCGCGGCGACCGTGGTCTTTCCGGTCCCGCCCTTGCCGCTGACGACCTGGAGCCTGCTCACGCCTTCGAGACTAACCAGTCCACGCACGGCGTACGCGGGAGGCTGTGGACAACTCCGGTCACAGTCGGACGTACGTCCGGTCGCAGCGGGACGTGTGCCCGGTCCCACCGGACCGTGGTCGGCCGCGTACCCCGGTGGTCACACGGGCTACAGTCGGCCCCATGACCAAGTGGGAATACGCAACCGTGCCGCTGCTCGTCCATGCCACGAAGCAGATTCTGGACACCTGGGGCGAGGACGGCTGGGAGCTCGTCCAGGTCGTGCCCGGGCCGAACAACCCCGAGCAGCTGGTCGCCTATCTGAAGCGGGAGAAGCAGGCATGAGCACGGTCGAGTCCCGACTGGCCGAACTGGGCCTGACGCTGCCCCAGGTGGTGCCGCCGCTGGCCGCCTACCAGCCCGCGGTGCGGTCCGGGGTGTATGTGTACACCTCCGGCCAGCTGCCGATGGTGGACGGCAAGCTTCCGGTGACCGGCAAGGTCGGTGCCGAGGTGACCCCCGAGGAGGCCAAGGACCTGGCCCGCACCTGCGCGCTGAACGCGCTCGCCGCGGTCAAGTCGGTGACGGGTGACCTGGATCGCATCGCGCGTGTGGTGAAGGTCGTGGGCTTCGTGGCGTCGGCGCCGGACTTCACGGGCCAGCCGGGGGTCGTCAACGGGGCCAGCGAGCTGCTCGCCGAGGTCCTCGGCGACAAGGGCGTGCACGCCCGCAGCGCGGTCGGTGTGGCGGTGCTCCCGCTGGACGCGCCGGTCGAGGTCGAGGTGCAGGTGGAGCTGACGGAGGCGTAGGCACGGCTCCAGGGGCGGCCGCCTCCGCCTGCGACCGGCCCTGAGGCGACAGGCGTCACCTTTGGGCCTTCCGGGCTTTCCGGGCCTTCCGGATTTATTTCCGGAGGTGGGGGACGGCCTCCTGAGGCGGCGGTGGTCCCCCCGTGGCGGCGATCACCGCCACTCGAACATCCGCCCGCTACGGGATAGCCTCCGCCCATGGCGAATGGGCAGTGGTTTCCACCGGAGTGGCCAGAGCGGATCCGCGCGCTCGCGGAGGGCACGCTCACCCCGGTCGTCCCCAGGCGCGCGGCCACCGTCATGCTCCTCAAGGACACCGGTGGCACCGGGGGTGCCCCCGTCGTCCACATGCTGCGCAGACGTGCCTCCATGGCCTTCGCGGGCGGCGCGTACGCCTACCCGGGCGGGGGTGTCGACCCGCGCGACGACGACCGCAGGATCGGCTGGGCGGGTCCCCCGCGTGCCCGGTGGGCGGACCGCCTCGGCGTCGACGAGACATCCGCGCAGGCCATCGTGTGCGCCGCTGTACGGGAGACCTACGAGGAGGCGGGCGTCCTGCTCGCCGGCCCCACCCCGGAGACCGTCGTCGGAGACACCACGGGAGCGGACTGGGAGGCGGATCGCGCGGCCCTGGTCGCCCGTGACCTGTCGTTCGCCGAGTTCCTGGAGCGCCGGGGACTGGTTCTGCGTTCCGACCTGCTCGGCGCGTGGACCCGCTGGATCACCCCGGAGTTCGAGGCGCGCCGTTACGACACCTGGTTCTTCGTGGCCGCGCTCCCCGAGGGGCAGCGCACCCGCAACGCCTCCACGGAGGCCGACCGCACCGTCTGGATCCGCCCGTCGGAGGCAGCAGCCTCGTACGACCGGGGCGAACTGCTGATGATGCCGCCCACCATCGCGACCCTGCGCCAGCTGATGCCCTATGCCACCGCCGCCGAGGTCCTGAAGGCCGCGCCGGACCGTGATCTGACCCCCGTTCTGGCCCGGGCCCGGCTGGAGCACGGCGAGGTCGTGCTGAGCTGGCCCGGCCACGACGAGTTCACCCGGCACATTCCCGGGGGAGGAGCGCCGTCATGACCTCCGTGACGGGAGGTGTGCTCGTATGACGGACGCCACGGCTCTCCCGGGGCAGCCGCGCGGCGGGGCGCTCTCCGGTCCCGCCACCGCGCGCGCAGTGAACGTTCTCGCCCCCAACGCGTCGCCGATGACCCTCGACGGCACCAACACCTGGATCGTCTCCGAGCCCGACTCCGCACTGGCGGTCGTGATCGACCCGGGGCCGCTCGACGACGGGCATCTGCGCACGGTGATCGCCACGGCGGAGCAGCTGGGCAAACGGGTCGCGCTCACGCTGCTCACCCACGGCCACCCGGACCACGCCGAAGGAGCCCTGCGGTTCGCCGAGCTGACCGGTACCGAGGTGCGCGCCCTGGACCCCGCGCTCCGGCTCGGTGACGAGGGCCTGGGCCACGGGGACGTCGTCACCGTCGGCGGTCTTGAGCTGCGCGTCGTGCCGACGCCGGGCCACACCGCCGACTCGCTGTGCTTCCATCTCCCGGCCGACCGGGCCGTCCTGACGGGCGACACCGTCCTGGGCCGCGGTACGACGGTCGTGGCGCACCCCGACGGCCGTCTGGGGGACTATCTGGACTCCCTGCGCCGCCTGAGGTCGCTCACGATCGACGACGGCGTCCACACCGTGCTCCCCGGCCACGGGCCCGTCCTCGAGGACGCCCAGGGCGCCGTCGAGTACTACCTCGCCCACCGCGCCCACCGTCTGGCCCAGATCGAGACGGCGGTCGAGCAAGGACATCGCTCGCCGGACGCGGTGGTGGCGCATGTGTACGCGGGTGTGGACCGTTCCCTGTGGCCCGCGGCCGAACTGTCGGTACGGGCACAGCTGGAGTATCTGAGGGAACACGGGCTGATCTGAGCCCGGCCGGTCAGGGATCCGGCCACACCCTCCCGACCGAGCACGCCCGGTGGAACGACGACGGGCCCCGCCTCGGAGGAGGCGGGGCCCGGGTCGTACGCCGGGACCGGGTGCCGGCGGGCCGTCGTCAGCGCGACCGCTTGGCCAGCCGCTCCACGTCCAGCAGGATCACCGCACGGGCCTCCAGACGGAGCCAGCCGCGCCCGGCGAAGTCCGCCAGCGCCTTGTTGACGGTCTCACGCGAGGCGCCGACCAGCTGGGCCAGCTCCTCCTGGGTGAGGTCGTGCACCACATGGATGCCTTCCTCGGACTGCACACCGAACCGCCGCGAGAGGTCCAGCAGCGCCCGGGCCACACGGCCGGGCACATCCGAGAAGACCAGGTCGGACATCTGGTCGTTGGTCTTGCGCAGTCGCCGGGCGACCGCCCGCAGCAGCGCCGCGGCCACCTCGGGCCGGGCGTTCAGCCACGGCTGGAGGTCGCCGTGCCCCAGGCCGAGCAGCTTGACCTCGGTCAGCGCGGTCGCCGTCGCCGTACGCGGCCCGGGGTCGAAGAGCGACAGCTCGCCGATCAGCTCACCGGGGCCGAGGACCGCGAGCATGTTCTCGCGGCCGTCGGGTGAGGTGCGGTGAAGCTTGACCTTGCCCTCCATGACCACGTACAGGCGGTCACCGGGGTCGCCCTCGTGGAACAGCGAGTCGCCGCGGGCGAGGGTCACCTCACTCATGGAGGCGCGGAGCTCCGCGGCCTGCTCGTCATCGAGCGCCGCGAAGAGCGGGGCGCGCCGCAGAACGTCGTCCACGAGTTCTCTCCTTGTCGACCTGCTCAGGGGATCTTGTTCCCCCGTGTTGCCAGGGGTCCGTGCTTCCCATTTTGCCGGACGGTCCAAACAGTGTGATCTGTCACAAGGATGCCGCACCGGTCCGGCGGGGTACGCGGCAGGGGGCCAATCGGGGGCTGATCCCCAGGCTCCGGGGCGGATGCCGGCGCAGGGCTTTAGGCTGGCCGGGTGTCCAATTCGCCGGTGAGAGCACAGGCCAAGGGAGCTGGGCGGGTGGTGGTACGTCGTGATTCCGCTGTGGGCGAACAGGTCTCAGGCGGTGGGAGAAAAGCGGCAGAGGCGGCAAAAGAGGCGCCCGGGGAGCCCGCGGTGAAGCGGCCTGCCGGGAAGACGGCCGCCAAGAAGGCCGCCGCGTCCGACAAGGACTCCTCCGCCGGGCAGCCCGCGGCTGGGAGAACCTCGGCGCGGAAGTCCGCCGCCGGAAAGACCACTCCCGGGAAGCCCGTCGCCAAGAAGGCTGTGGCCAAGAAGGGTGTGACCAAGAAGGCTGCGGCGAAGAAGCTCGCTCCCGCTCAGGCCCTCGCGAAGGACGCCGCGGTCGTCGTCGGGAAGGCCGCTCCCGCGAAGACCGTCGCGACCGAGCCCCCGAGCGGCGAGTCGCGCACCGCCCTCGTCCGCCGGGCCCGCCGCATCGACCGCGAACTCGCCGAGGTGTATCCGTACGCCCACCCGGAGCTGGACTTCGAGAACCCCTTCCAGCTGATCATCGCGACGGTGCTGTCCGCGCAGACCACGGATCTGCGGGTGAACCAGACCACCCCGGCGCTCTTCGCCCGGTATCCGACCCCCGAGGACCTGGCGGCGGCCAACCCGGAGGAGGTCGAGGAGATCCTGCGCCCCACCGGCTTCTTCCGCGCCAAGACCAAGTCGGTGATAGGGCTCTCCAAGGTCCTGGTGGAGGAGTTCGCCGGCGAGGTGCCCGGCCGTCTGGAGGACCTCGTCAAACTGCCCGGCGTCGGCCGGAAGACCGCCTTCGTGGTGCTCGGCAACGCCTTCGGCCGCCCCGGCATCACCGTCGACACACACTTCCAGCGGCTCGTACGGCGCTGGCAGTGGACCGACGCGACCGACCCCGACAAGATCGAGGCGGCCGTCGGCGCGCTCTTCCCGAAGAGCGAGTGGACGATGCTCTCGCACCATGTGATCTTCCACGGCCGCCGGATCTGTCACGCCCGCAAGCCGGCCTGCGGCGCCTGCCCGATCGCCCCGCTCTGCCCCGCGTACGGCGAGGGCGAGACCGATCCGGAGAAGGCCAGGAAGCTCCTGAAGTACGAGAAGGGCGGCTTCCCCGGCCAGCGGCTCAATCCCCCGCAGGCCTATCTGGATGCGGGCGGCATCCCGGCCCCGCCCCTGGGGGCCGGATGAGGGGCCCGCACGGGAGAGCGCGCCGTCCCGGACGGGGACGGCCCCCGGCGGGCCGGCGCACGGGACACCCACACGAGGGACACGGGGAACGATCCGCGGTTCGGCGGGCGTTGGGATCGGCAGAACGGGGGTGGCGATGACGCACGCGAGCCATACGGACCACAGGAGAGCCACGGACGACGAGCGGCTGCGGCCGACCACGGAAGGACTGCCCGACTGGCTGGACCCGGTCGTGCGGGTCGTGGAGAGCGTCGAGCCGCTCCAGCTCAGCCGCTTCCTGCCGCCCGAGGACGGCGCGGGGCGCCAGTCGGCCGTGCTGATCCTTTTCGGCGAGGGCGACCGCGGCCCCGAGCTGCTGCTGATGGAGCGCGCCAGTTCGCTGCGCTCGCACGCCGGCCAGCCGTCGTTCCCCGGCGGCGCCCTCGACCCGGAGGACGGTGACCCCAGGGCCGAGGGTCCGCTGCGGGCGGCCCTGCGCGAGGCCGAGGAGGAGACCGGGCTCGACCCGGGCGGTGTGCAGCTCTTCGGCATGCTGCCCAAGCTCTACATCCCGGTCAGCGGCTTCGTGGTGGCGCCCGTCCTCGGCTGGTGGCGGGAGCGGAGCCCGGTGGGTGTCGTCGACCCCAACGAGACGGCGCGGGTCTTCACCGTCCCCGTGGCGGATCTCACGGACCCGGCCAACAGAGCCACCGCCCTCCACCCCAGCGGCCACCGTGGTCCGGCATTTCTGGTCGAATCCGCCCTTGTCTGGGGTTTTACGGCCGGAGTCATCGACCGCCTGCTGCACTACGCGGGTTGGGAGCGCCCCTGGGACCGCGGCAGGCAGGTCCCGCTCGACTGGCGCGCATGACAAGGTGACCCCCGTGCTGTGTTTTCCCGGGGGACTCCGTGTCCCACTGACGCCGCGCGACGGGCCGGACCCCCGGCCGTACAAGGGCGACCGGAACGTGACGAGGCGAGGCTTGAAGCAGTGAACGTGCTGGACATCCTGTTGCTTGTCGCCGCGGTGTGGTTCGCGATCGTCGGCTATCGCCAGGGATTCGTCGTCGGCATCCTGTCGGTGATCGGCTTTCTGGGCGGCGGCCTGGTCGCGGTCTATCTGCTTCCCTTCTTCTGGGACAAGGCGACGGGCGGCCAGACGGTCAGCACCACTGTCGCGGTCGTCGCCGTCGTCGTGGTGATCGTCTGCGCCTCGGTGGGCCAGGCCCTGACCACCCATCTCGGCAACAAGCTGCGCAGATACATCACCTGGTCCCCGGCCCGTGCCCTGGACGCCACGGGCGGTGCCCTGGTCAATGTGGTGGCGATGCTTCTGGTCGCCTGGCTGATCGGCTCGGCCCTCGCCGGTACGACGCTGCCGACCCTCGGCAGGGAGGTCCGCGGCTCCAAGGTCCTCCTCGGTGTCTCCCGCGCCCTGCCCGCCCAGGCGGACACCTGGTTCGCCGACTTCTCCTCGGTCCTCGCACAGAACGGCTTCCCGCAAGTCTTCAGCCCGTTCGCGAACGAGCCCATCACCGAGGTCCAGCCTCCCGACCCGGCCCTCGCGAAGAGCACGGTCGCGGTGCGCGCGCAGCGGTCCATCGTCAAGGTGATGGGAACCGCGCAGAGTTGCGGCAAGGTCCTCGAAGGCACCGGATTCGTCTTCGACGACCGCCGGGTGATGACCAATGCGCATGTGGTCGGCGGCGTCGAGGAGCCCACCGTCCAGATAGGCGGCGAGGGCCGGAAGTACGACGCCAAGGTCGTCCTCTACGACTGGCGGCGCGACATCGCCGTGCTGGACGTGCCGGAACTGAAGGCGCCGGCACTGCGGTTCACGTCCAAGGACGCGGCCGGCGGCAGCAACGCGATCGTCGCGGGCTTCCCGGAGAACGGCTCGTACAACGTCCAGCCCGCGCGTGTGCGCGGTCGCATCACGGCCAACGGCCCGGACATCTACCACCGGGGCACGGTCCGCCGCGATGTGTACTCGCTGTACGCGACCGTCCGCCAGGGCAACTCCGGCGGCCCGCTGCTCACGCCTGAAGGCAGGGTCTACGGCGTGGTCTTCGCCAAGTCCCTCGACGACGCCGACACGGGATACGCGCTCACCGCGGACGAGGTCCGGGAGGACATCGCCAAGGGGCGTAGGGCGAACCAGCAGGTGGGCAGCGACAACTGCGCGCTCTGACCCACCGCTCGGCGGGGAGGGAACGGCCGCTCTGAGGGCGGCCGTCTTCCAGGCCGCCTTCCGGAGTCAGTCGCGTTGGTGACGCAGACGTGCCGAGACCCAGCGGGCCCGGCGGCGCAGGATGTGTGGAATGCCCATCCGGGGGTCCGTGCCCGCCGCCTGCGGGGCGCCCCCCTGGTGGGAGCCCGGTACGGTGGCCGAGCGTCGGTTGCGTGCTACGTCGTTGTAGTCGTGCGTCCAGCCCATACCCGCACCTCTGCCCCCGCCCCAAGGTCGATAACCGCCCGCGCGCCCCCCAATCGGCCTATGCGCCGGGCATGTGGCACGTTCGAGGAACAGCTGTTCCCGTCCGGATACCGGGCGCGTCCGGGAGGTCACGGAACGGGGTCGAGTGGGTCCGGGAACCGAGGGGTCCGGGGCCGAGGGGTCCGTCCGGCCCGGCCGGTTCCGTACGGGATCCGGGGGCCGACGCCGGGGCGTCCCGGGTGCGTCAGCGGTCGGGCTCGGGGTCCTTGAGCCAGTTGATCAGCTCGGAGGAGAACGCCACCGGGTCCTCCTCGTGAGGGAAGTGTCCCAGCCCGTCGAACAGCCGCCAGCGGTACGGCGCCTCGACGTACTCGCCCGACCCGGCCGCGCTCCTGGTCCGCATCACGGGGTCCAGCGAGCCGTGCAGATGCAGCGTGGGCACTCGTACCGGCCGCTTCATACGCCGGTTGAACTGGATGCCGTCCGGCCGGGCCAGGGAGCGCACCATCCAGCGATAGGGCTCGATCGAGCAGTGCGCCGTCGACGGGATGCACAGGGCACGCCGGTATGTCTCCACGACCTCGTCGTCCGGCAGCCGAGGCCCGGACCAGTCGCGGATGAGCCGGCCGACCAGGGCGCCGTCGTCGGCGGTGAGCCGGCGCTCGGGGATCCAGGGACGCTGGAACCCCCAGATATAGGAGCCGGCGGCCGTCTGCTTGAGGTCGCCGAGCATCGCCGAGCGCCAGCGCCGCGGATGCGGCATCGAGGCGACGGCGAGCCGCCGCACCAGCTTGGGACGCATCACGGCCGCCGTCCAGGCGAGATATCCGCCCAGGTCATGGCCGACGATCGCGGCATCGGGCTCGCCCAGGGACCGTACGACCCCGGTGATGTCCAGCGCCAGGTTCGCGGGGTCGTAACCGCGCGGTGTGCGGTCGCTGCCCCCCACCCCGCGCAGATCCATCGCCACGGCCCGGAAACCCGCGTCGGCGAGCGCCACCAGCTGGTGCCGCCATGCCCACCAGAACTGCGGGAAGCCGTGCAGCAGCAGCACCAGGGGGCCTTCGCCCAGTTCCGCGATATGGAAACGTGCGCCGTTGGCCGCGACGTCCCGGTGCGTCCAGGGCCCGTCGAGCCGTACGACGGAGGCGGGGTGTTCCGGAGGAGTGGCGGGGGACGTCATGAGGACGAGCGTGCCACAGCCTCGACCGCCGTGTCGGTCGAGTTCGGCTGACGCGGGTGCGGCTTGGCGTACTGCAGGACACCCGCGGTCTCCTTCATGGAGGCGGCCACCTTCTGCGGGCCCTTGCTCTTCTTGGCCTTCTTGGCGAAGACCAGGCCGATGAGCGCCAGCAACCCGGCGAACAGCACATTGGCGGCGAAGGACAACAGGAAGCAGACGGCCATGTTCCAGCCGGTCCAGGTCCGGATCCCGTAGGCGAGCGCGAAGTTCAGCATCGGCAGGGAGAACAGCAGCACGGCGCCGGCCGCCGAGAACGCGCCGCCGCTGGTCGCGCCGCGCCTGACGTCCTGCTTGAGTTGGGCCTTCGCCAGGGCGATCTCGTCGTGCACCAGCGCGGACAACTCGGTCGTCGCTGAGGCGAACAGCTGGCCGATGCTGCGTTCGGAGCCGACCGGGCTGCCGTCGGGTGCGCTCATCGCGGACTCCCTGCTCTGTGTCTCGTGCTCCGCGGAGGGTGCGGAGTTTTGTGGATGTGTCAGATCATGCCGGACGGCCGTGCTCCTCGCCCGCCCCGCCCGGTGCTTCGGCGCGGGTGCCGTCGCTGTCGTCCACGGGTGCCCCGGATTCGGCCTCGGATGCCGGACGGTTCCGGACCTCGGCGGAAGTGCCGCCTCCGGTCTCGGCGGAGGCCCCGTTCGCGGGTCCGACGGGCAGCACGTCCGTCCCGGCGTCGGCCGGCGGTGCGCTCGCCGGGGCACCCGACGCGGCGAGCCCCCGGTGTTCGGCGGTGCGGTGTTCGAGGATCTCGGCCATGCGCGCGTGGTACGCCGGGGAGTCCTGCTGGTAGACGTCCGGAACGCCGTCCAGGTCCTCGTCGCGTTCCTCGTCCGCGCACAGGGCACGGTACTTGGCGTTGCGTACCTTCAACAGCACCGTCGCGCACACGGCCGCGATCAACGACCCGATGAGAACGGCGGCCTTGACCTCGTCGGTGAGCACCGCGTCGCCGTGGAACGCGAGTTCGTCGATGAGCAGGGACACGGTGAAGCCGATTCCGGCCAGGGTGGCGAGGGCGAAGACGTCCGCCCAGGCGAGTCCTTCGCTGAGCGAGGCCCGGGTGAAGCGGACCGTCAGCCAGGTTCCGCCGAAGATGCCGACCGCCTTGCCGACGACGAGCCCCAGCAGCACGCCGAGCGTCTCCGGCCTGGTGAACACCTGGCCCAGCGCCCCGCCCGAGATCACGACACCCGCGTTGAACAGGGCGAACAGCGGCACCGCGAGACCGGCCGAGAGAGGCCGCACCAGGTGTTCGACGAGCTCGCCCGGGGAGTGCTCCTCGCCCTCCTCGCGATGACAGCGCAGCATCAGTCCCATGGCCACACCGGCGATGGTGGCGTGGACGCCGCTGTTGTACATCAGGCCCCAGATGACCAGCGCGAGCGGGACGTACACGTACCAGCCGCGTACGCCCTTGCGCAGCAGCACCCAGAACACGGCGAGCCCGACGACGGCGCCGCCGAGCGCCACGAAGTTCAGATCGGTCGTGAAGAAGACGGCGATGATCAGGATCGCGAAGAGGTCGTCGACGACGGCGAGGGTGAGCAGGAAGGCCCGCAGGGCGGAGGGCAGGGAGGTGCCGATGACCGCGAGGACCGCGAGCGCGAAGGCGATGTCGGTGGCCGTCGGGACCGCCCAGCCGGCCAGGGAGCCGCCGCCGAAGGCGTTGGTGAGGGCGTAGACGACCGCGGGTGCGGCCATACCGCAGAGCGCGGCGACGACCGGCAGCGCCGCGGCGCGCGGATCCCGTAGATCGCCCGCGACCAGTTCGCGTTTGAGTTCGATCCCGGCGACGAAGAAGAAGACCGCGAGGAGGCCGTCGGCGGCCCAGTGCTGGACGGACAGCCGGAGGCCGAGGGACGAGGGCCCGAGGTGGTAATGGCCGACACTCTCATAGGCGTCGTGCAGCGCGGGGACGTTCGCCCAGACCAGCGCCGCGACCGCGGCGAGCAGGATCAGCACACCACCGACGGTCTCGGTGCGCAGCGCGTCCGCGACAAACGTCCGTTCGGGCAGGGACAGACGCCCGAGGAATGTGCGACGACTGGTGCGGGGCGTGGCCACGGTGGGAACCTCCGGGTCGGACGACAAGCTGACAGCCGTCGCGAGATCCCCTCGGACGGCTCGCCGACCAGACTTCCCGGCACACCTTCAATCACCTTACCCGAGACCAATGATCATGACCCCAGACCACTGGTCAGGAAATGTGCCTGTCCGGCGATACGAGGGAGGCCCCTGCCCGTCGGAGGACCGGGAGAAGGGAGTGCCGGACAGGAGGATCCGGGTCATGAAACAACGGGGGCGCCCGGCGGAGTGCCGGGCGCCCGTCGCGGACCGGATCGCTCCGGTCCTTCGTGGCCTTTTGGTCCTGCTCAGGTCCTGCTCAGTCCTCGCTCGGCGCCGCCGGGAGCTTCGACTGGATCAGCGTCATCACGGTCGAGTCGGTCAGCGTGGTGACGTCCCCGAGCTGCCTGTTCTCCGCGACATCGCGCAGCAGACGCCGCATGATCTTCCCGGACCGCGTCTTCGGCAGCTCCGCCACCGGCAGGATCCGCTTCGGCTTGGCGATCGGCCCGAGGGTCGCGCCCACATGGTTGCGCAGTTCGGCGACCAGGCTCTCGTCCTCGGACGCCGTGCCCCGAAGGATCACGAACGCCACGATCGCCTGCCCCGTGGTCTCGTCCGCGGCGCCCACGACCGCCGCCTCGGCGACCGCCGGGTGCGACACCAGGGCGGACTCCACCTCGGTGGTGGAGATGTTGTGCCCGGAGACCAGCATCACGTCGTCGACGCGTCCGAGGAGCCAGATGTCCCCGTCGGCGTCCTTCTTGGCGCCGTCCCCGGCGAAGTACTTGCCCTCGAACCGCGACCAGTACGTGTCGATGAACCGCTGGTCGTCGCCCCAGATGGTGCGCAGCATCGACGGCCACGGCTCGGTGAGCACGAGATAGCCGCCGCCTCCGTTCGACACCTCGGCCCCCTCGTCGTCGACGACGGTGGCGGAGATGCCCGGCAGCGGATGCTGGGCGGACCCCGGCTTGGCCTCGGACACGCCCGGCAGCGGCGAGATCATCATCGCCCCGGTCTCGGTCTGCCACCAGGTGTCCACGACCGGCGTGCGGTCGGCGCCGATGTGCTTGCGGTACCAGATCCACGCCTCGGGGTTGATCGGCTCACCGACGGATCCGAGGACGCGCAGGCTGCTGAGATCGAACTTCGCGGGGATGTCGTCTCCCCACTTCATGAACGTGCGGATGGCCGTCGGCGCCGTGTACAGGATGGTCACGCCGTACTTCTGCACGACCTCCCAGAAGCGGCCCTGGTGCGGGGTGTCGGGGGTGCCCTCGTACATGACCTGGGTCGCGCCGTTGGCCAGCGGCCCGTACACGATGTACGAGTGTCCGGTGACCCAGCCGACGTCCGCGGTGCACCAGTAGACATCCGTCTCGGGCTTGAGGTCGAAGACGGCGTGGTGGGTGTACGAGGCCTGGGTGAGGTAGCCGCCGGAGGTGTGCAGGATGCCCTTCGGCTTCCCCGTCGTCCCGGAGGTGTAGAGGATGAACAGCGGATGCTCCGCCTCGAACGCCTCCGGGGTGTGCTCGGCGGACTGCCGGGCGACGGCCTCGTGCCACCAGAGGTCCCGGCCCTCGGTCCAGGCGACCTCCTGGCCCGTACGGCGCACCACGAGCACGTGTTCGACGTTGTCCACACGGTCGATCGCGTCGTCGACGGCCGGCTTGAGCGCGGACGGCTTGCCGCGCCGGTAGCCCCCGTCGGAGGTGATGACGACCTTGGCGTCGGCGTCCTTGATCCGGGTGGCGAGCGCGTCGGCCGAGAAGCCGCCGAAGACCACGGAGTGCGCGGCGCCGATGCGGGCGCAGGCCAGCATCGCGATCGCGGTCTCGGGGATCATCGGCATATAGACGGCGACCCGGTCGCCCTTGCGGACCCCCAGCTCCAGCAGGGCGTTCGCGGCCCTGGAGACCTCGTCCTTGAGTTCGGCGTAGGTGATGGCGCGGCTGTCGCCGGGCTCACCCTCGAAGTGGATGGCGACGCGGTCACCGTGCCCCGCCTCGACGTGCCGGTCGACGCAGTTGTACGCGACGTTCAGCGTGCCGTCCTCGAACCACTTGGCGAAGGGCGGATTCGACCAGTCGAGGGTCTTGGTGGGCTCCTCGGCCCAGGTCAGCCGACGGGCCTGCTCGGCCCAGAAGCCGAGCCTGTCAGCCTTGGCCTGTTCGTACGCCGCCGCGGTGACATTGGCGTTCGCTGCCAGGTCGGCGGGCGGCGAGAAGCGACGCTCCTCCTTCAACAGGTTGGCCAGGCTCTCATTGCTCACGACATCTCCCTTTCCCGGAGTGTCCGCTGTGTTCCAGGCCACAGCTCATCAGACCAGGGGCTTGATGACAAGGGTCGACCGAACATTGGTTTAGACCTGTTGCCGGTCCTTGCCGGACGGCTTCTCCTGAGGTCACGTACGCCCGGCCGCCCCGGTTCACCGGGCGGTGCCGCCTCCCCGTGGGGTGTGCGGAGTGTTCCGTGCGGTGTGCTGCGGGCGGAGGTCCGCGGCGCACCGCGGCGGCTGCTTCCGGCGCGCCTCAGGGCAAGCCCCTGGTGCCGGGCGGTCATCGCTCACACGGCCGCCGTCAGGCCCTCTTTGAGGACGAAGCCGGGGTCGATCTGTGCGGCCAGGTCGGCCCCGGTGCGCTCGTTGCCCCAACTGGTCGCGTTCTTCAGATGGAAGTGCACCATCTGGCGTGTGTAGCGCTCCCAGTCGCGCAGTTCGTAGGTGGCGTCGGCGGCGGTCTGAAGGGTCCGCAGGGCATTGCGGTCGGCCTCCTCCAGCAGGCCGAAGCGGAGCGGGCGGCCCTTCTCCATGGAGCGCACCCAGTCCGAGTGCCCGACGGTCACGAGCAGGTCGTCGCCGACCTCGTCACGCAGGAAGTCGATGTCGTCCCGGCCCTGCACCTTGTTGCCGACGACCTTCAGCAGGACGCCGAAGTCGCGGGCGTACTCCTTGTACTGCCGGTAGACGGAGACCCCCTTCCGGGTCGGCTCGGCGACGAGGAAGGTGATGTCGAAGCGGGTGAACAGGCCGGAGGCGAAGGAGTCCGAACCCGCCGTCATGTCGACCACCACATATTCGTCGTGGCCGTCGACCAGGTGGTTGAGGCACAGCTCCACGGCTCCCGTCTTGGAGTGGTAGCAGGCGACCCCCAGATCGGCGTCCGTGAAGGGGCCGGTGGCCATCAGGCGGACGGTGCCTCCGTCGAGGTCCACCGGGCGTGCGCAGGCGTCGTACACCGGGTTGTGCTCCCGCACCCGCAGCAGGCGTGAGCCCTCACCGGGCGGAGTGGTCTTGATCATCGTCTCCGCGGAGGCGATCCGCGGATTGCGGCCGCGCAGATAGTCCTTGATCAGTCGCAGTCGCTCGCCCATGGCGGGCAGTGCCGCGGCTTCCTCGTCGTCGAGCCCGAGTGCGGCCCCGAGGTGCTGGTTGATGTCGGCGTCGATGGCGACGACGGGCGCCCCGACGGAGACGAGATGGCGGACGAAGAGGGAGGACAGGGTCGTCTTGCCGCTGCCGCCCTTACCGACGAAAGCAATTTTCATGTTCACGAAGAGTAGTGTTGTGATTGCTCTGAGTGGCAGGGGTGGGTGAAGAAGACCACTCCATCGAAGGAGGGGGCGCACCGGTGCGTAGTGTCGTACTCATGAGTACGACAGGTGCGACCGATCCCCTTGCGGCCCTGGGGGCGCTGCCCGGGGTGCCCGAGTCCGTGGAGTCCGTACGCAAGGCCGTGGACCGGGTCTACGGGCACCGGATCATGCGGCGCCGCAGCAACGAGATCACCTCCGAGGCGGCGTTGCGCGGCGCGCGCGGCTCGGCCGCGCTGTCCGGTGCCGACTGGGCGCTCGAGGAGGTGCGCCGGCGGACCGACTTCAGCAGTGACGACGAGGCCCGTACGGTGGGCGCGGCCCTGAGGCTGACCGCCGAGGCGGGGCAACTGCTCTCCATCTGGCGGCAGTCTCCGCTGCGGGTGCTGGCCCGGCTGCATCTCGTCGCGGCCGCCGCCTCCGATCCCCGGGTGGGGCGCCCGCGGCAGGACGGCGAACCGGTCGAGGAGCCGCTGGTGGAGCTGGCGTTGCCGGGCGCCACCGAGGTCTCCGGCCGTCTCGAGGGGCTCTCCCGGCTGATCGTCGCCGGTGGCCCGGCCTCCGCCCTGGTGACCGCGGCCGTCGTGCACGGCGAACTGCTCGCCCTGCGCCCCTTCGGCTCCCACAACGGCCTGGTGGCACGGGCGGCCCAGCGCATCGTCCTGGTGGGCAGCGGTCTCGACCCGAAGGCGATCTGCTCGGCGGAGGTCGGTCACGCGGAACTGGGCCGTGCGGCCTATGTCGCCGCTCTCGACGGCTATGTCTCGGGAACCCCGCAGGGCATGGCCGCGTGGATCGCCCACTGCGGGAGGGCGGTCGAGCTGGGGGTGCGCGAGTCGACCGCGGTCTGTGAGGCGCTGCAGCGCGGGGCGGCATAGCCCCTCATCGGCGTGGCGGCCGCGGGGAAGGGTCCCGGACAGGAGGAAAGGCCCTGCCTCAGGGCCTTTCGCGTGGTTGCGGCGGTACGAGGGCTCGTACCGCCGCTGGCATGTCCATCGGGTTACCAAGCGTCCTCGATGTGGTGCCCATCAGGTCGGGAACTTCTGCCCGTCACCTGGTGCGGCTGGCCCGTAATCGACGGGTCGACGTCGCGTGGGTGCCCGGTGTTCATGCTCGGTCCGTGGGGCCGTTCGCGTTCTTGAAGATGATCCTTTCGGATGTTCTCTGGTCTCGCGGGCCGTTACCCCTTTTGTACTCCAGGGCCGGGCCGAGCGGAACCCCTGACTACGGTTCTTTACTTCGAGGGGCGAAGTGTCCGAATCGGCCACGAGCGCGGCCGGTGACCCCGAAGGGTTCACACGGCTGTCGCACGGCGCCGGTTGGCGTACCAGAAGAGTCCCGCCGTGGCCGCCGCCGCGCCTATGGCGGCCATCGCCAGGAGGGCCGGACGGGGCGGCACCGACAAGCGCTGCTTCAGCCGGACGGGGCGGTGGAAGTCCAGGACGGGCCAGCCCCGCGAGAGCGCCTCGCGTCGCAGTGCCCGGTCCGGGTTCACGGCGTGCGGATGGCCGACGGACTCCAGCATCGGCAGGTCGGTCGCCGAGTCGCTGTAGGCGTAGCAGCGCGCGAGGTCGTATCCCTCGGATGCGGCGAGTTCCTTCACCGCCTCGGCCTTCGTCGGCCCGTACGCGTAGTACTCCACCTCGCCCGTGAAGCAGCCGTCGTCGCCGACCACCATGCGGGTGGCGACCACCCGGTCCGCGCCGAGCAGTTCCCCGATCGGCTCGACCACCTCGGCACCCGAGGTGGACACGATCACGACATCGCGGCCGGCGGTGTGGTGCTCCTCGATGAGGGAGGCGGCCTCGTCGTAGATGATCGGATCGATCAGGTCGTGGAGGGTCTCGGCGACGATCTCCTTGACCTGCTGGACGTTCCAGCCCCGGCACATCGCGGAAAGGTACTCGCGCATCCGCTCCATCTGGTCGTGGTCCGCGCCGCCCGCCAGGAACACGAACTGGGTATAGGCGGTACGCAACGCGGCCCTGCGGTTGATCAGTCCGCCTTGGTAGAAGGACTTGCTGAACGTGAGCGTGCTCGACTTCGCAATGACCGTCTTGTCCAGGTCAAAGAAGGCCGCTGTGCGGGTCAAGGAGTGGTTTTCCACGGGCCTGAGCATAGGCGCACGCCATTCGGCGTAAGGTGGGGCGTGTGGGTTTGCCTGAGAAGGCTCTCGGGTACACCATGGAAGTCACGGATCGTTCGCGACCGTGCTAACCCGGTCCGACTCCTCCCCCCCCGAGTCGGCCGTGGGGACGACCCCCGCTCTCCCCCCCGGCGGGGGTCGTCGCATGTCCAGGCAGGTTTTCACCCCCCTTTCCGCGCGATCCCGGGCCCTTTTTGCGGCCGGACGGGATCGCTTCGGCGTGCGCATGATCCATCACCCTGTGTAGTCGCAAGGCTGCTCCTGGAGAGCGTCCACACTCTCCCCCGGAGGGGTGACGGCGATATTCACAACCACTGGGTCGTCCACAGTTTTCGACCAAGATCCACATGTTTTCCGGGTTCGCTGCACCGTGATTCCGACGCGTCCCGCCGGTGGCGAGTTCACGGCCGGTTCTGTTTGTCGGACGTGTAGGGCCGGTTCGTATCGGCCGTTCATATGGAGACCGGTTCCGGTTCTTCATGCGAGCGGGAAGTGCGGGGCCGAGGTGGGCCTCGCGCACCGGGCGGAAGAAGCGGAAGAAGCAGCGGAGGGGGCTGGAGATCGTGGCGGGAGTCGTCACACACGACGGGTCGGCCGTCGCCGAGAGGCGGCGCGGCGGACCCCTGATCGTCACCGAGGACACTGAACTCCTCGACGACCTGTTGCGGCTGTGTGCGGCCGCGGGCGCCAGACCCGAGGTCCATCCCGGGGTGCCGGCGCACCGGGGCAGCTGGGAGGCGGCGCCGCTCGTCCTGGTCGGCGACGACGCGGTGCGCCGTGTGCGCGGAGCCGTACGCAGGCGCGGAGTGGTCCTGGTCGGACGGGATCAGGACGATCCCGGTGTCTGGCGGCGCGGGGTGGAGATCGGAGCCGACCATGTCCTACTGCTGCCGGACGGCGAGCAGTGGCTGGTCGACCGGATCGCGGACGTGGCCGAGGGCGTCGGCCGGCCGGCGCTTACCGTGGGGGTGATCGGCGGCCGGGGCGGGGCCGGGGCGTCCACCCTCGCCTGCGCCCTGGCCGTCACCTCCGCCCGCGAGGGCAGGCGCACCCTCCTCGTGGACGCGGATCCACTGGGCGGCGGACTCGATGTGCTCCTCGGCGGAGAGACCACCGAGGGGCTGCGCTGGCCGGCGTTCGCCGCCTCCCGCGGCCGCGTCGGCGGCGGGGCTCTGGAGGAGTCCCTGCCCGAGCTGCATGCGCTGCGGGTGCTCAGCTGGGACCGGGGCGACACCGTGGCGGTGCCGCCCCAGGCCGTCCGCGCGGTCCTCGCGGCGGCCCGGCGACGCGGCGGGGCGGTCGTCGTCGACCTTCCGCGCCGTGTGGACGAGGGGGTCGCCGAGGCTCTCGCGCAGGTGGACGTCGGGGTGCTGGTGATCCCCGCCGAACTGCGGGCCGTCGCCGCGGCCCGGCGGGTGGCGTCGGCCGTCGGCATGGTCCTCGGCGATCTGCGGATCGCGGTCCGCGGGCCGTACGCGCCGGGACTCGACGACCGTGAGGTGGCACGGCTGCTGAGGCTGCCGCTGCTCGGCGAAGTGCCGTCCGAGAAACCGCCCCAGGACGGTTCGGTGCCGCCCGGGGCAGCGGCGCGGGGGCCGCTCGCCCGCTTCTGCTCGGCCTTCTGGGAGCGGGCGCTGGCCGAGGCGGGTGAGTGTCCGTGAGCAGGGGCTGGGGCACGACGGCGCGGACGGACCGCGGCACGGGACCCGGCGCGGCGGCGGCCGGGGGCCCCGGGAGCGCGACCGGGCCGGGTGAGGACACACGGCTGCTGGACGGTGTGCGCCAGTGGCTGGCCGAGAGCGGGGCCGAGCCGACACCCGCACGCGTGGCACAGGCGCTGCGGGAGCAGGGGCGGGTGCTCGGGGACGCGGAAGTGCTGGGCGCGGCCCGGCAGTTGCGCTCCGAGCTGGTCGGAAGCGGGCCTCTGGAACCGCTGCTCGCCGATCCGTCTGTGACCGATGTCCTGGTGTCGGCGCCCGACCGGGTGTGGGTGGACCGCGGCGGCGGACTGGAGCTGACGGAGGTGTCCTTTCCGGACGCGGCAGCCGTACGGCGCCTCGCCCAGCGGCTCGCGGCGGTGGCCGGGCGGCGGCTGGACGACGCCCGACCGTGGGTCGACGCCCGCCTTCCGGACGGAACCCGGCTGCATGCGGTGCTGCCGCCGGTCTCCGTCGGCTCCACCTGCCTGTCGCTGCGGGTCGTACGGCCCCGGGCCTTCACCCTCGACGAGCTGGTGGCGGCGGGCACGGTGCCACCGGGCGGGGAACGGGTGCTGAGGGCGCTGATCGCCTCCCGGCTCTCCTATGTGATCAGCGGTGGCACCGGTTCGGGCAAGACCACGCTGCTGAGTGCGCTGCTGGGTGTGGTGGGGCCCGAGGAGCGGATCGTGCTGGCCGAGGACTCGGCCGAACTGCGGCCCGACCACCCCCATGTGGTGCGCCTTGAAGGGCGGCCCGCGAACCAGGAGGGCGTGGGGCTCGTCGAGCTCCAGGACCTGGTGCGGCAGGCACTGCGGATGAGACCCGACCGGCTTGTGGTCGGAGAGGTGCGGGGGTCCGAGGTGGTGGCCCTGCTGGCCGCTCTGAACACAGGTCACGAGGGCGGCTGCGGAACGCTTCATGCGAACGCGGCGGCCCAGGTGCCCGCCCGGCTGGAGGCGCTGGGCACCGCGGCGGGACTGGACCGGGCCGCGCTGCACAGCCAGTTGGCGGCCGCGCTGTCGGTGGTCCTCCATCTGGTGCGCGACCGGACCGGGCGACGCCGGATCGCGGAGGTGCATGTGCTGGAACGCGACGCGTCGGGGCTTGTGGTGACGGTGCCCGCGCTGCGGTGGGGCCCGGAGGCGTTCACCCGCGAGCGGGGCTGGGAGCGGCTGCGGGAGCTGCTTCGGGGCGGACATGACGGGAGCGGCGGAGGCCTGATGTGAGGGGAGCGGCGGTGCAGGGGCCGGGAACGGCTGTGGAGTTGACGGGAGCGGCGGAGACCTGACGTGAGGGGATCGGCAGAGGTGAGGGACAGGGCCGAAGGGACGGGAGTGTGCTGTGGTGACGGGGATCGGTCAGATGTGGGCCGGTGCGGGACTGGTGTGTGCCGGTGCGGCCGCCTGGGCGATGAGCGGAGCGAACCCGGGGGCGCGCCGCGTCCGGGGGCTGTTCGCGGGCGGCGGCGAGACGGCCGGGGCGGACCCGCCGCCCTGGGAGCGGGCTCTGGCGAGGGTGCGGAGGCTGCCGGTCGAGTGGTGGGCACTCGCCGTGGGCGCCCTGATCGGGGTGCTCGGCGCATCCGTTCTGCCGCTGCCGGCCGGGGCCGTCGGAGTGCTCGTGCTGCGACGGGTGCGACAGGCGCGGGAGGCGCGGCAGGAACGGGAGGCGCGCGGCGAGGCGGTGATCGCGCTGTGCGGGGCACTTGCCGGGGAGGTGCGTGCGGGGCATCAGCCGGGTGAGGCGCTGCTGTCCGCGGCGCGTGCCTCGGCCGGGTTGGGCGAGGCGCAGGCGACGGTGCTGGCGGCGGCACGGTTCGGAGGGGATGTGCCGGGGGCGCTCGCGGATGCCGCCCGGCAGCCGGGGGCCGAGGGACTGTCGGGGCTCGCCGCGTGCTGGCGGGTGGCCGTGGACCGTGGCGCGGGGCTGGCGGCCGGGCTCGACCGACTGGAGGCGGCCCTGCGCGCGGAGCGTGACCAGCGGGCCGATCTGCGCGCCCAGTTGGCGGGTGCCCGGTCGACGGCGGCGCTGCTTGCGGGGCTGCCGGTGCTGGGCCTGCTGCTGGGTACCGCGCTCGGCGCGCATCCGCTGCACATCCTGCTGCACACCGGCGTGGGGCTGGCCTGTCTGGCGGTCGGCGGTCTGCTGGAGGGGGCGGGGCTGTGGTGGGCCCTGGCGATCGTGCGGGAAGCGGAGGCGGCATGAGCGCCGTCGTCATCCACAGGCTGGGGATGCTGTGCGGGGTGCTGGCACTGGGGTGGCCGCTGTGGGCGCTCGTCGCGGCGCGGCGCGAGCGGAGGGCGCGACGGCGGCTCGGTGCGGTGCTGGGGCGGGGCGCTGTGTCCGAGGGCGCGGGCGGGCCGTGGAGGGGCATGTCGGGTGCCCTGCGATGGCGGGCCGGGGCGCGGGACACCGCGCGGAGGTGGCTTCCGGTCGCGGGGGCGGTGTGCGCCGGTTGGGTGCTCATCGGGGGACTCGCCGGGCCTGGCGCCGGACTGGTCGTCGGTCTTGCCACGGCACACCGGCGAGCCCGGCGGGAACGTGCCCGTCCTGCCGAGGAGTACGACCCTGCCGTGGTGGCCCGTCAGCTGCCGCTGGCCGCGGATCTGCTGGCGGCCTGTATCGCGGCGGGCGCGAGTCCCGTGTCGGCCGCACAGGCGGTGGGCGAGGCACTGGAGGGGCCGGTGGGCGGACGGCTCGCACGGGGCGCGGCCGAGATGCGGCTCGGAGGTGAACCGGCCGACGCCTGGCGGCGGCTCGCCCTGCTCCCCGGCGCCGGGCCGCTGGCGCGGCTCCTCGAACGGGCGGGTGACTCAGGTGCCCCGGCGGCCGCACCGGTCGGGCGCCTCGCGGTGGCGGCCCGTGCCGAACGGATCCGCGCGGCGACGGCACGCGCACGTCGCGCGGGCGTCATGGTCACCGCACCGGTGGGGCTGTGCTTCCTGCCCGCCTTCATCGCGGTCGGGGTGCTGCCCGTCGTGATCGGACTGGCAGGAGGACTTCTGGGCGGAGAAGGCGGGTGAGAGAGCCGGACGGGCCGGGTCGGACACAGCGGCAGGCCGTCGGAGCGACGGATCAGTGAACCAACAGACCAACAGACCAACAGCAACAGATCAACAGCAACAGATCGACGGGACGAAGAACCTCACGGGGGTCGGCATGGGACAGGTGGTACGAGTACGGGCCCGGGCGCGTGCGCTGGCGGGCCGGGTACGGGCGGCGGTACGCGAGGACAGGGGCATGGTCACTTCCGAGTACGCGGTGGGCATCATCGCGGCGGTGGCCTTCGCGGCGGTCCTCTACAAGGTGTTGACGAGCGGGCAGGTCAGTGCGGAGCTGCAGGACATCGTGAAGCGGGCGCTCCATGTCCGGATGTGACGGGGCGAAAGGGCGCAGGGGCCGTGGCTCCGGCCGGGATCGCGGGTTCGTCACGGCGGAGACCGCGGTCGTGCTGCCCGCGCTGGTGCTCTTCGCGATGGCCCTTGTCTGGGCCCTGCTGGCCGCGTCCGCGCAGATCCAGTGCGTGGACGCGGCCCGGGCGGGCGCCCGCGCGGCTGCTCGGCAGGAGCCGGCGGGGGTGGTCCGGGAGGTGGCCCGGCGGGCGGCGCCGGACGGTGCGCACATCACGGTGAGCCGACGGGGGGACCTGGTGCGCGTGCTGGTCGTCGCGCGTCCAGCCGGGCCGGCCGGACTGCCGCTCGAACTGCGCCACCAGGCGGCGGCGTTGGCCGAGGACACGGTGGGGGTGAACCGCTGAAGATGCAGGTCATGAGGGTGTTCCGGGCCAGGGCGTGGCAGCAGGTCGATAAGTCGCCGCCGAGGCGCCGGCCGATGGGCGACCGGGGTTCGGCGGCGGTCTTGGGCGTGTGGGCGATCGGCGCCCTGTGCGCCGTGTTCGGGGTGCTGCTGGCCCAGGGCACGGCCGTGGTGGTCCGTCATCGTGCGGCCGGCGTGGCCGATCTGGCGGCGCTCGCGGCCGCCGACCACTGGACGGAGGGAGCGGACAAGGCGTGCGTCATGGCGGGGCGGGTCGCGGCGGCCCAGGGCGGCCGACTGGTGCGATGCGCCGTCGTGGGCGAGATCTCCGACATCACCGCGGCGGCGTCCGCAGGACTGTTCGACGCCGAGGTCAGGGCGCGGGCGGGCCCGGCGGAACCGAGGGTCCAGGAGCGACCCGCGGGGGCTCGGTCCCCGAAGGCCCAGTCCCGGACGTCTCGCTCGGCTGCCCCTCCGGCTCCCGGGCCCCGCTCTCCTCCGGAGCCCCGCTCAGCAGCACCGTGAGGAGTCGTACGGCTCCCCTCTTGTGCAGCGGATCGTTGCCGTTGCCGCACTTGGGGGACTGGATGCAGGACGGGCAGCCGGACTCGCACTCGCAGGACGCGATCGCCTCGCGGGTGGCGGTCAGCCAGGCACGGGCCGTGTGGAAGGCGCGCTCCGCGAAGCCCGCCCCGCCCGGGTGGCCGTCATAGACGAAGACCGTGGGAAGAAGCGTGTCCGGGTGGAGCGGGACGGAGACGCCTCCGATGTCCCAGCGGTCGCAGGTGGCGAACAGCGGGAGCATGCCGATCGAGGCGTGCTCGGCGGCGTGCAGGGCGCCGCCGAGGATCTCCGGATCGATCCGGGCCCGGTCCAGTTGATCCTCGGTGACCGTCCACCACACGGCACGGGTGCGCAGCGTACGAGGAGGGAGGTCGAGCTTTGTCTCGCCCAGCACCTCACCGGTGATCAGACGACGACGCAGAAAGGAGACGACCTGGTTGGTGACCTCGACGGAGCCGTAGCACAGCCGGCCCTCCCCCCAGGGGACCTCGATGTCCGTCTCCAGGACGGAGATGGCGGTCGTGTCACGGGCCACCGTCGAGTACGACGGACTGGCCTGCTCGACCAGGGCGACGGAGTCCTCCAGATCGAGCGAGCGCACCAGATAGGTACGGCCCTGGTGCAGATGGACCGCGCCCTCGTGCACCGCCGTGTGCGCGGCACCCGCGTCCACCGTGCCGAGCAGTCGTCCGGTGCCCGCCTCGACGACCTGGACGGGGCGCCCGCCCTCCCCGCGGATGTCCGTGAGGTCGGCGGCCCGTTCCCGCCGCGTCCAGTGCCAGGCCTTCGTCCGGCGGCGCAGCAGCTTCGCGGCCTCCAACTGCGGCATCAGCTCGGCACAGGCCGGGCCGAAGAGGTCCAGGTCCTCCTCCGTCAGCGGCAGCTCGGCCGCCGCTGCGCACAGGTGCGGGGCCAGGACGTAGGGATTGTCCGGGTCCAGGACGGTGGACTCCACCGGCTGGTCGAAGACGGCCTCGGGGTGATGGACGAGGAAGGTGTCGAGCGGATCGTCGCGGGCCACCATGACCGCGAGCGCCCCCTGCCCGGCGCGTCCGGCGCGGCCCGCCTGCTGCCACAGCGACGCCCGTGTCCCCGGATAGCCGGCGATGAGGACGGCGTCCAGGCCCGAGACGTCCACGCCGAGCTCCAGGGCGGTGGTGGCGGCGAGGCCGAGGAGTTCTCCGGAGTGGAGGGCGCGTTCCAGGGCGCGGCGCTCCTCGGGCAGGTAGCCGCCGCGGTAGGCGGCCACCCGCCGGGCCAGGGAGCGGTCGACCTCGGCCAGTCGCTCCTGGGCGATGACCGAGATCAGCTCGGCGCCCCGGCGGGAGCGGACGAAGGCGACGGAGCGGACGCCCTGCACGGTCAGATCGGTCAGCAGATCGGCGGTCTCCGCGGTGGCCGTACGCCGGACGGGGGCGCCCCTTTCGCCGTGCAGCTCGGTGAGCGGGGGCTCCCAGAGGGCGAAGACCAGCTCCCCGCGCGGGGAGGCGTCGTCGGCGACCTCGACGACCGGGAGACCGGTGAGGCGGCGTGCGGCCACCGCGGGCTCGGCCGCGGTCGCGGAGGCCAGCAGGAAGACGGGCGAGGCGCCGTAGCGGGCACAGAGGCGCCGCAGACGGCGCAGGACCTGGGCGACATGGGAGCCGAACACACCCCGATAGGTGTGGCACTCGTCGATGACGACGTACGTCAGCGCGCGCAGGAAGGAGGACCAGCGTGGATGGGAGGGCAATATGCCGCGATGCAGCATGTCGGGGTTGGTGAGGACGTAGTTGGCGTACTGGCGCACCCATTCGCGTTCCTCGGGCGGCGTGTCGCCGTCGTACACGGCTGGCCGGATCGCCGTGCCCAGCGGTTGTGAAAGTTCCTTCACCGATCGCCACTGATCTGCCGCGAGTGCTTTCGTCGGGGCGAGGTAGAGAGCGGTCGCCCCGCGCCCGTTCGGTGCCTGGGCGCCGTCCAGCAGCCGCGACAGCACCGGTGCGAGATAGGCGAGCGATTTGCCCGACGCGGTGCCCGTGGCGACCACCACCGAGTCGCCGTCCAGGGCGTGCTCGGCGGCGAGCGCCTGGTGGGCCCAGGGGTGCTCGATGCCCGAGGCCTGCACGGCGGCGACGACCTCGGCACGGATCCGGTCCGGCCAGACGGCATGGCGGCCCTCACGCGGGGGCAAGTGCTCCGTATGAGTGATGCGCGCGGCCCGGCTCGGTCCCGAGGCGAGCCGGTCCAGGAGCGTGCCCGGTGACAGGCGGGACACAGGGCCCGTCGGGATGAGATCGGAACGGTGATTCTTGGCCATCGGCACCGAGTGTGTCACTGGCGTGACGGACAATGGACCCAAGGCGTCGTGCACGCCTGCCGGTAAGTGATTGAATGCCATCGCGGCTGGCGAACCGTCCCGGGGGCTCCGCCGAGGTGTCCCGAGGGACGACCGCTCGATAGCAAGGTGCTGGAGGATCCGTGGACCTGTCCCTGTCGACCCGTACCGTCGGCGATCGTACGGTCGTCGAGGTCGGTGGCGAAATCGACGTATATACCGCGCCCAAGCTGCGCGAGCAGCTGGTCGAGCTGGTGAACGACGGGAATTTCCACCTCGTCGTCGACATGGAGGGCGTGGACTTCCTCGACTCCACCGGGCTCGGCGTGTTGGTGGGCGGCTTGAAGCGTGTGCGGGCCCATGAGGGCTCCCTGCGCCTGGTGTGCAACCAGGAGCGCATTCTCAAGATCTTCCGCATCACCGGCCTCACCAAGGTGTTCCCGATCCACACCTCGGTCGAGGAAGCGGTCGCGGCGACCGACTGACCCGTTCCGGGCCCCAGGGCCCGGACGGCAAGCAAAACGGGGGACCGCGTCCTCACGGCCCGGTCCCCTGACCGCACGCCCGAAGTACCGAGGGGGTTGCATGGCCACCGTTGAACTCCTCTTCAGTGCGCTGCCCGAGCACGTCAGGACCGCCCGGCTCGTGGCGGCGGCGGTGGCGCGCAGGGCGGGGGTCGAGGAGGCCGTACTCGACGAGGTGAGGCTCGCCGTCGGTGAGGCCTGTTCCCGTGCCGTCGGACTGCACCGGAACAACGGCATCTCGGCGCCGGTGCGGGTGCTGCTGACCGAGGAGGAGAAGCAGTTCTCCATCGAGGTCGGAGACGAGGCGCCGCACGCCGTGCTCGGTGCGAGGACACCGGGTGCCCCGGGCGCCGCGGCGGACGGTGAGGCCGAGGAGGACGAGATGGGCCTCGCGGTCATCAGCGGCCTCGTCGACGATGTCGAGGTAACCGCCGGGGAGAACGGCGGACAGATCAGGATGAGCTGGCCCACCGTGCCGCCCGCCGCGCTCCCGGCCTGATCGTTCTCGTCCGTCCCCGCGTACGACTGCCTCTCCTTCGTGCTCCCTCGTGCGTGTCTCGTGTGTGTGGTGAAGGGCCCTGCCTGTGTGCGGGGCCCTTCTTTTTGTGCGGTCGCCCCGACGGTGCGTGAATTGTTTCGCGATCAATAGCGTGATGATTTGATCACGTGGCAATCCAGTCAATGGTTTTGGGGCATTACCGCTTTCGGGTTGGGTGACATGCGCGCGATCATTGGCTGAAGGGCCGGTACGGATAATTCCTTTTACCGCGCACTGTTTTGATCGGGTTCCGGTACCTACAATCCGTCCACATCTTGAGCTCAGCCCAAGCGTCAAGGAGGACGAATGGCGGGGCTTCCTACCCCTCAACAGTTTGATCTGCCCACTTCCCTCGCGGCCGCCGTACTGACCGACAACAACCGCCTGATCGTGGTGGTCATCGGACTCGTCGCCCTGGCGGCCCTGGTGGTGGCCGGGGTTCTGGTGCGCCAGGTGCTCGCGGCCGGCGAGGGCACCGACAGCATGAAGAAGATCGCGGCAGCGGTCCAGGAAGGAGCCAACGCCTATCTGGCCCGGCAGTTGCGGACCCTCGGCGTATTCGCCGTGATCGTTTTCTTCCTGCTCATGCTGCTGCCCGCGGACGACTTGAATCAGCGCGCCGGAAGGTCGGTGTTCTTCCTGATCGGGGCGGCCTTCTCGGCGGCAACCGGCTATATCGGCATGTGGCTCGCCGTGCGGAGCAATGTGCGGGTCGCCGCGGCGGCGCGCGAGGCCACCCCGGCGGAGGGCGAAGCGGAAAAGGATCTCACCGCCGTCTCGCACCAGGCCATGAAGATCGCGTTCCGCACGGGCGGTGTCGTCGGCATGTTCACGGTGGGGCTCGGTCTGCTGGGCGCCTCCTGCGTGGTGCTGGTGTACGCGGCGAACGCGCCGAAGGTCCTGGAGGGCTTCGGCCTCGGGGCTGCGCTGATCGCCATGTTCATGCGTGTCGGCGGCGGCATCTTCACCAAGGCCGCCGACGTCGGCGCCGACCTGGTCGGCAAGGTCGAGCAGGGCATTCCGGAGGACGATCCGCGCAATGCCGCGACCATCGCCGACAATGTGGGCGACAACGTCGGCGACTGCGCGGGCATGGCGGCCGACCTCTTCGAGTCCTACGCCGTGACGCTGGTCGCCGCGCTGATCCTCGGCAAGGCGGCGTTCGGCAACTCCGGACTGGCGTTCCCGCTGATCGTGCCCGCGATCGGGGTCCTGACCGCGATGATCGGCATCTTCGCGGTGGCGCCGCGCCGCGCCGACCGCAGCGGCATGTCCGCGATCAACCGGGGCTTCTTCGTCTCCGCGGTGATCTCGCTGGCGCTGGTCGCCGTCGCCGTCTTCGTCTATCTGCCGTCGTCCTACGCCGATCTCCAGGGCGTCTCCGACGCGGCGATCGCGGCCAAGAGCGGTGATCCGCGGATCCTCGCGCTCGTCGCGGTGGCCATCGGCATCGTGCTCGCCGCGCTGATCCAGCAGCTGACCGGCTATTTCACCGAGACCACCCGCCGTCCGGTACGGGACATCGGCAAGACCTCGCTGACCGGCCCCGCCACCGTGGTGCTCGCCGGCATCTCCGTCGGTCTGGAATCGGCCGTCTACACCGCGCTGCTGATCGGGCTCGGCGTGTACGGGGCGTTCCTGCTCGGCGGCACCTCGATCATGCTGGCGCTGTTCGCGGTGGCCCTGGCCGGAACGGGCCTGCTCACCACGGTCGGCGTGATCGTCGCCATGGACACCTTCGGCCCGGTCTCGGACAACGCGCAGGGCATCGCCGAGATGTCCGGCGATGTCACCGGCGCGGGCGCGCAGGTGCTCACCGACCTGGACGCCGTGGGCAACACCACCAAGGCGATCACCAAGGGCATCGCCATCGCCACCGCGGTTCTCGCGGCCTCGGCGCTCTTCGGCTCCTACCGTGACGCGATCACCACCGCCGCGCGGGACGTGGGACAGAAGGTCGGCGACGGCGGGCCGTTGAGCCTGGTCATGGACATCTCGCAGCCCAACAACCTGGTCGGCCTGATCGCGGGCGCCGCGGTCGTCTTCCTCTTCTCGGGGCTGGCGATCAACGCGGTGTCGCGGGCGGCGGGCGCGGTGGTCTTCGAGGTGCGGCGGCAGTTCCGGGAGCGGCCCGGGATCATGGACTACTCGGAGAAGCCGGAGTACGGCAGGGTCGTCGACATCTGCACCAAGGACGCCCTCAGGGAACTGACCACCCCGGGTCTGCTCGCCGTGATGGCCCCCATCGCCATCGGCTTCACGCTCGGCGTCGGCGCGCTCGGCGCGTATCTGGCCGGCGCCATCGGCACAGGCACCCTGATGGCGGTCTTCCTCGCCAACTCCGGCGGCGCCTGGGACAACGCCAAGAAGCTCGTCGAGGACGGCCACCACGGCGGCAAGGGAAGTGAGGCGCACGCCGCGACGGTGATCGGCGACACGGTCGGTGACCCCTTCAAGGACACCGCGGGACCGGCGATCAACCCACTGCTGAAGGTGATGAACCTGGTGTCGCTGCTCATCGCGCCCGCGATCGTCCGGTTCTCGTACGGCAGTGACAAGAGTCTCCTGGTGCGGATCCTGATCGCCGCGCTGGCGACCGTGGTGATCGTGCTCGCCGTGTATGTCTCCAAGCGGCGCGGGATCGCCGTCGGTGACGAGGGCAACGCCGAGAGGACGTCCAAGCCGGCCGATCCGGCGGTGGTTTCCTAGCCGCTCCGCACCACCGCGCTTCAACCCGTACGAGTACGGGCCGTCGGGCGGGCGCACGGAGTCCTTCGGGACGCCGTGCGCCCGCCCTGCCCGTGTTCAGGGCCCTCGTCGTGAGCCTTCTCTCCCTTGGTGCATACAGCCGCAAAAGCTGACATGAGTGACATTCAGCATGCGGTCGGCGTGCGCTCGACGTGTATGTTCCGGGGCCGAGGGAGCCATGGAAGGGACCGATCCGGTGAACAAGAAGCTCGCGGCCGCACTGTCCGGCGGTGCGGTACTGGTACTGGCGCTGTCGGGGTGCACCAGCGGCAGCAGCGCAAGCGAGGACAAGCTGGGCTCCTGGGCCAAGGAGGTCTGCGACGCGGTGCGGCCACAGGCCAAGAAGATCGCCGCCGCCAGCGCCGCCATCCAGAAGCAGACCTCCGACAACAGCACGACGGAGCAGGTCCAGGAGACCGACGCCCAGGCCTTCCAGGACATGTCCGACGCCTACAAGGCGATCGGGGCCGCCGTGAACACCGCGGGCGCGCCGGAGGTCGAGAACGGTGCGGCGAAGCAGAAGAACGCGGTCAAGGAGCTCAACGCACTCTCCGCGTCGTACGCCGAACTGAAGAAGCAGGTGGACGAGCTCGACACCAAGAACCAGGCGAAGTTCGCCGAAGGGCTCAAGGGCGTCGCGACCCAGCTCGACAAGCTGAGCAAGACCGGCAACGACGCGCTGAAGGAACTGGAGGCGGGTGCCGTCGGCAGGGCGATGACACAGCAGGAGAGCTGCAAGTCCCCCTCTGCGTCCGCCGCCTCCGCTCCGGCGTCGGCCGGCTGAGCGGCGCGTCGGGGGCCCGCCCGCGCCACAATGGGGGCGTGAGTAACTCCAGTCCCGCCACCCTGCCCTCCACCGACCGAACCGATGTCGTCGCACGGCTGCGGGAGGCGCTGCTCGCGGCCTCCTTCACCGCCGACGGACTGCTCGACCTGCTCGGCGCGCCCGCGTACGCGGCGCTCGCCCGGAGCGAGACCGTGCCCGCGCTCCGGGCGACACGCGGGGACACCCCGCTGGAGACGCTCGTACGGCTGTTCCTGCTGCAACAGCCCGTGCCGCAGCCGCGCGTGGCGGGCGTCCTGCCCGTCGACGCATGTGTGGAGGCCGGCTGGCTGGTCCGCACCGGCGGGGACGAGATCGCCGCGACCGTGGACGTCCGGCCGTACGGCGGGCCGGGCGGCGAGGACTGGTTCATCGTCTCCGACCTGGGATGCGCGGTCGGTGGATCAGGAGGTGTGCGCGCCAGCGCTCGTTGGAGGGGTGGCGACGGCCGACGGGCGGGCGGCATCGGCAACCGGGACGAAGGAGTCGTCCTGGGGGTCGGCGGCGCCTCCACCACCCTCGCCGGAATCACCGTACGCACCCCGGTCGGCTCCGCCCTCGACCTCGGCACCGGTTCCGGTATCCAGGCGCTGCACGCCGTCCGCCACGCCACGCGGGTGACCGCGACCGACGTCAATCCGCGCGCCCTGGACATCACCGCGCTCACCCTGGCTCTGTCCGGCGCCCCGGCCGCGGATCTGCGCGAGGGCTCGCTCTTCGAGCCGGTCCGGGACGACGAGACCTTCGACCTGATCGTCTCGAACCCGCCCTTCGTGATCTCCCCCAGCCGTCTCGCACCGTCCTCCTCGCCCGGCTCGCCTCCCGGAGCCGCCCCGTTCACCCGCCTCATCTACCGCGACGGCGGCATGGGCGGGGACGATCTGTGCCGCACGCTCGTTCAGCAGGCGGGGGAGCGGTTGAACGGGGGCGGGTTCGCGCAGTTCCTCGCCAACTGGCAGCACGTGGAGGGGGAGGAGTGGCAGGACCGGCTGCGCTCCTGGGTGCCGCGCGGCTGTGACGCCTGGATCGTGCAGCGTGAGGCCCAGGACATCACGCAGTACGCCGAGTTGTGGCTGCGGGACGCCGGCGACCACCGTGGCGACACCGCCGACTACCAGGCGCGGTACGACGCATGGCTCGACGATTTCGAGGCGCGCAAGGTGCGCGCGGTCGGCTTCGGCTGGATCGCGCTGCGCCGGACGGACGCCGCCGAGCCCTCGATCACGGTCGAGGAGTGGCCGCATCCGGTCGAACAACCGCTCGGTGACACGGTGCGCGCGCACTTCGACCGCATCGACTACCTCCGGGCGCACGACGACGCGGCCCTGCTCGCGGGCCACTTCAGGCTGGCCGCCGAGGTCGTCCAGGAGCAGGTCGGGCTGCCCGGCGCCGAGGACCCGGAGCATGTCGTGCTGCGCCAGAACCGCGGGATGCGCCGGGCCACCAAGGTGGACACGGTCGGCGCGGGCTTCGCCGGTGTCTGCGACGGTTCCTTGAGCGCGGGACGGATCCTGGACGCCATCGCCCAACTGGTCGGCGAGGACCCCGTGTCGCTGCGCGACCGTACGCCCGCACAGATCCGACTGCTGGTCGAACAGGGGTTCTTGGAGCCCGGGCGGTGACGGGCGTGTTCCGGCCGCACGGCGTGCCGGGCGGGCCGGTGTGCGGCCGGGTGTCAGTCGCCGCACCGTCCCGCGCCGCCACCGGGCCGGGGAGTCGCCGCCGCGCCGCCACCCGGCCCGTTCCGGAGCGCGCCGCCACCCGGCCCGTTCCGGAGGGGGCGTCCCGGCCCGCCGCTCCGCCCGCTCGAACGGGCCCGTCGTCGTCGGTGGCGCCCGGGGCGTGAACCCCGTGCCGGGCGCCTGTGACCGCGGCGCGGAGCGCCGTCCGGCGCCCGTTCACCCCCGGTTCGCCCGCTCGCCGTCCGGACGTGTCAGCCTCCCGTCGCCAGGGCGGACCTGCGGCGGGAGGAAACAGGACATGGAGAGCGCACCGGCGATCTTCGCGGGGACGGTGTTCGCCCTGTTCGGCGGCGCACTGCTGCTCTGGACCGCGGCCCGGGTGCGGCGCCGTGAACCCGTCGCCGAAGGTGTGAACCGCGTCGCATCCGCTGCCGTCGCGAGCCTCACCGCCATGGCCGCGCTCGCCGCCGGTGTCTGGTGCCTGATGCGCCTGTGACATCAGGGTTCCCGGGCGCCGGGCGCCGGCGACTTCGGTAACTGAGAGATCACCCTCCGGATAGGCCCGGACGTGCTGCTTATGACTCCGGGCGGCAGGAATGCCGGTAGTCGGGTTACCGTTCGAGTGGCCGTTGCGGGCTTTTCCCGTTTGACACGGGGGCGGGATGTACCGTCACACTCCGCAGCGTCACCATGACCCGATCCCCAGACCAAGGCCTGGGGAGGCCCCAAAGTCAACCGGAGAGAAGAGCGAAGTTGTCCCCGACCAGCGAGACCGCACAGGGCGGCCGCCGACTCGTCATCGTCGAGTCACCTGCCAAGGCGAAGACGATCAAGGGCTACCTCGGCCCCGGCTACACCGTCGAGGCGAGCGTCGGGCACATCCGCGACCTTCCGAACGGCGCCGCGGAGGTGCCCGAGAAGTACACCGGCGAGGTACGTCGCCTCGGTGTGGACGTCGAACACGACTTCCAGCCGATCTATGTCGTCAACGCCGATAAAAAGGCGCAGGTCAAGAAGTTGAAGGACCTGCTGCGCGACTCCGACGAGCTCTTCCTCGCCACCGATGAGGACCGCGAGGGCGAGGCCATCGCCTGGCATCTCCAGGAGGTGCTCAAGCCCAAGGTCCCGGTCAAGCGGATGGTCTTCCACGAGATCACCAAGGACGCGATCCAGCAGGCGGTGCGCAATCCGCGCGAGCTGAACCAGAAGCTCGTCGACGCCCAGGAGACCCGTCGCATCCTCGACCGCCTCTATGGCTACGAGGTCTCGCCGGTGCTGTGGAAGAAGGTCATGCCGCGTCTGTCGGCGGGCCGGGTCCAGTCCGTCGCGACCCGCCTGGTCGTGGAGCGGGAACGGGAGCGCATCGCGTTCCGCTCCGCCGAGTACTGGGACCTGACCGGCACCTTCGGCACCGGCCGCGCCGACGACGCCTCCGACCCGTCGTCCCTGGTGGCCAGGCTCGCCACGGTCGACGGCAGGCGTGTCGCGCAGGGCCGTGACTTCGACTCGCTGGGCCGGCTGAAGACCGCGAGCACGCTCCACCTCGACGAGGAGAACGCCCGCGCGCTGGCCGCCGCTCTGGAGAACACCCGCTTCGCGGTCCGCTCCGTCGAGTCCAAGCCGTACCGCCGCTCTCCCTACGCGCCGTTCCGCACGACGACGCTCCAGCAGGAGGCCAGCCGCAAGCTCGGCTTCGGCGCCAAGGCCACCATGCAGATCGCGCAGAAGCTGTACGAGAACGGCTTCATCACCTACATGCGTACGGACTCCACGACCCTGTCGGACACGGCGGTCGCCGCGGCCCGCGCCCAGGTCACGCAGCTGTACGGCGCCAACTATCTGCCCCAGCAGCCGCGCACCTACGCGACCAAGGTCAAGAACGCGCAGGAGGCGCACGAGGCGATCCGTCCTTCGGGTGATCGTTTCCGCACCCCGGCCGAGACGGGACTGACCGGCGACCAGTTCAAGCTCTATGAGCTGATCTGGAAGCGGACCGTCGCCTCCCAGATGAAGGACGCGACGGGTGACTCGGTCACGATCAGGATCGGTGGTACCGCCGCCGACGGCCGGAACGTCGAGTTCAGCGCGTCCGGCAAGACGATCACCTTCCACGGCTTCCTCAAGGCCTATGTGGAGGGTGCCGACGACCCGAACGCCGAGCTCGACGACCGCGAGCGCCGGCTGCCGCAGGTCGCGGAGGGCGACGCGCTGACCGCCGAGGAGATCACCGCCGACGGCCATGCGACCAAGCCCCCGGCCCGCTACACCGAGGCCTCGCTGGTCAAGGAGCTGGAGGAGCGGGAGATCGGCCGCCCGTCGACCTATGCGTCGATCATCGGCACCATCCTCGACCGCGGCTATGTGTTCAAGAAGGGCACGGCCCTGGTGCCGTCCTTCCTGTCCTTCGCCGTGGTGAATCTTCTGGAGAAGCACTTCGGCCGGCTCGTCGACTACGACTTCACCGCCAGGATGGAGGACGACCTCGACCGCATCGCGCGTGGTGAGGCCCAGGCCGTGCCGTGGCTGAAGCGTTTCTACTTCGGTGAGGGCCCCGTCGAGGGTGTGGCGGCGGACGCCGGGAACGGCGACGGCGACCACCTCGGCGGTCTCAAGGAACTGGTGACCGACCTGGGCGCGATCGACGCGCGCGAGGTGTCCTCGTTCCCGGTGGGCAACGCCATCATGCTGCGGGTCGGCCGTTTCGGCCCGTACATCGAGCGCGGCGAGAAGGACTCCGAGGAGCACCAGCGCGCCGACGTCCCGGCCGACCTGGCGCCGGACGAGCTGTCCGTGGAACTGGCCGAGGAACTGCTGGCCGAGCCGAACGGCGAGCGCCCGCTGGGCACCGACCCGGACACGGGCCGGCCGATCGTCGCCAAGCGCGGCCGCTACGGACCGTATGTCACGGAGATCCTCCCCGAGGGCACCCCGAAGACGGGCAAGAACGCCGTCAAGCCGCGCACGGCCTCGCTGTTCAAGTCGATGACCCTGGACACGGTGACCCTTCAGGACGCGCTGAGGCTGATGTCCCTGCCGCGCACCGTGGGCACGGATGCCGACGGCGCCGAGATCACCGCGCAGAACGGTCGCTACGGGCCGTATCTGAAGAAGGGTACGGACTCGCGTTCGCTGCAGTCCGAGGACCAGCTCTTCACGATCACGCTGGAGGAGGCGCAGGCGATCTACGCCCAGCCCAAACAGCGTGGCCGGGCGGCGGCCAAGCCGCCGCTGAAGGAACTGGGTGCGGACCCGGTCAGCGGAAAGCCCGTCGTCGTCAAGGACGGCCGCTTCGGGCCGTATGTCACCGACGGCGAGACCAACGCGACCCTGCGCTCCGGGGACAGCGTCGAGGCGATCACCGCGGAGCGCGGCTTCGAGCTGCTCGCGGAGAAGCGCGCCAAGGGTCCCGCCAAGAAGACGGCGAAGAAGGCCGCGGCCAAGAAGGCGCCGGCGAAGAAGACGGCGTCGACGGCGAAGAAGACGGCCGCCAAGAAGACCACCACCAAGACGGCGGCGAAGAAGACGACGGCGAAGAAGACCGCCGCCGCGAAGACGGCCACGGCGAAGGACACGGCCCAGGGCTGAGCCCTGGCGCCGGGGTTCTTCTCGCGGCGCGTCCGGCGTGCGCCGTCGGCGCCTCGGCATCGGTTTGGTGTCGGGGCGTGCGCGCGTTCGGTCGGTCGACGCGGTCTGTCGGTGGCTGCCGATAGGCTGAAAGCATGACGCGAGCCGAGCAGCCAACGGCCCACAACTCCGCCCCCGACGAAGCCCTGGTCGCGGATTCCCGCGAACGCGCCGTCCGCGCCCTGCTGCGGCGACCGCAGCTGAGGCGGCTGTGGAGCGCCCAGCTCGTGAGCAGCACCGGCGACATTCTCGCCCTGCTCGTCCTGGTGGCTCTCGCCCTCCAGGCGGTCGTCGCCGAGGGCTCCTTCGGTGGCGGGTACCGGGGGGTGGCCTTCGCGATCGCGACGGTCTTCGGTGCGCGGATGCTCGCCACCGTGCTCTTCGGCGCCGTACTGCTGGGCCCGCTCAGCGCTCTGACGTCCCCGGAGGGACCGCTCAACCGCCGCTGGACCATGATCGGAGCGGACGGACTGCGGGCCGCCCTGCTGATCGTCGCCCCCCTGTGGATCGACTGGACGCCGGGCAGCGCACTGGTGGTTCTGCTGGTCACCGCCCTGGTGACGGGCGCCGCCGAGCGCTTCTGGACCGTGTGCCACGACAGCGCGGCCCCCGCGCTGCTGCCCGCGCCGCCCCTGGAGGGCGCGACGGTGCGCCCGCTGCCGGACCATCTGGACGCACTGCGGCGGCTGTCGCTGCGCACCGGGTTCGTGGCGGTGCCGCTGGCCGCCGCCGGGCTGATCGCAGCATCGCTGCTGAACAACCTGCTGGGGGCGGGCATCGCCTGGTTCGCCCAGCACCAGGTGGCCCTGGCCTCGTATGTCGCGGCCGGACTGTTCGCCGCCTCGCTGTCGGTGGTCTTCTCCCTCGAACTGCCCGGCACCCGCACACCGCGGGCACGCTCGCCGCTGGAGGGGCTGCGCCGCCCCGCGTCCGGCAAGGGCGGGGACAGGGGCCGCACCGGCGCGATCCCACTGCTTGTGCTCGCCTGCGGATCCGTCGCCGGGGCGGTCTCGGCGGCCGTCGCCGTCTTCGTGCTGCAGGGCAGTGACCTGGGTGGCGGCCCGGTGCTCTACGGCCTGCTGGTCCTCGCGCTGACCGGCGGCACCGTCGTCGGCATCCGTACGGCGCCCCGGGTGCTGCCCTCGCTGTCGCGGCGCCGGCTGCTCGCGCTGGCGATCGCCTTCACCGGGGTCGCGCTGCTTGCGGCCGGGCTGGTCCCGGACGTCACCACCGTGCTGCTGGTCGTGGCGCTCGCGGGCATCGGCGCGGGAGTCGCGGCCAACACCGGGCACACCCTGCTCGACCAGGAGGCGGGCAACCACCGCCGGGCGCGGACCACCGAACACCTGCACGCGGTCGTCCGGGTCCTCGTGGCCCTCGGCGTGCTGGTGGCGCCGATGGTGGCCGGGGTCATCGGACCGCACCGGCTGCAGAACGGCAGGTTCGTGTTCGACCACGGCGGCGCCGCCTTCACCCTGATGCTGGTCGGCGCGCTGCTGCTGCCGGTGGCCGCGCTGGTCCTCGCCAAGGCCGACGACCGCTCCGGAGTCCCGCTGCGGCACGATCTGCGCGATGCGCTGCGCGGCGGCGACGACCCGGTGGAGGCGCACGCGGAGAGCGGATTCTTCATCGCCCTCGAGGGCGGCGACGGTGCGGGCAAGTCCACTCAGGCCGAGGCGATCGCCGAGTGGATCCGCGCCAAGGGACATGAGGTCGTGCTGACCCGCGAGCCGGGCGCCACGCCGGTCGGCAAGCGGCTGCGGTCGATCCTGCTGGACGTCTCCAGCGCCGGTCTGTCGCACCGGGCGGAGGCCCTGCTGTACGCGGCGGACCGCGCGGAGCACGTGGACACGGTCGTCCGACCGGCCCTGGAGCGGGGCGCCGTCGTGATCTCGGACCGGTACATCGACTCCTCCGTCGCCTACCAGGGGGCCGGCCGTGATCTGTCCCCGACCGAGATCGCCCGCATCAACCGGTGGGCGACCGACGGCCTGGTGCCGCATCTGACGGTCCTGCTGGACGTGGCGCCGGAGGCGGCACGCGAGCGGTTCACCGAGGCGCCGGACCGGCTGGAGTCGGAGCCGGCCGAGTTCCACGCCCGCGTACGGTCGGGTTTCCTCACGCTGGCCGCCGCCGATCCCGGGCGCTATCTCGTGGTGGACGCCGGACAGGAGCCCGAGGCGGTCACGACCGTGATCCGGCACCGGCTCGACCAGCTGCTGCCGCTCTCCGAGGCCGAGGTGAAGGCCCAGGAGGAGGCGCGCCGCAAGGCCGAGGAGGAGGCCCGGCGCAAGGCCGAGGAGGAAGCGGCGCGCAAGGCAGAGGAGGAGCGGCTGGAGCGCGAGCGCCTGGAGCAGCTCGCCCGGCTGCGCGCCGAGGAGGAGGAGCGCGAGCGGCGCGAGCTGGAGGAGGCCCAGCGCCGTGAGGCCGAGCGGCAGGCGGAGGAGGCCCGGCAGCGGGCCGAGGAAGCCCGCAGGCGCGCCGAGGCGGAGCAGGCACGCCTGCTTGCGGAGGAGCGGGCACGGGCGGCCGAGGAGGCGCGCCGTAAGGCCGAGGAGGAGGAGCGGCGCAGGCAGGCCGAGGAGGAGGCCCGGCTGCGGGCCGAGGCCGAGGAGCGCCGTCTGGAGAAGCAGCGCAAGGCCGAGGAGGCGCTGCTGCGGGCGGAGGAGGCCCGCCGCGCCGCGACCGAGGCGAGCGCTTCGGCCGAGGTGGCCGCGTCGAGCACGGCGGGCATCGGCCCCGCCGCCTCCGGTTCCGGTGGGACCGGGGGCGCCCCGGCGCCGGACACCACGCCCGACACCACGCCGGACAACGAGATCACCGTCGCCACCCCGCTGGTGACGAACGCGCCGACGGGGCCGGCGGACGACACCGCCTTCCAGCCGCCGGTGCGGGAGAACGACGCGGAGACCACGGCGAAGCTGCCGAAGCCGCCCGTGGTGCCGGGAGCCGTCGACGAGACGGCGGTCCTGCCGCGGGTGGTGCCGGGAGCCGCGGACGAGACGGCCGTGCTGCCGCCCGTACGGGACGGTGGGGCCGGTCCGGCGGGCCGGATACCGGCGGGCCTCTTCCGTGACGAGCGCCCGGTGGCTCCCGAGGAGGCCGAGGACCGCACGCGTGAGCTGCCGCAGCTGGACGCCGAGGGCCGTCCGCAGCGTCGGCGCCGGCCGGAATGGGCGGAGGAGACCCCGCTGGACGACCTGCCGACCCTGGCGGACGAGCTGTTCGGCTCCCGCGAGGACGGGAACCGGAAGGACGGCCGGGACGGCGGACGGCGCGGCTGAGCCGCGCGGAGCCTCGGGTGGCCGGCACGGATGCCGGCGGGGGCGCACCGTCGCCGGCGGACGCTCTCGGTCCGCCCGGCGCCGGTGCGCCCCGCCGTTGTCGGCGGTGACCCGCACAATGGATCGCGGCAGGGAGAAGAACGAGGGAAGGGCGGCGGTGTCCCGTGACCGTGTGGGACGACCTGGTGGGCCAGACGAGAGTGAGCGAGCAGCTCGCCGCGGCGGCCCGTGACGCGGACGCCCTGGTCACCGCGGCCGCCTCCGACGCGCCGCCGCCCGAGGCGTCGAAGATGACCCATGCCTGGCTGTTCACGGGCCCGCCCGGCGCGGGGCGTCCCCAGACCGCGCGGGCGTTCGCCGCGGCCCTCCAGTGCGTCAGTCCCGACCGTGCGCTGGGCTCCGCCCCCGGCTGCGGTTTCTGCGACGGCTGCCACACCGCCCTGGTGGGCACGCACGCGGATGTGACGACGGTCGCCGCCGTGGGCACCCAGATCCTCGCCGACGACATGCGTGACACGGTCCGCAAGTCGTTCACCTCCCCGGCGAACGGCCGCTGGCAGGTGATCCTCGTGGAGGACGCCGAGCGGCTGAACGAGAAGTCGGCCAACGCGGTCCTGAAGGCGGTGGAGGAGCCCGCTCCCCGTACGGTCTGGTTGCTGTGCGCCCCGTCCCTGGAGGACGTGCTGCCCACGATCCGTTCCCGTTGCCGCCATCTGAATCTGAGCACGCCCTCCGTGGAGGCGGTCGCGGACCTGCTGATACGGCGCGACGGCATCGAGCCGGAGATCGCGGCCGCCGTCGCCCGCGCCACGCAGGGCCATGTCGACCGCGCCCGCCGGCTGGCCACGGACGAACGCGCTCGCGCCCGCCGCGCCGCCGTACTGAAGCTCCCGCTCCGGATCGAGGACATCGGCGGCTGTCTCAGGGCCGCCCAGGAACTGGTCGACGCGGCCACCGAGGACTCCAAGCAGCTCGCGGAGGAGGTCGACACCAAGGAGACCGAGGAGCTGCGGGCGGCGCTCGGCGCGGCCCAGGGCGGGCGGATGCCCCGCGGTACCGCGGGGGTGATGAAGGAGCTGGAGGACCGACAGAAGCGTCGGAGAACACGCACCCAGCGGGACAGCCTGGACCAGGCCCTCACCGACCTCACGGGCTTCTACCGCGATGTTCTCGCGCTCCAGTTCGGCTCCCGTGTCGCCCTCGCCAACATGGACGCGGAGGACGCCCTGGAGCGCCTGGCGCGCGGTAGCACCCCCGAGTCCACCCTCCGCCGCATCGAGGCCATCGCCGCCTGCCGGGACGCCCTGGACCGCAATGTGGCCCCCTTGCTGGCGGTGGAGGCGATGACCATGGCACTGCGGGCCGGATGACCGAGCCACCCCAGGGAGCGCTCTCCCTGGGGTGATGGGCCCGCGACGGCTTGACCTCGTCACTCGTACGAGAGGCGCCGCGCCGACTTATCGTGATCATTCGATTGCACAGGGTTACGCTCACGGGATGCACATCAGGCGCATTCCCGGACGACCTCGCCGTCCTCGCCGTTCACGCCCGCCCCGTTCCCGCCCCCTCCTCCGCCGGTCCTCCGCGCTGCGGACGGCCGGCACCCTGCTGGCCGTCACCGCACTGCTCGCCTCCGCCTGCTCCGCCGGGAGCTCGACGACGGCGGCGGGGATGGCACTGCCCTCGCCGCCCCGGTCCACGCCGCCCGCGCTGGTTCCCTACTACGCACAGAAGCCGGCCTGGCACGCATGTGCGGTCTCCGGCTTCGAGTGCGCCACCCTGAAGGCGCCGCGCGACTACGACAGACCTGCCGGAGGCGACGTCGGGCTGGCCGTCGCCCGCAAGAAGGCCACCGGGCACGGCAAGCCGCTCGGATCGCTGCTGGTCAACCCGGGCGGCCCCGGCGGTTCGGCGGTCGACTACCTGGAGCAGTACGCGGGCGTCGGCTACCCGGCGGAGATCCGCGCCCGCTACGACATGGTCGCCGTCGACCCGCGCGGCGTCGCCCACAGCGAGCCGGTCACCTGCCTCGACGGCCCCGCGATGGACGCATACACCCAGGCCGATGTGACCCCCGACGACCCGAAGGAGATCAACGGCCTGGTCGGCGCCCTCCGGCGCTACGCGGAGGCCTGCGGTCAGCACTCGGCGGCCCTGCTGCGCCATGTCTCCACGGTCGAGGCTGCCCGGGACATGGACATCCTGCGGGCGGTGCTCGGCGATCAGAAGCTGAACTTCGTGGGAGCGTCGTACGGGACGTTCCTCGGCGCGACCTACGCGGAGCTGTTCCCGGAGCGCGTCGGCCGACTGGTGCTGGACGGCGCGATGGATCCGTCCCTGTCCGCCCGCAAGCTCAACGAGGGCCAGACGGCGGGCTTCGAGACGGCGTTCCAGTCCTTCGCCAAGGACTGCGTCCGGCAGCGGGACTGCCCGCTGGGCGGAGCCGGCACCGGGTCGGCGCAGGTGGGCGAGCGCCTCAAGGCGTTCTTCAGAAAGCTCGACGGGGCCCCCATTCCCACCGGTGACGCGGACGGCCGCAAGCTCGGTGAGGCCCTGGGCACCATCGGGGTGATCGCCGCGATGTACGACCAGGCGGCCTGGCCCCGGCTGAGGGACGCGCTGAGCGCGGCGATGAAGCGTGGGGACGGCGCCGGGCTGCTCGCGCTGTCGGACAGCTACTACGAACGCAGCGCGCACGGCCGGTACGGCAATCTGATGTCCGCGAACGCGGCCGTGAACTGTCTGGATCTGCCCCCGGCCTTCTCCTCCCCGCAGGAGGTGGAGAAGGCGCTCCCGGTGTTCGAGAAGGCGTCGCCGGTGTTCGGCAGGGGGCTCGCCTGGTCGGCGCTCGGCTGTGCGTACTGGCCGGTGCGGGCGACCGGCCGGGCACACCGCATCGAGGCGAAGGGCGCGGCACCGATCGTGGTGGTCGGCACGACCCGGGACCCGGCGACCCCCTACCCCTGGGCGCGCTCCCTCGCCGCCCAGCTCTCCTCCGGAACCCTTCTCACCTACGACGGCGACGGCCACACGGCGTACGGCCGCGGCAGCAGCTGCATCGACGCCGCGGTCGACGCCTATCTCCTCCACGGCACCCCGTCGCCGCACGGAAAACGCTGCTCGTAGACGCCCCGTGCCCCCGGGAGCGGGCCCCGGGGGCATGGTCGGAGCACCTACCGAAACTGTGTAGACTTACCGGCGTTGCTGATCGCACCATAGTGCGGACGGCGCGCCGCTTTAGCTCAGATGGCCAGAGCAACGCACTCGTAATGCGTAGGTCTCGGGTTCGAATCCCGAAAGCGGCTCCACCGGAAAGACCAGCCAGGAACGTTCCTGGCTGGTCTTTCGTCGTTTCGCGGAGGTGGCGGCGGCGCGGGGTGCGATCGTCGGCCGGAAGCGCGGTCGTCGCTGGGGGCCCGTGGTCCGGAGGTGCCGGTCGAGTTCGCCGCCGCCACCGTCTGGCGTACTTTGAAATCAGGCAAATCAGAAAAAAAGGACTTCCCGGTGGGGATGTCCCGCTACCGACGAAGCCATGAGGACGCATCCGAGACCTGTAGGCGCGGAGGGGTGATGGCCGAGCTCCGTAAGGCGGGCATCCCGCCGCACCTTGCCGCGGTGCTGCGGGATCCCTCACGGCTGGCCGCGGTGGAGGCCGTCCGCGCGGTCGACGAGCTGACCGAGGACGCCTTCGCCCGATCCGTGCGGCTGGCCGCCCGGCTGCTGGACACCGGCACGGCGCTGATCAGCCTGGCCGGGGCGGATCGGCAGTTCATCTGGGGAGGCACCGGCAGAGCGGTGCCGCTCCACGGGGAGCAGGAACTTCTCGACCGGGGGTTCTGCGCCGAGGTGGTGACATCGGGCCGGCCGCTGGTCATCGACGACATCCAGGACGACTCCGCGCACCGGGCCGACCCCGCGTTCGCCGCCACCGGCCTGCGCGCCTGTCTGGGGGTGCCGCTCTTTCTGGAGGAGCTGCCGATCGGCGCCCTGTGCGTCATCGACACCAGGCCACGGCAGTGGAACACCGAGCAGCGGCGTGCCCTGGAGCAGCTCGGTGCCTCGGTGATGAGTGAGATCCAGCTGCGGCTGGACGCGGCCGAACACGGTCGGCTCTACGAGCAGGCCGCAGCGGCCGCGGTGGTCGAGCGCAGACGTTCCCGTCAGTTGCAGGACCTGGCCCAGGCCGGTATGCGGATCAATGCCGCGCCGTCGCTGGAACGTGCCCTTCAGACGGTCACCGACGAGGCCAGAGCGCTGGTGGGCGCGCATCAGTCGGTCACCAGTATGACCACGAACCTCCGCTGGGCCCAGGCGATCAATGCGGTCTCACTGTCGGACAAGTACGCCGACTACCGTTCCTTCACCGTCCCCCCGGACGGAGCAGGGATCTATGTCCTGGTCTGCAGAGACAACCGGCCGATGCGGCTGACCCAGGCCGAACTGGAAGCCCATCCGGCCTGGCGGGGCTTCGGTCCCTACGCCGCCGAGCATCCGCCGATGCGCGGTTGGCTGGCCGTCCCGCTGATCGGCTCCGACGGCCGCAACCTGGGGCTGGTGCAGCTCTCGGACAAGGAGGACGGCAGCGAGTTCACGGCCGACGACCAGGCGATCCTCGTCCAGCTGGCCCAGCTGGCCTCCGCGAGCATCGAGAAGGCCGCGGCGCTGGAGAACCAGTACGAGATCGCTCGCACCCTGCAGAGCAGTCTGCTGCCGCAGCGGCTGCCCGAGCACTCCGCGCTGTCGGCCGCCTCACGGTATCTGCCGGCGGCACCCCGCGCCGGGGTGGGCGGCGACTGGTTCGATGTGATCGGGCTGTCCGGGGCCCGGGTCGCGCTGGTGGTCGGAGACGTGGTCGGACACGGCATCCACGCGGCCGCCGCCATGGGCAGGCTGCGTACGGCCGTGCGCACCCTGGCCGATGTCGATCTCACCCCCGAGGAGCTGCTCACCCGGTTGGACGACCTGGTGAGCCGGCTCTCCGCGGAATCGGGTGGCGGCGAAGCCGCGGGTCTGGGCGCCGCCGACGTCGGAACCACCTGTCTGTACGCGGTGTACGACCCGGTGGCCGGACGCTGCTCCCTGGCCTGCGCCGGCCATCCGGCGCCCGTCATCGTCAGCCCGGACGGCAGCGCCGGTTTTCTCGAGCTGCCCGCCGGGCCGCCGCTCGGCGTCGGCGGAGTCCCGTTCGAGACGACGGAGGTGGAGGTGCCGGAGGGCAGCCTGATCGCCTTCTACACGGACGGACTGGTCGAGTCCAGACAGCGCGATCTGGAGTCGGGGCTGGAAGAACTGCGCCAGGCGCTGACCGAGCCGTGCGACTCCTTGGAGACGCTGTGTGACTATGTGCTCAAGAGGCTGCTGTCCGAGCCCCCGGCCGACGACGCCGCCCTGCTGCTGGTCCGGCTGCACGGCCTGAACCAGACACGGGTCGCCACCTGGGACATCGCCGCGGAACCGGCCGCGGTGGCCCGGATCCGCGCCGGGACCGCCCGCAGACTGGAGGAGTGGGGTCTCGACGAGATCGGCTTCGTGACCGAGCTGGTGGTGAGCGAGCTGGTCACCAACGCCATCCGGTACGGCCATCCGCCCATCCGGCTGCGGCTCATCTACGACCGGGCGGTCATCTGCGAGGTCTCCGACGCCAGCAACACCGCGCCGCATCTGCGCCGGGCCCGCATCTTCGACGAGGGCGGACGCGGTCTGATGCTGGTCGCCCAGCTCACCCAGCGCTGGGGCACCCGCCACGCCCGCGAGGGCAAGACCATCTGGTGCGAGCAGACCCTGCCCACGACGGGCCTGCTGTCCGGTCCGGAGGAGTAGCGTCGGGCGCGGGTCACCCCCCGTGGCCGGACCGAGGCAGTCGCCGGCCCCGCAGGGCGGGGTGTCAGCGCTGCATGCGCTGGCGCACGGCCTCGTAGGTGAAGAGCGCCGCCGACACCGCCACATTGAGCGAGTCGACCTGGCCGAACATCGGGATCTTCGCCTTGGTGTGGCTCCCCGCCAGCCACTGCTCCGAGAGGCCGTACTTCTCGCTGCCGACCAGGATGGCCGTGGGACCGCTCATGTCGACGTCCGCCATCAGGACGTCCGTGTCGGGGGTGGTGGCGACGACGTTCACCGAGTGCTCGGCCAGCCAGCGCAGGACGTCCCCGGAGCCGGCCGAGGCGATCGGGACGGCGAACACCGTGCCCTTGCTGGCGCGGATCACATTGGGGTTGCCCCAGTCGGTCACCGGGTTGGCGGAGATCACGGCGGTCACTCCGGCGGCGTCCGCGGTGCGCAGCATCGAGCCCAGGTTGCCGGGCTTCTCCACGCTCTCGCAGACCAGGAAGAGCGCCCGGTCGTCGACCTCGATGCGGGACAGGTCGGTCTCGATGTCCGGCACGACGGCGAGCCAGCCGTCCGGGCCCTCGCGGTACGCGGCCTTGTCGAAGGCCTGGCGGCTGAGACTGAAGAGGGCGGCGCCGCGTTCGGCGGCACGGCCCACGACGTCCCGCGGGTCGGTCCCGTCGGTCAGCGCGGGGCAGAAGTACAGCTCGCGGGGGCGGACACCGGCCCGCAGGGCGAGGTCCAGTTCCTCATAACCCTCCACGAGGGTCACTCCGGAGCTCTGCCGGTTCCGCCGGCGGCGGAGGGCGGCGAGTTCCTTCACATGAGGGTTGCTCGGGCTGGAGATTTCCTTGGGCGAACCAACCCGCGGGGTGGACGGCATCGGCGGTGGGAATCACGGTGCCCTTCCGGCTCCGATCCTCCGCCCCCTTTCTTGTGTTTCTGCGTACAGCGCGTGGTCGTGGCCAGGGTACCCGAGCCCGTCGAAGGCCCGGCCCGGTCGGCCCTTGGCCCCATGGCCCGGTGCACCGCGTCCACCGGGGCGGTCCGACATCACCCGGGGCGGGGGGAACCGGCGGACGGCAGGCGTCATCCTGGTGAACGGCTAGCATCGCGTGCACAGTTGCCGCCGGGCCGGGGAGGGTGTCGTGTCGCAGACAGAGCGGGAGCCGGGGCCCCGCATCGCCGTCGCGGTCGTGACGATGGGCAATCGGCCCGCCGAGGTCGACGCCCTGCTCGCGTCCGTCGCCAAGCAGGACCTCGCCGCGGCCCGCATCGTCGTCGTCGGCAACGGCTGCCCCCTGCCGGAGTTCGCCGAGCGTCTCGGGCTGCCCGGCGAGGTCACCTGTATCGAGGAGGACGAGAACCTCGGCTGCCCGGGCGGGCGCAATGTGGCCCTCGCCAGGCTGCGGGAGTTCGGGGACGTCGATGTGGTGGTCGAACTCGACGACGACGGGCTGCTGGTGGACGCCGATGTGCTGCGACGGGTACGGGATCTGTATGCCGCCGATCCGCGGCTCGGCATCGTCGGCTTCCGTATCGCCGACGAGCACGGGGAGACCCAGCGGCGGCATGTGCCGAGGGTCGGGTCCGCCGACCCGATGCGCGGGGGACCGGTGACCGGCTTCCTCGGCGGTGGGCACGCGCTGTCCATGGCGATGCTCGCGGAGACCGGAGACTGGCCCGGGGAGTTCTTCTTCGCGCACGAGGAGACGGACCTCGCCTGGCGGGCCGCCGACGCCGGCTGGACCGTCCTGTATGCGCCGGAGCTGCTGCTCCAGCATCCGAAGACCTCGCCCGCACGGCATGCCATCTACCACCGGGTGACGGCGCGGAACCGCGTCTGGCTGGTGCGGCGGCGCCTGCCGCTGCTGCTCATCCCCGTCCATCTGGGGGTGTGGATCGCCGTCACCCTGCTGAGGACCCGTTCGGCCGGCGGGCTCAGGGCCTGGTTCGGCGGGTTCCTGGAGGGGATGCGGACCTCGGGCGGCGAGCGGCGGCCCATGCGGTGGCGCACGGTGTGGCGGCTCACCCGGCTCGGCCGGCCGCCCGTCGTCTGAGCCCGTCGCCCGAACCGACGGGCCCTCATCGGCCGTGTACCGGCGCTCACTTGGCGTCCGCATAGCACTCCACCACCGCCGTGGTGAAGGGGATCCGCACCGGTGTCTCGCCGAAGGTCAGCCGCATCGCCAGGTCCGAGGCCTGCTGGATCGCCCGGACCACCGTGTCCGCCTCCTCGGCCGGGCAGTGCACGATCACCTCGTCGTGCTGGAAGAAGACCAGCTCGGCGGCGAGGCCCGCACAGGCGCGGCGCAGCGCGGCGAGCAGCAGCAGGGCCCAGTCGGCGGCGCTGCCCTGGACGACGAAGTTGCGTGCGAAGCGGCCTCGGGCGCGGGAGTCCGAGGAGGCATAGCCGGGTGTCCACTGCTGTGCCTCCCCGTCCGGACCCGCCGGGCCGTCCTCCTGCGGAATGCCCGCCTCCTCCGCCGCGTCCTGAGACGCCCCGGCCGCCGGCGGGGACGTACGCCCGAGCCAGGTCCGCACCAGCCGTCCCTCCTCGCCGGCGCGGGCCGCGTCGTCGACGTAGGCGACCGCCCGGGGGAAGCGGCGGCGCAGCGCGGCGAGGTTCTTCAGACCGTCGCCGGAGGTCTGGCCGTAGATCGCGCCGAGCACGGCGAGCTTGGCCTGGTCGCGGTCTCCGGAGAAGGCGCGGTCCGACACCGACTGATAGAGGTCGGCCGCACGCCCGGCGACCTCCATGAACGCCGGGTCGCGGGAGATCGCCGCCAGGACGCGGGGTTCCATCTGGGCCGCGTCGGCCACGACCAGCCGCCAGCCGGGGTCGGCGACCACGGCGCGCCGGATGACCTTGGGGATCTGCAGGGCTCCGCCGCCATTGGTGACCCAGCGGCCGGTGACCGTGCCGCCCGGCAGATACTCGGGCCGGAAGCGGCCGTCGCGCACCCAGTTCTGGAGCCAGGACCAGCCGTGGGCGACCCGGATGCGATACAGCTTCTTGTACTCCAGCAGGGGCTTCACCGCGGGGTGGTCGATGGACTCGATCTCCCAGCGGCGGGTGGAGCGCACCTTGATCCCGGCCCGGGCGAATGCCTTGACCACATCGGCGGGCAGATCCGGGCGGACCCGATGGCCGAAGGCGGCCGACACCTCGTCCGCCAGCTCGGCCAGCCGCCGGGGCTCCCCGCCGCCCGCGTACCGCTCGCCGAGCAGTTCGTGCAGGACCGTGCGGTGGACGTCGGCGCGCCACGGGAGCCCGATCCGGTTCATCTCGGAGGCCACCAGCATTCCGGCCGACTCCGCGGCGGTGAGCAGCCGCATGCGCTCCGGATGGGCGGTGGCCCCGTGCCGGCGCTGCTGCTCCGCATACACCTCGACGAGGTCCCCGAGAGGGACATGGGCGGGGGTCGGCTCGAAGAGGGAGGACTGGGAACCGGGCTCGGCGGAGCGCACCGGGGGATCGGGCGGTACGGGGCCGCCGCGCAGCCGGGCCAGTGCGGCGGCGGCCGACCGGGGCTCGCCGAGGCGTCCCTCGTGGCCGAGGAGGAGGGTCTCGGCGGCCTCGACGTCATAGCACCGGTCGACTCGCACCCCCGCGGCGAGCAGACGCGGCTGGACGTCGGCGGTGGACCGCCACACCCATCGGGTGACCCCGGGCCGCGCCCGCACGGCCGCGGCGAGATCCCCCTCCTCGGTCACGGGCCCGGCGAGCAGCCCGTCCGGGCCGAGGGCGGCGACTTCGGCGCCGCCGTCCCCGGCCGGAGCGAGAGCCCAGCGCCCGGTCATGCCACGAGTGTGTCAGGGGGGTCCGACAACGGGCGGTGGCCTGCTTGTCCCGGGGGCCGCTCAGCCCTCCTGCTCATGGTCCCTGCGGATCTCCGCCAGGGCATTCTCGACATACTCCTCGGTCCTCGTCTTCTGGATGCCGAGACCGGTCAACAGGCCCTCGCCGTTCTCCAGTTCGAGGAGCGCGAGGAGCATGTGCTCGGTACCGACGTAGTTGTGCCCCAGACGCAGCGCCTCCCTGAAGGTGAGCTCGAGGGCCTTCTTGGCGGCGGGGGAGTACGGAACGAGTTCCGGGACGTCCTCGGCGCGGGGCGGGAGTGCCGCGGTCGCCGCCTCGCGGACGGTCTCGAGGGAGACTCCCTGGGCGAGGACCGCCTTGGCGGCGAGCCCCTCCGGCTCGGTGAGCAGGCCCAGGACGAGGTGCTCGGGGACGGTTTCGGCATTGCCCGCTGCCTTGGACGCGTTGTGCGCGGCCATGACCGCGTCGCGGGCGCGAGGGGTGTAGCGGCTGAACCCCTGGCTGGGGTCGAGGTCGGCGGACTCCTTCGGCACGAAGCGCTTCTGGGCCGCCTGCCGGGTCACCCCCATGCTCTTGCCGATGTCGGTCCAGGACGCCCCCGAACGCCGGGCCTGGTCCACGAAGTGGCCGATCAGATGGTCGGCCACATCGCCCAGGTGCTCCGCGGCGAGCACCGCGTCCTGGAGCTGTTCGAGTGCGTCGGTATGGACCGTCTTGATGGCCTCGATGAGGTCGTCGAGACGCAGTTTCACTGTGGTGTCGGGCTTCGACGTCATGTGACAACCGTAGGTTGACACCCCTGGAGTGTCAACCCGAAGTTGACAGTGTTGGGTCGCGCCCTGGCGCGGCTCGGTGGCCGGGACGCCGAAGGTGCCCCGCGCACCCCGTGTCACGATCGACCCTGTGAGTACGACGACCACGGTGGACCGCGCCTTCGGAGCCGCCCTCTATGACGACACCGACACGGCCCTCGACACGGGCGCCTCGCTGCTCGCCGCCGACCCCGCGGCCGACGCCGAACTCGCCCGGCGCGGCGAGCAGTTCGTCGCCGGGGCCTGGCGGCGCGGCTGGCAGCCCGCCGATGTGGTGCGCCTGGTACGCCGTGAACTGGACGACCTCCATGTGCGCCTGGTGTCGGCGCTGATCGTCGAGGAGGCGGGGCGGCGGCCGTCGCCCGGGCCGCGCTGGGCCGCCCAGCTCCAGGACCTCCCCGCGGAACCTCCGCGCGCCTCCGACCGTTTCTCGTACGCCACCGCCGTACTGGAGCTGTACCGCCTGCTGCTCCGTCTCCCCGCCCTCGAGCCCCTCGAGTCCCGCGACGCGCCCCGGCCGTCCGCCGCCCCGCGGCAGCCGGAGTCCCGCATGCTCACCCGGGTTCGCGCCCTGCTCGCCAAGGCGGAGGCGACCGGCTATCCGGAGGAGGCGGAGGCGCTGAGCGCCAAGGCGCAGGAGCTGATGGCGCGGCACAGTATCGACGAGGCGCTGCTGGCGGCCGGCGCGCCCGCCGGGGACGCGCCCGGCGCCTGCCGCATCGGAGTCGACGCGCCGTACGAGACGGCCAAGGCGGTGCTGCTGGACGCGGTGGCGACCGCGAACCGCTGCCGGGCCGTGTGGCACGAGCCCTTCGGCTTCTCCACGGTCGTCGGCTTCGAGCCCGATCTGGCGGCCGTCGAACTCCTGTACACCTCGCTGCTGGTGCAGGCCACCACCGCGATGACCACGGCGGAGGCGGCGCAGCGCAAGGGTGGCCGGAAGCGTACGAAGACGTTCCGGCAGTCCTTCCTGGCGGCGTATGCGCAGCGCATCGGCGACCGGCTCCGGGCGGCCGCCGAGGCGCAGACGGCGGACGGCGGGGGAGATCTGCTGCCGGTGCTCGCGGCCCGGGACGTGGCCGTCGCGGACCGTACGGAGCGGATGTTCCCGGCCACGGTCACCACCCGGCTGCGCGGGGCGGGCGACGCGGCCGGATGGGAGCAGGGGGCCGCGGCCGCCGACCGGGCCAGGGTCGCGGCACGGCCCCGGCTCCCCTGAGTCCTGGTCAGTCGCCCGCGATCTGGATGGCGCCCACCGAGGCGTCCGGGGCCTCCCGGCTCTTCAGCGCCACATCGCCGTACGACCACGGGTGGCTTCCGGCCTCGTCGGGCCCCGGCACGGTGATCTCCAGGTTTTTCACCGGGGCGCTGAGCGAGCCGCCGTCCCCGCGGACATAGGTGATCGTGAAGGTCGCCGCCTCGCCCTTCTGGAGCGTCACCTTCGCCGGCTTGGCGCCCTCCGCGTGGGCGACGGACCAGGAGGAGTCCCCGTCCTTCAGTTCGATGCCGGGGAACCCGTCGAGGGTGCAGGGCGCGTCGACGCGGTTGGTGAGGGTGACCGGGACATTGCCGGTGTCGCCGGCGCTGGTGGCGGCGTTGCCGGGGCCGACCTCGACGGCGAGACGGCAGCCGGCGGTGTCCTTGCCGTTGTCGCTCCCGCTCCCGCCACCGCAGGCGGTCAGGGTGAGGGCCGCGACGAGGGCGGTCAGGGCGAGCGGGGCATGAAGCGTGCGCATAAAGGTCCTCTGCGGTCGTGACGGTATGCCTGGATCATCACGCAGGTGGACGACGGAGGGGCGCGCGCCCCCGCAGTGCCGCGTGCGCGCCCCCGCTGCCGGGATCGTCCGGAATCGGCGGCGGGCCGTGGAACCGGGGTTCCACGGCCCGTCGTTCGCTCCTCAGGAGCCCAGGCTCGCCGTCGGCAGTCCGCTGGGCAGCATGCCGCCCTCGGCCTTGACGTAGGTCTCGGTGCCGACGCTTCCCCGCCAGGTCACCTTCATCCCCGTGGAGTTCACGGAGTCGACCACCCCGCTCGCCCGGCTCTCGCTGCCGTCCGTGCAGGTGAGGCGGATCGTCCAGGTGCTCCCCTGCTCGCCCGCGGTCCCGCTGCACACGGTGCCGCCCGTCGCGAAGAGTCCGGCCCGCTCGCCGGTGATCACCAGCGCCACGGCCTTGCCCCCGCTGGTGGCCACCCAACTGCCTTCGAGCTTCCCCGGCTCGGCGGTCGGGGCGGCGGAGCCGGGGCCGGAATCCGTCGTGGACACGGACGGGCCCGGTGAGGAGGCGCCCTCACCGGTGGAGCCGTCGTCCCCGGCGTCGCAGCCGGTCAGGGCGAGCGCGGCCGCAAGGCCCGCGGCCGCGAGTGCGAGACGTGCCGGCCGGCATGTGGCAGGGGTCGCGGTCACCGAAGGCTCCCAGGGTTGCCGATGAGGTCGTGGGGAGGGCCGCAGCAAGCTACCAGGAGGACTTGCGGACGCCGGGCAGATAACCCGCGTGTGCTTGCTCACGCAGATTGACCCGGGACAGCCCGAAGGTGCGCAGATAGCCGCGCGGCCGGCCGTCCACGCTGTCCCGGTTGCGTACCCGGGTGGCACTGGCGTCACGCGGCTGCCGGTTCAACTCCCGCTGGGCGGCGAGTCGTTCGTCCTCCGTGGAGGAGGGACGCCGGAGGATCTCCTTCAGCTCCGCCCGCCGCTCGGCGTACCGCGCGACGACCTCCTTGCGCCGCTCGTTCTTCGCGATCTTGCTCTTCTTCGCCATATCGGTTCCTCGGCTTCTTCAGATCTTCACGCCGCGGGCGCGGATCCGGGCCACCGCGGCCTCCACGCCGATGGTGTCGACGGTCTTGATCCCCTTGGCGCTCAGCCGCAGCCGCACCTGACGGCCCTCGCTCGGCAGCCAGTACCGCTTGGTCTGGATGTTGGGGTCGAAGCGGCGGGAGGTGCGCCGGTGGGAGTGGGAGATCCGGTTGCCGAAGCCGGGCCGGGCGCCGGTCAGCATGCAGTGCGCGGACAAAGGTGATGCACCTCTCTCGGGTAGGGTGTGTAAATGGTATTCATTTTCAGTAAGGTACCAGCATGGCACGCAACGAACTCCGACCCGTCATCAAGATGAGGTCCACGGCCGGCACCGGCTACACCTATGTCACCCGCAAGAACCGCCGGAACGACCCGGACCGGATGACCCTGCGCAAGTACGACCCGGTCGTCGGCCGGCATGTCGAGTTCCGAGAGGAGCGCTGAGTCCGGTGCGCAAGGGCATCCACCCGTCGTACGGGCCCGTCGTCTTCCGTGACCGGGCCGCGAACCACACCTTCCTCACCCGCTCGACCATGACCAGCGACAAGACGATCGAGTGGGAGGACGGCAACACCTACCCGGTGGTCGACGTCGAGATCTCGAACGTCAGCCACCCCTTCTACACCGGCACCGCCCGGGTCCTGGACACGGCCGGACGCGTGGAGCGCTTCGAGCAGCGGTACGGGAAGCGGGGCTGACGGTGGCCGATCTCTCCGTCGTGGTCGTCGCCGGGCTGCACGCCGACGCACGCCGGGCGGCCGTGGCGCGGCTGCTCGCCGATGTGCCCGGCAGTGTGGCGCTCCACCATGATCTGACGACCGCCGCGGCCGGTACGGTCATGCGTTCGGTGCGGGACAAGGACACCCTGCTGTCCACGGGCGAGGCGCCGCTGGTCAACGACTGCGCCTGCTGCGCCCTGCGCGAGGACCTGGTGCCCGAGCTGCGGGGGCTCGAGGAGACCGGACGCGCCCGGCTCGCCGTCGTCGAACTGTGGGACTCGGTCGAGCCCAGGGCGATGGCCGAGGCGATCGAGGCCGGCGGGCTCACGGTCACCGGGGTGCTCACCGCGGTCGACCCGGCCCTGCTGCTCCCCTACCTCGGCAACGGCGACGACCTCGCCGAAGGCGGACTGGCCGCCGCGGCCACGGACCAGCGGACGGTCGCGGACACCTTCGCCCGGCAGCTGGAGTACGCCCCCGTGCTGGCCGTGGTCGAGTCAGAGGAGGCCGACGACGAGGACCGGGCCCTGCTGGCCCAGTTGCATCCGACGGCCCTCCAGGTCCCCTTCGGGGCCGCCGCGGAGAGCCGGGCCCTGGCCGAGGCCGCCCTCGCCGGGTTCGATGTGGAGGCGGCCGCCGCGGCGCAGCACCCGGCGTGCGCGCTGCTGCCCGTCGAGGCCGACACACACGGCGTCTCCACCTTCGTCTGGCGCCGCCACCGCCCCTTCCACCCCGAGCGGCTGTATGCCGCGCTGGAGGACCTGACCTGCGCCGCGGCGCGCAGCCGGGGCCGTTTCTGGCTCGCCGACCGCCCCGACACCCTGCTCCACTGGGATGCGGCGGGCGGGGCCCTGTGCGTGGAGGGCGTGGGCCCCTGGCTGGCGTCCCTTCCCGATGCGGCCTGGGAGATGGTCCCGCCGGTGCGCCGGGCCGCCGCCGCGCTGGACTGGCACCCGGAACACGGGGACCGCTGCCAGCACCTGGTGTTCACCTCTCCCGGCCTGGACCGTGCCGGACTCGAACACCTGCTGGAGTCCTGTCTGCTGACCGACGTCGAGTACGCCGCGGGCCGCGACGCCTGGAAACGGCTGACGCCCGCCTTCGACACCCTCCTGGAGGCCTGATGCCCCGCAAGTCCGACCGCCGCACCCCGTCCAAGCCCCGCCCCAACCCGCTGGACCGGGCCGGGATCACCTATATCGACTACAAGGACACGGACCTGCTGCGGTCGTTCCTCTCGGACCGCGGCAAGATCCGCGCCCGCCGGGTCACCCGTGTGTCGGTCCAGCAGCAGCGCCTGCTGGCGCGCGCGATCAAGAACGCCCGGGAGATGGCGCTGCTGCCGTATGCGTCCCGGTAGCCGAGGGCCGCAGCCATCTGGGTAGGAGATTTATAGGTAGGAGATTCCCTACGTTTGACTCGTAGGGAATCTCCTACCTATGGTGTCCGTATGACCATCACACATGCCTCCTTCGTGACCCTCCCCGTCGCCGACCAGGACCGCGCCCTGCGCTTCTACACCGAACTCCTCGGCTTCCAGGTCGCCGCCGACCTGGATCTGCCGCAGGGCCGATGGCTCCAGGTCGCCCCCGAGGGCGCCCAGACCGTCTTCACTCTCTCCGGCCCCGGGACGGGCGATTTCGAACCGGGCTCGACCCGGGGGATCATGTTGCTCACGACCGATGTCGACGCCGACTGTGCGCGGCTGGCCGGGGCGGGGGTGTCCGTGCAGGGTCCGGACGACCTCCCCTGGGGCCGGATGGCGTCCTTCCAGGACCCCGACGGCAATGGTCTGCTGCTGCTGACGGAGGCTCAGGGATAGGAAGGCCCGCATGACCACGACCGGGGCCGGGACGGACACCGCTGCCGAGGACCGTGTCTTCGCCGCGCTCGCCAACGCCACGCGCCGCGAGCTGCTGCGGCTGCTGCGCGACGAGGGGCCGCAGCCCGTCCAGGCCCTGGCCGACCGCTTCGAGATGCGCCGCCCGAGCCTCTCGGAGCATCTCAAGGTGCTGCGGGAGGCCGGGCTCGTCTCCGAGCAGCGCTCCGGCCGGCAGCGCATCTACCGCCTCGAAGCCGCACCGCTAGCCGAGGTGCAGGACTGGCTCCATCCGTACGAGCGGTTCTGGCGGCAGCGGCTGCGGGGACTCGGCGAGCTGCTCGACCGCATGCCCGACGATGACCGCTCATGAGCACATCGTCCGGTGACGACCTCACCACGATCCGCGTCGACCAGTTCCTGCCGCATCCGCCCGCCAAGGTCTGGCGCGCCCTGACCGAGCCCGGACTGCTCGCCCGGTGGCAGATGCCCGGCTCCGAGGACTTCCGGCTCGAAGTGGGCCACCGGTACCGGATGACCTCGGTCCCACGACCCAACGCGGCTTTCTCCGGCGTCGTCGACGTGCAGGTTCTCGCCTATGAGCCCGAGCGGATGCTGTGTGTCCGGTGGGCCGACGCCGATCCGGCCAACCCCGCGGACTGGACCATCACATGGACGCTGGAACAGGAGGGCCGCGGTACGCGTCTCTTCCTAGTGCACGAAGGATTCGACCCGGACGACCCGGCACAGTCGATGGCGCGGACGGTCATGGGCGAGGGCTGGAGGTCGCATGTGATGCGGGCTCTGGGGCAGACGCTCGACCAGCTGTAGTCAGGGCGAAGTCAGACGGCGGTCAAGGCACTGCAAAAGCTGTAACCGCGGGAACACCCCGCGTGCACGTGCATCTGCAAATGCGTCTGCATGTGAACGGAGTTATGATCCGGGGCAGTTGACCACTGCATCCATGGCCACATCAGCCGATGCACCACCCGGGGAGCGACCTGTGGAGCACGACGTGTACGACGTGGGCGACGTGTACAACGGCATGGCTGCGACGGAACTGCACGGGGCGGCCTGGCAGAAGAGCCGGCACAGCAACTCCCAGGGATCGTGCGTGGAGTTCGCCCGGCTGCCGGGGGGAGGCGTGGCGGTACGGAACTCGCGCTTTCCCGACGGACCCGCGCTCGTCTACACCCGCGCGGAGATCGAGGCGATGCTGTTGGGCGTCAAGGACGGCGAGTTCGACCACCTGATCGCGTGAGGCGGTGCGGCGCACCGGGGGAGGACGGGGCGGGGCGTTCGTCGCCCGTGTGTGCCGCGGCGGTCGCCGCCCGTGCGCGGCGACCGTGGCTGTGTGCGGTGCGGGGTGCCCGGGTGGGCGGCCCGCGGTGCGTCGGGGCACCGCCTGGGTGGCAACGCGCGTAGACGGGTCGCCTCAAGAGGTGCGGAGGGCCGTCATGCTCGGCCCGCCGGTGCGGACGGCAGCCGGAACAGTGCCCAGACCACCTTGCCGCTCAGTGTGCCCGCCAGCGGATGCCAGCCCCAGCCGTCGGAGAACGAGTCGACCAGGAACAGCCCACGGCCCGACTCCGCGGAGAAGTCCTCCGAACCGTCCGCGACCGGACCGTCGTCACTGGGGTCACGCACGGCGCACACCAGGCGCGCGGACCAGCGCATCAGGTGCAGCCGGAGCGGCGCGTTCTGCTCGCCCCCGCGTGGAGCGGGCGAGGGCAGCGCATGGCGCAGTGCGTTGGTCACGAGTTCGGAGACCACGAGACAGATGTCGTCGGCGCGCTCGTCCATGTCCCACTGGCCCAGTGTTCCCCGGGTGAACCGCCGTGCGTCGCGGACCGCTTCGAGGCGGGCGGGCAGGGCGCAGGAGGCGGCGCCGGACACGGCCGAGGGGTCGAGTGGCGGAAGTCCCTGCCGTAAAGGCGTGAGCATGGTCGATCCGTTCGTTCCCATGCGAGGCACTCCCGGGTGTTCGCGAACGTGGCGATGCAGCGGTGGCGCAGAACCATGGTTTCGGATGAGCCAGGCAGATGCAAGGGCAGATGCACGTGCACGCGCTGGAATCGGCCGGTTTCATGCCGCTTTCTGCTTGTTTCTTCTGTCACGTTCTTCCCTCTTGGACGCCCCTTCCTGATCTTTCCCACTGGCTCACCTTTGGCTGCTTTCCCTTTCTGTAACCGCGCGAGTACAGCTCGAAGTGTTTTAGTGGCAGACTGCGCGGTCGGAAGCACGGTTGGGGAGGCTGACGAACGTGAGCGCTGGGGACTCGACGAGCGGGTCGGTGGTGCGGCGCATTCTGCTGGGATCCCATCTCAGGCGCCTGCGGGAGGCGCGCGGCATCACCAGGGAGAAGGCCGGCTATTCGATCCGGGCCTCGGAATCGAAGATCAGCCGCATGGAGTTGGGACGGGTGAGCTTCAAGACACGCGATGTCGAGGATCTGCTGACGTTGTACGGGGTCACCGACGAGGCCGAACGCACGCCCCTGCTCTCCCTCGCCAGGGAGGCCAATGTCGCCGGGTGGTGGCACAGCTATTCGGACGTCCTGCCGAGCTGGTTCCCCACGTACGTCGGTCTGGAGGGCGCGGCACATCTGATCCGGTCCTACGAGGTCCAGTTCGTGCACGGTCTGCTGCAGACCGAGGCCTATGCGCATGCGGTCGTCGCCCGGGGCATGAAGGGTGCGAGCGCCGAGGACATCGACCGGCGGGTGGCGCTCCGGCTGGAGCGGCAGAAGTACCTCGTCTCGGAGAACGCCCCGGACTTCCATGTGGTGCTCGACGAGGCGTCCCTGCACCGCCCCCAAGGGGACCGGCAGGTGATGCGCGGCCAGCTCCAGCATCTGATCGACATCTCGGAGCGCCCGAACGTACGGCTTCAGGTCATGCCGTTCAGCCACGGCGGGCACTCCGGGGAGAGCGGCTCCTTCACCCTGCTGAGCTTCCCCGAGTCCGACCTCTCCGATGTGGTCTATCTGGAGCAGCTGACCAGCGCGCTGTATCTGGACAAGCGCGAGGACGTCGCCCAGTACGATTCCGCGATGCGGCAGTTGCAGCAGGACAGCCCCGGCAAGGACGAGAGTCGCGACCTGCTGCGAGAACTGCTCCAGCTCTCCTGAGCGGTCCCGGAGCGTCGGACGAATTCCCCCAACTCCCCTTGGACGTCAGTACGATGACGCGTGATCGGACCATGACGAGTTCCGGGCAGGTGAACGGGTGTCTGCTTCGGCTGCGAGGGATTGAGGGATCACATGTCGTCCTACTTCACCGATCTGGCCCAGCAGTACATCGGCGGTGAATGGCGCCCGGGCACCGGCTCCTGGGACATCATCGACGTCAACCCGTACGACGGCGAGAAGCTGGCGTCGATCACGATAGCCACGGTCGGCGAGGTGGACGAGGCGTACCGGGCCGCCGCTGCCGCCCAGAAGGAGTGGGCCACCACCAACCCCTACACCCGGCGTGCGGTGCTGGAGAAGGTGCTCGGGCTGGTCGAGGACCGCGAGGCCGAGATCACCGAGGCGATCATCGCCGAGCTGGGCGGCACACGCCTCAAGGCCGCCTTCGAACTGCACCTAGCCAAGGAGTTCCTGCGCGAGTCGGTCCGGCTGACGCTGCGACCGGAGGGCACGATCCTGCCGTCGCCGGTCGACGGCAAGGAGAACCGTCTCTACCGGGTGCCCGTGGGCGTCGTCGGAGTGATCAGCCCGTTCAACTTCCCCTTCCTGCTGTCACTGAAGTCCGTCGCCCCCGCGCTCGCGCTCGGCAACGGCGTGGTCCTCAAGCCCCACCAGGACACACCGGTCGTCGGAGGCTCCCTGATCGCCAGGCTCTTCGAGGACGCGGGGCTCCCCGGCGGCCTGCTCAATGTCGTGATCACCGATATCGCGGAGATCGGTGACGCCTTCCTCGAACACCCCGTCCCGAAGGTGATCTCCTTCACCGGCTCCGACCAGGTCGGCCGGCATGTGGCCACGGTCTGTGCCTCGCTCTTCAAGCGCTCCGTCCTCGAACTGGGCGGCAACAGCGCGCTGGTGGTCCTGGACGACGCGGATGTGGACTACGCGGTCGACGCCGCCGTCTTCAGCCGCTATGTGCACCAGGGGCAGGTCTGTATGGCCGCCAACCGTGTGCTGGTGGACCGCTCGGTGCAGAAGGAGTTCACCGAGAAGTTCGTCGCCAAGGTGAGGTCCCTCAAGGCCGGCGACCCGCGCGACCCGGAGACCGTCATCGGCCCGGTCATCAACTCCTCCCAGGCGGAAGCCATTTCGGGCGTGGTCCAGCAGGCGGTCGCCGAGGGTGCGACGGCGCTGGTGCACGGCACGACCACCGGCAACCTGATCGAACCCTCCGTGCTGACCGGTCTCCCCGCCGACTCGGCCCTTCTGCGGCAGGAGGTCTTCGGCCCGGTCGCCTTCCTCATTCCGTTCGACGGTGAGCAGGAGGCCGTACGGATCGTCAATGACACCCCCTACGGTCTCAGCGGCGCCGTCCACACCGGCGACATCGAGCGCGGCGTCCGCTTCGCCCGGCAGATCGACACCGGGATGTTCCATGTGAACGACGGCACCGTCCACGACGAGCCGATCGTCCCCTTCGGGGGCGAGAAGCACTCGGGCATCGGCCGCCTCAACGGCGAGACCACGATCGACGCGTTCACCACGCAGAAGTGGATCTCGGTGCAGCACGGGCGGAGCGCCTTCCCGTTCTAGTGCCGCGGCACCGGCGGTCTTCGGCTCCGGGCCTCAGTGGTGGAAGCTGGTGGCCAGCCGCTTGTCGCGGGTCATCGGACACGTCTGCCGCCGCACCAGGGGCAACAGCCGGGTGAGATCGTCCATGAACAGATCGGCGAGGTCCGTCGAAAAGCCGTTGCGGCACACGATCCGCAGGACGGACAGGTCCTCACGGTCGGCCGGGAAGGTGTACGCGGGCACCAGCCAGCCGAACTCACGCAGGCGCCGGGAGACGTCGAAGACGTCGTACGCCTTCACCTCCGCCGCGGTGGTGAAGGCGAAGACCGGCAGCTGGTCGCCCCGGGTGAGGAGGCGGAAGTCGCCGAGCGCCTCCACCCGCTCGGCCAGGCTCCGCGCCACATCCCGTGTGGTCTGCTGGACGGCCCGGTATCCGTCCCGGCCCAGTCTCAGGAAGGTGTAGTACTGCGCGACCACCTGGGCCCCGGGCCGGGAGAAGTTGAGCGCGAAGGTCGGCATGTCGCCGCCCAGGTAGTTCACCCGGAAGACCAACTCCTCGGGGAGCACCTCCTGGTCGCGCCACAGCGCCCAGCCGACGCCCGGGTAGACCAGCCCGTACTTGTGGCCGGACGTGTTGATCGAGGAGACCCGGGGCAGCCGGAAGTCCCACACCAGGTCCTCGTCGAGGAAGGGCGCGATCATCGCTCCGGACGCGCCGTCCACATGCACCGGGATGTCCAGGCCGCTGCGCTCCTGAAGGGCGTCCAGTGCCGCGCACAGGTCGGCGATCGGTTCGTACGACCCGTCGAAGGTGGATCCGAGGATGCCGACGACCCCGATCGTGTTCTCGTCGCACAGATCGGCGGCGGCCTGAGGGTCGATATGGAACCGGTCGCCCTCCATGGGCACCTGGCGCGCCTCGACCTCCCAGAAGGTGCAGAACTTCTCCCAGCAGACCTGCACATTCACCCCCATGACCAGATTGGGACGGGCGTCGGCCGACGGGTAGCGATCCGCGTTGCGCCGGATCCAGCGCCGCTTCAGGGCCATCCCGGCGAGCATGCACGCCTCGCTCGAACCGTTCGTCGAACAGCCCACGACGGTCTCCGGACGGGGTGCGTTCCACAGATGGGCGAGCATGGCCACGCAGCGGCGCTCCAGCTCGGCCGAGCGCGGGTACTCGTCCTTGTCGATCATGTTCTTGTCGCGGCACTCCGACATCAGCCGGTCGGCCTGCTCCTCCATCCAGGTGGTGACGAAGGTGGCGAGATTCAGCCGTGCGTTGCCGTCCAGCATCAGTTCGTCGTGGACCAGCTGATAGGCGACCGAGGGCGGCATCGGGCCGTCGGGCAGCCGGTGCTTGTGCGGGGCCTCGGACATCTCGACGGCCGGATTGGCCTCCCCGAAGAAGGGGTTCAACGACCTGGGGCGCCCGTCGGGCTGTGTCGAGCCGGTGTGCAGTGGCATGGTCTCTCGTCTCCCGTCACGTCGGTGGTGTGCGTCCGCGTCTCATCGGATCCGGGCCTTCTGCCGCTTCATCGCATCGGCGCGGCCCGCCGGTTCACGGGCCCGGGCACTTCACCCGTTCGGCTCAGTGCGGGCCGCGCCCTCGGAGCGTGGCGGCCGGCCGGGGAGAGGAGAGCCGCAGTGCCCCGAGGAGAGAGGCTTGCACCTCACGCGACGTGAGGGCGCAGTCTGAGGCGCGTACCCGGAAGGGAGCGGAGATGAGCTACTCGGTGGGCGAGGTGGCCGGCTTCGCCGGTGTGACCGTACGCACGCTGCACCACTACGACGAGATCGGTCTGCTCGTCCCCGGTGAGCGCACCCGTGCGGGCCACCGGCGCTACGGCGAGGCGGACCTCGACCGGCTGCAGCAGATCCTGTTCTACCGGGAGCTCGGCTTTCCGCTCGACGAGGTCGCCGCCCTGCTCGACGATCCGGACACGGACCCGCGCGCACATCTGCGCCGCCAGCACCGGCTGCTGACCGTCCGGATCGAGAGACTGCGCAGCATGGCGGCGGCCGTGGAACGCGCCATGGAGGCACACACGATGGGCATCGCTCTCACACCGCAGGAGAGGTTCGAGGTCTTCGGGGACCAGGACCCCGAACAGCACACGGAGGAGTCGGAACGGCGTTGGGGAGGCACGGAGGCCTTCTCCGAGTCGCGGCGGCGCACCGCCCGCTACACCAAGGGCGACTGGATGCGTATGCGGGACGAGAGGAACGCCTGGCTGGAGCGCTATGACGCCCTGATGGCCGCGGGCGGGAGGCCGGACGGCGAGCGCGCCATGGACCTGGCCGAGGAACACCGGCAGCACATCGGGACATGGTTCTACGCGTGTTCGTACGCCATGCATCGCGGGCTCGGGGAGATGTATGTCGCCGACGAGCGGTTCAGGGAGTTCTACGACTCCACCCGGCCGGGTCTCGCCGAGCATCTCAGGGACGCGATCGTGGCGAACGCCGCCCGGCACTCCTGACGAGGTCCCGGCACTTCTGACGCGGCCCCGGGCCGGGATCGGCATCCCGGCCCGGGACCGCCGTCGTCCGGAGGGCGTGATCCGGGGTCTCCCGCCGCCCGGGGCCATGGCTTTGTCCGGGTTCGAGCACCGTGCATCCCTCGGACACCGGTGGAACGCGGTGAGGACACCGTGCGTTGATAGCTTTGTCCGGCCATCGTTGTCGGCCGCCCCTCAGGACGCCGCACGTCCCTTCACTCTTCAGGAGCCCGGAACCGTGACGACGCTTGCCCTCGGACCGAGCTGGCTGGATCCGAACTACCTACTGGACCAATTCGGAATCTGGGGCCTGCTCCTTGTCGTCTTCGCCGAGTCGGGCCTGCTCATCGGGTTCTTCCTGCCGGGCGACTCGCTGCTGTTCACCTGCGGACTGCTGATCACCTCGGGGACCCTGGACTTCCCGCTGTGGGCCGCGGTCGCCCTGATCTGCGTCGCGGCAATCCTGGGCGACCAGGCGGGCTACATGTTCGGCAGGAAGGTCGGCCCGTCGCTCTTCAACCGTCCGGACTCGCGTCTCTTCAAGCAGGAGAACGTGACGAAGGCGCACGAGTTCTTCGAGAAGCACGGTCCGAAGTCCCTGATCCTGGCCCGCTTCGTGCCGGTCGTGCGCACCTTCACGCCGATCATCGCCGGCGTCAGCGGCATGCGGTACCGCTCCTTCCTGGTCTTCAACGTCATCGGCGGCGTCCTGTGGGGCGCCGGTGTCACCCTGCTGGGTTCCTGGCTGGGCAACATCGCGTTCGTCCACGCGCACATCGAGCTGATCCTGATCCTGATCGTCCTGATCTCGGTGGTCCCGATCGCCATCGAGTTCCTGCGGGCGCGCTCCCAGGCCAAGAAGAACCCGCCGGAGGACCCGGCCGAGCAGCAGTTCACCGAGTTCGGCCAGGAGCCGCCGGTCATGGACGACGCCACGACCCGGCTGCGCCACGTGACGCCCGCCTACCAGGACCAGAGCGGGCAGCCCTACGGCGACCAGGGCCGGAGCCCGGCGTTCCCCGGCCAGGACCAGGGCCCGGCGTACGGCGACCCGATGCAGGCCCCGTCGTACGGCGACCAGGGTCGGGCACACCCGCAGAGCGGGCAGCCCTACCACCCGAACCAGGGCTACGGCCAGAACTACGGACCGGGCCAGGGCCAGGGCCAGGGACAGAACTACGGCCAGGCCGGCCCGTACGCCCAGCAGTACCCCCAGGGTCACCAGCAGCCGCAGCCGCAGCAGCCGTACGACCCCCAGCAGGGCTATGACCAGCCCCAGCAGTACCCCTACGGCCAGGGCTACCCGCAGAGCTGACCCGGGCGGGGGCGTCGGGCGTTCAGAATCCGCGTGTCCGCTTGGCCGCCCGCCGCCCCTGGGCCGAGCCCACCCGCAGGAACAGCCGCGAGATCTCCGATCCCAGGTTCACCCCGATCGCGATGGCCATGGCGAGCGAGGCCGCCTTGGCCAGCGACACCAGCCCCTTGTCGAGGTGGTTCTGAGCGATCGCCAGCAGCCCGAAGTACGTGGCGGAACCGGGCAGCAGCGGCCCGATCGCGGCGGTGGTGTACGGCAGCGCGGACGCGAACCGGTAGCGCGACAGCAACTGCCCGAACAGGCCCACCAGACCCGCCGCGACGGCCGTGGAGGCGACCGGCGAGATGCCGCCCGTGTAGTGCAGGGCCCCGTACACGCTCCAGGCGACACCCCCGTTGAGGGTCACCCAGAGCACGGTGGACCGCTCCTGCTGGAGCAGCACGGCGAAGGTCAGGGAGAGCAGCATGGAGGCGACGATCTGCACCACCGGCCGCTCGGAGAGGATCAGGGCCGCGTCCGGGTTCAGCTGGGCGCCCAGCTGCACACCGAAGTACAGCACCACCAGGACGCCGATGACGATGCCCACGAAGAAGTACATGACCTCCAGCAGGCGCGCGGCCGCGGTGATGTAGAAACCGGTCAGCCCGTCCTGCACACCCGAGACGAGGGCCCGCCCGGGCAGCAGGGCGAACAGTCCACCGGTGATCACCGCGGACGCCTTCACGTCGACATGGGCGACGGTGAGCGCCACGCCGATCGCCGCCGGAGGCATCGCGGCCGCCGTGAACTGGTAGAACTCCGGCAGCCCGCGACCGGCGCACACCCAGGCGAGACGGTCGCCCAGCATCGCGCCCAGCGCGGCCGCGATGAACACGACCAGATCACCGCCGACGAGCACCGAGGCCGCACCGGCGAGCAGCCCGGTGGCCGCCGTCAGCACCCAGCCGGAGTAGGGGTGGCGGTTGCGGCGGATCTCGGCGAGCCGCCGGTAGGCCTCCTCCAGGGAGATCGTCGTCTCCGGGTCGCTGAGGTCGTCCACCAGCCGGAACACGGCCGACAGCCGTGTGTAGTCAGTGCCCCGGCGGCGTACGGTCCGGGACGCGGTCACCGGGTCGTCGACCAACGACGGCTGGTGCGAGATCGACAGCAGGGTGAAGGTGACCGTCGGCTCGCAGCGGTCCAGGCCGTAGGACCGGCAGACCGCGAACATCGCCGTCTCCACGTCCTCGGCGCCCTCGCCGCCCGCCAGCAGCAGTTCTCCGATGCGGAGTGTGAGGTCGAGCACACGGGGCACGGCGGGGGCGGTCTCGCCGGTCTTCTGGGCCGGTTCCGGCGCGGGCCGTTCGGTCACCGGCATGCGCAGCATGGTGCGCATCCGGTCCTGCCAGGGCGCCTCCTCGGTCAGCCGGACCGCGGGGACCCCGGAGGCCGGGGCGAAGGCCGGTGGGGCCTGACCGGCGGTGTAGGTGCTCGGCGTGCTGAACGCGGAGCCGTCCGGCTCGGCGGCGGGCGGCAGGACCTCCAGCCCCTCCGGCAGGGCGAACTCGGAGGTCGTCTCCGGCCCGGCGCTCGCCGCCGGGGGAGTCCCGAGCCCCTCGGGGAGAGCGAACTCGGACGTCGTGGACGGGTCGCTGCCGGCCGCCGGGGGCAGGCGGACGCCCGGGATCGTGAACTCGGACGTGGCGACGGACTCGCCCCCGCCCCGCCCCGCGGGCGCGAAAACGCTCCTCGCCTCGTCCGACCGCGGCTTGCGGTCCTCCGTGTCCGGCTCCGCCACCAGCTCCCGCCTTGCCTTCCGGGTACGTGTGTCCCTGTGTCCCTCGCGTACCTCCCGTACGACTCAGTATGCGCATGCACGCGAACGGGCCGCGTCACCCCGGTGAGGGTCACGCGGCCCGCTGGGCGGCAGGAGCGGCCGGCGTCCTGCCTTACGAAGCGTGCGGTCAGTGACCGCCCTGCTCCTTGAAGCGCTTGTAGGAACGCTCGATCTCGGCCTCCGCGTCCGTGCGGCCGACCCAGTCGGCGCCCTCGACGGACTTGCCGGGCTCCAGGTCCTTGTAGACCTCGAAGAAGTGCTGGATCTCCAGGCGGTCGAACTCCGAGACGTGGTGGATGTCCCGCAGGTGCTCCACACGCGGGTCCGACGCCGGCACGCACAGCAGCTTGTCGTCGCCGCCGGCCTCGTCCGTCATGCGGAACATGCCGATGGCGCGGCAGGTGATGAGGCAGCCGGGGAAGGTGGGCTCCTCCAGGATGACCAGCGCGTCCAGCGGGTCGCCGTCCTCGCCGAGGGTGTTCTCGACGAAGCCGTAGTCGGCCGGGTAACTGGTCGAGGTGAAGAGACGACGGTCCAGGCGGATACGACCGGTCTCGTGATCCACCTCGTACTTGTTCCGCGACCCCTTCGGGATCTCGATCGTGACGTCGAACTCCACCGGTGGTTCCTCCATGATCAGCACATAGTTCTGGTGGTTAAGTGTCCCTCACGCAGGTGGGTGATCGCGAAAGGGGCTGGTGGTCGTGCCGGAGCTGAGGCCTTGGCGGGCCGCGAGGCCGCATCTTGCGCGGGTCGCGAGGGCCGTGACACCGCGCCTCGCACGCGTGGCCCAGGCCGTGCGACCCCGCGCGCAGCGGATCACCGAGGTGGTGAGACCACACGTCGCGCGGGTCACGCGCGCCGTGCGCCCCCGCGAGGGGAGGTACACCACCCCGCAGGTGGCTGCTGTCGCCGCCACCGTGGGCCTCGCACTCGCGGCCGGTGCCGCGACCGCCGCCGGTCCCTGGGACTCCACGGGCCAGCGTACGGCGGAGCGCGACCGGGCGGCAGCGTGGAGTCGTGAGGGTGGCGCAGATCACGGCAGCCGTTCCGGCGCGGCGGCCGAGACACCGGCACCCGCACCGAGCGCCGCGCCCGTGCTGGCCGGGGTGACCGGACGGACGGTCCTCACCAAGTCCGCACCGTCCGCACCGTCCGTGCCGACCCTGGCCTCCGTGCTCGACCGGCTCCTGGACGACGACTCCCTCGGCCCCCGGCGCACCGCCGCCGTCGTGGACGTGGCCACCGGCGAACGCCTGTACGGCAAGGACCAGGACCGGGCGTTGACCCCCGCCTCCACCACGAAGATCGCCACGGCCGTGGCCGCGCTCTCCGCGGTCGGCCCCGACCACCGTTTCGTCACCCGTGCCGTGCTGGAGCCCGGCACGGACAAGCTGCTGCTCGTCGGGGGCGGCGACCCGACCCTGACGGCCCGAGGGAAGGGGGGCGCCTGGGCGGACCTGCGCGCCCTCGCCGACCGGACCGCCACCGCGCTCGAGAAGCGCAGACTGCCCCGGGTGTCCCTCGCATACGACGCCTCCCTGTTCACCGGCGAGGACCTGCACCCCATCGGGGTCAACGAGAACATCGCGCGGGTCACCGCCCTGATGGCCGACGAGGGCCGCACGGACGACTCCGGCAGCGGACCGGCGGCCCGCAGCGCGGACCCGGCGGCCGAGGCGGCCCGGACCTTCGGCGCCCTGCTGCGCGACCGCGGTATCGAGGTCGAGGCCCCCGACGCCGCCGCGAAGGCCACGCCCGACGCGGCGACCCTGGCCTCGGTCCAGTCGCCGCCCCTGTCCGCCGTGGTCGAGCGGATGCTCACCGACAGCGACAACGACATCGCCGAGGCTCTCGCGCGGCACACCGCACTCGCGACCGGCCGGGACGCGAGCTTCGAGGGGGGCGCGGCGGCCGTCCACGACCGGCTGGGGAAGCTCGGTCTTCCGGTCGCCGGGTCCGCCTTCCACGACGGCAGCGGCCTCGACCGGGAGGACAAACTCACGGCCAACCTGCTGACGGCCCTGCTGGCGACCGCCGGCTCCCCCTCCCACCCGGAGCTCCGTGCGGCCTTGACGGGGCTGCCCGTGGCCGGTTTCACGGGCACCCTCAGCGACCGCTACGAGAACACCGCCGAGCGCCCGGGCATCGGCCTCGTCCGCGCCAAGACGGGCTCCCTCACCGGCGTCAACACGCTCGCCGGGATCGTGGTGGACGCCGACGGCCGCCTGCTGGCCTTCGCGTTCCTGACGGACGGCTCGATGGACCAGACGGCGGCCAGGGCGGCCCTCGACCGCGCGGCGGCGGCACTGGCGGGCTGCGGCTGCCGGTGACGCCCGACGGACCGGGCACGGGTCCCGCGGGGCCGGGCACACCATGGACGACCGCTCTCCGCTTGCACCGCGGAGAGCGGCGGCCCGCGGAGCCGCGGTCTCCCGGGTGACGGTGGCGCCCGGGACCCGGCGGCAGCGGCGGTGCCGCCGGGCGCCACGGGCCCCGCGACGGAACCCGCCCCGGAGTCGTACCCCTCACCGCACAAGCCCCTGAGCACGTACCGTTGACAACATGACGAGCATCGGTGGTGCCGAGATGGTCGACTGGAATCTCGCGGTGGCGACTGCGACCCGGCTCGTGCGGCCGGGCCCCGAAGTGAGCCGTGACGAGGCCCGGGCCGTCGTCGCGGAGCTGCGCCGGCATGCGAAGGCCTCGGAGGAACATGTCCGGGGCTTTACTCGTATGGGCGAAGGGGGCGTGCACGACACCCCCGTCCTCGTCGTCGACCGGCCGGGCTGGGTCCGGGCGAACGTCGCCGGGTTCCGGGCGATCCTCAAACCCCTCCTGGACAAGATGCAGGAGCGGCGCGGGAGCACCCCCGGCGGAGCCGTCATCGGGGCCGTGGGCGGCAAGGTCACCGGGGTGGAGGTGGGGATGCTGCTGTCGTTCCTGTCCTCCCGGGTCCTCGGCCAGTACGAGACCTTCGCCCCCGCCGGCCGGGATCTGCCCGCCGGCGAGAACGGCGGCGGACGGCTGCTGCTGGTCGCGCCGAACATCGTGCATGTGGAGCGCGAGCTGGAGGTGCGCCCCCATGACTTCCGCCTCTGGGTCTGTCTCCACGAGGAGACGCACCGTACGCAGTTCACCGCGGTGCCCTGGCTGCGCGATCACCTGGAGGGCGAGATCCAGTCCTTCCTGGCGGAGACCGAGATCGACCCCATGACGGTCCTGGAGCGCGTCCGGGAGGCCGTCCAGTCGCTGGTCGGAGGCCGCCCCGAGGGCGAGGCGGAGGAGGGGCACTCCCTGGTGGAGCTGGTGCAGACGCCTGCCCAGCGGGAGATCCTCAGCCGGCTGACCGCGGTGATGTCCCTGCTGGAGGGGCATGCCGACTTCGTGATGGACGGGGTAGGACCGGACGTCGTCCCGACCGTCTCCGAGATCCGTGAGAAGTTCCAGCAGCGCCGCGCCCGGGGTGCCTCCCGCCTCGATCTGGCCCTGCGCAAACTGCTGGGTCTGGACGCCAAGCTCCGGCAGTACCGCGACGGCGAGCGGTTCGTGAGGGAGGTCGTCGAGCAGGTCGGCATGGACGGTTTCAACCGTGTGTGGACCTCTCCGAACACCCTTCCGACCAAGGCGGAGATCGCCGAACCGGCGGACTGGATCGCGCGGGTGCACCGCAAGTCCTGAGCCCCGCGCCGGGGCGCGGGATTCCGCGCCCCCGCGCACGGCGTGACCCGAGACCCGCGCGAACCGGGTGGGACGCCTCCGGTCGTCGGCAGCGGAACGCCTCACCAATCACCCGTCCGAGGGACCGTGGGCCGAGGGTAGGCGTGCAATGCTCGGGGTACGGCCCGCTTCTGTCACCATTTACATACTCTGCGTGACCGACTTCGGGTTCACCCCGAAAACTCCAGAAGGGAACCGGACATGGGTCCCCATCCTGCGGTCGCGGCGATACGCCTGGCGGTCCGCCGCGTCCTCCACGACATCCTCACCGAACTGACGACCGAACAGACGACCGAGCAGACGACCGAGCAGACAACGGAACACTCCGGCGACCGGACCCCCCTCCCGCCGTCCGCGCCGCTGGTGCTCGTGGCGTGCTCGGGCGGCGCCGACTCCATCGCGCTCGCCTCCGCCCTCTCCTTCGAAGCCCCCAAGCTCGGCGTCCGCGCCGGCGGCATCACCGTCGACCACGGTCTGCAGTCCGGCTCCGACCTGCGCGCCCAGGACGTCGTCCTGCGCCTGCGCGGTCTCGGCCTCGACCCGGTGGAATCCGTGGCGGTGAGCGTCGGCCGCGCCGGCGGCCCCGAAGCGGCCGCCCGGGACGCGCGCTACGCGGCCCTGGACGCCGCCGCCGAACGGCACGGCGCCTCCGCGGTCCTCCTCGGCCACACCCGCGACGACCAGGCCGAGACCGTGCTGCTCGGACTCGCCCGCGGCTCCGGCATCCGCTCCCTGTCCGGAATGGCCGCGGTCTCGGGGGCCGGCGGCCGTTACCGCCGCCCCTTCCTGCACGTCGACCGGCAGACCGCGCGCAAGGCCTGCATGGTCCAGTCCCTGCCGGTCTGGGACGACCCGCACAACGTCGACCCCGCCTACACGCGCTCCCGGCTGCGCCACGAGGGTCTGCCCGCCCTCGAGAAGGCGCTGGGCAGAGGCGTCGTCGAGGCGCTCGCCCGCACGGCGCGGCTCTCCCGCGACGACGCCGACGCCCTCGACTCCTGGGCCAGCCAGGCCGAGACCTCCGTGCGCGACGACACCGGTCTGCTGGAGTGCGCCAAGCTCTACGCCCTGCCGTCCGCGGTGCGTCGCCGTGTGCTGCGTCGCGCCGCCATCGACGCGGGCGCCCCGGCCGGTTCCCTCTTCGCCCGCCATATCGAGGAAGTGGACCGGCTGATCACCGGCTGGCGCGGTCAGGGAGCCATCAATCTCCCCGGCAGGGTCGTCGCCCAGCGGCAGGGTGGCAGACTGGTGATCCGGCAAGGCTGAGAAGGCGTCCCCCGAGGGAGGCGCCGGTCGCCCCCGCAGGGTGGCCGCTCAGCTCGCGGCAAGCCGAAGGACACGCCGCTGTCGACAGGGAGAGCGCGCCCAGGCCGCGCGGGACCGCAGCCTCGGACGCTGCTGCCGCCGCGTGGATCACCGGGCACGGCCGACCGCCGACGGTGGCACCGAGCGCCCTGAGGCGAGCGGACAAGTGCGGGACGACCGAAAGTGATGCGGGTGGACGCGAAAGACATGGGTGCCGACCTCCAGCAGGTGCTCATCAGCAAGGAAGAGATCGACGTCAAACTGGCCGAGCTGGCCGCGAAGATCGACGCGGAGTACGCGGACAGGGACCTGCTGCTCGTCGGCGTCCTCAAGGGCGCGGTGATGGTCATGGCCGACCTCGCCCGGGCGCTGTCCAACCCCGTCACCATGGACTGGATGGCCGTGTCGTCCTACGGCGCGGGCACCCAGTCCTCCGGTGTCGTACGGATCCTCAAGGACCTCGACACCGACATCAAGGGCAAGCACGTCCTGATCGTCGAGGACATCATCGACTCCGGACTGACCCTGTCCTGGCTGCTCTCCAACCTCGGATCCCGCGAGCCCGCCTCCCTCAAGGTGTGCACGCTGCTGCGCAAGCCCGAGGCCGCCAAGGTCGCCATCGACGTCGAGTGGGTGGGCTTCGACATCCCGAACGAGTTCGTCGTGGGCTACGGCCTCGACTACGCGGAGAAGTACCGCAACCTCCCGTTCGTCGGTACGCTCGCCCCCCACGTCTACGGCGGCTGACCCCTCTGGGGGCCTGTCGCCCTCCACGGCGGCCGGCCCCCGGTTCCCACGTCTTTCGGGACGTCCGGGAACCCCGGCGGGCCTCCCGCCGTTGGAGGATGCGTGGACGGTGTACCAGCAGTCCCCTGCGGCTTCCGGTGAGGATCCTGGGGTACCGTCAGAAGAACTGTCTTTATCAAACTCACTATGGCAGGAGGGACGGGGCGGCACCGCTCCGTATGGATGGACGTGAAGCGATACTTCCGTGGGCCGATCATGTGGATCGTGCTGGTCGTCCTTGCCGTGGTCGTGTTGATGCAGGTCGTCGGCTCCTCCGGCGGCTACAAGACGGTGGACACCGGCAAGGTCGTCGCAGCGATCAATGCCAACAAGGTCGAGGCCGCCAAGATCACCACCGGCGACGAGCAGGTCATCAAGGTCTCGCTCAAGAACGGCCAGAAGGTCGACGGCAGCACCAAGATCCAGGCGAGCTACATCGGTGACCAGGGCGTCTCCCTGGCCAACATCCTTCAGGACAAGTACCAGAACAAGCAGATTCCGAAGGGCTACACGGTCTCGCCGTCCAAGCAGAACCCCATCGTCGGGATTCTGCTGTCCCTGCTGCCCTTCGTCCTCATCGTGGTCGTCTTCCTGTTCCTGATGAACCAGATGCAGGGCGGCGGCTCCCGAGTGATGAACTTCGGGAAGTCCAAGGCCAAGCTGATCACCAAGGACACCCCGAAGACCACGTTCGCGGACGTCGCGGGCTCGGACGAGGCGGTCGAGGAGCTCCACGAGATCAAGGAGTTCCTCCAGGAGCCGGCCAAGTTCCAGGCCGTCGGCGCCAAGATCCCCAAGGGCGTGCTGCTCTACGGGCCTCCCGGTACGGGCAAGACGCTGCTCGCGCGTGCGGTGGCCGGCGAGGCGGGCGTCCCCTTCTACTCGATCTCGGGTTCCGACTTCGTCGAGATGTTCGTCGGTGTGGGCGCCTCGCGTGTCCGTGACCTGTTCGAGCAGGCCAAGGCGAACGCCCCGGCGATCGTCTTCGTCGACGAGATCGACGCGGTCGGCCGCCACCGCGGCGCCGGCCTCGGCGGCGGTCACGACGAGCGCGAGCAGACCCTGAACCAGCTGCTCGTCGAGATGGACGGCTTCGACGTCAAGGGCGGTGTGATCCTCATCGCCGCGACCAACCGTCCCGACATCCTCGACCCGGCCCTTCTGCGCCCCGGCCGCTTCGACCGCCAGATCGCGGTCGACCGCCCGGACATGCAGGGCCGTCTGGAGATCCTCAAGGTCCACCAGAAGGGCAAGCCGGTCGCTCCGGACGTCGACCTGGCGGCCGTCGCCCGACGCACCCCCGGCTTCACCGGCGCCGACCTGTCGAACGTGCTGAACGAGGCGGCGCTGCTCACGGCCCGCAGCGACCGCAAGCTCATCGACAACCACATGCTGGACGAGGCGATCGACCGTGTGGTCGCGGGCCCGCAGAAGCGGACCCGGATCATGTCGGACAAGGAGAAGAAGATCACCGCGTACCACGAGGGCGGTCACGCCCTGGTCGCGGCGGCCTCGCCGAACTCCGACCCGGTCCACAAGATCACGATCCTGTCCCGTGGGCGCGCGCTCGGCTACACGATGGTGCTGCCGGACGAGGACAAGTACTCCACGACCCGCAACGAGATGCTGGACCAGCTGGCCTACATGCTGGGCGGCCGCGCGGCCGAGGAGCTCGTCTTCCACGACCCGACGACCGGTGCCGCGAACGACATCGAGAAGGCCACCACCACGGCCCGCGCGATGGTCACGCAGTACGGCATGACCGAGCGTCTCGGCGCGATCAAGTTCGGCGGCGACAACACCGAGCCGTTCCTCGGACGTGAGATGGCTCACCAGCGTGACTACTCGGAAGAGGTCGCCGCGCTGGTGGACGAGGAAGTCAAGAAGCTCATCGAGAACGCGCACAACGAGGCCTGGGAGATCCTGGTCGAGAACCGCGACGTCCTCGACAACCTCGTCCTGGCCCTCCTGGAGAAGGAGACCCTGGGCAAGGAGGAGATCGCCGAGGTCTTCGCTCCGATCGTCAAGCGCCCGCCGCGGCCCGCCTGGACCGGTTCCTCGCGCCGCACGCCGTCCACCCGCCCGCCGGTGCTCTCCCCCAAGGAGCTCGCACTGACCAACGGGGCGAACGGCGCCACCCCGGCGATCGCCAATGCGACGGAGGCCGTCTCCACGGAGAAGACTCCGGAGGACCGCCGGGAGAGCTGACCCCAGCTCTTCCGAGGCCCTACGGGGCCCGCATCGGGCCCGGAATTTCTGCCGCGTCCCCCAGGGTTCTAGCCTGGGGGACGCGGCTTTTCCATGGCCGCGCATGAGACGCGCGATCGGTGCGCGTCACGGGCGCAGGAACGAGGCACCAGATGACCGACCCGGTGACGCTGGACGGCGAGGGCACGATCGGCGAGTTCGACGAGAAGCGTGCGGAGAACGCCGTGCGCGAACTGCTGATCGCGGTCGGGGAGGACCCGGACCGAGAGGGACTCCGGGAGACCCCGGGGAGGGTCGCCCGGGCGTACCGGGAGATATTCGCGGGACTGTGGCAGAAGCCGGAGGACGTCCTGACGACGACGTTCGACCTCGGTCACGACGAGATGGTGCTGGTGAAGGACATCGAGGTGTTCTCGACCTGTGAGCACCACCTCGTGCCGTTCCGGGGGGTCGCGCACGTCGGCTACATCCCCGCCACCAGCGGCAAGATCACGGGCCTGTCCAAGCTGGCCCGGCTGGTGGACGTCTTCGCCCGTCGTCCGCAGGTGCAGGAGCGGCTGACGACGCAGATCGCCGACTCGCTGATGGACATCCTGGAACCGCGCGGTGTGATCGTCGTGGTCGAGTGCGAGCACATGTGCATGTCGATGCGCGGCATCCGCAAGCCCGGCGCCAAGACGATCACCTCGGCGGTGCGGGGTCAGCTGCGGGACGCGGCCACCCGCAATGAGGCGATGAGCCTGATCATGGCGCGCTGAGCCCGGCGGGGCTCAGGAGGCCTGTGCCGTCCCGTCGTTGTGGTCGTCGTCCTCCGGGAGCTTGCAGACGCGCTCCAGGAAGAGGGCGGCCGCTATGACGGCGATTCCGGCCAGGACCGAGAGTCCGGCATAGATGGCCTGGTCGCGGATGACCGGGATGTCCAGGGACCCCAGCAGAAAGACGCCCGTGCCGCCGTACATTCCGGCGACCAGGGAGGCGACCAGGGCGCTGGCCTGACCGAAGACCACGGCGCGGGCCGCCATCAGCGGATCCACGCCCTTCGCACCGGGCCGGCGCTCCCGCTGGGCCTTGAGACGGGAGCGCAGGGAGAGCGCCGTGGCCAGCAGGACCGCGGCGATCAGGGCGAGGACGATGGGCGCGGCCAGGGGGACCCGGGGCAGACTGCCCACCGAACTCCACAGCCGGGCGCCCGCCCAGGACAGCACTCCGGCCACCACGAACACCGCCGCCAGCGTCCTGATGCGCAGCTCTTTCACGATGGCCCTTCGTCAGCCCGGGACTCGCCCGTACACCCTGGCACGGGGAGAGATCCCCGGCCCGATAGACCTTAACGACTACTCGGGCAGCCGGAGTTCCAGGTCGGCACGGGGCGTGACGCCCTCCCGGGTGACGGCGGCGAGCAGATCGGCCACCGCGCCGTGGCCGGGGAGCAGGGCCTCCGGGTTCAGGTCGTACCACGGGGCGAGGACGAACGCCCGCTGGTGGGCGCGTGGGTGGGGGAGCGTCAGCACCGGGTCGTCGGAGACGGTGTCCGCATAGGTGATGATGTCCATGTCCAGGGTGCGCGCGCCCCATCGCTCGTCCCGCAGCCGGTGGAACGCCTCCTCCACGGCCTGGGAGCGCTCCAGCAAGGAGGAGGGGGGCAGGGTGGTCTTCACGACCACCACCGCGTTGAGGTACGACGGCTGGCTGCCCGGAGCGACGCCCCAGGGTTCGGTCTCGTACACCGGGGAGACCGCTTTGACGCGGACGCCCGGGGTGTCCTCCAGAGCGTCGATGGCGCCCTGGAGCGTCTCCAGGCGGTTGCCCAGGTTCGCGCCCAGGGAGATCACCGCGAGCTTGGGATTCTGCAGGGTGGTGTCGGCGGCGTCCACGCGCTCCACCACGGAGGCGGGCACCGGCTGGACGATCGGGTCGCTCTGACCCCCGGTGAAGAAGGCGGTCATACTCTGCTCCGGGTGATGGTGACGGTCACGTCGTCGAAGGGGACCGTGATCGGTGCGCCCGGTTTGTGGACGCAGACCTCGACCTCCTGGACCGGGGCGTGCTTGAGGCAGGAGAGGGCGATGCGCTCGGCGAGCGTCTCGATCAGGTCGACGGGATCCCCCTCGACCAGGGCCACGACCTCCTCCGCCACGACGCCGTAGTTCACGGTCCTCGACAGGTCGTCGTCGGCCGCGGCCGGTCGGGTGTCCAGACCCAGGACGACGTCCACGACGAAGGTCTGGCCCTCTTGGCGTTCCTCGGGGAACACACCGTGGTGCCCGCGGGCCTTCAGTCCGCGCAACGCGACACGATCCACGCCAATCACTCCTGCAGTCGTCGGTAGCGGCAGGTCCTCACCGAGTGCGGTCGGTACCCCGGACCCGACCGAATCTACCTGCGGGCACTGACAGCACCGGCTCACGGGGGGACGCGCCCGTGCGACATTCGGGAGGGGTTCATCGGGCGTTTCCCCACAGAACACGACACACTCCGGCACCTTGCCGGGTTTACCCGGAGGTAAGTGATTCCGGCCACTTGTCGGCCGCCTACCCACTCGGGGGCCGTCCACCCCCCTCAGGAGGACTCGTGGTCCTCGGCCGCGGCGGACTCGGACAGCACGGGCGAGGCGTGGTGCGCCCAGAGCTTCCAGCCGTCCCCGGTGCGGCGGAACACATTGGTGGCGACGACCAGCTGTCCGAGGAGCGGGCCGAGCTCGTCGCCGTCCTCGGGGGCCGGTCCGCCGCTGAGGATGTTCTCGGTGCAGGTCACCAGGGCGGTGTCGCCGGTCACGGAGACATGGACGTCGGTGAGGAAGAACTGGATGTAGTCGGTGTTCGCCATGATCAGCGCATAGGACCGCAGCACCTCGCCTCGACCGGTCAGCGCGGGCCAGCCGGGGTGGACGCAGGAGATCACCCCGGAGTCCGCGGGGTCGTGGTACTCCTCGTCGATGCCCAGGTCGGAGGGGGCGAGCCAGAGCGAGGAAAGCTCCTCGAAGTCACCTCGCTCCAGTGCCTCGTAGAAGGCGGTGTTGGCCTGTTCGACCTGTTCGACATCGGTGTGGGCCGTGCTCACCGGGCTCCTTCGACGGCGCGTGCGACCCGTACGGCGTCCGCGGTCGCGCGCACCTCGTGCACGCGCACGGCCCATGCTCCGGCCTGCGCGGCGAGCGCGGAGACGGCGGCCGTGGCGGCGTCGCGTTCCCGCGCGGGAGGGGGCGCGCCCTCGGGGCCCGCCAGTACGCGGCCAAGGAACCGCTTCCGCGAGGCGGCCACCAGCACGGGGTGGCCCAGACCGAGCAGGCGGTCGAGGTGGGCGAGCAGGGTGAGGTCGTGCCCGGCTTCCTTGGAGAAACCGAGCCCGGGGTCGACGACGATCCGGTCGGGGGCGATGCCGCCCTCCAGAACGGCTTCCACCCGCGCCCGGAGCTCGTCGGCGACCTCGGCGACCACGTCCTCGTACACCCCGCTGACATTGGCGCCCTCCAGGAGTCCGCGCCAGTGCATGACGACGAAGGGGGCGCCGGCGTCCGCGACGGCCGGGATCATCCCGGGGTCGGCGAGACCGCCGCTGACGTCGTTGACGAGGGCCGCGCCGGCGGCGAGCGCCTGTTCGGCGACCCGGGCGCGCATGGTGTCCACGGAGACCAGGACGCCCTCGGAGGCGAGGCCCCGGACGACGGGAACGACGCGCCTGAGTTCCTCCGCCTCGTCCACGCGGGAGGCGCCCGGGCGGGTGGACTCGCCGCCGACGTCGACGAGATCGGCGCCCTCCGCCACCAGATCGAGGCCGTGCTTGACCGCGGTGGTGGTGTCGAACCAGCGTCCGCCGTCGGAGAAGGAGTCGGGGGTGACATTGACCACTCCCATGACCGCGCAGCGGTCCCATGCCGGAAGGCCTGCCACCTGGCCGCGCCCGATCTTCGTGCTCATACGTTCAGCGTAGGCCCCCATGGGCCCGCCGCCCGGCTCCCGGGGCGGCCGGCGGCACCGCGGCCGTCCGGCGGCGCGGGCCTGGCGCCGCCGCACGGGCACGAGAGGCCCGCCCGGAGGCCGGACGGGCCGGGGCGCGCCGGGTTCGCGGCGCGGGCCTGTCGGCGATGTGGCCCGGTGACCGCTCGGGCGGAGCTGTCGCCCGGTTGCCGTGGATCGGGCTGCCCCCTTGCCGCCCCGTCGTGGCGGGGCGGCCCGGCACCCCGCGCGGTCAGGCGCGGCTGGTGGCGCTCATGCCGTGTTCGGCGGCTCCGTGGGAGGACGGGCGCGGGGCCGGGGCGGGGCGACGCAGGAAGCGGGGGAGGGGGAGGTTCACAAAGCCCTCCGCCTGCATGGCGGCCAGGCCGATGCGCGGGAGGTCCCGGGAGGAGGCGTACACCACGAAGCGGGGCTCCCAGCGCGGCTGGAACTTCGCGTTGAACTTGTACAGGGACTCGATCTGGAACCACCGGGAGAGGAAGACCAGCAGGCCCCGCCACGCCCGCAGCACCGGGCCCGCGCCGATCTTCTCGCCGCGCGCCAGAGCCGAGCGGAACATCGCGAAGTTCAGCGAGACGCGTTCGATGCCGAACTTCGGGGCGGCCCGGAGCGCGGCCACGATCAGCAGTTCGTTCATGCCCGGGTCCGCCGAGCGGTCGCGGCGCATCAGGTCCAGGGAGACCCCGTCCGTGCCCCACGGGACGAAGTGCAGTACGGCCTTGAGGTCGCCGTAGGGGCCCGCCTCGGCCTCGGCCCTTCCCTCTCCCGTCCCCGCCCTGCCCGAGGCGCCGGGGGCCACCCCGTCGACCCGGTGGGCCGTGGCGATCAGGCAGTCGCCGTCGGTCGGGTCACCGATGCGGCCGAGCGCCATGGAGAAGCCGCGCTCGGTGTCCGTACCGCGCCAGTCCTCGGCAGCGCGCCGTATGCGTTCCAGTTCGCCCTCGCCGAGGTCACGGACGCGGCGGACCCGGGTCTCGTACCCCGCGCGCTCGATGCGTTTCACCATCTGGCGCACGTTTCGCATCGCGCGCCCGGAGAGCGAGAAATCCGCGACATCCACCACCGCCTCGTCCCCCAGTTCGAGGGCGTCCAGTCCGGTCTCCCGGGTCCACACCTCACCGCCCGTCTCCGAGCAGCCCATGACCGCGGGGGTCCAGGAGTGGGCCCTGGCCTCGTCCATGAAGCGCTCGATGGCGCCGGGCCAGGCCTCCACATCACCGATCGGGTCGCCGCTGGCCAGCATCACGCCCGACACCACGCGATAGGTCACCGCCGCCTTGCCGCTCGGCGAGAAGACGACCGCCTTGTCGCGGCGGAGCGCGAAATGGCCGAGGGAGTCGCGGCCGCCGTGCTTCTCCAGCAGGGCCCGCAGGCGCACCTCGTCCTCCTCGGTGAGCCGGGCGGCCGGGTGTTCGGGCCGGAAGGCGAGATAGACGGTGGTGACCGCGGTCAGCAGGCCGAGCGCGCCGAGTGAGAAGGCCACCGTCCAGGAGGTGTTGCCGGTGTAGTCGACCGGGCCCTCGACGCCGAACATGCCGTACAGGACGTGCTCGATACGGGCGGACAGACTCGGGTTGCCCACCATGCGGTGCCGGTGGACGCTGACGATGATCAGGCCGAGCCCCAGGGAACCGGCGCCCATGAGCACGAAGTTGGCGAGCGCCCGCCAGCGGCTGCGCGGGTCGGGCAGGGCGTCGAACTGGCCCCGGTGGAGCACCAGCGGCAGCAGCAGCGCCAGCGCGATCAGCACCCCGATCACCGAGTGACGGTAGACGTACTCCGCCACCGCGCCCACCGGAAGCAGCGCCGTGGCCGAGCGCCAGGCCCGGCGCTTGCGGCGCCGCAGCCCATGGGCCAGGAGCAGCAGGAGGATGCCCACACTCAGCGACATGGCCGCCGCGAACGGGCCGAGCGAGCCCGGCAGGACCTCCGCCATGCGGTGCATACGGCTGTGCCGGAAGCGCGGGAAGACGCCCGCGGCGATGTCCAGGACTCCCACGAGCGTGCAGGCCCTGGCGATCAGTGCGGGTACGGCCTCCGGGCGTGGGCCGCGCAGTATGCGCCGTACCCTCGAATGCTCCGGAACCCCACTCGACATTTCCCCATCTATCCTGACAGACATCGCATCCCGTAGTTCTGCGAGAGACCTTGAGCCCGGTGCCGTTTCGGGCATCCGGCGACATTGCGCCCTCTAGGACGGTGTCTTGGGGAGAGAGGTTCACTCCCCATCACAAAGCCGGTTCAAAGCCGGAGGAAAGTCCGGGGCAAGCCCTCGCGAAGGCGCGGGGACGGCCCCATGGGTAGGAAAGCGCAGGCAGGGAAAAAGCCCATGGGTCTCACGAGCAACAAAGTGCTGGCGCTGGCGGTCGTGCTCGCCGGGCTGCTGTTCGTCGGCACGGTCTGGTACTGGCCACGGCTGGCGCGCCGCGGCTGGCGGCCCGTCAGCGGGCGGGTCGCGCTGCTGTTCGTCACCCAGCTCGCGGTCTTCGTCTCCGTCGGGGTGGCGGCCAACCAGGCCTTCGGCTTCTACGCCAGCTGGGCGGATCTGTTCGGTCAGGAGAGCGGGCAGGGCGTGGTCACCACCCATGGTGCGGCGCAGCTGGTCGGCGGTCCCCTCCAGGTGGTCGGCACCCGGGAGGTCGCCGTGCCGGGCGGGGCACGGCCGCAGACGGGTGGTCAGATCCAGAAGGTCGGCATCGTGGGCCGTACGACCCGTATCGCCACGCCCGCGTACGTCTATCTGCCGCCGGAGTACTTCCAGTCGCAGTACCGCTCGCGGACGTTCCCGGTGTCCGTGGTGCTCACCGGCTACCCCGGTACGGCCGAGGCGCTCATCAAGGGGCTGCACTATCCGCAGACGGCGCACGAACTGGCCAAGGACGGCAGGATGCAGCCGATGATCCTGGTGATGCTGCGCCCGACCGTGGCGCCGCCGCGCGACACGGAGTGCGTGGACGTCCCGGGCGGGCCGAAGACCGAGACCTTCTTCGCGCGGGACCTCCCCGATGCGGTCATGGCCCACTACCGGGTGGGCAGGAAGCCCGGCAGCTGGGGCATCATCGGGGACTCCACGGGCGGCTACTGCGCGCTGAAGCTGGCCGTGCACCATCCGGAGGTGTACGCGGCCGGGGCGGGCCTGTCGCCGTACTACAAGGCGCCGATCGACCCGACCACGGGCGACCTCTTCCACGGGGACAAGGATCTGCAGAACCGCGCCGACCTCTGGTGGTGCCTCAAGCACCTCCGGGCGCCGGACACCTCGCTGCTCGTCAGCACCAGTAGAGTCGGTGAGAGCAACTACCGGGCCACGCTGAAGTTCATGCAGCTGGTCCAGTCCAGGCGGCCGACCAGGATCGCGTCGATCATCCTGGACGGCGGAGGCCACAACTTCAACACCTGGCGGCGGGAGATCCCGGCAGCGCTGCAGTGGCTGAGCGGGCGGTTGAGCGACCGCTGAGCAGGTGAATGCGCGGTGATCCCCGCCCGGAATTCGGGGCAATCCGAAGAGGACCGGTGCCGTCGCGGAGCCGGTCCCCTTCGGCGTTGTCACCGGGACGATGCGGAATTCTCCCCGTGGGGTGCCGTCAAGTCCCTTTGTCGGCAAGGGAAACCGGACCGGAGATCCATGTCGGGCGCGAACTGAATGATCGTCAAAGAATCCTTCGACGGGGCGAGGAAGGCGGTCGCGGGTGCCGGAACGGGCGGTCCGGGCGCTGCCGGGGCAGGCGGCCCGGGCGCCGTCGTCATGGGCCGGTCGGGCGGTGGACGCGTCCTGACCTGCCGCGGTGTATCCGGGCCCGCGGGGAATACGCCGGATTCGAGATGTGCCGATTCGGGAGGTCGCCGTTCCCATTCCCGGCGCCCCCGGCGCGGTGTGAAGAGTTCGGTAGCCGTGTTTTTACCGGGTGGGGCACCATCATTCGCCTACGCGCGGTAAGTTTCTGGCCATGCCACGTGGACGTCACCGTCATTCCCCGCCCTTGCACCGGCTGTTGCCCCCTTCGGTGATAGCCGGCTTCTCGGTCGCCTGCGCCGTGGGGCCCTGGCTGTTCACGGAGCCGTCGCTGCTCCGTGGGCTGGCCGCGGGCGCCGCGGTGACGACGATCCTGGGCACGTTCGTCATGCGCCGCTGGGACCTGGCCGCGGGCAAGATCGTCGCCGACCTCGAGCGTGCGCGGGCGGGCGACGAGTGGCGCCACGAGGAGCGGGTCGCCGAGCTGGAGACCGAGCTCGAGGAGTCGCGCGAGCTGCGCGGCAAGCTGGAGCAGAAGCTGCGGGCCAAGCGCGCGGAGGTCACCAACCTGCGCAATGAGCACGCGTCCCTGCTGCGCCGCTACGCCACCGCGGAGACGGAGCGGGCGAGCGCCCTGGAGGGCCGCCGTCTGCTGGCCATCGATTCCCCGGCCCCGGCCCCGGCGCTGCCCGCGGGGGACACGGGGACGTCCGATGAGCAGCAGACCCCGGACCCCGTCGAGGAGGCGTCCGCCGCCACGGAGGCACCGGACGGCGGGGACGTCCCGGCCGCGGCCGAGCCGGAGCGGGACGCCGAGCGCGCGCCGTCGGCTCCGCGGGCGTTCTCCCCGGAGGGCTCCGTGCTCTTCGAGCGGGCCGGTTCGGCGCTGGCGCGGCTGGCCCCGGCCGACGGCGCGGCGTTGGAGGCCGTGGACGCCCGGGAGGACGCCGGAGCGGAGAACGACCCCGCGGAGGGGACCGCCGCCCCCGAGCCGAGCGGGACGGCGGGGACGGACACCGCCGCCGAGAACACCGACGAGCAGGAGCCGGACTCCGTCACGGAGGAGGACCGGACGGCCCCCGCCGCGGACGCCACCTCCCTGGACACCGTCCCGCAGGACGCCGGCCGTGCGGCCCCGGCCACCGCTGCCACGACCCCCTTCCCCGAGAACGACGGCTCCGCGGACGAGGCCGGGAACCCGGCCCCCGCCGAGCCCGGTGCCCCCGGGGCCGACGCCGGTGACCCCTCCGAAGCCGAAGCCGAGGCCGAGGCCCTGTCCACGGCGGTCGCCGTGCCGGAGCAGGAGGCCGTGCCGGCTGCTCAGGAACACCAGGCCGTACCGGAACCCCGGCAGCACGCCGGCCGGCCCGCGCACGCCACCGGCCACTTCACGGTGCCGACCGCCGTGGCCGTGGTGCCGCCGACTCCGCGCCGGCGCCCCACCGTCCAGGGCGGTTTCGACTTCTTCGGCACCCGGAAGCCGGAGGAGGACATGGCGTTCGCGCAGAACGAGACCCTCGCCGACGCGTCCGGCCGGGAGTCGCACGCGATGCACAAGGCCGAGTCCGAGTCGGGCTTCAAGCCCATGGACCCGCAGGCGCTCGCGGTCGGCCAGGTCATCGACCTGACGGCCCATGACGAGACGGAGCAGATCGACATCCAGGGGCTGCGCACCTCGGCGTCCTAGTGCCTGATGCGGCACCGGACCGCTCGGTGCAGACGAGGGGCGGCGGCACAGCTCGTGCCGCCGCCCCTCGTCGTGCGGGACCCGGCCACGGCACCGGTGCCGGCGCCGGCTAGGAGACCATCCACCGGTCGGGCCGGGCGTCCCGGCGTCCCGTGCGGGAGCGGTCCGCCTGCGCGTACAGCAGCGCCGCCGCCTCCCCGGCGTCCCGCAGACGCGCCGTGACCGTGGTGTTCGCACCGGTGTCCACGAGCACATCGGCGACCCTTCTGAACCGCTTCCAGGGGCCCTGCCGCAGCCGTACGCTCTGCACCTTCGCGTGCGGCACCAGGGCCAGGCTGCGGTGCAGCAGGCCGTGCCGGGCGGCGAAGACCGCGTCGGTGACGGCGAGACCGTGGCCGCGCCACCAGAAGGGCAGGCACCAGGCGGCGCGGCGCGGAGGCCGGGACAGGGAGGCGGGCACGGTCACCCCGGGCAGCACCCGGGCTATCACCGCCTCGGCGATCTCGCGCGGGGCGACCGGCACCAGGACCGAGCGGGGCGAGCCGGCCACGTCCAGCCTGACGCGCACCCATCCGCGCCGCCGCCACAGCAGCGGCTCCACGAGGTGGACGGCCTGCACCCGCCCCGGCGGCACCGTCTCATGGGCGCGGTCGAGCAGCCCGTGGTCGATACGGAGCCCGTCCGGAGACTCGCTCACCGTCCAGTCGTAGGCGTCGGCGAAGCGCCCCGCACTCCTGGTGAGCGCCCCGCCGAGCAGCGGCAGCCCGAGGGCGAGCACCGTCCAGAGGTTGTGGGTGGCGGCCCACACCAGCGGCGGCACGGCGAGCGCGGCCGCCGACGAACCCCAGGTCGTGCCAGAGAGCAGCAGGGAGACGGCCAGCATGCGCGGCGGCACCCGCAGCAGCAGCCGGGCCGGTGCCTCGCCGACCTCGTGCGCCGTCTCGGGGGCGAAACCGGCCGCGCGGGCGAGGAGTTCGGCCCGCAGGGCCCGCGCCTCGGCCTCACCGAGATAGGCGAGCTCGTCCTTGTCGCCGGTGCCGACGACATCGAGTTTCAGCTTGGCGACACCGGCCACCCGGGCCAGCAACGGCCGGGTCACATCCACGGCCTGAAGCCGGTCCAGCCGGATGTGCGCCGTGCGGCGGAACAACAGTCCGGTACGTATGCGCAGTTCGGTGCCGGTCACCGCGAAGCGGGTGAACCACCAGCTCAGAAAGCCGTACACGCAGGCGACCAGGACGACCACCGTGAGTCCCAGGAGGAGGCGGGCCGCGGACAGGTGGGCCAGTTGCTCCCGTATCCGGCCCGGGTCGTGCACGGTCCAGCCCACGATCACCGTGACCGGTGCCCAGGCGCGCCGCAGCGGGGTCACGGGGTGCAGCCGCCGCTCGGCGACCGCCTGCCCCTCCTCCGCCGTGCCGGGCGTGCTCACAGCCCCGCCGAGCGGGCCTCGCCCAGTTCGGCCAGCCGGTCCCGCAGCCGTTCCGCCTCGGCCGGGTCGAGACCCGGAATCGTGGCGTCCGTGGTGGCGGCGGCCGTGTGCAGTTGCACGCTCGCCAGTCCGAAGTGCCGCTCCACGGGCCCCGAGGTGACCTCGACCAGCTGCATGCGCCCGTACGGCACCACGGTCTCCTCGTGCCACAGCACGCCCCGGCTGATCAGCAGGTCGTCGGCCCGCTCGGCGTACCGCCAGGAACGCCAGTTCCGGCCCAGCAGCACCCAGCCCACGGGCAGCAGCGCCGGCGGCAGCAGCGCCGCAAGGGCCCACGCGGATCCGGCGAACAGGGCGAGCAGCACCCCCACGACCACCGTCAGCAGTCCCAGCCACACCACCAGCAACAGGCGCCGCATCCGCAGCAGCCCCGGCGGCAGTCCCCTCCAGACGGGCTCGCCGTCCCACCCCGCAGTCCCCGTCTCCATGGCGCAAGCGTACGTAAGTCAGACTGTGTCCATGACTCCCAAGACGGAGACCACGGTCGGGATCGGCGGCGCCGCGGAGAGCACCGACATGGTGCTCAACATCGGACCCCAGCATCCCTCCACGCACGGCGTGCTGAGGCTGCGGCTGGTGCTGGACGGCGAGCGGATCACGCACGCGGAGCCGGTCATCGGCTATATGCACCGCGGTGCGGAGAAGCTGTTCGAGGCGCGCGACTACCGCCAGATCATCATGCTCGCCAACCGCCACGACTGGCTGTCGGCCTTCTCCAACGAGCTGGGCGTGGTGCTCGCCGTGGAGCGGATGCTCGGCATGGAGGTCCCCGAGCGCGCGGTGTGGATGCGCACCCTGCTGGCGGAGCTGAACCGGGTCCTGAACCATCTGATGTTCCTCGGTTCCTATCCGCTGGAGCTCGGCGGCATCACCCCGGTGTTCTACGCCTTCCAGGAGCGCGAGGAACTCCAGAACGTCATGGAGGAGATCTCCGGCGGGCGGATGCACTACATGTTCAACCGGGTGGGCGGCCTCAAGGAGGACCTGCCCGCGGGCTGGACCGACCGTGCGCGCACGGCCGTCCGCGCGGTGCGCTCCCGCATGGACCGGTTCGACGACCTGGTGCTCGGCAACGAGATCTTCCGGGGGCGCACCCGGGGCGTGGGCGTCCTCACCCCCGGGGCCGTGCACGCGTACGGGGTGAGCGGTCCGATCGCGCGCGCCTCGGGCGTGGACTTCGACCTGCGCCGGGACGAGCCGTATCTGGCCTATCCGGAGCTCCAGGACACGCTGAAGGTGGTCACCCGGCAGGAGGGCGACTGCCTGGCCCGCTTCGAGTGCCTCCTGGAGCAGACCCACAACTCGCTCGACCTGGCCGACGCCTGTCTGGACCGGCTGGCCGCACTGCCGCCCGGGCCGATCAACCAGCGCCTGCCCAAGGTGCTCAAGGCTCCCGAGGGCCACACCTACGCCTGGACCGAGAACCCGCTCGGCATCAACGGCTACTACCTGGTCAGCAAGGGCGACAAGACCCCGTACCGGCTCAAGCTGCGGTCCGCCTCGTACAACAACGTCCAGGTGCTCACCGAGCTGCTGCCGGGGACGCTGGTCGCGGACATGGTGGCGATCCTGGGGTCACTGTTCTTCGTGGTCGGCGACATCGATAAATAGGTCAAACAGGCCAAACGGGTCCCCGAGGGCGGCCGCCGGGATCCCGGCGGGCTGGAGCAGCCAGCCGAAGTCGCCGAGGCCGCCGGGCGCGGTGAGCTCGGCGGCGGCCCCGGCCCGGGCGAGGGCGCGCACATAGGCGGCCGGGTCGGTGGAGGCGAGCGCCAGCGGAGGGCGTGCGCCGGTGACTCCGAGGGCACGCAGCGCCGTGCGCTGGGTCACCAGGCGCGCCCCCGGCAGGGCGCAGGCGTCCAGGGCCACATGCGCGGTCAGATCGCAGGAGCCGTCCGGCACCGGCACGGTCTCCCGGCCCGCGCGGAATCCGGTGAGCGTCCCGAAGGGCGGCCGGGCGTCCGCGCGGTGCGCGTAGTCCACGGCGACGGCGAGCCCCCGGGCGACGGAGGAGACGGCGGCGGCCCAGGCGGTGTCGCGGGGCAGGCCGATCTCGGCACGGCCGCCCTCGGCGGTCGGCGGCCACCAGCGCTCCAGCCACTGCGCCTCGGCGCCCGTGACCGGCTCTCCCAGGCGCTCGGTGCCGTCCCGGCGCACCAGGACCCGCCGGGGCACACCGTCGGGCCCGGTCTGTGCGACCTCGACCGGCACATTGTCCAGCCACTCGTTCGCGAACAGCAGCCCGGTGCTCCCGCTCGGGGGTTCGTCCCGCCACTCGACCCGGGGATCCAGCCCCTCGGGCCGGCCGGCGATCTCGACGGCGCAGGGGCGCGTCCGGGCGGCGACGTCCTCGGGCAGGGCGTCCAGGACACCGGTGACCAGCTCGCCCCGGCCGGCCGTCATGTCGACGAACGCCAGCTCGGCGGGGTGCCCCAGCGCCCGGTCGACCCGGCACAGCAGCCGGGCCACCGCCACGGCGAAGAGCGGAGAGGCGTGCACGGACGTACGGAAGTGCCCCGCGGGTCCCTCGGGCCGCCGGTAGAAGCCGTCCGGCCCGTACAGCGCCTCCTCGGCCGCCGCCCGCCAGCCCCGCCACCCGCCGTCGTCCTCGTGCACCACGGGGTCAGGCTAGTGCGGTGACGTGCGCCCGGTGTGCGCACCCCGCGCCCCGCGCCCGGGGCCCGCGCCTCGCACCCGGGACGTCGCGCACCCGGGACACCGGGCGCCCCGCACCCTCCGGCACCTGCGGCATCCACCTTCCGGAGTACGCGTGTCCGCCCCGGATCGGCCCTCCGGTTGACTCATGCACACAGTGCGCTTCCCTACGCTGGGTTACGTGCAGCGTCTCTATGACTTCCTCCGCAGGCATCCCACCGGGGTCGACGGCTTCTGGGCCGTCGTCCTGCTCGGGCTCACCTGCATGGCGGCGGGCCATCATGGAATGCTCCTCAGAGGGCTCGTGGTCTCCGTCGCCCTGTGTGTGGTCGTCGCGCTGCGCCGCCGCATGCCCGAGAAGATGCTCGCCGTGGCCGCGGGTGCCGGCGTCGTCCAGGTGGTTCTCGACGTACCGCCGATGCCCGCCGACTTCGCCATGCTGGTGATCATCTACACGGTCGCCGCGAAAAGTACCCGCTGGGCTTCGCGCGCCGCGCTGATCGGTGGTCTGCTGGCCGGCTCCCTGGCCCAGATGCGCTGGCCGCAGCCGGGTGCCAGCCCCCTGGGCAATGTGGCGATAGCGGTCTTCCAGACCGTCCCCTTCGTCCTCGCCTGGGTCCTCGGCGACTCCCTGCGCACCCGCCGCGCCTACCTCGCCCAACTGGAGGAGCGCGCCGCACGGCTGGAGAAGGAGCGCGAGGCGCAGGCCAAGGTCGCGGTGGCCGCCGAGCGCGCCCGGATAGCCCGTGAGCTGCACGATGTGGTCGCGCACAACGTCTCGGTGATGGTGGTCCAGGCGGACGGCGCCGCCTATGTCCTCGACACCGCCCCCGACCAGGCGAAGAAGGCCCTGGAGACGATCTCAGGGACCGGCCGCCAGGCGCTCGCCGAGATGCGCCGGCTGCTCGGCGTGCTGCGCACCGGCGAGCACAAGGAGGCCGGCGAGTACGTACCGCAGCCCGACGTCGAGCAGATCGACGACCTCGTGGAGCAGTGCCGTCGCGCGGGGCTGCCCGTCGACTTCAAGGTGGAGGGCACCCCGCGCCCCCTGCCCAGCGGTGTGGAGCTGACGGCGTACCGGATCGTCCAGGAGGCGCTCACCAACACCCGTAAGCACGGCGGCCCCAACACGGGTGCGAGCGTGCGCCTGGTCTACTTCGACGACGGTCTCGGACTGCTGGTCGAGGACGACGGCAAGGGCGCCCCCCAGGAGCTGTACGAGGAGGGCGGCGCCGACGGCGACGGCCATGGACTGATCGGCATGCGCGAACGGGTCGGCATGGTCGGCGGCACCCTGGACGCGGGCCCCCGCCCCGGAGGAGGCTTCCGTATCAGCGCCCTGCTGCCGCTGAAGGCGGTCCACTGACCCGCCCCCGACCCCCGCACCCCGCCCGCCCCCGACACGTGTCCAGCCCACCGCCCGAAGGCCGACCGAAGGACCCGCCATGCCGATCCGAGTGATGCTCGTCGACGACCAGGTGCTGCTGCGCACCGGCTTCCGGATGGTCCTCGCCGCCCAGCCCGACATGGAGGTCGTCGCGGAGGCGGGCGACGGTGTCGAGGCCCTCCAGGTGCTGCGCTCCACCGAGGTCGACGTGGTCCTCATGGACGTCCGTATGCCGAAGCTGGACGGGGTGGAGACCACCCGGCGGATCTGCTCGGAGCCCCAGCCGCCGAAGGTGCTGATCCTGACCACCTTCGACCTCGACGAGTACGCGTTCTCCGGGCTGAAGGCGGGTGCCTCCGGGTTCATGCTCAAGGACGTGCCGCCGGGCGAACTGCTCGCCGCCATCCGCTCCGTGCACAGCGGCGACGCCGTGGTCGCGCCGTCGACCACCCGCCGCCTCCTCGACCGGTTCGCCCCGATGCTGCCGGGCGGCCCCCGCGAACCCCGGCACAAGGAGCTGGCGCGGCTCACCGACCGCGAGCGGGAGGTCATGATGCTGGTGGCGCAGGGCCTGTCCAACGGCGAGATCGCCGCCCGGCTGGTGCTGTCCGAGGCGACCGTGAAGACCCATGTCGGCCGCATCCTGACGAAACTGGGACTCAGGGACCGGGTACAGGTGGTCGTCCTCGCCTATGAGACCGGTCTGGTACGGGTGGGCGGACACGGTTGAGTCACCGCGCTCCCCACGCGTCACCCGCGCCCACTAGGGTCTGCGCATGCTCCTGTGGATCAACGGCCCCTTCGGGGGCGGCAAGACACAGACCGCCCACGAGATCCAGCGGCGGCTGCCCGGCAGCGTGATCTGCGATCCGGAACACGCGGGCTTCGGGCTGCGCCGTATGCTGCCGCCCGAGCTGCGCGGAGCCGGCGGCGGACGTGCGCTGGTCGGCGACTTCCAGGACCTGGCCTCCTGGCGGCAGGGCGTGGTCGAGGTCCTCGATCTGACGCTGAGCAGACACGACGGTGCGGTCATCGTCCCCATGACGGTCACCGACTCCGGGTACTTCGCCGAGACGGTCGGCCGGCTGCGGGAACTGGGCCATGACGTACGGCACTTCTCGCTGCTCGCCGAGCGGGAGACCGTGCTGCGGCGGCTGCGGGAGCGCAGCTACGGAAACCTTCTGCCGTACGCCGCCGGGAAGGGCTCCGTGCCACGCAGGGAGAGCTGGGCCGTCGAACAGCTCGACCACTGTCTCGAACAACTGTCGGAACCGGAGTTCGCCGAGCATCTGTGGACGGACCACTCCACGGTGCCCAAGACGGCGGACCGGATCGCCGTGCTCGCCGGGCTGACGCTCAGGCCCAACAACGAGGGCGCCCTGCGGACCCGGCTGCGGCAGGCGAAGATCGGCCTGAAGCACATCCGCTTCGACTGACCGCCGCCCGCATCCCCGACCTCTCAGGGCAACACACCTAGCGCAGGATCCCCTCCAGGAAGTCGCTTCCCAGCCGGGCCACCGCGGCCACATCCAGCTGGTGCAGGACATAGCGGCCCCGGCGGCGGGTGAGGAGCAGGCCCGCCTTCTTCAGGGCGCTCAGATGCCGGGACACCTCGGGTGCGCTCATGCCGTGGGTCCTGGCCAGCTCGCCCGTGGTGAAGGCACTGCGGGCCAGACTGCGGCACATACGCATGCGCACCGGATGGGACAGGGCGGCCATCCGCAGCGTCAGCTGCTCCACCGACGGCGGCGGCACCAGCTCCGGGGAGCTGACCGGGTAGTGCAGCGTGGGCTGCCAGCCGTACCGGTGCAGCACCATCAGATGCGGTCTGCCCAGGCTGGTCGGGACGAGTAGCAGCCCGCCGTCCACCGTGGCGGTACGGCCCTCGCCGAGCTTGTCGACCACGATCCGGCCCGCGGCCTCGTCGAGCCTCACCGAGGATGACACCGACGTCATCGCCTCGGCCAGGCCCTTGTGCCGCAGCAGGTCCGTCTTGTGGCGGACGTCCGCCGCGAGCTGGTGGCTCAGCCGGGACCAGGTGTCGGCGAAGAACGCCTCGTCGCAGTCCTCCAGGAACTGCCGCAGCCACGCCCGGGTGCTCGGCGGGTCGGTCAGCAGCCGCTCGCTGAACAGCAGCTGCCGGGGTCCGCGCGCGGCGGCCAGCTCCAGGGCGCGCCGGCCGGTGTCCGCGTCGGTGAGCGCGGCGGGGCCCGGTGCGCCGTAGGACGGCACGCAGGTGAACTCCAGGGCCGCGTCCACGAACTGCTCGTCGCTGAGCTTGTCCAGCAGGTCCAGGTCCTCGGCGAGGGTGGCACCGGGCAGCGCGCTCCGGCCCGGTATACCCGCGTACGGCAGGAAGAGGTCGGAGAACGTGGTGCGCCACAGAAAGTCCGCCTCGCACATACGGTCGGCGAGATGGAGGTCGAGGCCGGCGGTCACACCGGTCGCCCAGGCCTGCAGCCCGGGGTGGTGGCCCGGCTCGGACAGCGTGTGCAGGGCCATCCCGAGCTCGGCCAGCGGAGAGGTCACCGCGATGATCCGCTCCCGCCGCAGCCCGGTGATGTCGATGTGCACGCTCATGTCCTCATGGTGCACCCCGCCACCGACAACGCCGCCGGTCCGGCGGGCGGACGGCTGTGCGGCCCGCCCGCACCTCCGACGCACGTCCGGCACCCGGCGCCCCGCCCTGAGCCGACCGCCGCCGGGAGGGCCGGATCCGGACGGCGGCCGGCATCCGGAGCGCACCGTCATCGGCAGACCGGGAACGAACTGTCCGCGTGTCCGCCCCCTGGGGAAGCGGGCCGTCGCCGGCGGGGACACCGGCCGTCGGTGCATCGGGCCGTTCGTTCGGCCCGTCGGTGGCAGGGGCGGGCGTGGTCGGCATCTGGGGCGGCGTCGGCGGCCGGGACCGAGGCGTCCGCGTGTCCGCGGCCTGGGGGAAGCGGGTCGTCGTCGGCGGGGCCTCCGGCCGTCGGGCCTCCGGCTCGTCGGCGTGCAGGCTGTCGCGGCCGTCGGTGGCAGGGGCGGGTGCGGTCGGCATCTTGGGGCACGTCGGCGTCGGCAGGCCGGGACCGAGACGTCCGCGTGTACGCCCCCTGCGGGGAAGCGGGCCGTCGTCCGCCGGACTCTGCCGTCGGCCGACTGGCCCGTCGGTGCGCAGGCCGCCGCTGCCGTCGCGTCCGCCGGCGGCAGGGCCGGGTGCAGCCGGTCGCCCCCGCACACCGGGGCGCCGCAGGCGGCCGGAGGTGCCGGCCGCCCGTCAGGGTCCCGGAGGGGAGCCGTGTCGTGGCCGGTTCAGCCGCGGGCCGTGCCCGGCAGCCGTCGTACGAACTCGGCCACCGCCGTCTTCACCTCGTCCGCCGTCCAGCTCAGCCCCTCGGCCCGTACCGAGACCTCGGTGAAGGCCAGGCCCGGGCAGACGCCGTCCCAGTGGTCGGTGAACAGCAGGGTCCCGGTCTCCTCGCCCTGCCGCAGCGCGGCCTCCAGCAGGACCTCGGCGTCGTACGGCAGCCAGACCCGGAACTCATGGGTGTGCGGTTCGGCGGGGCGCACACGCGCCCACGGCACCCCGGCCGCCGCGAACCCCTCGTGCAGCGCGGCGGCGACCCTGCGCGCCTGGCGCACGTACTCCGGCAGCCGCGGAAGCTCCCGTTCCAGTCCGGCGAGGGCCGCGAGCACCGCCGGGAACTGCTCGAAGACCATGCCGCCGTAGCGATGCCGCCAGGTCCTCGCCTCCTCCATCAGGGTCCGGGGGCCGGCGACCGCCGCGCCGCTGTATCCGCCGAGGGACTTGTAGAACGACACATAGACGCTGTCCGCCAGGTCCGCGATCTCCGCCAGCGGGCGGCCGAAGTGGACCGTGGTCTCCCACAGGCGCGCACCGTCGAAGTGCACCACCGCGTCCCGCTCGTGCGCGGCGCGTACGACCTCGGTCAGCTCCTCGAAGGAGGGCAGGACGAAACCGGCGTCCCGGAGGGGCAGTTCCAGCATCAGCGCGCCGAAGGGCTCCTCGAAGTCGCGCACCTCGTCGGCGGTGGGCATCCGGGGCTCGCCGGTCAGCCGTACCGGACGCAGTCCGCCGACCTCGCTGAACGCGTTCCGTTCATGCACCTCGGGGTGGGCCAGCGCATGGAGGGCCACCGTGTTGTTCCCGGTGCGCCCCGCCCAGCAGCGCAGGGCCACCTGCTGGGCCATCGTGCCCGTCGGGAAGAAGACGGCGGCCTCCTTGCCGAGCAGTCCGGCGACCTTCTCCTCCAGCGCCGCGACGACCCCCGATCCATAGACGTCCGCGGTCTCGTCCAGGTCGTACAGGTCCTCCACGCCGTCCAGCAGCGCCAGCCGTTGCCGCAGCGTGCCCAGATGGCCCGGGCGCGCCAGCAGGCGTTCCGCGTTCCGCACGGCGGTGGCCCGTCGCTCCCGCCGCAGCCGCGCCGGGTCGTCGGAGGGGGAGCCGGCGGATGCCGCCGCCGGTTTCCCGTCCTGATCGTGCGCCCCGGCGGGCCCCGACGCGTCCCGTCCGGCCGCCGGCCCCTCGCCACGCTCTGTCGTCCGCACCATGCTCCCCACCGCTTCCGTCACGCCTGTCACGCCTGTCAGGTCCGTTCTCACGCCCGGACGATGATGCCGCGCCCCGTACCTCGGAGCACCCGCGCTTCCGTGCCGCTCGCCCGCGTGCGGAAACCCACAGCCTGTGCACGGCCCGCCGCCCGGGGAACCGATCGCGTTAACATGACGAGAAATCGTCCGGTACCCAGAGCGGACTGGAACGGGAAGGCCACCGTCGAGTGAGTACATTCCAGCAGCCCGAGCCCAAGGACCGCCCCGCGCGGCTCACCGTGGGTGTGGTCGGAGCCGGCCGGGTCGGCCCGGCGCTGGCTGCCTCGCTCCAGCTCGCCGGGCATCGCCCGGTGGCCGTCTCGGGGGTGTCCGACGCCTCCCGGCGGCGGGCGGCGGCGATGCTCCCGGACGTGCCGCTGCTCCCGCCCGCCGAGGTGCTCAGGTGCGCCGAGCTGGTCCTGCTGACCGTGCCGGACGACACCCTGCCGGGCCTTGTGGAGGGCCTGGCCGAGACCGGGAGCGTGCGGCCGGGGCAGCTGCTGGTGCACACCTCCGGGCGGTACGGCGTCAAGGTCCTGGAGCCCGCCCTGCGCGCCGGGGCGCTGCCGCTGGCCCTGCACCCCGCGATGACCTTCACCGGCACCCCGGTGGACGTCCAGCGGCTGGCCGGGTGCTCCTTCGGCGTCACCGCGCCCGAGGAGCTGCGGCTGGCCGCCGAGGCGCTGGTGATCGAGATGGGCGGGGAGCCCGAGTGGATCGCGGAGGACATGCGTCCGCTCTACCACGCGGCCCTCGCGCTCGGCTCCAACCATCTGATCACCCTGGTCGCCCAGTCCATGGAGCTGCTGCGCGCGGCGGGCGTCGAGGCCCCGGACCGGATGCTCGGGCCGCTGCTGGGCGCCGCCCTCGACAACGCCCTGCGCTCCGGCGACGCGGCCCTGACCGGCCCCGTGGCGCGCGGCGACGCGGGCACGGTCGCCGCCCACATCGCCGAGCTGCGCGGCCGCGCCCCGGGGACCGTGGCCGGCTATCTGGCGATGGCCCGCGCCACCGCCGACCGGGCCCTGTCCCACGGTCTGCTCAAGCCGGAACTGGCCGAGGACCTTCTCGGGGTACTCGCCGACGGCACCGACCTGCCCGAGAACGGGGAAGACCGATGAGCCGTCGCACGTTCGAACTGGCCCCCACGGTGGACGACCTGACGTATGTGCGCGACCACCACGCGGTGCCGGGCCGCACCGCCGTCGTGATGACCATGGGCGCCCTGCACGAGGGCCACGCCGCCCTGATCAGGGCGGCCCGCGACCACGTCGGCGCCCGGGGCTTCGTGATCGTCACGGTCTTCGTCAACCCGCTGCAGTTCGGCAAGGGCGAGGACCTGGACCGCTACCCGCGCACCCTGGAGGCCGATCTGAAGGTCGCGGAGCAGGCCGGCGCCGACGTGGTGTTCGCCCCCTCCGCCGACGAGGTCTACCCGGGCGGCGAGCCGCAGGTGCGGATCGCGGCGGGCCCCATGGGCGAGTGCCTCGAAGGGGCCGTCCGCCCAGGACACTTCGACGGCATGCTCACGGTCGTCGCCAAGCTGCTGCACCTCACCCGCCCCGATGTGGCCCTGTACGGGCAGAAGGACGCGCAGCAGCTCGCCCTGATCCGCCGGATGGTGCGGGACCTGAACTTCGGCGTGGAGATCGTCGGCGTTTCCACCGTGCGCGAGGGCGACGGACTGGCCCTCTCCAGCCGCAACCGCTATCTGTCGCCCCCGGAGCGGCACACCGCGCTCGCCCTCTCCCGGGCCCTGTTCGCGGGCCGCGACCGGCACGCCGCCCAGGAGGCCCTGCGCGCCCGGGCCCTCGAAGTGCCCGCCACCCATGCGCGCGCCGAGGCCCTCAGCGCCCTCGGGGAGTCGCGGGCGGCCGCCGACGCGCACGCCGTCGCCAAGGCGGCTCCCGGCGGTCCCGCCGCCGTCCGCGCCGCCGCCCGGCTGGTCCTGGACGAGGCCGCCCATCTGGACCCGCCCCTGGTCACGGACTATCTGGCGCTGGTCGATCCCTCGGATTTCACGGAGATCCCCGACGACTTCACCGGCGAGGCGGTCCTGGCCGTCGCCGCCCGGGTCGGCACGACCCGGCTGATCGACAACATCCCCCTGTCCTTCGGGGCCCCCGAGCCCGTAGACCCCCACGGAGCCGACACGTGACTCGTACAGGCATACGACTGCATGCGCCCGCACCGGGCTGGTCGCTCTCCGCGGACGTCGTGGTCGTCGGCTCCGGAGTGGCGGGCCTGACCACGGCCCTGCGCTGCGAGGCCGCCGGCCTGACCACGGTCGTCGTCACCAAGGCCCGCCTCGACGACGGCTCCACCCGTTGGGCGCAGGGCGGTGTCGCGGCGGCCCTGGGCGAGGGCGACACCCCCGAACAGCACCTGGCGGACACGCTGGTGGCCGGCGCGGGCCTGTGCGACGAGGAGGCGGTGCGCATCCTGGTCACCGAGGGCCCGGACGCCGTACGCCGGCTGATCTCCACCGGAGCCCACTTCGACACCGACGACGAGGGCGGCATCGAGCTCACCCGGGAGGGCGGTCACCACCGCCGTCGCATCGCGCACGCGGGCGGCGACGCGACCGGCGCCGAGATCTCCCGGGCGCTGGTCGAGGCCGTACGCCCGGTCCGCAGGGGCGAGCACGAGGCGCACCCGGACAGGAGCGGCGGCGGGCGACGGGCGGGCGTGCGGACGATCGAGAACGCGCTGGTCCTGGATCTGCTCACGGACGCCGAGGGCCGCACCGCCGGGGTGACCCTGCATGTCATGGGCGAGGGCCAGCACGACGGTGTGGGCGCCGTGCACGCGCCCGCCGTGGTCCTCGCCACCGGCGGCATGGGCCAGGTCTTCTCCGCGACCACCAACCCGTCGGTGTCCACCGGCGACGGAGTGGCGCTCGCGCTGCGCGCCGGTGCGGAGGTCAGCGACCTGGAGTTCGTGCAGTTCCACCCCACCGTGCTGTTCCTCGGCCCGGACGCCGAGGGCCAGCAGCCGCTGGTCTCCGAGGCGGTGCGCGGCGAGGGCGCCCACCTGGTGGACGCGGACGGGGTGCGGTTCATGCTGGGGCAGCACGAACTGGCCGAACTGGCGCCCAGGGACATCGTCGCCAAGGGCATCACGCGCCGGATGCAGGAGCAGGGCACCGAACACATGTTCCTGGACGCCCGGCACTTCGGGGCGGACATGTGGGAGCAGCGCTTCCCGACGATCCTCGCCGCCTGCCGCGCCCATGGCATCGACCCGGTGACCGAGCCGATCCCGGTCGCCCCGGCCGCCCACTACGCCTCCGGAGGCGTCCGCACCGACTCCCGCGGCCGGACCACCGTGCCGGGCCTCTACGCCTGCGGTGAGGTCGCCTGCACGGGGGTGCACGGCGCCAACCGGCTCGCCTCCAACTCCCTGCTGGAGGGCCTGGTCTACGCCGAGCGCATCGCGGCCGACATCGCCCGGGAACGGGAGCGTGGCGGACTGGAGAGGCGGGTGCCCGAGGCCGTCCCGTACTCCGAGAAGCCGGCCCACCCGCTGCTCGCCCCGGAGGACCGCTTCGCCGTCCAGCGGATCATGACCGACGGTGCCGGGGTGCTCAGGTCCGCGCAGTCCCTGCGCCGGGCCGCCGACCGTCTCCAGCGGCTGCACGGCGACGCGCGGGACGCCCTGGACCAGAACGGCAAGACCTTCGAGCCCGGCGTCGACACCTGGGAGACCACCAATCTGCTGTGTGTGGCCCGGGTGCTGGTCGACGCCGCCCTCCTGCGCGAGGAGACCCGCGGCTGCCACTGGCGCGAGGACCACCCCGACCGCGACGACACCGCCTGGCGCCGCCATGTCGTCGTCACGCTGCACCCGGACCGGACGCTGGCCGTCCGCACCACCGACGGCGCAGACTTCCCCCCGACCCTCCCTGACGCCCTCGGCTCCGACCGAGGGGCAGGGCGGACACCCCCTCCCCACCCCCAGGAGCAGTGACAGAAGTGAGCACCCCGGACCTTCCCCTCGTCCCGAGCGGCGGCTGCGGCGACGGCTGTGCCTGTGGCGCGGACGGCGACGAGGAATACCTGGAGTGCGGGCTGGACCCCGCGCTCGCCCAGATCCTGGCCGACGCCGGACTCGACCCGGTGGAGGTCGAGGACATCGCCAACATCGCCGTCCAGGAGGACCTGGACCACGGCGTGGACGTCACGACGGTCGCGACGATTCCCTGGGACGCGGTCGCCACGGGTGACTTCACCGCGCGAGAGGCGGGCGTGGTGGCGGGCCTCCGGGTCGCCGAGGCGGTCATCTCGGTGGTCTGCGCGGACGAGTTCGAGGTCGAGCGCCATGTGGACGACGGCGACCGGGTCGAGGCCGGCCAGAAGCTGCTGACCGTCTCCTCCCGCACCCGCGATCTGCTCACCGCCGAGCGCAGCGCGCTGAACATCCTGTGCCGGCTGTCGGGCATCGCGACGGCCACCCGCGCCTGGGCGGACGCCCTCCAGGGCACCAAGGCGCGGGTCAGGGACACCCGCAAGACCACCCCGGGCCTGCGCTCCCTGGAGAAGTACGCGGTCCGCTGCGGCGGCGGGGTCAACCACCGCATGTCCCTGTCGGACGCGGCGCTGGTGAAGGACAACCACGTGGTCGCCGCGGGCGGGGTGGCGGCGGCCTTCCAGGCGGTCCGCGACATGTTCCCGGACCTGCCGATCGAGGTCGAGGTCGACACCCTGCACCAGCTGCGCGAGGTGGTGGACGCGGGCGCCGATCTGATCCTGCTGGACAACTTCACCCCGGGCGAGTGCGAGGAGGCGGTGGCCGTGGTCGACGGCCGTGCCTTCCTGGAGGCGTCGGGCCGGCTGACCCTGGAGAACGCCGGGGCGTACGCGGAGACCGGCGTCGACTTCCTGGCGGTGGGGGCGCTGACACACTCCTCCCCGATCCTGGACATCGGCCTGGACCTGCGAGCGGCGGAGTAGGCAGGGCCCATGCTGCTGACCATCGACGTAGGAAACACCCACACCGTCCTGGGCCTGTTCGACGGCGAGGAGATCGTCGAACACTGGCGCATCTCCACGGACGCGCGCCGCACCGCGGACGAACTGGCCGTGCTGCTCCAGGGCCTGATGGGCATGCATCCGCTGCTCGGCGAGGAACTGGGCGACGGCATCGACGGCATCGCGATCTGCTCCACGGTCCCGTCCGTGCTGCACGAGCTGCGCGAGGTCACCCGCCGCTACTACGGCGACGTCCCCGCGGTCCTGGTCGAACCCGGCATCAAGACGGGCGTCCCGATCCTGATGGACAACCCGAAGGAGGTCGGCGCCGACCGCATCATCAACGCGGTCGCGGCGGTCGAGCTCTACGGCGGCCCGGCGATCGTCGTGGACTTCGGCACCGCCACGACCTTCGACGCGATCTCGGCGCGCGGCGAGTACACGGGGGGCGTGATCGCCCCCGGCATCGAGATCTCGGTCGAGGCGCTGGGCGTCCGGGGTGCCCAGCTCCGCAAGATCGAACTGGCCCGTCCGCGCGCGGTGATCGGCAAGAACACGGTCGAGGCGATGCAGGCGGGCATCGTGTACGGGTTCGCGGGCCAGGTGGACGGGGTGGTGAACCGGATGTCCCGGGAACTGGCGCGGGACCCGGACGACGTCACCGTCATCGCCACCGGCGGGCTCGCCCCGATGGTGCTGGGCGAGGCGGCGGAGATCGACGAACACGAGCCCTGGCTGACCCTGATCGGCCTGCGACTGGTCTACGAACGGAACGTCTCCCGCAAATGAGTGCGCGCCCCGCGCCCCGGTACGGGGCGCGGGGTGAGTTTTCGGGGGCGCAGCCCTCCGAAAAGGGGCGCGGGGAACTGCGCGACCAGCCCCCCACGGCCCGCACCCGCGCCCCCACAACCCCTCTCGAGCTCGTAGGCGCCCGCACCATGCGTACCGTCGCCCCCACCTGAGGGAACCCAGGAGCGACACGGCAGGCCGATCGGCCGGTTTTGTCCGATTAGCGGTAGCGTCACCGCATGCCCACGCCATACGGATCCCGCGGCGGCCTGGCGTTCGGCGCGGAGGAGCTGAGTGTGCTCCGCCGTGCCCTCGCCCTCGCCGTCCACCCCCGCACCGCTTCCCCCGAGGACGTCAAGGACTGCCTCCGCCTCGCCGAGTCCGTCGACGAAGCGCTGCGCGAGGGCGCCCGCCTGCGGGCCTTCCTGCTGGCGGACCTCGCGCGCTACCGCGCCGCGCTCCCCGGCGCCGCCACCGGCTACCTCGCTCTGCTGGGCGACGCCCTCCGGGCCGGCTACCGCCCGGTCCCGGACGACCTGGCCGCGCTGCGTGTCCTGCGCGGCACCCGGGGTGCCGGCGCCCTCCTCGACCACTGCCGCCGGGCCCCGGCCGAATCCGGCGGACGCGCCCGCCCCACCGCCCGCAGGGCGGCCATCCCTGCCTCCCGCACTCGTCTCACGGTGTTCCCGGGCGGCCTGGCGAGCGGGGAGGAGCCCACCGAGAAGCCGGCCCGCAAGCCCGCGGACAAGCCCGCCGACAAACCGGCCGAGGGCCCGGGGAAGCAGCCCGCCCCGCGGCCCGGGCCCCGGTCCCCGAGGCCGTCGCGCCCCATCCCCACCCCCGGCGAGGTCTTCCCGCCGAAGCGGAAGCCCGGGCCTCCGCAGGCGCAGCGGCAGCTCGCCGTCGGCTGACCCCGGGCGTGGCGCGCCATGTCCGCCGCAACCTCCCCCGACCCCGGGGACTCCGACCCGACCGGGATCCATCGGACAGGCCCTGGCTACTCTGGACTCATGGACTACGTCTCCGCACTTGTGCCGCCGATCGTGATGGCCGTGTTCTTCGGCGGGCTCATCAGGGTGATCGTGAAGACCCAGGGCGGCGCCAACAAGGCCAAGGAGGACGCCGTCGTCGACGCGGCCCTCGCGCACGCCGAGGCCGCCCCCCGCGCCCGGGACGCCGAGGCCTGATCCGCCCCTCCGGTCGCCCGGCGCCGTCGGCGCCCGCCGCGCCATCACGGCGTACGACTCGCACACCCGCTTTTCGAGTCGTACGCCCTTTTTGTCGTTCCATATGACCTAAGAGCTTTGAACAAAAGTGGGGCCCGGCGGGCGGCGCCCGGCACGCACGCTCGCCGCGTTGCCGGAAGGCCCTGGTAGCTCCGCTACAAGGACCTTCCGGCGCCTTGCGATCGCACGCACCGGACACCGCCCGCTGATCGGACCCCACTTTTGTTCGGCGCTCTAAGCGGGCTCCCGGCAGGCCAAAGGCGACATCTCCCACTATTGTGCTGAACGTGCCTCGCCCCCTGGGAGAACTCGAAGACGCGGTCATGACGCGGGTGTGGAAGTGGAACCGCCCGGTGACCGTTCGAGAAGTCCTGGAAGACCTTCAACGGGAACGGTCCATCGCGTACACCACGGTGATGACCGTTCTGGACAATCTCCATCACAAGGGCTGGGTGCGCCGGGAGGCGGAAGGCCGGGCCTATCGATATGAGGCGGTCTCCTCCCGTGCCGCCTACGCGGCCGCACTGATGAACGATGCCTGGGCGCAGAGCGACAACCCGGCGGCCGCACTCGTGGCCTTCTTCGGCATGATGAGCGACGAACAGCGTCAGGCGCTGAGCGACGCCGTACGCATCGTGCAAGGCCCGGAGAGCGACCGGGAGCCCTCCGAGACCGAATCCCCCGAATCCGCCGCGCCCCCCGAATCCCCCGCGACCCCCGCCCGTTCCGGCGCCGACGGCGCGGAGAAGGCCGAAGGGAACCCCGGCGAGAACCCCGCGGAGATGCCGGACGAGAAGAACCCCGCCGCGGCCGAGGACCGCCCCGGGCGATAGCGTCCGCCCATGCCAGCAGAGAGCCCCGAAACCACCGCGAAAGCCGTCACCGTCACCGTCCGACGGGCCAGGACGGCTGATGTCCCGGAGGTGCGCGGCCTCCTCGACGCCTACGTCCGGCGCGGCATCCTGCTCGACAAAGCGACCGTCACGCTTTACGAGGACATCCAGGAGTTCTGGGTGGCGGAACGCGACGACAACGGCGAGGTCGTGGGCTGTGGCGCGCTCCATGTCATGTGGGAGGACCTGGCGGAAGTCCGGACCCTCGCGGTGACGCCCCGGGCCAGGGGGCTGGGCGTCGGGCACCAGTTGCTGGAGAAGCTGTTGGGGACCGCCCGCTGGCTCGGTGTTCGGCGGGTATTCTGCCTGACCTTCGAAGTGGACTTCTTCGGGAAGCACGGCTTCGTGGAGATCGGAGAGACACCCGTTGACACCGATGTCTACGCGGAGCTGATGCGTTCCTATGACGAGGGCGTGGCGGAGTTCCTCGGTCTCGAACGAGTGAAACCGAACACCTTGGGCAACAGCCGGATGCTTCTGCATCTGTGATCGCGAGGGATCGTCCTCGACTAGGGATCGTCGATCGAAGGTCCGGGACTATTCAGCTGTCCTTCCACCGGACGACCTTGCCCAGGTTCCCTATGTCCGAAACGCGCATGTTTCCGGCTTGCGAGGCGACCGCCTTCCTCTCCCGGAGGGTTTGTGTTTTTCCGGCAAAAGCGGTTTGCTTTCCGGCGTACTGCAGTACTGCATATAACAGGGGACGTGAAACAGGCGGCACCTGCCGTGGACCCCGGCCCTGAAGTTATCGATGAAAGGAAATACGGTGGCACAGAAGGTTCAGGTCCTTCTTGTCGACGACCTCGACGGTGGCGAGGCGGACGAGACCGTCACGTTCGCGCTGGACGGCAAGACGTACGAAATCGATCTCACGACCGCCAACGCGGACAAGCTCCGTGGTCTTCTCGAGCCCTATCTCAAGGGTGGTCGTCGTACGGGTGGCCGTGCGTCGGGCGGACGCGGAAAGGGCCGGGCCGCGGCTTCCGGCAGCCAGGACACCGCGCAGATCCGTGCCTGGGCGAAGGAGAACGGCTACGAGGTCAACGACCGCGGCCGGGTGCCGGCGATCATCCGCGAGGCCTACGAGAAGGAGAACGGCTGAGCGCGGCAGCGCCGGCAGCCGGACCGACCCGATGGGCGTGGTGTCGCCGTCGTGTCGATCAGCCGCACCAGATCGGGGGCGCTCCGGCGCCCCGCACCGCCGACGGCGTCGGCGGGACGAGTTCGATCTCGCACCCCGGCTCGGGGGGTCGCAGCAGGACGGCGGCCCCCTGTGAACCGCTCCGGCCCAGGGGGAAGCGGCCGGGATCCCGGGGTGCCGGGCAGGCTCGGCGGCACGGCCGCCGGGACCGGCACCTCAAGGCCGCGGCACCTCGGCGGGCCCGTCCGCCCCGGTCGCCGTGAGCCGAGGGGGCAGGGTGCCCCCTTTCTCTTCCGGCCGGTCGAGCAGCCCGGCGGCTCATCCGCGCCGCTCGTGGCCCTCGGCGGCCCGCTCAGGCTCCCCGTGCGGTGCCGCCCGCCCGCCGAGCAGCCGTACCGGCTCTCCCGGCGCCGTCTCCCGGCCCGGCACACCTAGCGCCGGTGGCGCAGCGCCCCACTCGTATCGCGTGGCCTTCGGGGGAGGGCGCGCGTGCGGGCCATGTCAGGAGCGACCTCAGACTTCGGGTGCGATTACTCTACGTGGCGGTTCGAGCGCGGTGGGTGCCGAAAAAGAGGCGCCCGGGGGCGTGAAGCGACGCAAGGATGTTCGCCCGTAGCGGAGGGAACCGGTGGCCTCGGCATGGAGTGTCCGTCCGTACGGGTAAGACATTCCTAGTGGGAGGGGGCGTCATGCAGGACAGGACGTCTCACGTTCGCCAACGGCGTACTGGCGACTGGGGTAACTGCCTGGCCTGCGGGAACATCGTCTCGCACCATCGGGTTGGAGCACTTGTCGGCGTTCGGGGTCAGGAGGCAGGCACTCTGTCTCCGCGAGAGCGGAGGTGATCCGGACGGTGTCGGCAGTTGGAATGAGCGGTCCCCGCTTGCGGGACTAAGCTGCGGAAGGACAGGGAGGGGAGCGTCCCCTTACTGCCTGACCGCTCTGAGGAGCGATTAACGATGTTCGAGAGGTTCACCGACCGCGCGCGGCGGGTTGTCGTCCTGGCTCAGGAAGAAGCCCGGATGCTCAACCACAACTACATCGGCACCGAGCACATCCTCCTGGGCCTGATCCACGAGGGTGAGGGTGTCGCCGCTAAGGCCCTGGAGAGCCTCGGGATTTCGCTCGAGGCGGTCCGCCAGCAGGTGGAGGAGATCATCGGCCAGGGCCAGCAGGCGCCCTCCGGTCACATCCCCTTCACCCCCCGTGCCAAGAAGGTCCTGGAGCTGTCGCTCCGCGAGGCCCTTCAGCTGGGCCACAACTACATCGGCACGGAGCACATCCTGCTCGGCCTGATCCGCGAGGGCGAGGGCGTCGCCGCCCAGGTCCTGGTCAAGCTGGGCGCAGACCTCAACCGCGTCCGTCAGCAGGTCATCCAGCTGCTGTCGGGTTACCAGGGCAAGGAGACCGCCACCGCGGGCGGCCCGGCCGAGGGCACTCCCTCGACCTCCCTCGTCCTGGACCAGTTCGGCCGGAACCTCACCCAGGCCGCTCGTGAGTCCAAGCTCGACCCGGTCATCGGGCGCGAGAAGGAGATCGAGCGGGTCATGCAGGTGCTGTCCCGCCGCACCAAGAACAACCCGGTGCTCATCGGCGAGCCCGGCGTCGGCAAGACGGCCGTCGTCGAGGGCCTCGCCCAGGCCATCGTCAAGGGCGAGGTGCCCGAGACCCTCAAGGACAAGCACCTCTACACCCTCGACCTGGGCGCGCTGGTCGCCGGCTCCCGCTACCGCGGTGACTTCGAGGAGCGCCTGAAGAAGGTGCTCAAGGAGATCCGCACCCGCGGCGACATCATCCTGTTCATCGACGAGCTGCACACGCTGGTCGGCGCGGGCGCCGCCGAGGGCGCCATCGACGCCGCCTCCATCCTCAAGCCGATGCTGGCCCGCGGTGAGCTGCAGACCATCGGTGCGACCACGCTGGACGAGTACCGCAAGCACCTGGAGAAGGACGCGGCCCTGGAGCGCCGCTTCCAGCCCATCCAGGTCGCGGAGCCGTCGCTGCCGCACACGATCGAGATCCTCAAGGGGCTGCGCGACCGGTACGAGGCGCACCACCGCGTCTCCATCACCGACGAGGCCCTGGTGCAGGCCGCCACGCTGGCCGACCGCTACATCTCCGACCGCTTCCTGCCGGACAAGGCGATCGACCTGATCGACGAGGCCGGCTCCCGGATGCGTATCCGCCGGATGACCGCGCCGCCGGACCTGCGCGAGTTCGACGAGAAGATCGCCGCCGTCCGCCGGGACAAGGAGTCCGCGATCGACTCGCAGGACTTCGAGAAGGCAGCCTCCCTGCGCGACAAGGAGAAGCAGCTCCTGGCCGCGAAGGCCAAGCGGGAGAAGGAGTGGAAGGCCGGCGACATGGACGTCGTCGCCGAGGTCGACGGCGAGCTGATCGCCGAGGTCCTGGCCACGGCCACCGGCATCCCGGTCTTCAAGCTGACCGAGGAGGAGTCCAGCCGACTGCTCCGCATGGAGGACGAGCTCCACAAGCGGGTCATCGGCCAGGTGGACGCCGTCAAGGCGCTCTCCAAGGCGATCCGCCGCACGCGTGCGGGTCTGAAGGACCCGAAGCGTCCGGGTGGCTCGTTCATCTTCGCCGGCCCGTCCGGTGTCGGTAAGACCGAGCTGTCCAAGGCGCTCGCGGAGTTCCTGTTCGGTGACGAGGACGCGCTGATCTCCCTCGACATGTCGGAGTTCAGCGAGAAGCACACCGTCTCCCGTCTCTTCGGTTCGCCCCCCGGCTATGTGGGCTACGAGGAGGGCGGTCAGCTGACGGAGAAGGTGCGCCGCAAGCCGTTCTCGGTCGTCCTCTTCGACGAGGTCGAGAAGGCCCACCCGGACATCTTCAACTCGCTGCTGCAGATCCTGGAGGACGGTCGTCTGACCGACTCGCAGGGCCGGGTCGTGGACTTCAAGAACACGGTCATCATCATGACGACCAACCTGGGCACCCGGGACATCTCCAAGGGCTTCAACCTGGGCTTCGCCGCCGCGGGCGACACGAAGACCAACTACGAGCGCATGAAGAACAAGGTGTCGGACGAGCTCAAGCAGCACTTCCGCCCCGAGTTCCTCAACCGCGTCGACGATGTGGTCGTCTTCCCGCAGCTGACCCAGGACGACATCCTGTCGATCGTCGACCTGATGATCGGCAAGGTCGACGAGCGGCTCAAGGACCGGGACATGGGCCTCGAGCTCGCCCAGTCCGCCAAGGAGCTGCTGGCGAAGAAGGGCTACGACCCCGTGCTGGGCGCCCGGCCGCTGCGCCGCACGATCCAGCGCGAGATCGAGGACACGCTGTCCGAGAAGATCCTCTTCGGGGAGCTGCGTCCGGGCCACATCGTGGTCGTCGACACGGAGGGCGAGGGCGACTCCAAGACCTTCACCTTCCGGGGCGAGGAGAAGTCGGCGCTGCCCGACGTCCCGCCGATCGAGCAGGCGGCCGGCGGTGCCGGACCGAATCTGAGCAAGGAGGCGTAAACCCTCCGGGAGTTTTCGCCCAAGGGGCTGTCCCCGGGACCCAGGTCCCGGGGACAGCCCCTTTTCCGTGCCTGCTCCCGGGCTGGTCCGTGGGTTTTCCCGGTGCGGTCGGTGATGCCGTCGGGAGTCGAATCCCGGTGCGCCGGGCGGCCCGTTCCGTGACAAGCCGCACAGGCGATATGGGCCCTACTAGGCAGGACCGTAGAGATCGAATAGGGAGAAAAGGGGCATTTCCCCCAAGGTTCGGCCGGGTTCTGCGTGCGGAAGGCGGTCCCGTCGGCCTTGTGGCGGTGATTAGCCGGGCTTGGGGGCCTCTGTCAAATATCGCTGACTTTACCCGCGATATACGAGGTCTTGTCGTAGTCGGGCTGTTTTGGGGTTTGCGCGAAGTGGCTTACCAAGGGATGACCAAGTCCCCGACTCCCCGAGGTCTTCATGTCGAAGTACGCCCTGTCCTTCTCGTCCCGTACGTCCCGACTCCGTGTCCGGGCCGCCGTGCTGGCGGCCGGGATCGGAGCGGTCGCACTGGGTGCCGGAGGTACGGCAGCCTCCGGCACCACGGCGGCGCACACCCCGGCGCACACCGTGGCCGCCGCCCCGGTGGCTGCCACCACCACCTGGGCCCACCCGGTCAAGAGCTATGCGCTCTCCGCGGGCTTCAACCAGGCCGGCGGCATGTGGCGGTCCACCCACAGCGGTCAGGACTTCGCCGTGCCGAGCGGGACGAACGTCGTCGCCGTGCACGGCGGCACGATCGTGAAGGCCGGCGGCAACGGCGCGGGCGACGGTCCCGCGTACGGCAACGCCATCGTCATCAAGCACCCCAGCGGCATGTACACCCAGTACGCCCATCTGTCGCGGATCGACGTCAGGGTCGGCCAGACCGTCACCACCGGCCAGCACATAGCGCTCTCCGGCAACACGGGTAACTCCAGCGGCCCCCACCTGCACTTCGAGGTCCGTACCACCCCGAACTACGGATCGGCCGTCGACCCCCTGGCCTTCCTGCGGGGCAAGGGCCTGCACATCTGATGACGGACTAGGACGTCTGCGCGTCGGAGTGCGCCTGCGTCACCAGATCGACGGCGACCTCCAGGACGGCCTTGCGCTTGTCCTCGGGGTCGCCCTCGACGTCCTGGAGCACGAACATCCCCGCATGCAGCGTGAACAGTGCGCTGATGCAGCGGACCTGGCCGGTCAGGTCCGCGTCCGGGTCCCGGATGATGTCCCGCATCTGCAGCATGCGGTCCTTGAACTGGTGCCCGATGCTCAGCTCCCGGACCGTGGCCTGGTTCTCCTGCATGAAGCGGAAGAGCGGGGCCGCGCCGGACAGCGCCTCGCTGTAGCGGTGCAGCACCTCCCGCTTGGTCTCCAGGCTGTGCGGCTGGGTCTTCCCCCAGGCGATCAGCTCGTCGATCGGGCGGGTCAGGTCCTCGAAGATGCTGACCAGGATCTCTTCCTTGGTCTTGAAGTGGTAGTAGAGCGCGGCCTTGGTGACGTCCAGGCGCTCGGCGATCTCCCGCAGCGAGGTCTTCTCGTAGCCCTGCTCGGCGAAGAGTTCGAGCGCCACGTCCTGGATGCGCTGGCGGGTGTCCCCGCGCCGCTGCCGCTTGGTGCCGTCCATGGTGGTGCCGCCCATCGTCGTACTCCTCGACTTCCCCCGTGAACCCTATGTGCCTACCGGTGACCGGACCCGCCGAAACTTACTTGACGCCCGGCTAGTTCCGGCGTTACCTTCCCAGTGTAGTCAACTAGCCGGGCGACAAGTAAGTGTCGGCCCGGCTGGCGGTACCCAGGGGAGTGAGGAACATGGCGGACAACGCGGTACCGGCGGAAACCGGGAAACCACCACGCAGCGTACGGGTCGTTCTGCTCGCGCTGATGATCACCATGATGCTCGCGATGCTCGACAACATGATCGTCGGCACCGCGATGCCGACGATCGTGGGCGAGCTGGGCGGGCTCCAGCATCTGTCGTGGGTGGTGACCGCGTATACGCTCGCCACCGCCGCCTCCACCCCGCTGTGGGGCAAGCTCGGCGACATGTACGGGCGCAAGGGCGCCTTCATGACCTCGATCGTGATCTTCCTGATCGGGTCGGCGCTCAGCGGTATGGCGCAGGACATGGGCCAGCTCATCGGATTCCGCGCCGTCCAGGGCCTCGGCGCGGGTGGCCTGATGGTCGGTGTCATGGCCATCATCGGCGACCTGATCCCGCCGCGGGAGCGCGGCAAGTACCAGGGCATGATGGCCGGCGTCATGGCGCTGGCGATGATCGGCGGACCGCTGGTGGGCGGCACCATCACCGATCACTGGGGCTGGCGCTGGGCCTTCTACATCAACCTGCCGCTCGGCATCGTGGCCCTGCTCGCCATCAGCGCCGTGCTGCATCTGCCCAGGAAGCTTTCCCAGGCCCGTATCGACTATCTCGGCGCCGCGCTGCTGACCGTCGGCATCACCTCGATCGTGCTGGTCACCACCTGGGGAGGCAGCGAGTACGCCTGGTCCTCCGCGCGGATCATGGAACTGATCGGGATCGGCGTCGCCTCCCTCGTCGGCTTCCTCTTCTGGCAGACCAAGGCCGCCGAGCCGGTCGTGCCGCTGCACATCTTCCGCAGCCGCAACTTCTCGCTGATGTCGACGATCGGCTTCATCACCGGTTTTGTGATGTTCGGCGCGGTGCTGTTCCTGCCGCTGTACCAGCAGGCGGTGCAGGGCGCGTCCGCGACCAACTCCGGGCTGCTGCTGCTGCCGATGCTCGGCGCGATGCTCGTGGTGTCGATGGTCGCGGGGCGGGTCACCACCAACAGCGGCCGCTACAAGGTCTTCCCGGTGGTCGGCAGCGTGCTGATGGTCGTGGGCCTGTTCCTGCTCTCCCAGATGGACACCGACACCACCCGGTTCACCTCGGGCGTGTACATGGCCGTCCTGGGTGCCGGCATGGGCTGTCTGATGCAGATCACCATGCTGGTGGCGCAGAACAGCGTCGAGATGCGGGACATGGGTGTCGCCTCCTCCACCACGACCCTCGCCCGGACCCTCGGCTCCTCCTTCGGCGTCGCGATCATGGGCGCGCTGTTCAACAACCGGGTGCAGCATGTGATGACCGAGCGGGCCGGAGCGCTCGGCTCGAAGATCACCCAGCAGTCCGCACAGCTGGACGCGAAGAGCCTGGAGAAGCTGCCGGCGGCGGCCCGTGAGGCCTATCAGCACGCGGTGTCCGCCGGTACCCACTCCGCCTTCCTGCTGGGCGCGATCGTGGGTGTGGCGGCGCTGCTGGCCGCGCTGTTCGTGAAGGAGGTCCCGCTGCGGGGCGCGGGACCCGACAAGCGGGACGAGGACGCGGCCGGGGACGCCGCCGAGGCGCGGACGACGGTTGCAGAGGCCGTCTGAGGCACCTTCCTCGCCCTTGCGGGCCCCCGGCGGCCGACCGGCCCCGGGGGCCCGCCCCTGGTCACCGCTCCTCACGGTGCTCTGTCGGTGGCCCGTGGCAGCATCGAGCCGTGGACAGGATGCGGCAGCTGCGGCGCGCCAAGGACGCGATGGACCGGGACTGGGCCGACCCGGATCTCGACCTCGACGCCGTCGCGGCGCACGCCGGGTACTCCCGGTATCACTTCCTGCGGGCCTTCAAGGCGGCCTACGGAGAGACGCCCGGCCGGTATCTGGCGCACCGGCGGATCGAGCGGGCCGAGGAGATGCTGCGCACCGCGAACCTGACCGTCACCGAGATCTGTCATCTCGTGGGGTTCAGCAGCCTGGGCACGTTCTCCGCCCGGTTCAAGGCCCGCACCGGCCTGACCCCCAGTGCGTACCGATCCCGGCATGTGGGCCGCGGGGCCGCGCTGATACCGGGGTGCTACGCGATGCTCTGGGCCGGTGGTTTCCGCCCCGGGCCCGGCGCGCCGGAGCGCAATTCCGAAGAAGCGTCCTGAGCCGTCCGCTGCCTACGGTGGCGGTGCGGGCACCCGCTCGCGCACCAGGCACCGCGCTTACCACGCACCGCACTCACCAGGCACCAGGAGAACGTCATGATCAAGGGGCTCGCCATCACCACCGTCTGGGTCCTCGACCAGGACCGGGCCAAGGAGTTCTACACCGACAAGCTCGGTCTCGAGGTCCGTACGGACCTCACCATGGGGGAGGGCGGCATGCGCTGGCTCACCGTGGGCGCCCCCGGCCAGCCCGACGTAGAGCTGACGCTCATGGTGCCGGGCCCGCCCGCGCTGGACCCCGAGTCCGCCGAGATGGTGAGGACACTCGTGGCCAAGGGCGCCCTGGGCGCCGGGGTGCTGGCCACCGACGACATCCACGGGGACTACCGGCGGCTCAAGGAACGCGGCGTGGAGTTCCTCCAGGAACCGCAGGAGCGCCCCTACGGCACCGAGGCGCTCTTCCGCGACGACTCGGGCAACTGGTTCTCCTTCACCCAGCGCCGCGAGGGCGGCCTGGACACGGACAAGGACTGGGCCTGACGGCCCGACTTCCGCAAGCCCCGGGGCCCTCAGTCACCGGACTTCGGCTTCGGCAGCATCGGGAAGCTTCCGGTGGCCGTGGGAGCGTGCTCCGGCAGCCACAGCACGGCGACCGCGCCCTCGGCCGGGAGGTGCTCCGGTGTCCCGGCCGGCCGGACGTTGCGGAAGGTCAGACGCGCGCCGAGCACCCTGGCCTGGCCCGCGGCGATCGTCAGACCGAGGCCGTGTCCGGTGCCCGAGCGGTCGGTGCGGCCGGTGCGGAAGCGCTGCGGGCCGTCCGCGAGCAGTTCCTCCGGGAAGCCGGGGCCGTGGTCCCGCACCCGGATGACCCTGCCCTCGACCGACACCTCGACCGGCGGCCTGCCGTGCCGTGCCGCGTTCGCCAGCAGATTGAACAGCACCCGCTCCAGACGGCGCGGGTCGGTGGTGACCTCCGACTCATGGACCACCCGGACCTCGATGTCCGGGTCCTTCGCGGTCACCCGCCGGGTGACGAAATCGCCCAGCAGGAGATCCATCAGCTCGGCCCGCTCGGAGGCCCCGTCCAGGCGGGCCACCTCCAGCACGTCCTCCACCAGGGTGCGCATGGCCTTGGCGCGGTCCAGCACCAGTTCGGTGGGGCGGCCGGGCGGCAGCAGCTCCGCCGCGGTGAGCAGGCCCGTGACCGGGGTCCGCAGCTCATGGGCGATGTCCGCGGTCACCCGGCGCTCCGCGTCCAGACGCTGCTGGAGCGCGCCCGCCATCGCGTCCACCGCGCGCGCCAGATCGTCGGTCTCGTCGCGTACGACGCCGCCGATCTCCTCCCGCACCCGGACGTCCGTATCGCCCCTGGCGACCCGGTTCGCCGCGGTCGCGGCCTTGCGCAGCCGCCGCGACAGCTGCCCGCCGATGAGCACCCCGAGGGCCGAACCGCCGAGGACGACCGCGATCGAACCGATGATCAGCGCCTGATCGAGGTCCTTCATCACATCGGCGCTGCGGTCCGTGAAACGGGTGTGCAGGGACAGCACCCTGCCGTCCTTGAGCGGCACCGCGGCCCAGATGTCCGGCACGCCGTGCGCGCCCTCGGACACATAGGTGGCCCGCCGGCCCTGGGCGACCTTCTCCAGCAGGTCCTGCGGTATGGCCGGGTCGTCGACCTTGACCCCGAAGGTCTGGGTGCGCCCGGACTCGTACATCCGCTCGGCCACCCGGATGCGTTCGTCGGCCAGGTCGCGGGAGTTGTCCAGCATCGACACCCGGGCCGCGTTGTGCACGACCAGGCTCAGCGCGACCGCCACCAGCGCGCCGACCAGGGCGATGGCCGCACTGAGCTTCCATCGCAGGCCCGTCCGTATGGCGTCGTCCGGGATCAGCCGTCCGAGGAATCCCCGCATACGCCTGCTCAGGCCCTCAGCTTGTAGCCGAAGCCGCGGACCGTCTCGATCCGGTCCTGCCCGATCTTCGTACGCAGCCGCTGCACATGGACGTCGACGACCCGGGTGTCACCGCCCCAGCCGTAGTCCCATACGCGTTCCAGCAGCTTGTCGCGGGAGAGCACCGTGCCTGGTGCCGAGGAGAACTCCAGCAGCAGCCGCATCTCGGTCGGGGTGAGTGCCACGGGCTGCCCGGCCCGCCGTACCTCCATGCCCTCGGTGTCGACCTCCAGGTCGCCGAAGGCGAGCACTCCGGCGGTCACCGCCGGGGCCTCCTCGGTCCCCCGGTCGGCGCCGCTCGCATGCCCGAAGCGGCGTAGTACCGCACGGATGCGCGCCACCAGCACGGCACCGTCGAACGGCTTGGTCACATAGTCGTCGGCGCCCGCCTCGAGGCCGAGCACCACATCGATGGAGTCGGCCCGCGCGGACACCATGATCACCGGCACGGTGGACTCGTCGCGGATACGGCGGCACAGACTGACCCCGTCCAGGCCGGGGACCATCACGTCCAGCAGGGCGATGTCGGGGCGGCGGGCGCGGAACGCCTCCAGGCCCGACAGCCCGTCGGGCATGGCGGTGACCGCGAAGCCGTCCCGCTCCAGCGCGAGCTGGGTGGCCTCGCGGATGACGTCGTCGTCCTCGACGAACAGGACATGGGTCTGTTCTGCCATCCGCTTCTCTCAGTTCGCGGTCGGGGCGGGGGAGACGTGACCCACCGTGTTGCTGTACTCGTTGCGCGTGCGGGACGACTGGGTGAAGTGGCTCGTCATCCAGCGGTAGGTGATCACTTCCTCGCTGGAGGGATACGAGACCGGGTCGCCCTTCTCGTACATCTGCTGCGTCACCACCAGATCACCACGGTCTATCTCGGCGTAGACCGGCGGCTCCTCGGCCCGGAACACGTTCTGGTACCGGTGGTCCTTCATCCGGTACACATAGGCGCCCACACCGACGGCGTCACCGCAGGTCATCACATTGACCACCAGGTCGTTCACGGTACCTCCGGTCACATCGCCGAAGGACACGTCGATCGGGTACTCGTCGGCCACGCACGGCTTCAGGGCGTCCTTGACCGCCTTCGAGACCTCCGGGTCGTCCTTGACCAGCTGCACCACCTGCTGACGTGTGGGCTCCGAGGCGGTCGACGAGGCCGAGGGCGTGGAGGCGCCCGCGATCACCGGATTCCCGCCCGCCGGACCCTCGTCGCGCGCGCCGGTGCCGCCGGTGGCGCAGGCGGAGGCGAGAAGCCCGACGGCGGCGATCGCGGCCACCGCCACCATCACCGCCTTGAGGGCCCCGTCGGGCCGTATGGCCCCCGTGCCTAGGCCGCGCAACGCTCCCGCTCCTCACGCTCCAGCGCGCGTGCGTCCAGGTCGCGGGCCTCCAGCTCCTCGCGGAGCCGGGCGAGCGCCCGGTGCAGCGTGCTCTTGACCGTACCGGCCGACATACCGAGGGCGGCGGCCGTCTCTTCCGTGGACATCTGCTCCCAGTGTCGCAGCACCACGACACTGCGCTGCTTCGGAGCGAGCACCTTGAGGACGTCCATCAGCAGGGCGCGGTCCGCGTGCTGCTCGGTGGAGTCCTGGACGGACGCGTCGGGGAGCTGCTCGGTGGGGATCTCCTCCAGCCGGCGGGCCCGCCACCACTCGGTCCGCGTATTGATCATCACACGGCGCAGATAGGCGTCCGCCAGCCGCTTGTCGGCGATGCCGTCCCAGCGTCCGTAGGTGCGCACCAGCGCGGTCTGCAGCAGGTCCTGGGCGTCCGTCGGGTCGGGGACCAGCCGGCGGGCGCTGCGCAGCAGAGCGTCCTGCCGGGTGCGGACATATTCCTCGAATTCGAGCACCTCACCGTGTGCCATTCCAACCGCCTCCGTTCCCCGTTTCCGACCTGTCCTCCGGCTGTGGTCCACAGCCGGTGCCGGTTTCTCCAAAGCCTGTGCCGCCGGTGCGACGACAGCCCGTGCCGCCGGTGCGTCGAGCCTTCCGCGGCACGCATATGAAGTTACGGAGTAGTTGTCACGGCGCTGTCCGAGGCAGCCTGCGGAGAGCCCTCGGCTGTCCGGCGGTTGTGTAACGGATGTCGGAACGGGGTAAAGGCGGGCGGGAGTTGGGGTGGATATGGGTGGTTTTGTCCGGGCCGGGTGTGCGGACCGCCCGGGTGCGGAATGCGCCCGGGCGGTACGGCGTCAGGTGAGCGGAAGGCGGTAGAGGCCGCCGGGGAGGGGTTCCACCAGACCGTCGGAGACCAGGCCGTCCAGGGCGCGGGCGCGCTGTACCGGTTCGTCCCACACCCGGTCGAGGGCGGACTGGGGGACCGGGTGCACGGCCTCCCGCAGCACGGCCAGGAGCCGGCCGCGGACCTGGCGGTCCGTGCCCGCATATGTCTGACCGCGGCGGGGCGGGCCGTCGTGCTCCGGCTTCCCGGCCAGCCGCCAGGCGCACTGGGCGGCGATCGGACAGCGGGGGCAGGTCTCGTTCTTCGCCGTGCAGATCAGGGCGCCCAGTTCCATGGAGGCGGCGGCCCAGCGGGAGGCCGTGCCCTCGTCCTCGGGCAGCAGCGCGCGGGCGAGTTTGCGTTCGGCGGCGGTGGTGGCGTTGGGCGGGTACTGCACACCGGTGACCGCGCGGGCGAGGACCCGGCGCACATTGGTGTCCAGCACCGGGTGCCGCTGGCCGTAGGCGAAGGACGCCACGGCCGCGGCGGTGTACTCGCCGATGCCGGGCAGCGCCAGCAGCTGCGCGTGATCGGTGGGGACATCGCCCCCGTGCCGCTCCGTTATGGCCACGGCGGCGCCGTGCAGGCGCAGGGCACGGCGGGGATAGCCGAGGCGGCCCCAGGCGCGGACGGCCTCGCCGGGGGGTTCCTTGGCCAGGTCGGCGGGGCGCGGCCAGCGGATGAGCCACTGCTCGTAGACGGGCAGGACGCGGTTGACCGGCGTCTGCTGCAGCATGAACTCACTGACCATCACGCCCCAGGGGCCGGCCTCCGGGCGCCGCCACGGAAGGTCGCGGGCGTGCTCGTCGAACCAGGCGATGACCGGGCCGTGCAGTGCCCTGCCGGGGGCGCGGCCGGTGGGGGCGTCGGTGGTGTCGTCGGTCTGGGCGGGGGCGGCGTTGGGCGTGGTGGGTGCAGTCATGACGGGTTCGATCCTGCCACGTGAGGGGTGGCGGGGCGGGGCACCGGCCCGGGTCGGGGTGGTTGTGTCGGTGGGGGTTCCCTCCGGGGGCCGGACGGGACATGCGGGTGGGGGCGTGTCCCGGGCCGGGCGGATGGGCACGGTTGTTCGGGGTCGGGCCGGGGGTGTCCAGGGGGCGGTGTCCAGGGGCGTCGGCCGTCGTGCCGTCAGGTCCGCGCGGGGTTCCGTGTGCGGGTTCCGTGCGCGAGTTCCGTGCGCCGTGTTCCGTGCGCCGACGGACGAGGGGCGTCCGGTATGGGCCCTTCGGTCCCATGAGGGGAGCCCCGGGCGGGATGATGATCCGGAAAAGTTGGGGTCCCGGCGGCGGGTGGGTCGGGGGCCGCGGCGGATCTCTCGTACAGTTTGCGCCGTGGGATCTCTGCGCAAACCGGTCGGGCCGCTTCCCTCCTCCATCTACTGGCGTCGGAGGGCCGTATTCCTGTCCGTGGTCGCCCTGTTGGCGGTGCTCGTCGCATGGGCGGTCACCGCCACCCGCGGCGGTGGCGGGACGAACACGGCGGACGGTGCCGACGGGAAGCATCCCACCTCTTCGATCACTCCCGGTCCTTCCGGCTCCGGGCCCGCGATCAGTGAACACCCCGGCGGGCGCGACGAGTCGGGCGACGGTGACGGTTCGGACTCGTCCGGATCCCCGGCGTCGCCGGGGGCCGGGGAATCCGATGGGGCGGACGGCGGCTCGGACAGCGGGTCGGACGGTTCGGGCGACGGAGCCGACCAGGCCGACGGCAGCGGCGGCGGCGATTCCGCGGGCGGCCGGCTGGCTCCCGGTGCCGGGTCCTCCCTGCCCAACTGCTCGACCGGGGCGGTGTCGTTGACGCTGAAGAGCGTCCACAACACCTACGGCCCCGAGGACACCCCGACCTTCGAGCTGATCGCCGAGAACACCTCCGGCAAGGACTGCAAGGTCGATCTCGGCCCGAAGCGCGCGGTTCTGACGATCACTCAGACCGGCAGCGACGACACCATCTGGTCCTCGGCCGACTGCCCGAAGGGTGCGGGCAGTGTGCTGTACCGCGTGCCCGCGCATCAGCAGGCCCTGTCCACGGTGAAGTGGGACCGCAAGCCCAGCGCCGCCAACTGTGCGACGCCGCACGCGGGTTCGGCGTCGGCGGGGACCTATCTGGTGGAGGCGAAGGCCCCCGGCTTCCCGAAGGCCCAGACGTCGTTCGTGCTGTCGAAGGACTGAGCGCCGGTCGACGGCTCCGGGAAAGCGGCTCGGCACTGGTGCCGCGGCACTAGTGCTGTGACCGGAAAGGTTCACCGGCTCGCGACGCCCGGCACGGCACCTCGCCGCGTTGTCGCACTACCCGAGTACATCCAGTACGCGGGTAATGCTCCGCCTTGCGATGCACCGCACCGGACGCCGCGAGCTTTCCGGCAAACCTTTCCGGTCACAGCACTAGACGTACCGTTCGAGGATCGAGGACTCCGCCAGGCGTGACAGCCCCTCGCGCACGCTGCGGGCGCGGGCCTCGCCGACGCCGTCCACCGTCTGGAGGTCGTCCACGCTTGCCGCCAGCAGCTTCTGGAGCCCGCCGAAGTGCTCCACCAACCGGTCGATGATGGCTCCGGGCAGCCGCGGGACCTTCGCCAGCAGGCGGAAACCGCGCGGGGACACCGCAGAGTCGAGCGTCTCGGGGGAACCGGTGTAGCCCAACGCACGGGCCACCGTGGGCATTTCGAGAAGCTCGGCATGGGTCAGCGCGTCCAGCTCGAACAGCGCCTCCTCGACCGTGCGGGAGCGCTTCGCGGTCGGCTCGGGCACATAGTCGCGCACCACCAGCTCCCGCTCGGGGTCCACCCCCGCGATCAACTCGTCCAGCTGAAGGGCGAGCAGACGGCCGTCCGTGCCCAACTCGACGACATACTCCGCGATCTCGGTGGCGATACGCCGCACCATCTCCAGCCGCTGCGACACGGCCGAGACGTCCCGGACCGTCACCAGGTCCTCGATCTCCAGCGCGGAGAGGGTGCCGGCCACCTCGTCCAGACGGAGCTTGTAGCGCTCCAGGGTGGCCAGGGCCTGGTTGGCGCGGGACAGGATCGCCGCCGAGTCCTCCAGGACACGCCGCTGTCCGTCCACGTACAGCGCGATCAGCCGCATCGACTGGGAGACGGAGACCACGGGGAAACCGACCTGCTTGCTCACCCGGTCCGCGGTGCGGTGCCGGGTGCCCGTCTCCTCCGTGGGGATCGTGGGGTCCGGGACCAGCTGCACACCGGCCCGGAGGATCTTCGACAGGTCCGAGGAGACCACGATGCCGCCGTCCAGCTTGCACAGCTCCCGCAGCCGGGTGGCGGTGAACTCGACGTCCAGGACGAAACCGCCCGTGCACATCGCCTCGACGGTCTTGTCGGAGCCGAGGACGATCAGACCGCCGGTGTTGCCGCGCAGCACCCGCTCCAGGCCGTCACGCAGTGCCGTGCCGGGTGCCACCGCGCTCAGGGAGGCACGCATCAGGCCATCGGCACCGGAGCTCCCACCGGACTTTCCGGGAGCTGCCGCCCGGTCGTTGGCTGCCACTGCACTCCTCCGGTCGCAGGTCTTCAGGCGCTCCCGTGTCGTACGGTCGGTTCGTACGGACGGGTGAGATCAGGGCAAAGTCTACCGGCGGTCCTCCTCGTCCCGCGGGGCCTCTCGGCGACGGGAGCGCGGAAGGACCCGCAGGGCGTCCCCGATGTCCGCCACTTCCCGCACCGTCATACCGGGTGGAACCTTGCCCGGATCGGCCGGTACCAGTGCGTGGGTGAAGCCCAGACGGTGCGCCTCGGCCAGCCGGCGCTGGACCCCGGTCACCCGTCTGACCTCGCCCGCGAGCCCCACCTCGCCGATCGCCACCAGGTTCTTGGGCAGCGGGGTGTCGCTCGCCGCGCTCGCCAGCGCCAGCGCGACCGCCAGGTCGGCGGCCGGTTCGGACAGCTTCACCCCGCCGACGGTCGCGGAGTAGATGTCCCGCTTGCCCAGGGCGCTGATCCGGCCGCGCTGCTCCAGGACGGCGAGCATCATCGAGACCCGGGAGGTCTCCAGGCCGGAGGTGGTGCGCCGCGGGGAGGGGATCTGGGAGTCGACGGTCAGCGCCTGGACCTCCGCCACCAGCGGGCGGCGGCCCTCCAGGGTGACCGTCAGACAGGTGCCGGGGACGGGCTCGGCGCGGCGGGTCAGAAACAGCCCGCTGGGGTCGGCCAGGCCCGTGATGCCCTCGTCGTGCAGTTCGAAGCAGCCGACCTCGTCCGTGGCGCCGTAGCGGTTCTTGACCCCGCGCACCAGGCGCAGCCGGGCGTGCCGGTCGCCCTCGAAGTGCAGGACGACGTCCACCAGGTGTTCCAGCAGCCGCGGGCCCGCGATCGCGCCGTCCTTGGTGACATGGCCCACCAGCAGGGTCGCCATGCCCCGCTCCTTGGAGGCTCGGATCAGCGCCCCGGCGACCTCGCGCACCTGGGCCATGCCGCCGGGTGCGCCGTCGATCTCGGGGGAGGCGACGGTCTGCACCGAGTCCATGATCAGCAGTGATGGCTTCACCGCGTCCAGATGGCCCAGCACGGCCGCGAGGTCGGTCTCCGCCGCGAGGTAGAGGTGGTCGTGGATGGCCCCGATGCGGTCGGCGCGCATCCGGACCTGGCTCGCCGACTCCTCGCCCGTCACATACAGCGTGCGGTGCTCGTCGCTCGCCGCCTTGGCCGCGACGTCCAGCAGCAGGGTGGACTTGCCGACACCGGGCTCCCCGGCGAGCAGGACGACCGCGCCCGGCACCAGACCGCCGCCTAGGACCCGGTCCAGCTCGGGCACGCCGGTGGAGCGTGCGGTGGCCTGCCGCCCGTCCACCTGGCCGATGGGCACGGCCGAGGTGGTCACCCGGCCCGGAGCCGTCGTCCGCACCGCGGGGGTGCCGTACTCCTCGATCGTCCCCCAGGCCTGGCACTCGGGGCAGCGGCCGAGCCACTTGGCCGTCTGCCAGCCGCACTCGGTGCAGCGATAGGAGGGCCGGTCCTTGGTGGTCTTCGTGCGGGCAGCCATGGACGGAACCGTAGCGGGGCCCACCGACAGCCCGGTCACCCGTGCCCGTCCCGGCCACGCGTTCCCCGCTCGGCCCACGGTCACCCGGTGCGTTCCCGGGACCGGGGCCGCCACGGCCGTCCCCTGCTCCCGGGCCGTGCGTCCTCTTACGGGGGATCGTTTCACCCGTACGGAGTAAAAGTGCGCCAGGGAGAAGAAGGCGCCCCCTTCCGGCGCCTACGGTCGCACGGGTGATGAGCAGCAGGCCGGACACCTCCACGCACGCCAGCGGCGCACATCCGGCGCGAGGAGAAGCGCGCAAGCGGGGCAGAGTGCCTCGTGGCGCGCACACCCGCACCCTGGCGCAGTGCCCGCCGGAGCGCTACGACCGCCATCTGGACGGTCTGTTCACCTACTGCCTGTCCGTGCTGTGCGACCACGACGCGGCGATCGCCGCCCTGGGGGACGCCCTGGCGCTCGCCGAGCGCCGCGGCTCGCGCGGTCCGGAGAGCCCCGACGACCGCCGCGCCTGGCTGTACGCCCTCGCCCGCTGGTCCTGTCTGCGCCGGCTCGCCGAGGCCCGGCGCCGCCGCCAGGCCGGCCACGCCGCGGGGCGCGAGAAGGGCCCCGGGGTGCACAAGGACGCCGCCGACCGGCGAGCCGCGCAGGCCATCGCCTCCGGTGAGCAGGACCGGCAGCGGCGCCGCCGGGAGCTCGCCCGGCTCGCCTGGCCGGAGGCCGCCGGCACCACCCCCGAGCAGCGCGAGGCGCTCGAGCTCGCCGTGCGCCACCAGCTCTCCGCCTCCGAGGTCGCCGCCGTGCTCGGCCTGGACCTCGCCGCCGCCAGGGAACTCCTCGCCTCCGCGGCCTGCGAGGTCGAGCGCACCCGGGCCGCCCTGGCCGTCGTCGCGGCCGCCACCTGCCCGGGCGTCGCCCGCCTCACCGGCGCCCACCAGCTCGTCCTCAGCACCACCCTGCGCCGCGAGCTCGTCCGGCACGTCGACGACTGCCCGCGTTGCCGCCGCACCGCGGAGCGCGCGGTGCCGGGCACCTGGCCCGGCACCAGCGTCACCCCGGCCGCGCTCCCCGTCCTCGAGGCGCCGAGAGCGGCCCTGCGGCCCGCGATGGCGAGCGCCTCGCGCGCCCGCGGCGACGCCCCCCGTTTCGACCGGCGGGGCTTCCCCATGGACCCGAAGGACCACGCGGCCCGGCGCGACCGGCTGCGCGCGCGTGCCGTCACCACGACCGTCGTCGCCACGGTGATCGCGGCCCCCGCGCTCGCCCTGTGGGCCGCCCACCGCGGCGCTCCGCTCACCGGCGAGGGTGTTGACGGCCGCACCACCGCGAGCGAGTCGCACGGACCCGACTCCCTCGGCGGCGAGACGGCGGGCGGCTACCGCAACGCGGGCAACGCCCGTACGAAACCCGACCGCCGGTTCGGCAAGGACGGCCGCACGCCCGATGTCTCCGTCGAGGTCGTCGGCGTACGGACGGGCGCCCCCGGGGCCGGACAGCTCTCGGTGGCGGCCCGCACCGACGGCACCACGACCCTGATCACCCTGACCGCGACCGGGCACACCCCGGTGACCTGGACCGCGTCCACCGGTGTCTCCTGGCTCTATCTGAGCCGGGCCTCGGGCACCCTCGAACCGGGCGCGTCCTTCACGATCCGGGTGTACGTCGACCACCTGCGCGAACCGTCCGGCGCCTGGCATGCGCGGGTGGCGGTCGCCCCCGCGGGCGCGGTGGTCTCGATCGACGGCTACGGGACGGCGAGCCCCGCCCCGCGCCCCACGCCTTCCCGCCCCCGGCCTTCCACCCCCGCACCGAGCGAGACGGCCCCGAACAGCCCGGAGCCGACCGCCCCGGACCCGACGCCCGGCGATCCGGACCCGACGGATCCGCCGTCCACGGGCCCGATCCCGTCCGACCCGGACCCCTCCGACCCTCCGCCCGGGATCCCGCCGTCCGCCGACGACGCCGACCGCGCCGGTCTGAACCGCGCCGTCCTGGATCCGTTCTCGGGGCCCTGACCCGGCCGACCGGGCCGGGGGAATCAGCCCGCCGGGTCCGCGGGGTGCGGAGCCACCAGCGGCAGCTCCGAGGCCAGCCGCTGCTCGCACAGCTCGACCAGGCGGTCGTACCCGGCCTTGCCCATCAGCTCCACCAGCTCGGCCCGGTAGGAGACGTACACCGGCTCGCCCGCGCCGTGCGCCGAGGTGGCCGAGGTGCACCACCAGTGCAGGTCATGACCGCCCGGCCCCCAGCCGCGACGGTCGTACTCGCCGATGGACACCTGGAGCACCCGGGTGTCGTCGGGCCGGTCGATCCATTCGTACGTCCGCCGGATCGGCAGCTGCCAGCAGACGTCCGGTTTGGTCTCCAGCGGCTCACGGTCCTCCCGCAGCGCCAGGATGTGCAGCGAGCAGCCGGCACCGCCGGGGAAGCCGGGCCGGTTCTGGAAGATGCACGAGCCCTGGTACGGGCGGGTCTGCCGGGAACCCTCGTCGTCCTCCGCGACCCAGCCGCTCTCCCGGCCCACGTCATGGTTCTGCCAGATGTCCGGTGTCAGCCGTGCCACCTGCCCGGCCACCCGCTTCTCGTCGTCCTCGTCCGAGAAGTGCGCCCCCAGCGTGCAGCACCCGTCGTCCGCGCGGCCCGCCTGGATGCCCTGGCAGCCGCTGCCGAAGATGCAGGTCCAGCGCGAGGTCAGCCAAGTCAGGTCGCACCGGAAGACCTGCTCGTCGTCGGCCGGATCAGGGAACTCCACCCATGCGCGCGCGAAGTCCAGCCCCTGCTCGTCGCTCACCTTCGCGGCCTTCCTCGATGCCTTCCGGGCCTTCCCGGAGGGGGATGCCTTCGCCTGCGAAGAATCCCTCGAACCCGTCGGGGACGGGCTCGAAACCGTCGGGGACGGGTCGTTCTTCGCCTTTTTCGTCTTTGGCACGCGTCCAGGGTAAGTGGCGCGGCACCCGTCCGGGACGGAGCACCTTGCCACGGGCAGTAGCGTTTCCGTCCATGAGACTCGGTGTCCTCGACGTGGGTTCGAACACGGTGCATCTGCTGGTGGTGGACGCACACCCCGGTGCACGGCCGCTGCCCGCGCACTCGCACAAGGCGGAGCTGCGGCTCGCCCAGCTCCTCGACGGCAGCGAGGCGATCGGCCCCGAGGGCGTCGACAGACTCATAGCCGTGGTCCGGGACGCCCTCCAGGCCGCCGAGGACAAGGGCGTCGAGGACCTGCTGCCCTTCGCCACCTCCGCGGTGCGCGAGGCGAGCAACGCGGACGAGGTGCTGGCCCGGGTCAAGGAGGCCACCGGGGTCGAACTTCAGGTGCTGACCGGCGAGGAGGAGGCGCGCCTCACCTTCCTCGCGGCCCGCCGCTGGTTCGGCTGGTCGGCGGGGAAGCTGCTCTGCGTCGACATAGGCGGCGGCTCGCTGGAGATCGCTTACGGCATCGACGAGGAACCCGACGCCGCGGTGTCGCTGCCGCTGGGTGCGGGCCGGCTCACCGCGGGCTGGCTGCCCGGGGACCCGCCGGACCCGGCCGATGTGAGGGCGCTGCGCCGCCATGTGCGGGCACAGATCGCACGGACCGTCGGCGAGTTCAGCCGGCTGGGGACCCCGGACCATGTGGTCGCCACCTCCAAGACGTTCAAGCAGCTGGCCCGTCTCGCCGGGGCGGCGCGCTCCACCGAGGGCCTGTATGTGCAGCGCGATCTGAAGCGGGAGTCCCTGGAGGCGTGGGTGGCGCGGCTCGCCGGGATGCCGGCCGCCGAGCGCGCCGCCCTCCCGGGGGTCTCCGAGGGACGCGCGGGCCAGCTGCTGGCCGGGGCGCTGGTGGCGGAGGGCGTGATGGATCTCTTCGGGATCGAACGGCTGGAGATCTGCCCCTGGGCGCTGCGGGAGGGAGTGATCCTGCGCAGGCTCGACCACATGGAGACGGCACAGGTTCCGCACCCCACCGCACCGGTGACGGCGTAGCGGCCTCGGCCGGGGCCCAGGGGATTCCTCGGCCGGGGGCCGAGGGGGACTGTTCCGGCCGTCCCCTTGTCCCTGGCGCCGTCGTAGCGGTCGGGCCGTCCCGGAGCCCCGAGTGGCCGGGGCCGATGTGGCTCGTCGGCCAGGGAGCGAGGTGGATCGTTCCGGCCAACCCGACTCCTCAGTCAGGGAGCCGAGGGGGCCGTTCCGGCCGTTGCCGTCGAGCCTGCTGCCGGAGTCCTGAGCGGCTGGGCCGGGGGCCGATGTGAATCCTCGGCTCGGGAGCCGTGAGGGCTGGGCCGGGCGCCCCCCTCGCGTCGTCGGGCCGTTTGCCGGAGTTCCGAGTGCCCGGGCCGGGGGCCGGTGCGACTCGTCGGTCGGGGACCGAGGGGGCCGTGCCCGCCGTCCCCTTGTCGCCGTTGCCGTCGAGCTGCTGCCGGAGCCCGGAGCCCGGAGCGGTCGGGGAGTCGAGGGGCTGTTCCGGCCGTCGCCTGGGCCCCGGCGTCGTCCGGGCGCTGCCGGAGCCCCGGGTGGCCGGGGCGGCGGTGGTCCCCGGCCGGTCCGTGGCCGGCTGTGCACCTTCCCACAGTCCCGGTGGGCGGGCTCCATGTCCCGGTGGCTCCCCGTACCCTGTCCCTCGTGGCAGAACCAGCGGTGCGCGTCCCGGATGCGAAGGTCGCCCTGTCGACGGCCTCCGTCTATCCGGAGTCGACGGCGACGGCCTTCGAGATCGCCGCGCGCCTCGGGTACGACGGGGTCGAGGTCATGGTCTGGACCGACCCGGTCAGCCAGGACATCGATGCGCTGCGCCGGCTCAGCGACCATCACCGGATTCCTGTTCTCGCCGTCCACGCCCCCTGTCTGCTGATCACCCAGCGGGTCTGGTCCAGCGACCCCTGGACCAAGCTCCAGCGCGCCCGCAGGGCCGCCGAGCGGCTCGGTGCCGGGACCGTCGTGGTCCACCCGCCCTTCCGCTGGCAGCGGCAGTACGCCCGGGACTTCGTCGAGGGCGTCTGGCGCATGGCGGACGAGACGGATGTGCGATTCGCCGTCGAGAACATGTACCCCTGGCGCTACCGGGACCGCGAGATGCTCGCCTACGCCCCCGGCTGGGACGTCACCCAGGACGACTACCGTCACTTCACGATCGACCTCAGCCACACCGCGACGGCCCGCTCCGACGCCCTGGGGATGCTGGACCGCATGGGCGGCCGCCTCGGCCATGTCCACCTCGCCGACGGCAACGGCTCCAACAAGGACGAGCATCTCGTGCCCGGCCGTGGCGTCCAGCCCTGCGCCGAGGTCCTGGAGCGGCTGGCGCTCACCGGTTTCGACGGGTATGTCGTCATCGAGGTGAACACCCGCCGGGCCATGTCCGGAGCCGAGCGCGAGGCCGACCTCGCCGAGGCCCTCGCCTTCGCGCGCCTGCACCTCGGGTCCGCCGTCCAGGTCTCCCGCGGATGAGCGAGGTGGCGTGCCGGTGACCGGCCCGGCCGGAACGGGCCCCGTCCGCCGCGGCAGGGGACGGCCCAGCCGTACGGAGACGGCGGCGGCCCCCGCCACCCGCGACCGCATCCTGGAGGCGGCCCGCGAGGAGTTCTCCGAGCGCGGCTACGAGAAGACCTCCGTGCGCGGCATCGCCAAGGCCGCCGGGGTGGACTCCGCCCTGGTGCACCACTACTTCGGCACCAAGGAACAGGTCTTCGAGTCCGCGATCGAGATCGTCTTCGCCCCCGCCCTGAACGCCCCGGAGACGATCGCCCAGGGCCCCCGTGAGGGGGTCGGCGAGCGCCTGGCCCGCTTCTTCCTCGGCGTCTGGGAGAACCCCACGACCCGTACGCCGCTGCTGGCGATCCTCCGGTCCGCCGTCAACAACGAGACCGCGGCCGCCGTCTTCCGCAGGCTGATCGCCACCCAGCTGCTGCGCCGCATCTCCGGGCAGCTGGACCTCCCGGACGCGGAGCTGCGGGCCGAGCTGGCCGCCGCGCAGATGGTGGGGGTCGCCCTGCTGCGCCATGTGATCAAGGTAGAGCCGATCGCGTCGGCGGACCTGGAGGAACTGGTGGCGCGGCTGGCACCGGTGGTGCAGGGACATCTGACGCGCCCCTGAAACACCCGTCCCGTATCGCGGACACCTGCGTCCGTCCCTTGGAGCACCGGCGTACGCTCGACGTGAGTCACAACTCTCCGAAGGAGCGAGCGACGATGCCCGAGCTGAGGTCCCGCACAGTCACCCACGGCCGCAACATGGCGGGCGCCCGCGCCCTGATGCGTGCCTCCGGTGTACCCGGTGCGGACATCGGCCGGAAGCCGATCATCGCGGTCGCCAACTCCTTCACGGAGTTCGTCCCGGGCCACACCCACCTCCAGCCGGTCGGCCGGATCGTCAGCGAGGCGATCACGGAGGCGGGGGGCATCCCGCGCGAGTTCAACACGATCGCGGTGGACGACGGCATCGCCATGGGGCACGGCGGCATGCTGTACTCCCTGCCCTCCCGCGATCTGATCGCGGACAGCGTGGAGTACATGGTCGAGGCCCACTGCGCCGACGCCCTGGTCTGCATCTCCAACTGCGACAAGATCACTCCGGGCATGCTGATGGCGGCGCTCCGCCTGAACATCCCGACGGTCTTCGTCTCCGGCGGTCCCATGGAGGCCGGGCGGGCCACCCTGGTCGACGGCACGGTCCGCACGCTCGACCTGATCGACGCGATCGCCGACGCCGCCAACGACAAGATCTCCGACGAGGACATCCTCCGGATCGAGGAGAACGCCTGTCCGACCTGCGGCTCCTGTTCGGGCATGTTCACGGCCAACTCGATGAACTGCCTGACCGAGGCGATCGGACTCTCCCTTCCCGGCAACGGCTCGGTCCTGGCCACCCACACGGCCCGCCGCGCGCTGTACGAGGACGCGGCCCGCACGGTGATGGACCTGACCCGCCGTTACTACGAGCAGGACGACGACACGGTCCTGCCCCGCACCATCGCCACCTTCCCGGCCTTCGAGAACGCCATGGCCCTCGACATCGCGATGGGCGGCTCCACCAACACGATCCTGCATCTGCTGGCGGCGGCCCAGGAGGCGGGCGTCCCCTTCGGCCTCGAGGAGATCGACCGGGTGTCGCGCCGGGTCCCCTGTCTGGCGAAGGTGGCCCCGAACGTCGCCAAGGACCGCACCTACTACATGGAGGACGTGCACCGGGCCGGCGGCATCCCCGCCCTCCTCGGCGAACTGCACCGTGGGGGCCTGCTCAACGAGGAGGTGCACGCGGTCCACAGCCCGTCCCTCGCGGACTGGCTCAAGACCTGGGACGTCCGCGGCGGCTCCCCCTCGCAGGAGGCGGTCGAGCTGTGGCACGCGGCGCCGGGATGTGTCCGGTCCGCCGACGCCTTCTCCCAGTCCGAGCGCTGGGAGGCCCTGGACCAGGACGCCGAGAACGGCTGTATCCGCTCGGTCGAGCACGCGTACTCGAAGGACGGCGGCCTGGCGGTCCTCAGGGGCAATCTCGCCGTCGACGGCTGTGTGGTGAAGACGGCGGGTGTCGACGAGTCGATCTGGACCTTCGAGGGTCCCGCGGTCGTCTGCGAGTCGCAGGAGGAGGCCGTCGAGAAGATCCTCGCCAAGCAGGTCAAGGACGGGGACGTGGTCGTCATCCGCTACGAGGGCCCCAAGGGCGGCCCCGGCATGCAGGAGATGCTCTATCCGACCTCGTTCCTCAAGGGCCGGGGCCTCGGGAAGTCCTGCGCGCTGATCACCGACGGCCGCTTCTCCGGCGGCACCTCGGGCCTGTCCATCGGCCACGCCTCCCCGGAGGCGGCCTCGGGCGGCACGATCGCGCTCGTCGAGGACGGCGACCGCATCCGCATCGACATTCCGAACCGCTCCATCGAACTGCTCGTCGACGACGCGGAGCTGTCCCGCCGCGAGCAGGCCCTGGGCGGCGTGCACGCCCCGAAGAACCGCGACCGCAAGGTGTCGGCGGCGCTGCGGGCCTACGCCGCGATGGCCACCAGCGCCGACCGGGGCGCCGTGCGCGACATCTCGAAACTGGGCTGAGTCCCGGAACTCGGCAGGGCCGCTCCTCCCGGGGGCGGCCCTGCGCCGTCTCACCAGGCCGCGGGGTCGCTCCCGTCCACGGCGAAGACGGTGCCGTCGGGGGCGGTTCCGTAGACATGGCCGTCGACGAGCAGAGGCGCCGCCAGGTCGTACGTGACCCGGTCCGAAGCGGCCCCGAGCCGTGACCGCGTCTGACCGAGGAGCCGGCCCGTACGGGCGTCCAAGGCGAGCAGCCGTCCGTCCGCGGCGACGACATACACATACCGGCCGTCGGAGACCGGCACCGATCCGCTGCTCACGGCAGTTTCGACGTGCCACAGCCGTTTGCCCGTGTTCATGTCGACGGCTTCCAGCGCACCGCCGGCTGCCAGCAGATGGACGACACCTTTCCGCACCCCGGCCTGAGCGGCCAGACGCGGGACGGGCAGCGCCACCCGGCGCACCGTCCCGGACCCCGGGGTGTACCGGACGACCGCGCGCGCGTCCCCGTTGACGGTGTCGAGGTCGAGGAGGAAGACGGAGCCGTCCTCGGTGCCCACGGGAACGAGTGTCCCCGTCAGCTCTGCCTCCCAGCCGATGTCGCCGGTGAGGGGATCCACGGCGGTGATCCGTGTGTTCGTGCCGTCGCCCGAGGTGCTTGTCGCATAGGCCAGCGGGTCGCCGGTGAACGAGGCGAGGGACGGCAGGGAGTACCCCGGGATCTGTTTGCTCCACAGGGTTTCGCCCGTGGTGCTGTCCACACCGGTGACCGTTCCGTCGGCACGGGTGAGCAGGAGCGAGCCCCCCGCGAATCTCCATCCGCCCTGTGCAGCAACGTTCCGCCGCCAGAGGGTCCGGCCCGAAGAGGGGGCGAGCGCCTCCAGATGCCCCTCCGCCGCGGCGACGTGCACCAGACCGCCCGAGAGGACCGGCGCCAGCCTGCCCGCTCCGGTGACGGACCGTTGCCACAGCACCGTGCCGTCCGACGGGTCGAGGGCGAGGACCACGCCGGACTGCGTGCAGAACAATGTGCCGGCGTCGTCGGAGCACTGGGGCGCGGCCGGCTTCTTGGGTACCGGCTTCGTCTCCCATCCCTCGAACTCGGCCCGGCGGGTCCGGGACGGGGTGCTCACGGGCGCGGAGCCCTCCTCCGTGAGCAGGACGACCGAGGCCAGGGTGCCGACCATGAGCCCGAGCGCCCCGGCGGCCAGGACCGTCCGCTTGCGGGAGCGCCTTCCGGGCGGGCGCTGCGCCAGATCGGACCGACCGGCCTTGTCCGTGCCCGGACCGGGCTGCGGTGCGTCCGGTGCGTCCGGCCTGTCACCGTCCCGCTGCTGCGGTATGAACGCCCGGGTGTCGTAGGAGGCCGCGACCGAGCGCAGTTCCCGCATCAACTCGTCGGGTGTGGGCCGGTCCGTGGGCTCCTTGGCCAGACAACGCAGAACGAGCGGCGCCAGGTTCTCCGGCACACCGGCCAGATCGGGCTCGTCGTGCACCACCTGATAGGCCACGACATAGGGGCTGTCGGAGTCGAACGGCCCACGTCCGGTGGCCGCGTGCACCAGTACGGCCCCGAGGGCGAAGACATCGGCCGCGGGCCCGACCTCCCTGGGCCGCTGGAACTGCTCGGGCGCCATGAAGGGCGGAGTCCCGATCAGCTTGCCGGTCTCCGTGCGCAGTTCGCTGTCCTTCGGCCGGGAGATGCCGAAGTCGATGACCTTCGGCCCGTCCTCCGCGAGGAGCACATTGCTCGGCTTGAGGTCCCGGTGCACGACGCCCACCCGATGGATGTCGTTCAGCGCCTCGGCCAGCCCCGCCATCAGCCGGCGCAACTGGCCCGGCGTCAAGGGCCCGTTCTGCTTCACATGCTCGGACAGCGTGGGCCCGGGAATGAACAGCGTGGCCATCCAGGGCCGTTCGGCCTCCGGGTCGGCGTCGACGACGGAGGCGGTGAAGGCGCCGCTGACCCTCCGGGCCGCCGCCACCTCCTGGCGGAAACGGCCCCGGAACTCGGGATCCTTGGCGAACTCGGCGTGGACGACCTTGACCGCGAGTCTCATCCCCGAGGTGCTCCGTGCCAGGTGCACCACGCCCATGCCCCCGGACCCGAGGCAGGACTCCAGACGGTAGTGGCCGGCGTACTCGGGAAGTTCGGCTTCCGCGCCCGCTCCGGTGTTGTGCCGTGGTGTCATGGACCACCCCTGTGCTTTTCCTCCGCGTGCGCGATGCATTGAGCCTATTCGATGACTCGAACGCACCGGGTCGGCCCACGGATGCGTCTTCAAGTCACGCACAGATGTTTCGCGATGTGATCCAAGGGAATCAACGGGGCCCCATGACGTCCATGGGGTTCACCGGGGGGAGATTTTCCATGTCTGTCGACCGCGCCGAAGAAACGACCGGCGACGAGGAACCGACCGTCGCGCCCCAGGCCGCGGTGGCGGCCACGCGGTACTACTCCGTGGCGCCGGGCGCCCGTCTCAACGTCCGCGGCGGGCCCGGCACCGGGTACCCCATCGTCCGTGTGCTGGCCGAGGGCGCCCAGGTGCCGATCCTCTGTCAGCAGCCCGGGACGACGGTGTCGGGTTACTACGGCACCTCGAACATCTGGGACAACATCGGCAACGGCCAGTACGTCTCCGACGCGTATGTGTACACCGGCAGCGACGGCTATGTCGCCTCCCGCTGCGCCTGAACACCACGGAAAGAGGGCTTCCATGAGTTCCCTGAGACGCAGGTCCGCCCTGGCCGCGGGCGCCGCCGCCGGAGCCTGCCTGATGGTCCTGGGCGGGTCCACGACCGCCAGTGCGACCGCCACGCTGCGCTATTACTCGGTCGCGCCGGACGTCCGGCTCAATGTCCGCAGTGGTCCCGGCACCAGCTACAGCATCGTCAAGGTCCTGCCCGAGGGCGCCCAGGTGCCGGTCTTCTGCCAGGCGTCCGGGACGACGGTGTCGGGCTATTACGGCACCTCGAACATCTGGGACAACATCGACAACGGTCAGTTCGTCTCGGACACCTACGTCTACACCGGAAGCGACGGCTATATCGCTCCGCGCTGCGCCTGACGCCCTCCCCCACGGCGGTGGGGGCCCGGCGGTGTCCGGAGCGATAATCGACGCGTGAGCGACGAGAACCGCACTTCGGACACCCCCAAGGGCCCCCGCCCCGAGCCCCTGCGTTTCTTCGGGACGACCTGGGTGGAGCACGACGGCAACTACCGGCTCCGCCGGGTCGTGGTGCCCGTCGGCTCGCTCCTCGCCGCCGCCGTCTCCTGTCTGGTGCTGCGCTTCGCCTACCAGGGTCTGGAGATCGCCGAGGTGGGCGGCGCGGTGACCCTGATCGTGGTGGTGATGTTCGCGGTGTGCAGCGCGCTGGCGTTCGGCCACACCTGGGAGGCCTTCACCAAGCGGCCCGACCCCGAACGCCAGTCCTCCCTCCGCGGACTGCTGGCGATCGGCTTCGTCGGGTCCCTGCTCGCGTACTTCTTCCGCTCACTGGTCGAGGCCCCGGGCGAGAGACTCCTGCGCGAGGAGTACGAGAAGGCCCGCGCGACCCATGAGAAGCGCACCTCCCGACGCACGGGCAACCCGTCCCGCAAACCCCGACGCCGCGGCTGATCCGAGCGCTTCATCGGCTCCCGGAGCCCCGAGCGTCCCGTCGGCGCCTCCCGGCCCCCGGCGCTCCGTCGGCGCCTGACCCCGTGCCCCCGGCCCCGAGAGGTCCGGGGCCGGGGGCACGTGAGGTCGGAGGCACGTAAGGCCGGGCCGCCGGGGTCGAGGGCCGATGGGGGAGAGAGCGCACGGCCAGGGCGCGGGTGCCCCCTGCTCCCTGTGCTGCCGACGGGCCCGAGCGGGCCCTCGGCTCGGGGCTGCCCCACGCGCAGGAGGGCGGGGGCCGAGGGGCGCCGACGGGTGCCGCGGACCGTCCTCGGGGCCTCGCCGTCCCCGTGGCCCGGGGCCACCATGGGCGTATGAGCGCCCTCTCCTCCTCCGCCCGGGCCCGTTCCTTCGACGGTGCCGCGGCCCAGTACGCCGCGAACCGCCCCTCCTATCCACCCGCCCTCTTCGACACCGTCGAGGAGCTCGCCGGCCGCCCCCTCGCCGGGGCCCGGGTCGTCGATGTCGGGGCCGGCACCGGTATCGCCACCGCCCTGCTGCGCGCCCGCGGCGCGGAGATGGTCGCCGTGGAGCCGGGCGACGGCATGGCGGCCCAGTTCCGTCGCGGCCTGCCCGACGTCCCCCTGCTGCGCGGCGACGGCAACGCCCTCCCGCTCGCCGCCTCCTCCGCCGACTTCGTCACCTACGCCCAGTCCTGGCACTGGACCGACGCCGCCCGCTCGGTCCCGGAGGCCCTGCGGGTGCTGCGGCCGGGCGGCTCCCTCGCGCTGTGGTGGAACACCGACGCGCACGACGTCCCGTGGATCGCCGCCCAGGCGGACCGCGTCAAGCGGTACTTCGGCGCTGAAGACGCCTCCAAGAGCGGTGCCGGCGGCACCCGTGTCGAAGCCGCCTTCCAGGGCGCCCCCGAGATCCCGGTCCACACCCATCGCGTGATCCGCTGGAGCCGCACGGTCCCCGTCGACACCCATCTCGCCAATATCGGCAGCCACTCGATCTTCCTCGTGCTCGGCCCGGAGGGGGCGAACGCCTTCCTCGCCGAGGAACGGGCGCACCTCCTCGACACCTTCCCGGACGGACTCGTCGAGGAGGTCTACGACGTCCTGCTGATCGTGGCCACACGACCGTGAGCGCCCAGGACGACGGCGGGTCCCCAGCGGCTTGACGCGGGGCCCGCCGCGCGCGCATATTCATCACGTGATGAATATTAGCGGTCAGACCCCGCCCGCCCCGCCCGACCACCCCTCCGATCCCCGGCCCGCCCCGGCCGTCCACGCCGAGCACCTCACCGTCGTACGCGGCACCCGCACGGTGCTGCGCGGGCTCGGCTTCACCGTCCCCCGGGGCCGGATCACCGGTCTGCTCGGCCCCTCCGGATGCGGCAAGTCGACCCTGCTGCGCGCGATCGTCGGCACCCAGGCCAAGGTCACCGGCACCCTGGAGGTCCTCGGCCTCCCCGCCGGCCACGCCGCACTGCGCTCCCGGGTCGGCTATGTCACCCAGGCCCCCTCCGTCTACGCCGACCTCACGGTCCGCCAGAACCTCGAATACTTCGCCGCGATCCTTCACCCCGGCTCCGTCCGCTCCCGGCTCCGCTCACGGGCGGGAGACTCCGCCGCCGACCGCCGCCATGCCGAGGTCACCCGGGCCATCGCCGACGTCGACCTCACCTCGCACGCCGACGCCGTGGCCGGCACCCTCTCCGGAGGGCAGTCCAACCGGGTCTCCCTCGCGGTCGCCCTCCTGGGGGACCCGGAACTCCTGGTCCTGGACGAACCCACGGTCGGCCTGGACCCCGTGCTGCGCCGCGACCTCTGGAGCCTCTTCCACGGCATCGCGGCCGACCGCGGCACCGCGCTACTCGTCTCGTCCCATGTCATGGACGAGGCCGAGCGCTGCCACCGCCTCCTGCTGATGCGCCAGGGCGAGATCCTCGCCGACGAAACCCCGGACGCCCTGCGCACCCGTACCGGCACCGCGACGGTCGAGGAAGCGTTTCTGCACCTGGTGGACGAGGCGGCGCGGAACACCGCCGCACCGGAAGCGGCCCCGAAGGAGACGGTCCGATGACCACGACGACCCCGCCCGCCGGAGCACGTGCCCTCACCCTGTCCCGTACGACGGCGACGGCCGCCCGCGTGCTGCGCCAGCTGCGCCACGACCCGCGCACCATCGCCCTGCTGATCGCCGTCCCCTGCGTGATGCTGCTTCTGCTGCGCTATGTCTTCGACGGCAGCCCGCAGGTCTTCGACGTGATCGGGGCCTCGCTGCTGGGGATCTTCCCGCTGATCACGATGTTCCTGGTGACCTCGATCGCCACCCTGCGCGAACGCACCTCCGGCACCCTGGAACGTCTTCTCTCGATGCCCCTCGGCAAGGCCGATCTGATCGCGGGATACGCCCTCGCCTTCGGCGCCCTGGCGATCGTCCAGTCGGCCCTGGCCACCGGACTCGCGGTCTGGTTCCTGGGGCTGAACGTACTGGGCTCGCCCTGGCTCCTGCTTCTGGTGGCCCTTCTGGACGCCCTGCTCGGGACGGCCCTCGGCCTGTTCGTGTCCGCCTTCGCGGCCTCGGAGTTCCAGGCGGTCCAGTTCATGCCCGCGGTGATCTTCCCGCAGCTGCTGCTCTGCGGACTGTTCACCCCGCGCTCCGCCATGCACCCGGTGCTGGAGGCCCTTTCCGATGTACTGCCGATGTCCTATGCGGTGGACGGCATGGACCAGGTCATCCATCACGCGGAGGCGACCTCGGCGTTCGTGAGGGACGTCCTGGTGGTGGCGGGCTGCGCCCTGCTCGTCCTCGGCCTCGGGGCGGCGACGCTGCGGCGGCGGACCGTGTGATGACCACGCCGGGGTGCCGGGGAGGGCGGCCACCGGCCTGTGCACGGGCCGGTGCAGTCCCCCCTTTCGGTCTCGGTGTTCCGGCACCTCCGCGTTCCGCCCACCGGACACACCAGCCGGGCCGATGATCCCGGTGCGAGGATGAAACCGGACGACGCAACCCCTCGGAGGACACTCGCACCATGAGCCAGAAAGTCGCAGTCCTCGGCACCGGAAAGATCGGCGAAGCCCTGCTCAGCGGAATGATCCGAGCCGGCTGGGCCCCCGCCGACCTCCTGGTCACCGCCCGCCGCCGGGAGCGGGCCGAGGAACTCCGCGCCCGCCATGGCGTCACCCCGGTCACCAACGCCGAGGCGGCGAAGACCGCCGACACCCTGATCCTCACGGTCAAGCCCCAGGACATGGGTGTGCTCCTCGACGAACTCGCCCCGCACATTCCCGCCGACCGCCTGGTCATCAGCGGTGCCGCCGGCATCCCCACCTCCTTCTTCGAGGCCCGCCTCGCCGCCGGCACCCCGGTCGTCCGGGTGATGACGAACACCCCCGCCCTCGTCGACCAGGCCATGTCCGTCATCTCCCCGGGCAGCCACGCCACCGAGGCCCATCTCTCCCACGCGGAGGAGATCTTCGGCGCGGTCGGCAAGACGCTCCGCGTCCCCGAGTCGCAGCAGGACGCCTGCACCGCCCTGTCGGGCTCGGGGCCCGCGTACTTCTTCTATCTGGTCGAGGCCATGACCGACGCCGGGATCCTGCTCGGTCTGCCCCGCGACAAGGCGCATGAGCTGATCGTCCAGTCCGCGATCGGGGCGGCGGTGATGCTCCGGGACAGCGGCGAGCACCCGGTGAAGCTCCGCGAGAACGTCAGCTCGCCCGCCGGTACGACGATCAACGCGATCCGTGAGCTGGAGAACCACGGGGTGCGTGCCGCGCTCATCGCGGCGCTGGAGGCCGCCCGGGACCGCAGCCGCGAGCTGGCCTCCGGCAACAACTGACGGCCGGCCCGTCCCCGTGCCCGCTGCCGTGCGGAACCGGCCGCGGGCACGGGGACGCACTCTTCAGAGGGCGGGCGGCAGACCGATCGCCCGGTACGCCGCGTCCACTCGCGGCCTGGCCATCCCTCTCGCCCGTTCCGCCCCGGTCCTCAGCACCCCGTCCACATGGCCGGGATCCGCGCACAGCGCCCGGTGCCGCTCCTGCAGCGGACGCAGCACTTCGACCACGGCCTCCGCGGTGTCCTTCTTCAGGGCGCCATAGGTGTCGTACGCACCGCTCAGCTCCTGCGGGGTCACGTCCTGGCAGGCGGCCAGGATCTCCAGCAGGTTCGCCACCCCGGGCCGCCCCTCGGGGTCGTACACCACATCGGATCCGCTGTCGGTCACGGCGCGCATGATCTTCTTACGCACCACATCGGGTTCGTCGAGCAGATAGACGATGCCCGGCCCCGAGTCGTCCGACTTCCCCATCTTGGACGTGGGGTCCTGGAGGTTCATGATCCGGGCCGCGACCTTCGGAGGGGTCGCCCGGGGCACCACGAACGTGTGCCCGTACCGCTGGTTGAACCGCACTGCCAGATCCCGGGTCAGCTCCACATGCTGGGTCTGGTCCTCCCCCACAGGAACCTCGTCCGTCCCGTAGGCCAGGATGTCCGCCGCCATCAGCACGGGATACGTCAGCAAGGACAGCCGTACGCTGCCGCCCCGCTCCCGCTCGCGCGGCGCCTTCTCCTTGTACTGGATCATCCTGCGCATCTCGCCGTCCGTGGCCACACACTCGAGCAGATACGACAGCCGGGCGTGCTCGTCCACATGGCTCTGCACGAACACGGTGCACAGCTCCGGATCGAGCCCCGAGGCCAGCAGCAGCGTCGCGGTCTGCCGGCTGAGCCGGAACACCCGCGCCGGATCGTGGTCCACGGTCAGGGCGTGCAGATCGACGACGCAGAAGAGCGCGTCGGACTGGTGCTGGTCGACCTGGGCCCACCGCCGCATGGCCCCCAGATAGTTCCCCAGCGTCAGGTGCCCGGTCGGCTTGATCCCGCTGAAGACCCGTGTCATCTCTTACCTCCTGGTCGGGGCCGCCGCATCCGGTCGGCCGCCCCTCCTGGAGGGAGATACGAGAACGGCCGCCGAGGCGGCGGCCGTAGAGCGCATACGTGAGTCCGGCCGCCGTCAGGCGGCCCGCCACTGCTGGTTGCACGTACGCGAAGTCATGGAGGACAGCGTACGCCTCCGGGGCCGGCGTGGGGAGGGACAGACGAAGTTGACACCCCCCTACCCGATCCGTAGTGTTCTCCGAGTTGCCCGACGTGAGCACCGACTACGGTCGGCCCCGGGCAGCCACTCCAGCAAGAACAAACCGGTAATCGGCGAGACATCGTCGTGCGTATCGGTATGTCCATTGCCGGAAAGAGGAATCCGCGTTCGAGCTTTTGTGAGGACGCAGCCCCGATTAGCTCGGGGGCC